>CAZZDQ010000026.1:16328-36496 GCA_964652845.1 uncultured Chitinophaga sp.
CCTGAATTCAATAATTCGCTGAATATTTGGCTGATGCGGTTCCTAAGAATTTTTCTATAGGTAAGTGAAGTTTAGTGATCTCAATATCGATGGAAAGAACAAAGGGGAAGGCATCATGAATTTTACCGGCAATCTCGGTCGCCACCGTTTCCAGTAATTGATGAGGGGTGTTCATGACCGAGCTTACCAGCTCATAAAGTTTTTCGTAATTGACGGTCTGCGTTAAAGTTTTGACAGCCTCCTTGCCTGGTTTAAAACTTACCGAAACGTTCACTTCAAATTCATTACCTGTCTTTTTCTCTTCAGGATAAAGTCCGTGATGAGAAAAAAAATGAAGGCGCTTCAACGCGATGGTCATTTTGTTTTCCACAGAACAATTTTAATGAAAGCCTTTTTCACTTAAATACCTTTCTGCATCGAGGGCAGCCATACAACCGCTGCCGGCAGCTGTTACGGCCTGGCGGTAGACCTTATCCTGGACATCCCCCGCAGCAAATATGCCTTCCCTGTTCGTTTTTGCAGTTCCGGGAATGGTTTTAATGTAGCCACCTTCATCCATTTCGATCCAGTCTTTGAAGATCTCAGAATTGGGCTGGTGGCCGATCGCGACAAAAAAGGCGCTGACCGGTATTTCCAATACTTCATTGGTCTGCCTGTTCCTGATCCTGACACCTGAAACTGATTTTTCGCCCAGCACTTCCTCCGGAACATGATTCCAGTGGATCCTGATATTCTTTGTATTCAGGACCCTTTGCTGCATGATCTTGCTGGCCCTCATTTCATTGCGGCGTACGATCATATGAACCGTGGTGCACAATTTGGAAAGATAGAGCGCCTCTTCCGCGGCTGTATCGCCGCCACCTACAATTGCCACTTCTTTGTTCCTGAAAAAGAATCCGTCGCATACAGCACATGCACTGACGCCATAGCCATTCAGTCTTTTTTCGCTCTCCAGTCCGAGCCATTTTGCTGATGCTCCTGTGGAAATAATGATCGCATTAGCTTCCAGCCATCCTTCTTCATCTACCTGCACTTTATAGGGCTGTGCAGAAAAATCTACTTTGGTTACGATGCCAAAACGAATATCGGTACCCATACGGGCAGCCTGCTTTTCAAAATGCACCATCATGTCCGGGCCCTGCACCCCGTCCGCATAACCCGGATAATTTTCTACGTCCGTGGTGATCGTTAATTGTCCGCCCGGCTGTATCCCCTGGTAAAGAACCGGTTTCAAATTCGCCCTGGCCGCATAAATGGCTGCGGTATAACCGGCTGGCCCCGAACCGATGATCAGGCAATTGACTTTCTCCGCTTGCTCCATTTAAAAATTTTGGCAAAGTTAATCAAAGAAGAGGGATCATTCGTATGTAAGGATCAATTATCGCCAGTTCTTAAATTGACATTTACCAGCACATAAAAAGTTTTGGCTTAAAAAACTGATGTAACTTCCTCGCATAAATAATAATTATGAAAAGATATTTCTGTTGCATTATTCTCATGTGCCTGGTCTGTTCCTCAAAGTCCCAAACCACCGATTACAAAGTGGTGTTTGACATGACCAGTGCCGACACAGTGAACCAGAAGTCGGTGATCCGCGAAATAGGACTGATCGAGGGTGCCAACCCGAATGCCCAACTGGAAGTGGTGATCTATGGGGAAGGATTGAGCTTTGTCTTAAAGAATAACTCCACACAAGCTGATAAGATCGTGCAGATGCTGACCAATAAAAATGTATCGGTGAAAGTCTGTGCCATTACCATGAAAAGAAATAATGTGGATGCCAGCCAGCTATTGCCCGGCGTGCAAATGGTACCCGACGGGATATACGAGATCATCACCAAACAACACGAAGGCTGGGGATATATCAAAGTAGCGCACTGACCTTACCTGGGAATGATAATGGTCCGGTACTGGGCGGCATAGCCTCCGAAATAACCGAGGGCATCCCCGCTGATATTGCTGAGTACCTTGGCCGGTGATGAAAAAGGATTACCAGCGGTCTGGTAGGTAAATTCCATCGTGCGCCAGAAATCAAATGTGGCTTTATTGATATTGCAGAGTTTGAGGGTGACCGTATCTCCTCTCAGGAAAAAAGGGTTATCGTCGGTGGTAGAGACATTACGGTCCACCCCTCTTTCCACTTCCACCGTATATTCAGTCCCGTCGATGATCTGATCGTCAAACACGGAATTGAACCCTGGCCAGAAGGGCTCGCTGTTCCTTTTGGTGAAATAACGAATATAGTCGCCATACCCGGGCGGGTCATAGGCCTTTAGCATCAGTGATACTTTATTGGAATCATTTCCTGCCGGTGCGGGCTGCCAGTAAAGGGAATCGATCCGCCTCGTGATCCGTGGTATGTCGGTTACCGCATCATACTCCTTTCCGCCACTGATTACCCGCAGGGAATAATGTGTATTCAACTGGCCCAAAAATGCAGTTGTGAGGCTGGATGAATCGATGGAATAATAATATATATTAAATCCGGGTCCAACGGGGACAGTATATTCTTTGAGCTTATGCGTCAGTGTCCCATTAGAGATATAGACATCCGCCTGGTGCACAAAACTGTTCGCCAGGATCTGAGGATTGATCCGTGAAAAATAGTCTGTGCTGGTGGAGAGGTAAACCACGGGCGGCATATTATTCTCAATAATGGCTTCCACCACCAGTTTCGGGGCAGCATGATTTATTTTAAAGGAGATGTTTTTTTCACAGCAGGGGAAGAGGAATAGTAAAAACAGGAAAATGATGACGCCATTAAATTTCATATCCACTCCAAAGTTAGGCAGGGATCTTTACCATCCCTTAGATTTCACCCCTGACAATAAAAAACAATCCCGACAATTGCTGCCGGGACTGTTTATAATAAACCCACCAATTTAAAAGTTGACTGTCGTTAAACAGTTGAATTATCCGAGGTATGCCTTAAGGGCATTGCTGTAACGGGCTTTCTGCAGGCGCTTGATCGCCCTTTCCTTGATCTGGCGGATCCTTTCCTTGGTCAGGTCGTATTTCTGACCGATCTGCTCAATGGAAACGCCATTCTCTCCGTCCAGGCCAAAATAAGCGTTCACGATCTCCGCTTCGCGGGGCGAAAGGGATTTCAGTACCCTGCGGATCTCGTTGCGCAGAGAATCCTTCATGACGTCATCATCCGTATCCTCGCTGCCCTCCAGCAGGTCACCCATGGCCACATCTTCTGCTTCATGTACGGGTGCATCCAGTGAAGTATGACGGGTATTGCTCTGGAAAATATTGTTGATCTCTGTTTCACTCATCTCCAGTAATTCGGCCAGTTCTTCAGAAGAAGGTTCCCGCTCATGTTCTTGTTCAAAAGCCATATAGGCCTTGTTGGCCTTGTTATATGTACCGATCTTATTCTGAGGTAAACGGACCAGCCTGCCCTGTTCTGCCAGTGCCTGGAGGATGGATTGACGGATCCACCATACGGCGTATGAAATGAATTTGAAACCCTTGGTCTCATCAAAACGTTGGGCCGCCTTGATTAACCCGAGGTTTCCCTCGTTGATCAGGTCGCTCAATGACAAACCCTGGTGCTGGTATTGCTTTGCTACCGATACCACAAACCGAAGGTTGGCCTGTACCAGTTTGTCCAGCGCCCTTTGGGAATCAACAGGATTGCGGTGAAACATTTTGATCCGCTGTGCCAGCGTAGTTTCCTCCTCCGGAGTGATCATCGGAATCTTGGAAATCTCCTGTAAATACTTTTCAACTGCCTGTGAATCCCGGTTAGTGATCTGGGTGGCAATCTTTAACTGTCTCATAATATCTCCCGATTATAATTTAAACGATTATAAGAGTCGGTTTGTTCAAGGAAAGTTGCAAAGGGTAAGTTAATTACATTGGCATCAACCATTTGCAAAGGTACGATTTTCTGTGCGTTTCTCATAGCCTTTCCTCTAAAAAATTACCTGTTTTTCCACCGGGTGGGAATAAATACATGTTTTTTCTGACATCCGGAGTGAAATATCCGAAAATCAATGACCAGCTGAAATTCAGGTCTGGATTGAATCCTGGGGCTTACCTTTTCTGCTCAAATAGATGCAGATGCCCAAGCCGGCCAGGAACATGAATACTGAGATCAGTTCCGCCTGCGTAGGATGTAGTCCCAGAAAACTGATACGGTTATTTACCCTTATTTTCTCGATAAAAAACCGTTCCACTCCATTTAACATGAGGTACAATCCAAAAACTGTACCGGGTATTTTCATTTTCTTCCCTGCATACCAGATCACCAGGAACAACAAGAGACAGGTCACCGTTTCATAAAAGGAGGTAGGAAAAACGGGGGCCGGAAGGTGCTCGCAGTATTTATTATCATTACAATCGGGTAGTTTGATACCCTGCTCATTCACATTATGGGGAAAATCATAAGCAAATATCCAGTCGGGAAGGAATTTCAGGGCGCCTGGCTTAGCAAAGCCTGCCCGCGGCACCTCATCAGGTGCCCGGTACCCTTCACTTAGAAAAAAACTGCTGTACTGGGTCATGGTCCTTTGAAAATCTCCTGGTGCCGATAAAACGATCTTATTGTTTTCATCCAGCTTATATGCCGAATTGAAAATACCCCAATCCCCGTCACCTGAAACCTGACAACCGATCCGGCCGACGGCATAGGCAATCATAAGCGCAGGTGCGGCCGAATCATTGAGGTGCCAAAAGCCGATCCGATGCCTTTTGGCATACCACCAGATCGCTAAAGCCGCACAGATCAACCCGCCGTAAAAAGTCAGTCCCCGGGGTGAGAAAATATAATCACCAGGTCTTTTGATGAAATCTCCCCAGTTCTCGAATATGTCAAAGAGTTTGGCCCCCAGCAGGCCGAATACAAGGGCAATAATGGTGATCTCTCCTACCCTGTCATGCGGCCAGATGCGAACCGTACGTGTCTCCGGTTTGGCCAGTTTATGCTTGTTTTTGTCCCACCATTTCAATCCTGCAAAGAGCAAACCCAACCCGATACCTGCCGGCCAACTACCGATCGTAGAGAAGATAAAAGCCTGGGCATCTTCCGTGGCTGATCGCTGCATGATAAACAGGGCAAGGATCTTGTATCCCAACAGAAAACCCAGCAGAAAATTCAGGGCCAGCTCTCCTGGCGTGGCTGGCCTGCCTACTGTGATCTGCATTTCAGTAGGTGTCACAAGGCCCTGCCTGCTTTTCCGTTTTAATTCCCGGGTCAACACGACGGCTGCCAGGATAAAGGCAACAGCCACAAAAAATCCGAAAGAGTTAATGAAATGAAGAAAGGTCCAATTAACGCCAAACAGGTCTTTAAAAGCGTAGTACAGGTTAGGATACATGTGGAGTTGGTTGGTGGAATGCGAATGTACGACTTAGAAGGGTAAATGGGGAGTTGTCAGCGGGGAGTGCCTGGCAGGGAGTGCGTTGAAAAAAGCAAAAGCTAATTTTAATTTCCCCTACTCGCTATTTCTTACTCACCACTACCTAATTACAGTATTGCTTAAATGCAGCGATCAGGTTTTGTGCGATCAGTTGGGGTGGGCGGCCTTCGATCTGGTGGCGTTCTATGAAATGAACCAGCTTGCCGTCTTTGAAAAGGGCCACGGATGGGGATGACGGAGGGTAGGGCAATAAATGCAGCCGCAATTTCTTAACAGCATCAATATCGAAACCGGCAAAACAGGTGGTCAAAAAGTCCGGTTTATGATCGGCATTGGCGACGGCCATCAGCACACCCGGGCGGGCAGAGCCGGCCGAACAGCCACAGACAGAATTGATCATCACGAGCGTGGTACCACCCTTTGCCAGCTGGGTATCCACTTCTTCCGGTGTCAGGAGCTCGGAAAATCCATTATCCGTGAGCTCTTCTTTCATGGGAACAACAATTTCTTCGGGGTACATAGGTTAGCTTTTTTAATGAATGCCGCAAAAATAAAACAATCCGGCGGTAAACGTTCGTTGTTAAAACATCAAAACGGGTTTGTCATGATTTTTTACTGAATTCGGAAATTATGTCTCCTGCCCGGACGGAGTCCGGTATAAAAACTCACATTTTGACAGCGCCGGCGCGCTGGTACAGGGTTTGAGCTGTATTGTATAAACAATATTTCAAACCCAAATAAAATAATCATGACAAACACAAAAATGAATCTCAAACCACTGGAGGAGACCCTCGGCAATTTCATGGATGGTGTTTTCTCCGGATTGCCCTCTTTTTTCAGAAATGACTTTAACTTTTCAGAAGGAAAAGGTTTTGCCCCGGCAAACGTCAAAGAAACAGAGAAGGCTTTTGTCATTGAACTGGCAGTTCCCGGATTTGAAAAAGGAGATTTTACCATTAGGCTGGATCAAAACCTGCTGGTGATCGAAGCAGAAAGGAAAAATGAAACTAAGGATGACAATGAAAAGCAGGTCCGCCGGGAGTTCAGGTTCCGTTCTTTTAAGAGAACTTTTACAATTGACGAGAAAATTGATACAACCGGTATCGATGCCCGGTACATCAATGGAGTGCTGACATTAAACCTTCCGAAGCAAGAGACAGTCAAACCTGCAAGCCAGGTAATTGATATAAAATAAGTTCTTTCCTACTAATAGTTTTCTCATAAGCAGTTGGTTTTGGTTTACCCCCCGTTGTTTCCACTTCGGGGGTTCTTTTTTACGAAAGACCAAGCTGCAAGCTTCAGGTTAAAGCTGGTATTCCGCAATTCCAAAAATCTCGAATCCCGTATCGCACGTCCAACACCCTTCATCCTCTTCAGTTTCCGTAAGTTTACATTTGTAATACCATCAACCTTCATTTATGGCAACTGAGATCAAATGCCCGCATTGCGGCCAATCCTTTGAACTGACCAGCTCGCTCCGGGAAGAAATCCAGCGGGAAGTGAATGCCAGGGCGGATGAATGGAAAAAAAGAAAGGAAAAAGAACTGGAGGAATCCGTTCGCCGGAATATTGTTGCCGATTATGAATCGAAGCTGAAACTTGCCGAACAAAATAACAAGGACATTGAAATCAAACTGAAGGAAGCGCGGCAGCAGCAGGCGGAATTCCTGCGAAAGGAGCAGGAGTTGAAAACCAGGGAAGCCGAACTGGATCTTACCGTTCAGCAAAAGCTTCTTACCGAAAGGGACAGAATATCCGCTGAGATAAGAAAACTGGAAGAGCAGCGCATGGCGGCACGGGAAATGGAATACCAGCTGCAGATGAAAGAGATGAAAGAGAAAATGGAAGCCCAGAAAAAATTAGTGGATGAAATGAAGCGCAAGGCCGAACAGGGCTCCGTGCAATTGCAGGGGGAAACACAGGAAATACTGCTGGAAGACCTCCTGCGCAATGCATTTCCATTCGATACGATCAGCCCGGTAGGCAAGGGCATCCGCGGGGCTGATTGCATCCAATTGATCCGAAACAGCCTTGGGCAGGAATGCGGCAAGATCATATTCGAAAGCAAACGCACCGAACGATTTGCCAATGAATGGACAGAGAAACTGAAAGCGGATATGCGTTCCCAGAAAGCGGACGTGGCTGTGATCGTTACCCGGGCCATGCCAAAAGAAATGCCTGCCTTCGGCGAAAAGGATGGTGTCTGGATCTGTTCCTTTACTGACGCCCTTCCCCTGGCCCAGGTCTTAAGGATGGGGATCATTAAAGTATTTGCGGCTGCCAAAAGCCAGGAAAACAAAGGGGACAAGATGCAGATGCTGTACCATTATTTTACCAGCCCCGAATTCTTTGAACAATGGAAGGCCATGCGGGAAGGGTTTTTGCAGATGAGGGGCTCCATTCAAAAAGAAAGGGATGCCATGGAAAAACTCTGGAAGCAGCGGGAAAAACAACTGGAAAAGATCCTACTGAATGCCACGCATATCCAGGGTTCGATCGAAGGAATATCCGGGGCGGATGTGAACCTGGATCTGCTGGAAGAAAACGGTGTGGATCCTGATTCGGAATAAAGCGTCATTCTTCATTCATTTTTACAACGAAGGAGCGATCAAATAAAAAGCCGTCCGCAAATGCGAACGGCTTACACATTCATTCCAATCTTATTTTATTTTTTGATCTTTTTGTCCACAGTGATATCACCGCCGGCATAACATTTCAGCTTGAGGATCCTTTTGCTGTTCTCCGCATATACATAATAGCTCGTCTGCCCTTCAAAATAAAATTCCGTGACCGCCTTTGATAGGGTATAGCCACTGTATTTGTCGTTAATGGCGGCTGACACGGAGAGGGGCAGTTGTGATATATCGATCATCCGCGACGTGGCCACCAATTCCCCGTTTTCATTGAAGGCCGCCGTGTTCTGTTTGGTGACCAGGTCGAAGGAAGCGAAATAAAAATCATCGATCTGTTCCCAACTCACATTCGTGGCGCCAATGAAATTCTTGTCGAAGGCTGCCTGCACCACCGGGGTTACGCCACCCGGACCGTGGGCTGCAAAAGAGGCTGTAGTGATGAATAAGGCGATCGCTGCAAGAACGTTCTGTAACTTTTTCATAAATATAAATTTTGTGGTTAATAATCACTGCAGCTGCCTGCAGCGTTTGATTTAATAACCCAAATCTATGGGCATAAACAAGCGATGAAAAGTGATTATTGACGGGCAGGGTTAAGAATAGTTAAGTCCTGTATAAACGGTCATGCATGTTCGCTGTTTAAAATGATTTATGAGGGCAGAATGCTTGCCAGCTATGCGTTTGGCCCACGTTCTTAAATTAACCTTAAAAAATGTACAGGTGGTGTTAAAATAAAGCTGCGGTTGGAAGCGGTGGACGCGTGATTGAAAAAAGCATCAATAAAACAAGTGGTGACTATATGTTATTCACTCACTACTCCTCAATCCTCCATCATTACAAAAGCTCCCCAATAATATGGTTCTTTGAACTTGGTCATGAGCTGTTGCTGCGCCTGTTTGAATGATTTCTCACGGTCTCCGGTCTTCAGCCAGTTGGTATAAAAATTATTCATCAATTGCTGGGTGGCTGCATCATCCACTTTCCATAGGCTCATGATGATAGCATCTGCGCCCGCGGCAATAAAGGCCCTTTGCAGACCATACACCCCTTCGCCGGCTTTTATTTCCCCCAGGCCCGTTTCGCAGGCGCTCAGGACGACCAGCCTTGTACCCTTCAGGTCAAGGTTCATGGCTTCGTAGGAAGTAATGACACCATTCGTGACGCTGTCCATGGTTGGATTGAGTTTATTCGTTTCCTGCACACCAGTGAGTACCAGGCCGGAACGAAGCAGCACATTGTCCCTTGCATTATCAGCGCTGATCCCGATGGGCCAGTTGGGATGTTCCACATCAGGGAAGAAGAACCCGTGTGTGGCAATATGCAGGACCGAGACCTGTTTGGCGGCCTTTAAGTTATTTTCATTGGCATCCTGCATCACATATTCTGATACACTATAGCCCGAGGTTTTCAATACCTTATTGATACCATCCACCTCGGTCTTGGTGGCGGGCAGGGGTGGCAGGTTTGAATCTGAGCTATAATCAGGATCGCCGATCAGGGTTGCTTTTTTGGCGAGCTGCATATTGGCCTTGTTATTCAACGCTACGAGATCTTTCCCATTTCCGATAAGTACAATATCATATTGATTGAGCAGGTAATCTCCGCCGGGTTTTTTCAGGGTATTCATGTTGACCTGATTATATACACCATCCAACGATACAAAGACCCTTTTTTTCCCTTTTAGTGAATTTTCAAAGGGCTGCCAGAAGATTCCGTATGATTTTTCATCGGGTATCTTATTCTGCATGGAAAGCCTGTAGGCTTTATAGTTTTTGCTTTCCATTGTGCTGCCTTCATTCAAAGTAGTCAATACAGGTTCGGGGTCATTTTTTGTGAGTACGATCGCCAGGTAACGGCAACTGTCGCTCAGTACCTGATCAAACTGGCGCAGGCGGATCATCTCTACCAGCGCGTCGTCATTTTTCATGGCCGATTGCAGTTCTTTAATATCCACCTTGGAAGTAAAATAGAACTGTGCGAAATCCTTTGAATTGGCAGAAAGTTTCTTCTCCAGGCTATTGACTGCATTTTGCATGGAGTCCAGGTTGATGCCCTGGTCCTGCAGGTCCTGTTTGGAGAATACGAACATCCGGGCCAGTTCCTCTTTCTGGTCGAGCCAGTCGTTATAATCATTGATCAGGTCCTCGTTGCCGCTATTGAGGATGGTCTGTGTGATCTTACGCTGGGAGCTGAGGAGCAATCCCTTGGTGGCAAGACGGTATTGTAACATTTCAGTGATGGCATTCCTGTCAGTTTTCACCGCATCGAGAGCAAAATCGTAAAAACGTTCAAAGCGGGGTGAAAGCAGGTTCCAGTATTTTGTCTTTTCCGCATCACTCATCGGCGGGAAATAGCGGTTGATGAAATCCAGGGAACGCTCCATGACCGACTTATAAAGCGGAATGGCATCGGCATAATTGTTCTGTTTCCAGAAAAGGATGGCCTGGTCCTCCTGCGACTGAACGAAAAGCGGATGATTCATGCCATAACTTTCGAGCCGGATATTCAGGGCCTGCTGCAACAGTGGCCTGGCTTCGTCATACCTTCCCTTATAACGGTAGAAATTCCCCAGGTCGCTGATGACTTTGGCATAGGCCGGTGAATTTTCGGTAAAAATTTTCTTATATGTCTCAGCCGACTGGGTGAGCATGGATTCCACTTTGTTATCCTGGTGCATGATCAGGTACAATATGGCCAGGTTGTCCAGCATATTCGCATAGGCTTCCGATTGCTGGTTGCCGATATTCTTTTGAAGCCTGAGATAGATCTTCTCAGCATCTGTATAACGGCCCATCTGCTGGTACAGCAGCGCAAGGTTCGACTGAAACCGGATCAGGCTGCCATTCTTGGCGTTTGTGCCCAGTTCCATGCGGATACCGATGGCTGTCATCAGGTCTTTTTCTGCATCAGTATAGCGTCCCAGCGCCTGGTACAAGACACCCCGGTTATTAACAGCCACAGCGTATTGAAGCGAGGACTGCATCTTGTTTTTCTCAATGACTGATAGGGACTGGAGGATCTTATTCTCCGCTTCATTATATTGTCCCAGGTTATAATGCAACACGCCGTAATTGTTCAGTGATGCGCCAACGTCCATACTCCCGGGGGATGCCTGCCGCTGCAGGCGCAGGGCTTCCTGGGTATATCTTTCTGCCATGCGGTACCGGCCCATGGTGCCGAGTAAGAGTCCCAGGTTAGAAATGGATTTGAAATAATAGGGGTGGCTGGTAAGGCCGCCGTGTTCAAAATTGCGGATCGCTTCCCTGAATTTCTTTTCAGCAAAGATCCAGTGGCCCGTTGCATAGGCTGATTCACCCATACTGAGGTTCAGTTTTCCCTTTTCTTCATCAGTGACTTCGATATCCTGGCGGTAAAGCTGCTGCCCGATTTTTTTCAGGTTCATGAATTTACCGCCGGCTTCCCGCTTGTCTTTAATATTGAACAACCCCGAATTATCGCTCAGTAAAATGGCATAATCAAAATCAGTGGAATCAAATTCGGCGCGGATATCATCGATCTCCTTATGATAGGCATTCCAGGCTTCGGATTTGGCCTTGTCAATGGTATTTTCCTTCGCTTTCTGAACGGCCCTGTCCTTGAGACGGTTCAGGATCTGCGCCCGGGAGAAAAGGAATGAAAGGGAAACAAATACGGTGAGTAGAATTTTCATAAGAAGAATTTTATGATGCTACATCCTGAATTCGTCAGTTTCAACGATGAGATTATCAGAACATCTTTGCAATGGTGAGAACTAAATCTCCCGCATCTGCTCCTTCTCAGTCACACCCGAATATCTCGCATAATTTTGCCTGCAGGGCCGGGCCCCTCAGGTTTTTGGCCACGATCTTGCCTTCCGGATCAATGAGCATATTCTGAGGGATGGCTTCGATATGATAAAGTTTTGCTGCAGCATTGTTCCACCATTGCAGGTCACTCACATGGTTCCAGGTCAGGTTGTCCTGGTTGATGGCATATACCCAGTTATTTTTTTCGCCGGGTTTATCCAGTGAAACGCCGAGAATGGTGAAATTCTTTTTTTTGAACTTGTTGAAGTTCTCTACGACATTGGGATTCTCATTCCGGCAGGGGCCGCACCAGCTTGCCCAGAAATCAACGAGTACATACTTGCCCCTGAAGGAAGAAAGTTTCACAGGGTTGCCTGAGGTATCCGGCATGGTGAAATCCACGGCCTCGGTACCGACAGCACCAACCTTGCTTTCAGAAATAAAATTATAGAGATCGACCCCGGTTTTGGACTTCCGGACCGCTGCATCCAGTTTGTTGAATCTTTTTTCCAGTTGCAGGATATCCTGGTTGAAATTATAAGTCACGTTCAGGGCAAAGGCAGACACGATGGAATTTTTATTCGCATTGACAAACTCATCGATCGCATCCTCCACGGCATGCTGTTGTTTCGCATAGAGGACCATAATTGAATCCCGTTCAGCTCCGGGAGCTATTATATTGAGTTTTGCAACGAGCGAATTGAGATCATTGGCGTAGGGGATGAATTTTTTGATAAAGACCGCAAATACCAGTTCTGAAACAGAACCTTTCATTTCAAATTTTTCGGGTTCGGTTTTTTTGATCTTCAGGGTCTGTACCGTGTTCTCCACGTAAATATTCAGCGGTTTATCGTTGTCGATCATCAAAAAACAGAGCCGGGGCTCTTCGAGGGAGGATTTAAGCGTAAACTTCCCTTCTTTAACCTTTGTGCTGACCAGTTCAACACTTTCGCCGTTAGGGATCAGCTTTACGGTGATACCATCCTTGTATCCTTCCAGTTTACCGTTGATGACAAAGCCCTTTTTCGCGGTTTGTGCCTGTGACAGAAGGGGTACCAGGAGGAGGAAGGAGATCAATTTTTTCATGCGGCAAATTTAATCAAACTGGATGAGCCTGCAAACCGTTTATCCCAGTATGGACGATATGAAATTCCGTGTAGCTGCACGGATATTCCCGGTATTTTCCAGGGCCCTGATATAAGCACTCCCAATGATGGCTCCCCGGGCCAGCCTGCAGGCATCTTCAAACCCGGATTTATCCTGTATGCCAAAACCGACCATCAAAGGATTGTGCAGTTCTGTTTTTTTAAGTTTTGTTAAATAAGTTTCCAGGTTCCCATTACCTGATCTTTTCCCGGTGGTTGATGAAGAAGATACTGCGTAAAGGAAACCCCTGCTCAGGCTATCCAGTTTTTTGACACGTTCGGGGCTTGTTTCAGGAGTGACCATGAAAATTAAATCCAGGTTAAACCTGTTGAGGAGGGTACCATATTCATTTTCAAATTCGAATGCGGGCAGATCCGGAATGATGAGACCATCGATCCCCGTTGCAGCTGCATCGGCGCAAAATTTTTCAAACCCATATTGCAGAACGGGATTCAGGTAACCCATTAGTATCATTCCGGTATCCGCCAGGCCGGGCAATTGGCGAAAGCCTTTCAGCTGCTCAAATAATTTTTTTATGGTCATACCATTGGCCAGTGCAAGTGCATTGCTTTTTTGGATCACCGGGCCATCGGCAAGGGGATCACTGTACGGAATGCCGATCTCAATGATATCGACACCATTTTGCTGTAAAGCGTTAATCACTTCAATTGTATCATTCAGCCGCGGGTAACCGGCGGTGCAGTATACACTCAGGATAGGTTTTTGTGCACGTGAACCCTGGAATATATTTTGAAGCCTGCTCATGATCAGTTTGACGCCGGTACGATTGGTGTAACAGCACCATTAATATTGATAAAATTATACCGCGGATAGGTATCAATATCAATGGTCGCCTTGAAGAACGCCTTATTCTTTGCCTGGTTGTCAAAAATAATATTGACCGTATCGCCCGAGCGGGAAATAGTGATTGCGTTCTTCTTGAAATCCTCGTCCAGGCATTTATAGATCTCGTAGCGTTCACCGTTGATATTGGAATTCATTTTGATGGTCTCGTCTCCATTTACACAGGTGGCTCCCACTTTTTCAAGGGTAATGGTTTTATTCAGGTAGGGTTTGGTTTTGCAGGAGAGGTAAAAGAATAAAATGAATATAAAAAATAAATACCTGGCCATTCTATGTATTTGAATTAAAACTAATATCTGCAGCTACATTTTAAAAACATAAAATTCATCAAGTAGGTACAAAGAACAAGTAGTGTTGGATCAAAGATTTTTGTGTATTCATTGATTATTGTCTTGTTCATTTTGTGGCGAAACATTTAAATAAGTTCATTAAATTATATATACTTCATATAAGTTGAGAGGTCCTTATCTCCTCTGCCACTCAGGCAAATCACCACCAGGGTCTCCTCCCGACCTCCCCCCAAGGGGGTGGAGAACAATTCTTTTAAGGATACTAAAGCATGTGCTGATTCCAATGCCGGAATGATACCTTCAAGTTTTGCCAGTTCAAATGCAGCTTTCACGGCATCATCATCCGTAGCGCTCAGATATTTTACACGCCCGGTTTTGAAAAGATGTGCATGCAGGGGGCCAATACCCGGGTAATCCAGCCCGGCAGAAATACTATGTGGCTCCACCACCTGTCCGTCATCAGTTTGCATCACGAGGCTCTTGCTTCCATGCAAGATACCCACAGTGCCTAATTGTGTAGTGGCAGCACTCTTGCCGCTGTTGATCCCATGTCCTGCTGCTTCAACGGCGATCAGTTGGACCGAAGGATCATCCAGGAAATGATAAAAAGCCCCGGCTGCATTGCTTCCGCCACCTACACAGGCGATGATATGGGTCGGAACCCGCATTTGCGGGGACTGAACCATATCAAATTTCTCATTTAATTGCCATTTGATCTCTTCGCTGATCACGCTCTGGAACCTGGCGACCATATCCGGGTAAGGATGTGGTCCCACCACGCTCCCTATGATATAATGTGTGTCATCCGGGTGGTTTATCCAGTCGCGGATGGCCTCATTCGTGGCATCTTTTAATGTCTTGCTCCCCGAAGTCGCCGGGATCACTGTAGCGCCCAGCATTTTCATCCTCGCCAGATTGGGGGCCTGCCGCTCCATATCTTTTTCACCCATGTACACAATGCATTCCAGGCCTTTTAATGCGCAAACTGTAGCCGTAGCCACCCCGTGCTGACCGGCTCCAGTTTCGGCAATGATCCTTTTTTTACCGAGTTGAATGGCCAGGAGGATCTGGCCGATGGTGTTATTGATCTTATGCGCCCCGGTATGACAAAGATCTTCCCGCTTTAAAAATATTTGTGTCCTGTATTTTTCACTCAGCCTTTTGGCATAATAAAGTGGCGTGGGCCGGCCGGCATAATCATGCAGCAATTGCCTGAATTCTTTTTGAAAACTTTCTCCGCTAATGATGTCAAGATATTTTGTACGCAACGCTTCCACATTGGGGTATAGCATTTCGGGTATATAGGCGCCGCCGAATTCTCCATAATAACCCCGTGCATCAGGTGAGGAATATGATATTTTTTTTTGCATGCTGAAAATCAAAATTACAACACTGGGATTTATGAACTACAACTAAGCGTTGTATTTCAATATACAGGATGTAATGAGGGAAACAGAACCGGGGATCAGCGCGCCCCGGTCTTTATTTTTTTCGGCTGGCGGTTGTTCATTATCTCCTCTTTAGTAGGTAATCGTTCATCATCCGGCTTTTGTTTGATCCAGATGGTTTTTTCTATGATCATCGCAGTATTTGCTTTCAGGGTGGCTTTCACCGTTACCTTCTCATCCCGGAAATCAAGGGGTATGATCAGTTCATTGCCTTCAAACCTTGCAGTGGGGCAAAAGAAAGAGATATCTTTTTCCGTTAGAGGCAGCCAGCGGCCATTGGAAAGTTTGCCGTCCACATTGATATAATTATGCTGGCCTTTTTTCAGGCTGTCGGTATATAAATGGAAGTAAATGCTGTCGATCTTCTGTCCTGAGGCGGCAGAAATAAAAACAGAATACCCTAAAACAAGTAAAAATCTTTTCATGCTGATGATTAGCCGGGGTAATCATGACAAAACCTGTGCCGTCAGAGGGTCTTTAACACTTCATTCATACTTCTTACTGCATCGGCGCTCTTGTTGAATGCCGCCTGTTCGGTTTCGTTGAGACCAATATCTATGATTTTTTCCCATCCGTTTTTGCCGATCACGACGGGTACCCCCATACAAATATCTTTCTGACCATATTCCCCGTCCAGGGAAACACAACAAACAAATAATTTTTTTTCGTCCCGCATAATCGCTTCCACCAGGGCTGCCCCGGCAGCGCCCGGTGCGTACCAGGCTGAAGTACTCAGCAATTTGGTCAGCGTAGCCCCGCCTACCATTGTATCATTCACGATCTGCGTTTGTTGTTCGGTGGTTAAGAACTTTGTGACCGGTACACTGTTCCATGTTGCCAGGCGGATTAGCGGGATCATGGTTGTGTCACCATGCCCGCCCACGACCAGTGCACTCAGGTCGGCAGGATTACATCCCAGGTGTTTGCTCAACTGGTATTTAAACCGGCTGCTGTCGAGAATGCCACCCATACCAATGATCTTATTCTTGGGGAGACCTGTAGCGGTCAGGGCCAGGTAGGTCATCGTATCCATCGGGTTGCTGATCACAACGATCACGGCATTGGGTGAGTATTTGAGGATATTTTCACAAACTCCTTTCACAATACCGGCATTGGTGCCAATCAGTTCCTCACGTGTCATGCCCGGCTTGCGGGGTATACCCGAAGTGATGACCACGACATCACTGCCGGTCGTTTTGGAATAATCACTGGTACAGCCGGTGATCCGCGTATCGAATCCGAGCAGGGCAGCGGTCTGCATCATATCCTGCGCCTTGCCTTCTGACAATCCTTCTTTGATATCCAGTAATACCAATTCATTGGCCAGTTCTTTCCGGGCAATATTATCAGCACAAGTGGCCCCCACTGCCCCGGCACCTACAACAGTAATCTTCATAAAATATTTTTAATGTAAATAATCAGTGCGTCGCAAAAATACAGGGTTTGGAGGCAATTTTTCCTGATATGGAATTACCTTATTGCAGGCTGAATTTTTTCCCCGGAGCTTTTTTATGTACTTCCTCCTCCGCCTTATCCATGGGCATGGTGCCTTCGAAGACCGAGATCAGGTTGAAGTTCTTGTCATAGAATGCCAGGAAGGGCATGCTGTGCATAAGGTAATAGGAAACGAGGAAATAATTCACATCCTGTCCCACAATGATATTTTCAAAATCAGCCAGGTGATTCCTGTCGCGGAAAGCCATCATGCTGTCGTAGGGATAGGTGGTGGCCATTACGATCGTAACATCTTTGAACTTGTCGATATCCTTTGTCAATGCTTCTGTTTCATGCTGGCAATGTTCGCAGGTTGGGTTAAAGATCATCAGCATTACGGGTTTTTTCTTAGGCAGGTCGGCCTTGGTGAAATTCGTTTTCCCCGGTAATAATAAAGTGGCAGGCGGAAAGAACGGAAATTTCTGGTAGGGAGCTTTGGTAGAGTCATTTTGTGTAAATCCATTCAGCGAAAGGCAAAGGAATAGTAAAGGGGTAAGTTTTTTCATCGATCAAAGTAAATTGAAAATTTTTTAATAAAAGTTATTCTAAGGTACAAGACTCAGGGAACAAGGGATAAGTTGCAAGATTCAAGGCTCAAGGTTCAAGGGTCAAGTGTGGTAGATTTTGATCAAAAATATTTTTCACGAAATCCTATTAACTGTGCCTTGATCCTTGGCTCTTCTGCCTTTGTTTTCTTATCTTTGCCGCCCAAATTTTAATACCAATTAAATATTATGGCAAATACCGCAGATATCAGTCGTGGCTTGATCATCAACCTTGAGGGAAGCCTCTATTCTGTTGTTGAATTCGGGGAAAACAAGACCGCCCGCGCCGCAGCCAAGGTATGGGCCAAACTGAAAGGCGTAGACAATTCCCGAACCATCGAAAAAACATGGAATTCCGGTGATACCATCTTTCCCGTACGCGTGGAAAGAAGGTTTTACCAGTTCTTATATAAGGATGATACCGGTTATAATTTCATGGACAAGGAAAGCTTTGAACAGGTAGCCCTCCAGGAAAACACTATTGATGCGCCGCAATACCTTAAGGAAGGTGATGAAGTAGGCGTACTGATCAATACGGATAACAACCAGGTACTTGGCGCCGAACTCCCCGATAAAGTAGTATTGAAAGTAACATATACCGAACCCGGGTTAAAAGGCGATACCGCCACCCGGACATTGAAACCGGCTACCATCGAAACAGGTGCAACAGTAAATGTACCGTTGTTTGTGAATGAGGGTGAGATGATCCGCATCAATACCAAAACAGGTGAATACGTGGAACGTGTAAAAGAATAATGATTTCTTGTTTACACCCTCAATTTGACAGTATTTATTCATTTTTTTCAAAACCTTGAAATATCGCAAGGGTTTACTGTTCTATTTATTATCTTAGCCACCCCCTCAGGGTATTCAATTTAAATCAACCAAAATCACACTAAATTGAAAAACATGGACTTCAAGCAAATACAGGAGTTGATCAAAATAATCAACAAATCAAATATCGGGGAGTTGACTGTTGAGCAGAAGGATTTCAGGGTGACCATCAAGCAAAAGGAAGAACATGTAACCCAGGTCGTTTCCCCTGTACAGGCGGCTCCGGTCCAGGTGGCGTTCCCCCAGCCCGCTACAGCACAAACATCCGCAAGACCTGAAGCCGAGAGGTCCAAAGCTTCGGGTGATACTTCCAATCTTGTCACCATCAAAAGCCCCATGATCGGAACCTTCTACCGTCGTTCCGCGCCGGATAAACCTGCCTTCGTGGAAGTCGGGTCAGACATTTCCCAGGGCACGGTGGTCTGCATTATAGAAGCCATGAAATTGTTCAATGAAATCGAAAGTGAAGTATCCGGGAAGATCGTCAAAGTGCTCGCGGAAGATGCCTCCCCGGTAGAATATGACCAGCCCTTATTTCTCGTAGAACCTGCCTGATCCATTTTGCATATTCAGATCGTAAGGACGATTTATTCATGATCAATTATTATTTGTGTTTAAAAAAATATTAATAGCCAACCGCGGGGAGATCGCCCTTCGGGTCATCCGCACAGCCAGGGAAATGGGGATCAAAACGGTGGCTGTCTATTCAACGGTCGACCGCGACAGCCTGCATGTTCGCTTTGCCGACGAAGCGGTATGCATTGGCAAAGCGCAAAGCGCCGATTCCTACCTGAATATTCCTCATCTCATGGCGGCCGCTGAGATCACCAACGCCGATTCCATTCATCCAGGATATGGTTTCCTCGCAGAGAATTCCAAATTCGCCAAGATCTGCAACGATCATGGGATAAAATTCATCGGCCCCGCGCCAGAGATGATCAATGCCATGGGCGATAAGATCACAGCCAAAGAAACCATGATCAAAGCAGGTGTACCTGTTGTACCCGGCGGTGAAGGATTGCTGCAAAGCCTGGACGAGGCTACCGGTATGGCAAAACAAATGGGTTACCCGGTGATCCTGAAGGCAACAGCCGGCGGGGGCGGGAAAGGTATGCGCATTGTATGGGAGGCAAGCGAGATGGAAAGGGCTTATAGCACTGCCAAAGCTGAAGCCGCCGCCGCATTTAAGAATGACGGCATTTATATGGAAAAATTCGTGGAAGAACCAAGACATATCGAAATACAGGTCGCGGGCGACCAATACGGCACCATTTGCCATTTAAGTGAAAGGGATTGCTCCATTCAGCGCCGTCACCAGAAACTGGTGGAAGAATCTCCCTCACCCTTCATGACGCCCGAGCTCCGTCAAAGAATGGGAGATGCAGCTAAAAAAGCCGCTTCCGCGATTAATTATGAAAGTGTAGGTACCATTGAGTTCCTGGTAGACAAAAACCGGAATTTCTATTTCATGGAAATGAATACCCGAATCCAGGTAGAACACTGCGTCACCGAAGAAGTCATCAATTATGACCTGATCAAGGAACAGATCAAGATCGCGATGGGCGAAAAGATCTCGGGAAAGGATTATTTCCCCGAAAGGCATGCCATCGAGTGCCGCATCAATGCCGAAGATCCCTATAATGATTTCCGGCCATCACCGGGAAGGATCACCAATATGCACCAGCCCGGCGGCCATGGCGTACGAGTGGACAGCCATGCCTATGCCGGTTATGTGATCCCTCCTTATTATGATTCTATGA
>CAZZDQ010000027.1:0-35885 GCA_964652845.1 uncultured Chitinophaga sp.
TAATTAATGATCGCCCAGCCATTAAAGACCACTGCGAATCCCAGGATAGCAAGTAAATGAAAGCGGATATCATAAAGCGTACTTCCCTTTAGCACAACCATACGCATCACTTCAATAAAATAAGAAACAGGGTTGAACCGGGCGATCCATTTGGCCCATTCGGGCATACTGTCGATTGACGTATACAACCCCCCGAGCAGGATAAAGATCATCATCAGGAAAAACGAGAGCATCATGCTCTGCTGCTGGTTGGCCGAATAAGTGGACATCAGCAATCCAAGCCCCAGGATAGCGAACAGGTAAGCGGCGGCAAAGACATAAATAGTGAGATAACTACCGGTGGGCATGATCCCATAGGCGACCCGGGCAATAGTAAGACCAATCGTGAAGACGAAAAGTCCGAGTATCCAAAAAGGCAGGAGTTTGCCCAGGATAAAATGGATCTTCCTGATGGGAGTCACATTGATCTGCTCGATGGTACCGATCTCTTTTTCCCTTACGATATTGATAGACGCCAGGTTGGACCCGATCATGGTGAGCAGGATGACCAGGATACCCGGCACCATGAAATACTTGTAATTCATATGGGGATTGTACCAGTTGACCGGCGCCGTTTCGATCTGCGTGACAGGACTGAAACGCGGAAACTGGATCCATTGCGTCCTGATCTCCTGGTTGTAATTCCGGATAATGGTTCGCAGGTAAGCGCTGCCCAGGTTGGCTTTCACACCATTGATGGCATTTACTGCCAGGAAAAGCGTTGCTTCGTCTTTTTTTACAATATCCCTTTCAAAATTCTGAGGTATCTGCAAGACCAGGTCAGCTTTGTCCTTTTCTACTTTCTTCAGTGATTCGTCGTAAGAAGCTGTATAGTCTGCCAGGATAAAATATCCCGACGATGTGATCTTATTGATGAGCCGGCGGGCGTATTCCGAATGATCATTATCCACTACCGCAAGCCTGACATTTTTGATCTCGTAATCGGCGGCCCAGGGCAGGATAAGGAGCTGGATAACGGGCATAACGAGGATAAGTCGCAGGATGGATGGGTCACGGAAGATCTGGCTGAATTCTTTGCGCAATAAAAACTTAAGTGTCCTCATAAAGATGTTTTAAAGCGGCAGTTATTAAAAATAATATTTGAATGATCATTCCAAACGGATTTTAAATCTTCTCACCGCCATGGCCAGGAAAAAAATCATCATGCCGAACAGGACTAGCGTCTCCTGCCAGATATCCTTTATACCAAGCCCCTTAATCATGACCGATTTCACAATAATATAATACCATCTTGCAGGAACCAGGTTGGAAATGATCCGTAAAGGCAGCGGCATATTCTCAATGGGGAACATATAACCACTGAGCATAACAGTGGGCAGGAACAATGCCACCAGGGAAATGAACATGGCCGTTTGCTGTGAGCTGGCACCGGAAGAAATGAGCAGTCCCAGTGACAAGGATACGAGGGTGAATAGCACACTCTCTCCTACCAGCAATACCAGGCTGCCATTGATCGGCATTTCCAGTACAAAAACACTCAGTAATAAAATAGAGCTGATATTGATCACGCTCAGTACGAGGTAAGGAATGGCCTTGGCAAGCACCACCAGCTGCGGCCGCATGGGAGAGACCAGCAGGACTTCCATCGTACCGAGTTCTTTTTCTTTCACGATTGTAATAGCAGTCATCATGGTGCAAACGAGGAGCAATACCATGGCCATGACACCGGGAACATAATTGAACACTCCTTTGAGTTGCGGGTTGTAGAGCATGCGCAGTTCCGTATTGATGGTATAAGGCAGTTTCAGGTCCTGTGTGACCCTTTGCTGATAATCATGAATGATGGCCGTTGCATAATTTGAGACCGCGTTGGCTACATTGGGGTCTGATGCATCTGCTACCAGCTGTACCTGTGCTTTGTTGAAATGCTTCAGGTCTTCGCCGAAATGTTGCGGAAATACGACAGCGAGTTTTATTTTCCCTTTGCGGAATTCCTTTTCGATATCATCATAGGAATGCAGGTTGCTGTATACATCAAAATAGTGGCTGGCATCCAGTTCAGCGACCAGGGATGCTGAAGCGTCATCCTTTGCATTATCCAGTATAGCGATGCGGGTGTTCTTCACTTCATTGGTCAGTGCAAAGCCGAAAATAACGATCTGTACCACCGGCATCAGCAACACGATGAACATTGTCCGCCTGTCGCGAATAATGTGGTAGAATTCTTTTTTGATGAATGAGAAAAATTGTTTCATAGCCGATCCCCTAAATGGAATTTATTTCTCATGATAGATCAGTACATCATTTTTCATTAGTATTTCATCAGTTAGCCCGCATTTGCTATCTACCAGGCATTTCTATTCACTTCTTTTTGCTCCCCTTGCCAAATGCAAAAACACTTCATCAATGGACGAAGCCTTATATGTCTTCTTCAGGTTTGAGGGGGTATCCAATGCGTCTATCCTTCCATCCACCATAATACTTACCCGGTTGCAGTATTCGGCCTCATCCATATAGTGGGTGGTCACAAACACCGTGGTGCCCCTGTCCGCAGCCTGGTAGATCATATTCCAGAATTCCCGGCGGGTTACGGGGTCCACACCCCCGGTAGGCTCATCGAGAAAAACAATTTCAGGTTCATGAAAAATGGAAACGGCAAATGCCAGTTTCTGCTTCCAGCCCAGGGGCAGGGAGCGGACCAGGACATTGGCCTCATTTTCCAGGTGCAGGTGGTGCAGGATGAAGACGATCTTGTCTTTGATGAATGCATCGCTTTTACCATAAATACCCCCATAAAAGCGCATATTCTCCTTCACGGTAAGGTCATCGTATAATGAAAACTTCTGACTCATATAGCCGATATTCCTCTTTATCTTTTCATTCTCAGTGTACACATCAAACCCGGCCACAGTGGCCTTGCCTGAACTGGGAAGGGATAAACCGCAGAGCATACGCATGGCCGTGGTCTTGCCCGCACCGTTGGCCCCGAGAAATCCGAAAATCTCTCCCCTGTTCACCTCAAAGGAAATCTTGTTAACGGCAACGAAATCACCGAAACGTTTGGTCAACTTATCTGCAGTAATGGCTTTCCCGTTATTCATCCTATATTTTAAATTTCGTTCCGCATCAACGCAATAAAACAATCCTCGATATCCGGCTGCACCGGCTGAAGGACCGCCGTTTCATCTTTCCTTTCAGCGAAAAATCTTTTTAATCCTTCTTCCCCTCCTTTATTTTTTAACACGATATGATGGAATTCCCCGAATGGATAAACATTTTCCACAAAATCCTTTTCCCGCAGGTCATTGAGCAGGTGCAGCATGGAAGCGGATTTGGCCGCCCAAAGCGGTTTACCAAAATCATCCCTGACCCCCTGTGGTGTATTGACGGAAAGAATATGCCCGCCCTGGATCAGCGCCACCCTGTCACATAAACTGGCTTCATCCATATAGGGTGTGGATACCAGGATCGTAATGCCCTGCTGTTTCAGGCGCTTCAGCATTTCCCAGAACTCTTTACGCGAAACAGCATCTACGCCGGTGGTAGGTTCATCCAGGAACAGGACGGAGGGCCGGTGAATCAATGCGCAGCTCAATGCTAATTTTTGTTTCATACCACCGGAGAGCTTTCCCGCCCTCCTGTTCTTAAAGGGCTCGATCTGCACATAAATATCTTTGATCAGGTCATAATTCTCCCGGATGCTTGTTTTAAAAATAGTGGCAAAAAAATTCAGGTTCTCTTCTATGGTCAGGTCCTGGTAGAGGGAGAATCGGCCCGGCATATAGCCCACCCGCCGGCGAATGGAACTATAATCTTTCACCACATCAAAGCCATCTACTGTTGCAGTACCGCTGTCGGCCAATAGCAAGGTAGTGAGTATCCTGAACAGGGATGTTTTACCCGCCCCGTCGGGTCCAATGATCCCGAATAATTCCCCTTTCGCGACTTCAAAAGAAATATCATTCAAAGCCTTTACCTCTTTTTTCTTTCCATAGGTTTTTATGATATGAGAAACAATAACCCCTTCCCCTGTCAATTGAGGCACCGGTGCATTGTTGCTCTTTTTATTTTCCACAGCTGGAATCATTTCGAAAAACTATTGACTATTATCTGAAACCTGTCCCCTGTTCAGAACCTTACTTCTCCATACATTCCGATCTTTAAAGATCCGTCGTTAGGCACTTTTACTTTGATCGCATAGACAAGGTTGGCCCTTTCTTCCTTGGTCTGGATGGTCTTTGGTGTGAATTCCGCCTGGCTGGCGATCCATATAATGGTGCCGATGTATTCTTTATATTTTTTGGGCCCATTATCAATATAAACCCTTACTGTTTGACCCAGTTTTACCTGCGGTAATTGCGTTCCGGTAATGTAGGCACGAAGATTAAGGCTGGACAGGTTAGCGATCTTATACAGGGCTTTCCCCATGGTCGTCACTTCCCCCGCTTCAGCATATTTCTCGATCACGGTCCCTTCGATGGGGTTCCGGACATTTGTTTTGTCGAGCATCTCCTGCACTTCTGCTTTCTTTTTGGTCAGGGGCTGCTGCTGGCTGAGGATACTGCGGTTCTGCGTGTTCACATTGTTCTGCTGCACATTGATCTGCTGCCGGGTTACATCCATTTGTTTTTTCACTACATCGATCTGTGCGTTGATATCATCGAGTTGCTTGCCGGTTGCTGCGTCCTGCTTTACCAGGTTCTCGACCCGGGTCTTTTCATGCAATAAATTATCCAGCTGCGATTGCTGTACAACCAGCTGGTCATTGAGCAGCCTGATCTGTGGTGTCACATCGATCGTTTGCTGGCCAATGGCATGGATGGATGCTTCCACTTCCTGCTTTTGCAGGTTGAGCGGTTCAGGATCAACCTGCGCTACCAGACTGTCCTTAGCCAATTGTGATCCTTCTTCGGCATTAAAAAAGATGATGATCCCATTGGCGGAAGATGATACCACCACTTCATCGGCTTCAAAAGTGCCTGAAGCATCAAACTTGCTTTTGTTTTTTTTACAGGCCGCAAGGGAGGCGGCGGACATAAAAAGAAATAAAATGGTTTTCATTCTCATCTTGGTATGATTTATTGTTTCCCCGAAATAGTTTGGTAACTCACCTGCGATTGCAGCAACTGAACCTGATGCGTGATGAGGTCCTGCCGGGCCATATCTTCCTCATTCACATCCTTCAGGTAATCGATGGAAGTGATGACCCCATTCTCCAATTGTGCGCGGGCGGCCTGTTTGACGCTGGTGCGCAGGTCAATGATCTCCCTGTCAGTAGCGATCAGTTGTTCAAGTTTCTCTATCTCTGAGCGCTGTTGTTTTAGTTGTGTGTGGGTATTGAAAAGAAAAACATCCTTCTGAACATTTACGGATTGTTGTGCAAAACCGAGCAAACGGATCTCCTTTTTATGGGTATAGAGCCAGCCGAGGTTCCAGTTCAGGCGGATACCGGTGATATAATAAGTTTTGAACTTGTTTTCCCATGCATTTAAACCCGGTCGGCCGTACCCCTCCTGGAAAAAAAAACTGGCTTTGGGTTTTTTACCCGCATCATAGAGTTTGAAACGGCCCATTAAGAGGGTCTGCTGTGCTGAATACAAATTCAGTTCCGGGCGGTTCACGCTGGTATCTGCCAATACTACAGTGACAACAGGTTTTTCCAGTTTTATATTTTCAGGAAGATCCTGGTTGATGAATAGCCCCAGCACATCCAGCAAACCTTTGCGGGTCGCTTTCATTTCAATGGTATGCTGGTCGGTCTTCAGCAACTCGGCCCTGAGCAGGTTAAGGCTGGATCTGAAAGCAACGCCGTTATCCACCATCGCTTCCACCGTTTTGATCCCCAGGTTGATGTCCTGCCTGACCAGGTCCACCTGTTTCAGCTCTTCATCGAGGAAAAGGATCCCGAAGAACAACTGGTTAATGCGTTCCCGCAACTGGTACAACTGTACTTCAAGGTTTTGTTCGTTCACTTCATTGTTCAGGTTTTCCACCTGCTCCTGTTGCCGGAGCACACCTCCGTCATAGACGAGCTGGCTCAATTCGGCCGTTAGCTTATACTGATCTTTAGCAATTTTAGGTAAGGTGAATCCCGGGATCGTGCCGGGGAATTTCAGTACATCGGACTGGTAAGTAGCTTGCCCGTTGATGTTTAACTGGGGAAAATAACCCGTTCTGACTTCCTCCAGGGTAATGCCGGAGATATTTTTCAGCAGTTGTCTTTGCCGGGTAAGCGGGTAATTCTGCTGCGCGAGCGCATAGGATTTTTGCAGGCTGAGCGTAGACTCCTGGGCGGGAGCCTGTTGGGCGGTAAGCAATAACATACTGATCAGTATCTTCTTCATACAATTATTTTTTGATGGACCGTATAATGAAGTCGGGGATCTCATTCTTACGCTGATTTACCAACGCGATAAATTGCTTCTCACTCAGCCTGAGGTTACGCACAAACATGGGTTTTGCGATGAAAGGAAAGATGGTAAGGGAGAGCATATGCATCAACAGCTGCACGGGGTTGATCTTCCTGATATGTCCGTTCCGGATCTCTGTTCCAACCTGCTTCAGGAAAAACTGCGGCTTGGGCAGGCGTTCGGCACCCCATACTTTATACAGGAATGCATCGGGGTCGCGGTGGATCTCATTCAGGACAAACCATGGCAGGTAAGGATTGCGGATCATTTCGTCCGTGTATTCTGCCACGAACCGGATGATCTTTTCGGACAGGGGCTGATCGGAAGAAAAGATCATATTGATCTTGGGAAAGAAAAGCTGGGCCTCCTGCAAAAAAATCCTCTCAAAAAGTTTGTCCTTATCGCGGAAATAATAATGCAGCAGGGCTTTGTTGATGCCGGCCCTGTCAGCGATATCCTGCATACGGGCACCGGCCATGCCCTTCCTCGTGAATACGCTGCGGGCCGCCCGAAGGATCCTTTCTTCGGTACGGGAGGGAGTGGGTTTTTGTTTCTTAACCATACGGTTTAACCAAATGGTTAACAAATATAGATAAAAATCCTCCCGCAAAAAAAATTTAAAAAACCCGCCGACGGGAGAAAAAAGTATAAGCCGGGAGATGTTGTGCTAAGCGGTCTTTTTGGCGTCTTCCAGGAATTTGGCCAGCCCGATATCAGTGAGGGGATGCTTGAGCAGGCCCAGGATGGAATCCAGGGGACAGGTACAGACATCGGCGCCCACTTCAGCGCAACGGATGATATGGTTGGGATTACGGATACTGGCCGCCAGCACTTTTGTTGTGAAGCCCTGCACCGTATAAATATGTTTGATCTGTTGCACAAGCTGTACACCGTCCCAGCCACTGTCATCGATCCGGCCAATGAAGGGCGAAACGTAGGCCGCACCTGCTTTGGCACAGAGGATGGCCTGCCCTGCTGAAAATACCAGGGTGCAGTTGGTACGGATACCATTATCGGTGAACCACTTGATGGCCTTCACCCCTTCCTGTATCATGGGCACTTTCACTACGATGCGTGGATGGATGGCTGCCAGTTTTTTGCCTTCTTCAATGATCCCGTTGAAATCCGTGCTGATCACTTCTGCACTGATATCACCATTGACCATTTCGCAGATCGTTTTATAATGATTCATCACCGCTTCGCTGCCCTTGATGCCTTCCTTGGCCATCAGGGAAGGATTGGTGGTGACCCCATCGAGTATGCCGAGTTCATTGGCTTGTTTTATCTGGCCGAGATTTGCTGTGTCGATAAAAAATTTCATATGATTTGCAGATTAAACATTAATATTCAGTTCTCATCTCCGGAAAGCTTGTATCCTGAGACCTTATTCCCCTTCAGGTGACAGGGGTAAAAATGGCAGGCTGATTACATCGCACCGCTCAACCGCCTACTCTTGCTGCCTTCCGGCCCTGGGAGGGTTCAGCAGGAGCTGGCCGTGTAAGACCTGCCGCTGCAAATATACTGAAGATGGATTTGCGCTGTCACTGAAAGACCGAACTCAGTTTTGTATACCCGATCAGTTCATCGGCACGGGAACCAAAGGAACGGTAATAGACCAAGATAAGGTATGTATTGAATGTTCCGTAATAATTGCCTTCTGTAACACCGAGATCATAGGTTCCTGCGGAAGGATCCTTTTGTGAAAGGGCTACATAGGTATAATTATAAAAACCCTGTTTCAGGAACAATGTCTTTTCATACACCCTGGATTTTTCATTGAATTCCATTTTGTTGTTATCGCTGAAATTATACCCGGTCAGTTCACCAAACAGGTAAATATTCTTCCCGGGATAGGGCTGGTTGCCGGGTGGCACATAGGTAAAATGTACATAGGCATAATCACTTTGCCAGAGAGGATTAGTGCCGTCGATATTCTCGATCGTATACATGCCGCTCATATCCTGGTAATTGGCGATCAGTTGTTGCCGCCGGTCGATATCCGGTTTGACATATACATCGGTCCTTACCTTGTCCGTATCGACCAGCTTTGCCATCCTGTCGCTCATAAGCCGCAGACTCCTCAGGTTGATCCACCTCCAGGCCTTTCCCGCCTGGAAAGTGGCATTCTCATCGTCACTGTATTCCAGGTAGTTTCCGCGAAAGATGGTTGGATGGTCATTCGTGGTACTGGTGACCCATGCATAGTTCTGCACAATGGTCAGTTTGATATCCTGCGGTGTGAAATTGCTGATATTCGAACTGACGAGATTCACCCCTGCAAATACCCGCTGATGGGTCCTGAAATAGGTAGCGTTGAAAGGTTCCAGTACCCGGGAACTGACCTGGGCACGGTTATCGGATACAAGGAACCTTTTGGTGAATACGAGCTGGGCG
Source organism: uncultured Chitinophaga sp. (assembly GCA_964652845.1). Lineage (GTDB taxonomy): Bacteria > Bacteroidota > Bacteroidia > Chitinophagales > Chitinophagaceae > JJ008. The sequence continues at coordinate 8,805 of CAZZDQ010000027.1, forward strand.
GTATCATCATTCAAAAAGACCTTTAGCAGGTAATTGCCGGAGCGGATGATCTTTGAGCTCCTATCGGGTAAAACGGCAAGGTAATGGGTATAATGATTCGCAATGATGGAGGAATAGCGGTAAGTAGTGATGCGGTTGCTCTGGAACCCGTTGATATAACTGAAGGGCTGGATATCCGCCGGTGTCCAGTCGGCATTGCAGAGCTGATAGGTGTAATAATAATTCTTCATATCCGCATCCATATCGTCAAAATGCAGTTCGAGCTGATCATTCCCGTTCAGGTTCAGCAAGGGGTAGCTATACATATCACCGGATTTGTATAATTTGACCGAACGGATATTCTCTTTATAGATGTGATCCGGGATCTGTGCACCGATCAACAGGGGAGCTGATACAAGTAAAACAACCAGGCTTTTTTTCATCCTCCAAAGAAAAAATTTTTTGAGCAATTGTATAAATTTAATTTAAAATGATCCCTGCTGTGATTGTTGGCGTATTTTTGAACAGACAAATTTTAATGCTTGAGGGTTGCACGTTTCATAGCCAACCGGGTCGCTTTTAACCGGCAAAGAACATTTTCCCGCTTCATTATCCGACTGGCTACAGCCGCCACGATGATCAGCGTGGCCATTACCATTATTACCGTCTCCCTGGCGAACGGCTTCCAGCAAACGGTCAGTGAAAAGGTCTTCAGTTTTGTAGGACATCTCCGCATTGAAGAGAAACAACCCGATAAAGCGATCATTGCCGAAGAAACCCCGATCGAAAAAAATGATTCCCTTGCTGCCCTGATCAGCAAGCACAGGAATGTGCAGCAGATCCATCCTTTCGCGACCAAGTACGTGATCGTAAAAGCCGCTTCGGAAATGGACGGGGTATTGATGAAAGGATTCGATAAAAGCTTTGATACCACGCGGCTGAAAAATTTTATAAAGGAGGGCAGGTTCATTCATTTCAATGACACCACGTATAGCCGTGAGCTCATCCTTTCGGCCTACACCGCCGCTGAACTGCACCTGAAACTGAATGACAGGGTGTTGATCTATTTTATCCGTCCCGGCGGGGAGATCCGGCCAGATAAACTGGCCATCGTAGGGATCTATAAAACTGGAATCGAGGAATATGACAAGACCTTTGCTATCGGCGATCTTAAAATGATCCAGCGCAAGAACGACTGGCTGCCCGGCCAGATCGGGGGATACGAGGTATTCCTGCATGATTATAAACAAATGAATAAAACTGCTGAAGAGATCTACAACATTCCCTCCTTCCCTGTTACCTGGAACACGATCACCGCAAAAAATATATCTCCCAATATTTTCGACTGGCTGGGAATGACCGATAAGACAAAACTGATCCTCATTATCATCATGGTAGTGGTCGGGGTCATTAACCTGATGACCTGCATCATCATTCTTGCCCTGGAACGAATCCGTATGATCGGCATATTGAAATCAGTGGGCGCCGGCGATCCTACTGTCAGGAACATCTTCATCCGCCATGCTATGATCATTGCCCTCAGGGGAGTGGTTGCAGGACTGGTCATCTCCTTACTGCTGCTCTGGCTGCAGCAACAAACCCATTTTGTGAAACTGAATGAGGATGCCTATTATATGAATGCTGCTGCAGTCAGGATCATCTGGTGGCAAGTGGCAGTCATTTGTGCTGGCGGTATGCTGATATGTCTTCTTTCATTGTTGATCCCTTCTATGATCATTAAAAGAATAGCGCCGGTGAAAGCGATTCAGTTCAGATGAAGGTGCAAGGGTCAAGGCTCAAGGCTCAGGGGTTAACAGAAGCTAAGAGAGATGCGAAAGAATGATTCCGGTTGCTATGGCTGCATTCAGTGATTCTGCGCCGCCTTTACGCGGGATGGTGATCCTGGCATTGCAAAGCTTTTCTATTTCGGGGTTGATCCCCTGTGATTCATTTCCGATCACGATTATTCCTTCCTTCATTTGTTTGAAAGATGAAACCGGACGGCCTTCCAGTTCGGCGGCATAGATCCGGATATCTTTTACGGATGATAACCAGGAAGGCAGGTCACGGTAATAAACCCTGACCCGGATAAAACTGCCCATTGTAGCCTGTATGGTCTTTGGATTATAGAGATCTGCGGACCCCGGGCTGCAGACGAGCTGCTCCACTCCAAACCAGTCTGCAATGCGTATGATCGTGCCCAGGTTGCCGGGATCCTGGATCCTATCCAGCGCAAGGGTGATCTTATTCCTGCATTCAATATTTTCCCCGTGGTCAAAATAATGCAGGATGGCCAACACTTTATTTGGTGTGGAAAGCTGTGAGATCTTTTTTAATTCATCGTTGGTAAGTTCCGCAAGGGTGACACGTTTCAGCCGGGTTGTATTTTCCTTGATCCAGTCACTGGTAGCATATATTTCTTTGATCAATGCTAAGGATGAATCCAAAAGTTCTCCTAAAATCTTGGGGCCTTCTGCGATAAACAGCTTTTCCTCCTGCCTGAATTTTTTCTGGCTTAAACTTTGAATATATTTGAGCCTCTGTTTGGTCAGCATTATCAATCACTTATGATGATCACCCGGTATTTATCCTGTAAATGTACCGTTTATCTGAGTTTTTGTTTGGCGGCAGTGATCTTTTTATCATTGTCCTGCACGGTGATCGTAAAGAATTATCCATCTCAAAAGCCCTTTGTCTATAAAACCAATATCGTTGTCACCGGGCTTGTTTCCCAGGATTCGGCCGACCTGCTTAAAACAAAACTGCTGAACCAACTGGACGACAGCCTGCGGGCCCCCGTCACACGGAAACTTTTTCCCGACGGGTTCTTTTCCATGTTCACGGAAGGGCTTAACCGACGCATGCTGATCAAACCTCATCCATACGCTTCGCAGAACGCTGATATTTCAGTGAACTATATGAAGGCTCTCCTGATCTCACTGGGATATTTTTACAGTACGATCAGTTATACAACAGTTATCGATACTGTCAGGAATGATGAATACAGGGCTACGGTCAATTTTACTGTCGATCCGGGCAGGTTAGTGACACTTGATTCTATCCATTATAATATGAAGCAGGCCGAACTCCAACGCATGACGCAAGAGAACATAAAAGCCTCCCTGCTGAAAAAAGGCGGTCCGTTTTCCCGGAATACCATTTCGCAGGAACTGGACAGGCTGGTGGAATTATACCGTGACAATGGTTACCTGCGGTTCAACCGTGACATGCTGCAGGGCGTATGGGATACACTGGATGTGTCATTCCTACGCCCGGATGCCGACCCCTTTGAGCAGATCCGTTTGCTTGAGAATTTAAAAACGCGGAAGGATAATCCAACTGCCAACCTCGAGATCCGCCTGAAGCCGGGCACCGACACGGGCAGGCTCAGGAAATACTATATCGGACAGGTGACGGTAATGCCTGATTATTATTACAGCAATGACACGATGAATATACTGCACGAAACCAGGAAGGATGGCTTGAGAATATTGTACCATGAGGATATTTTTAAACCGGGCATCTTTCCCCGCAATATCTACCTGAAACGCGGCAGCCTTTACAGCCAGCAGAATTATTTCAATACGATCAACCGGTTTAATTCCTTTGGCTCCTGGCGCCTGGTAGACATCGAACCGCAGGTAAGGACGGCACAGGATACGGTTGATTTTCTGATCCGCCTTACCCCCGCAAAAAAATTATCAGGGTCCCTCAACCTCGAAGGAAGTTATAACCAGAGCGCATTTTCAGGCAATCTTGCCGGCTTTAATATCAATGCTTCCCTGCAGAACAGGAATCTCTGGAGGGGCGCCAACCAGTATTTTTCCAGCATCCTGTTTGGCGTGGAAACGGGGAGGGATACGGCCACCCACGTAAAATTTGTACAGACCAGGCAGGTCAGCTTCAATCATATATTCTATTTTCAGAAACCGCTGGTGATCGGGAAAATTCTCGACCGGATCGATACGGCTTTCCGGCTCAAGACAAAGACAACCATCGGTTTTAATGCAACGTATACAGAAAAAAGGAATCTTTTCAATCTCACGACAGCCAATGCTTCCTGGGGATACAATTATACCGGGAAGAAAAGCACCCTGCGCGTATTGTTCCCCAATGTTGAATATTCAAAACTGAAACCCCAACCCCTGCTGATCAGTCTTTTTGATTCCACGCCTTCCCTGAAATATATTTTTACCGATGGATTTATCCTGTCCACCATCATCAATTATACCCGGCAGGTTGCTGCTGCGAAGCATATCAATCTTTTCCGTGCCAATATGGAATTATCAGGCCTGCTCACGATCCATCCCAATAAATTCCTGGATTCAAACCTGTATCGTTTTGCCAAGCTGGACGCAGAATTCACCCGGAAGATCGGTTTTAAAAAATCATCCGTCGCACTTCGTTTATTTGCCGGCGCTGGTTATGAACTGAATTCCACGCATGACCCGACCAAGGTGAATAATCTTCCCTTTTTTAAGGAATATTTTGCCGGGGGGCCAAACAGCATGCGGGCCTGGGCCCTGCGCAAACTGGGACCCGGCTCCACCATCAAAAGTTTTTCAGATGACCCTGAAAGATTTGGCGATCTGCAGCTTGAAGCAAATGTCGAATACCGTTTTCCGCTCACCACTATCTGGAGCGTCAAACTCAACGGCGCCATTTTCACCGATATAGGGAATGTTTGGTTTGTAAAAAATGCGACCGGCAGGCCGCCCGAAGAAGTATTCAGTTTCAGCAGGCTGGGAAAGGATATTGCCATCGGCACCGGCCTGGGTATCAGGGCCGACCTGAGCTATTTTATCCTGCGTTTTGATTATTCATACAAAGTGAAGGATCCCAGCCCGGCAGATGCTTCAATTCAAAATAAATGGTTCCATAACTGGCAATTGCTGAACGGGCAGTTCCAACTGGGTATCGGTTATCCCTTTATCCTGTAAGCTGGTTTTCCCTGATCCAATCAGTGAAGGCTTTCATGCTCATGGCATCATGCAAGGTACTATCCCCGATCCGTGTACGGCAGAGATTATCCAGGTACGCCCCGCATCCCAGTTTCTTCCCGAAATCATGCGCCAGGCTGCGGATATAAGTACCCGTTGAACAAAGGATCCGGAATTGAACCTGCGGCATTTCAATTCTTAGGATCTCAAATTCGCGGATCAGCACTTTCCTGGGTTCAATCTTTACCTCCACTCCTTTCCTGGCCAATTCATAGACCCTTCTCCCTTTTATTTTTATAGCAGAATGTGCCGGCGGCACCTGAAAGATTTCACCCAGAAAGGACCTTGCAGTATCCATGATCTTTTGTTCAGTTATTGCTTCTGTGCTTTTGAAATTCTCAGGTTCGGATTCCAGATCAAAAGTTGTCGTTACTGCCCCAAGCATGAAGGACCCGGTATATTCTTTTTCCTGGGCCATGAAGGATGGGATGCGTTTTGTAAAAGCGCCGGTACAAATGATCAGTAAACCGGTGGCAAGCGGATCCAGCGTGCCGGCATGACCCACTTTTTTTACACCGGTCAGTTTCCGGACTTTGTGCACCACATCAAAGGAGGTCCAGCCAAAAGGCTTATCAATCAATAGGATCTTCCCTTTCTCAAAAATATTTTGTTCCGGTTTATCAGGCATCATGCAAATTTCGTTATTAGGGCTGAAATGAACGGGTTATCGGGATGATCATTCAGATACTCATCCTGTTCTTTAATTCAAGGTACTTGTTCACTGTATTGACGGTTAGCTGTGCCGGCGGGGTAAGAATAGAAGGAATTCCGTTTTTGTGCAGTTCCTTCACCATCAGTTTTTTTTCATATGCGAATTTTTCTGCGATGGTCCTGATATAGATCCCTTCCAGCGTAGTAGCGCTCGTGTTGATAAGCGAAGCCAGTTCCGTATTCTCAAAAAACACGACCAATAGCAAGTGGTAGCGGGCCATTTTGAGGAGTGCAGGGAGTTCCCGCTGCAGGCTCTCCGGCGATTCATAATTGGTGAAAAATACCAGGAGGCTGCGGTGGGTGATGCGGTTACGGATCACCGAATATAATTTCTCGAGATCCGGCTCGAGGAAACTAGTTTGCTGTTTATACAGGTTTTCCAGGACCAGGTTCATTTGTGTGGGCTTTTTGTCGGCCGGAAGGAATGTATCAATATTCTTTTCAAATGTGATGAGCCCGGCCTTATCCTGCTTAACCAGGGCCACATTACAGAGGGCCAGTGAGGCATTGATGGCATAATCCAGCAGGGTGAGACCTTCAAAGGGCATTTTCATCACACGGCCCTTATTGATCAGGCAATAGATCTGCTGGCTCCGCTCATCGGTATAATTATTCACCATCAGGTTACCCTTTCGCGCCGAAGCTTTCCAGTTGATGGTCCGGTAATCTTCGCCTCTTACATATTCTTTGATGTGTTCAAACTCGAGGCTGTGCCCGATCCTGCGGATCCGCTGGATCCCTGACTCCTGAAGCTTATTGCTGATGGCGAGCAGCCGGTACCGCCGCATCTGGATATAGGACGGATACACTTTCACGGTTTCTTCCGCCCGTATGATATAACGGCGCATGGCCAGCCGCAACGGCCCATATACATAGATATTGATATCATGAAAAATGTATTCGCCCCGCGATACCGGTACCAGTGAATAAAGAAGGGAACCTTCGGCATTCGCCTGTACTTTCAGCTTCCGGAGCCAGTGGCGCTCCTGGAATTGTACCGGCAATTCATCGATCACACTGAGATGCACTGCAAAGGGATAATGATTCATGATTTGTATCGTCACATTGTTCTCATCCCCGATACTCAGTCTCCCGGACACTCGTCTTTCCGCGGTGGTACCATCTCTTTTCATGAAAAGGATCAGCGTATCCGCTCCCAGGGCCATGATCGTCAATAACAGGACCAGGAAACCCCCTTCGTAAAGGGAAGGAATAAAATAGCTGGCAGCAAATATCAGCGCCGCGAAGGCAAAGGCATAGTAGACGGGTTTGCGTATGTAAAATGTTTTGATCACCTGGTGCGGTTATAGAGAAACAAATCCTTCATTTAAATGAACATCAGCTTAACGGGGTACATCCATGGATTGAATGATCTGCCTGATCACATCATCCTCTGTCACGCCTTCCATTTCTTTATCCGGCGATAATATGATACGGTGTCTTAATACGGGCGCCAGTGTGTGAATGATATCATCGGGTGTAACAAAATCCCTTCCCTGCAAAGCCGCCATCGCCTTGGAAGCATTCATGATCGCCAGGGAAGCCCGGGGCGAGGCGCCCAGGTAAATGGATTTATGCACGCGGGTCTGCTGGATGATCTTTGCTATGAACTGCAGGAGTTTTTCTTCTATCACCTGTTTTTTGATCTGTTGCTGCAGGGCGGTGATCTGTTTCGCTTGCAAAACTGGCTGGATGATATCCAACGGCGAGAGATTGCCCATCTGGTGAAACTGGGCCAGCATATTGGTTTCCTCTGTTTCGGAAGGATAGGGAACGATGATCTTGAATAAGAACCTGTCCAGCTGTGCCTCAGGGAGACGATAGGTACCTTCCTGTTCAACAGGATTTTGGGTCGCCAGTACCATGAATGGAACGGCCATTGTATAGGTTTTACCATCCACGGTCGCCTGTCTTTCCTCCATCAGCTCAAGCAGGGCCGATTGTGTCTTGGCAGGGGCACGATTGATCTCGTCCACCAGGATCATATTGCTGAATACCGGTCCTTTTTTAAAATCAAACACTGCTTCTTTGGGATTGAACACCGGCGTGCCGATGACATCTGAAGGCATGAGATCAGGTGTGAACTGGATCCTTGAAAAACCTGCATTCACGCTTTTCGCCACCAGTTTGGCGGTCAGGGTTTTGGCCACACCGGGTACCCCTTCGATCAGGACATGCCCATCAGCGAGCAGGGCTACAATGATAAGTTTTACCATTTCGTCCTGTCCCACAATGATCTTTTTTATTTCCCCCGTGATGGACGCTACGGCATTGCTTAATTCCGTCAGATCGGTCCGTTGTTGAAAAATTTGTTCTTCCATGATAGTGTCAATTTCGTAAATGATCAGGTGGTCTTATAAAATTCTTCCAGTTGCCTGTAAAAACCTGTTAGTTGCTGCCGGCTTACGGCCTGTTGTAAATATAATTCATTGATAAATGATACGATGCCGCGCAATAAGGATTCTGCCGCACCTGACTTATATTGCAGATTACGGATGAAAGATTCATCGAGTGTGCCGGTAGCCAGTTTATATTTTGAACGGACATGTTCCAGGAAATAGGCAGCCATTTTGGCGCAAAGATTCCCGTGATCACCCGTATCGTAATAGAGCCGGCCGATCGTCTTCACAAAATCAAGGGAATCATTCCGTGGTGCTGTTATCTGCGGTATCATACGCTGTTTCCTTCTCATTTCAAGCAATGTATAGAGGAGAAGCAGGAAGATAGCTGTGAGAAAGGCCGCCCGGAATGCTCGGTAGGCCATCAACGCTCCGAACCAGCCTTTTTTCCCCGTATTCTTCTCAAAAGGCAACTTTTTAAAAAGATAATATTCATTCCATACTAACCGGTCAATATCCGGATCAATGACCGAAAGGGCTTTTTCATAATATTCGATATTGTTGCGGTGTAACAGAAAATAATTACTGAAGGCGAGCGGAGCGCGGTGGAAATATAAATTTCCCTTCCCTGACCGGAGATGGATGAAACAAGGCGCCCCGCCGGCATCATTTCCGTATACCTGCGCAGTGGAGCTATTGAGATCATGAAAATAATCACTTCCTTTTTTCCCGGGATAAGTATACTCCCTGTAACCACCACGGTAGGGAGGATCCAGCAGGGAGACCACCAGTGAATCCTCGTTATATACTGATGTATTGGGGTAATAATGAGAAATATCCTTCCTGTTCAGGGCCGCTGATATCATTTTATCCGCATCATAAGAATAATTATAAGCGCTGACAAATACATCATTGCCTGCGGCGGCAAAATCAATGAGCCGTTTCATTTCTCCTTCATCAGCAAAAAAGGAAGGAGCAATCATAAGGACGGCCTGGTGGGAACGGTTGACAGAAAGGGAATCCCAATAGCCGGGTTCTTCCTTATCCACCACGACAGCAGCCCTGGGAAAAATATATTTCAGGTTCTGAAAGGCCACATAGGTGCCGTAGGGTATCTTATCCCGTTTGTTGAGCGTGACCTTGTCAACAAAGATCCTGTTATTATTTTTCTCTACCGTATTAAAAAGAAATACAATGCAGGCCAGCAGCATCATGCCCAATATATATGGAAGGATCTTTGTCATGCCATTATAAGTTGTTGATGAAACCCGGCAAATGCTTCCCTGATCTTTGCATACATGGATGCATCCACATTAAATAGGCCGTACCAACTGTATTCATAGATCCTGGTGAGACGGAAGAAGGGATCATACAGGGAGGATGTCTGCATCTGCAGCAGGTAATCAAAATTCGTTTTATCTTGTTTAAAGCTGATGAGTTTTCTTTCCGTAAGTTCCCTGATCGATCGCAGGTACAGGAGCCTGGCTGCAAGCCGGTAATTGCCTTTTGCTTCTGCAGCAGGGATGGCCTTATCAAAATTGATATGGAAGACATTTTCCGTTTCTGCTTCTTCCGCAACAGTTTCCGGTTCGGCAAGCACCCTGTTCTTTTTTCTGAGCATGAGGATACTATTGGTATAGAGCCACCACATGAGGGCAGAAGCGAAAACAGCTATGATCAGGATCCAGACGATCACCCGCACGGCATGCCGTTGAAAAAAAGGAGTATAATGTTTTATTTCAGGCTTTGGCTTGTTAAGGTCCTTATTGGCATACCAGAAATCATTGTCCGCTTCCATTTTATCCACCACTGAATCGGGCACGTTGCGTTGCAAAATAATACTGTCCGCGGTACTGCTTTCGTTCTTCCTGAAATAGACAACGCTGTCCGTTTCCGTATTGGTTTCTTCCAGTTGTGCAGGGGGGCGTTCAGGCAGGGAGTCACTGGATTGCAGGGTATCCGTTTGCGCCCTCAACAGAATAGGCAGGTTAAAAAAAAGGAATGCCAGGATTGTCGCCGGGATCTTCATTTATATTTCCTCCATGAACATGCTGCTCAATTTTTTTTCTATCCTTACCGGGTAAATGATGAAATACCAGATCACGAACAGGACAGACAGGCCGAAAATAGCCGTGGTCAGCCATGAAATATCGTTATACAGCCTGGTGATGAATCCTTCAAAAAAAGCCGCGAGCCCGAATACGGGCATCAGCCCGATCATGATCTTCACACCATCCTTGGCTCCTTTCTTCAGTGCATCGATACGACGGATGGTTCCGGGGAATAAAAAACTTTTTCCCAAAATGATACCGGCAGCCGAAGCAATGATCAGGCTGGTGATCTCAAGCGTGCCGTGTACGAATACGACCAGCCAGAAATCAATGCCAAAACCCTGTGCTGCAAAGAACTGGTCAAAAGACCCCAGCATCACGGCATTTTGCGCCGACATATACAGGCTGGGCAGGCCGGCGAAGATCCCTGATACGAACATTAAAAAGGAAACACGGATATTATGGATCATCAGGCCCAGCCAGCTCAGGAAAGCATTGCCGTGTTCATAGACCCCGAAAGGATTCCCGTTCGCGATATTCCGCCTCGTCTCCTCCACATAACCGTCGCCGAGGATACTGCGGATGATGGATTCATCTTTGAATGATAAAAAATATCCCGTAAAAAAGAACAGGATAAAAAAAAGGAAACAGTATAAGATCGTCCGGTGATGACGGCGGATGGTGAGCGGGAGATCATATTTCCAGAAATTGACCAGTCGGTTACTGTCCTCCTTGCGGTTTTTGTAGATGGAGAGATAGATCGCGGAGGCCTGTGTATTGATGTACTGGGTGACCCGGCTGGAAGGGAAGAAGGTCTTTGAATAAGCAAGATCATTGACCAGTGCCGTGAAATCCCGCGCCATCTCATCCGGATCTGAGGCAGGCTCCTGTTTGATCTTTTCCCACCGTTCTTTATTTTTTTTTATAAACAGCGCTTCCCGCACCTGTGAAGATTTGCATGTAATTTAAATACTAGTTGAATGATCCGAAAAAATAATCCACGAAAAAATATTTAAATTGTCACGGATTTTACCGGTATGTCCGTTATCAAGATACCTACGAGTTTCAATATTGATGTTGAGTTCGAGATTCCCGAATTCTATAAACGCCTCCTGGCACTGCTGATCGATGTGCTGATCGAATATGTGTACCTGCGTATCATCGCCGCCATACTGCAGTCCGTCGTCCTGCACAGTTCATTGAACAGCGACAGTGAATACAACCTGCAGGCGCTGACGCTGATCCTGCTCCTTCCGATCATGCTCTACCATCTTATTTGCGAGCTCACGATGAATGGCCAGAGCCTGGGTAAAAAAGTACTCGGCATAAGGGTGGTAAATGAGAATGGGGGGCGGCCTTCCGTCAGCCAGTTCCTGATCCGATGGTTGCTCCGGGTCTCGGATGTCTGGATCGCCCTGATCCTTTATCTCCTGATCCGGGACCCCAACGCATTTGGCCGTGGAGTCGAAACCACCTTCGTTATCATTGCTGCATTGAGCTTCCTGATCGCAGATATTGTGCTGGTCATATCCTCCCGCAAATCACAACGGATCGGAGATATACTGGCAAAGACCATCCTGATCAATGTACGCACACGTTTCAATATCGAGGATACAGTATTCAGGGAAGTAGATGAACATTATGTTCCCGTATTCCCGCAGATCATGCAGTTGAGTGACAATGATGTGAACGCCATTAAGAGTATCCTGGAAAATGCCCGTAAAAGGAATGATATAGCATTGGCTGAACAGGCGGCTGTCAAGATCAAATCACACCTGCATATTGAATCCTCCCTCTCCGCGATCGATTTCCTGGATGTGCTGATGAAGGACTATAATTATTTATCCGTAAACTGAACCTGGACCTAGCCTGTACAAGGAATATCAATAATATTTTGCCGGCAGAAGGTAATTCAGCACATATTCCCTTATGCCATCTTCCAGTGAATAAAATCCGGGGGCATACCCGGCAGCCCTTAATTTCTGCATTTCCGCATTGGTATAATACTGGTAGGTATCACGGATATCAGTGGGGATGTCAATATAATCAATGGCGGGCGGCAGATCCAGGGCCTTGAATACGGCCCTGACCAGGTCATTGAAGGACCTCGCTGTTCCCGTCCCGAGATTATATAATCCCGGCTGAAGTGCTAATGGCCTCACCGGTGATGATATTTCATGCATCATCCAGGAAATGACGCTTGCAATATCCTCCACATAAATGAAATCCCTGAGCTGTTCCCCGTTGCCATATCCTTCTTTGTGTGACCTGAACAATTTAACCATCCCTGATTTTCTCACCTGGTTAAATGCATGAAAGACCACACTGGCCATCCTCGCTTTATGGTATTCATTGGGGCCATAGACATTAAAGAATTTGAGTCCTGCCCAGAAAGGAGGAGTCTTTTCCTGCCTGAGCGCCCATTTATCAAATTCATTTTTAGAAACACCATATGGGTTCAACGGATGAAGCCGGTTCACGATTGCGTGATCATCCCTGTAACCAAGTTCTCCTCCTCCATATGTAGCTGCAGAAGAGGCATAGATCAGGGGAATATGATGCTGTGTACAAAAATTCCATACCTGTTTAGAATATTCCAGGTTGAGTTTTTGCAGGATGGAATAGTCAAATTCCGTTGTATCCGTTCGGGCCCCGAGGTGTATGAAAATATCAATAGATGGTTTTTTCTGGGTGAGCCATTCGAATAATTCATCCAGCTCTATTTTTTCAAGAAAATTTTTGTCGCGGTAGTTGGATGATTTTTCTGCTTCACCGAACGCATCTACGATATAGATCTGACGATATCCCTGGCGATTGAGATAGCCCAAAAAATAGCTCCCGATAAAACCGGCTGCCCCGGTCAGTAATATGGTCCTGTCCATATCCATTATAAAGTGCTGAGCGCTGTTCCGGCTGCCTCTTTGGACAGATAAGATCCCAGCGCAGAATCGTATGCATCTTTCCACCGGTCAATCATACCCCATGATTCTCCATCCACGGTGATCTTTCCGGAAGTGACATTTCCCAACAATGCAAAGGGGATCTCATTTTTTTCGATGGTGCGCAGGAATTCAGTTACCTGCTCTTCTGATACGGATACCGCCACCCTCCCCTGCCCTTCTCCGAACCAAAAAGCATCTTTCCGGATAGCATGCCCGCCGCCGTAGTTCTCTTTCATTGTACGAACTGAGAATCCCAATGTCCGGTTGAATCCTTTTTCAAAAAGAACGGTAAGTAAACCGCCCTCGCTGACATCATGAGCGCTCTGGATACATTTATTTTGAACCAGTCGCTTTACTGTTTCCTGCAGGTGAAATTCTTTTTCCAGGTCAAAATAAGGGGCGGGGGAATATTCGATGCCGCAGATATTGACGAGGTATTGTGAGGAATGAAGGTCGTTGGTCCATTCCCCCAAAAGGTAGATACGATCGCCCTCCTTTTTGAAATCAAGGGTCATTTTATCCTGTATATTTTCCAGGATACCCACCATCCCGATCGTGGGTGTCGGGAAAACAGGCCCTTCTTCCGGTGACTGATTATAAAAACTAACATTGCCGCCGGTAACGGGGGTATTGAATCGACGGCAGGCTTCCCCCATGCCTTTGATCGCTTCTACAAACTGGTAATAGACCTCGGGATCATAAGGATTCCCGAAATTCAAACAATTGGTAATGCCCAACGGGACAGCCCCGGCACAAATTATGTTGCGTGCAGCCTCACTAACTGCGATCATGGCACCTTGGTATGGGTCTGCATATACATACCGGCTGTTACAATCAGTTGTCACAGCGATGCCCTTCACCGTACCCTTTATCCAGACAACGGCCGCATCCGCCGGGGTATTGGTGGTGGCATTGGCAGCACCCACCGTACTGTCATACTGTTCAAATACCCACTGTTTAGAAGCAATGGAAGGCAGCCTTATCATCTTTTCAGCAACTGGGCGGAGATCACCCGGAACAGGCACTTTGTCAATCCTGAATGCTCTTATCCTATCCAGATAGGATGGTTTGCTATACATTCTTTCATATTGCGGGGCTCCCCCTCCCAAAACAAGTTCCTGCGCGGGAATCGATGCTTCAAGCATTCCCTGATAATAAAAGTTCAGTATCCCGTCTCCGGTCACTTCCCCGATGATCGCACAAGGAAGATCCCACCTGGAAAATATCTCCATGATCTCCTGTTCCCTTCCTTTTTTCCCAACGAGCAGCATTCTTTCCTGGCTCTCACTCAGCATCAGTTCCCATGCTTTCATCCCTGTTTGCCGCGCCGGTACCTGGTCGAGATTAATATTCATGCCGGCATGGCCTTTAGCCGACATCTCCGAGGTGGAACAGATTATCCCGGCGGCGCCCATATCCTGCATCCCCACCACGGCGCCGGTTTCGATCACTTCCAGGCAGGCTTCCAGTAATTTTTTTTCCTGGAAAGGGTCGCCTACCTGCACGGCGGGAAGTTCTTGTATACTCTCCTTTGTAATATTGGCAGAGGCAAAAGATGCCCCGCCGATGCCATCCTTGCCCGTAGCGCTGCCCACATACATGACCGGGTTCCCGGCACCCGTTGCGATGGCAGAAACGGTCTTCCCTTTTTCTACAATCCCGACACTCATGGCATTCACAAGGGGGTTGGTGTGGTAACATGCATCGAAATAAATTTCTCCGCCTACAGTGGGAACACCGAAACAATTGCCATAATGCCCGATCCCGTGAACCACCCCGGTAAGCAGGTGTTGTGTCTTCTCTTCCTCTATCTTTCCGAAGCGCAGCGAATTCAGGGCCGCAACCGGCCTGGCGCCCATGGTGAAAATATCCCGGTGGATGCCTCCTACTCCGGTAGCCGCCCCCTGGAAAGGTTCGATAGCAGACGGATGGTTATGTGATTCGATCTTGAATACCACGCCCATGCCATCGCCGATATCCATTAAACCAGCATTCTCCTCTCCTGCTTTCACCAGCATTTTTCCCCCTTCGCGGGGAAGGGTCTTCAGCCAAATGATAGAATTCTTATAACTGCAGTGTTCGCTCCACATGGCACTGAAAGCACAGAGCTCGGTGAAATTGGGTATGCGTCCCAGTTTATTTGTGATCAGTTCAAACTCTTCACGGGTAAGGCGGAGTTGCTCGGCGGTGGCTGCAGTGATTTCCATGCGGTTGAATAAGGGAGCAAAATTACAGGTTGAAGAAAACACCTCCTGCACAAGTTTTTAACGCTTCCCCGCCGGATGAAAATAAAATCTATATTTTGCGCTAAATCTTATCGCTTGGAGTATTTCCTTTTCGTTTCCTACCTGGTCTTATTTGCCTGGATCATTACGAAAATAAAATTCTTTACCCGTTCGGGGCTGAGCAAGACACAACTCATCATTGTTTTCCTGCTGAAGATCATCACCGGTATTTTTTACGGGTGGATCGGTATCTATTATGGCGGGCTGGCGCAAATGTGGGATACCTGGGGATTTCATGCCAACGGGTTACTGGAAAAAGACCTGTTGTTCCACCACCCGCATGAATATTTCACCAATCTTTTTCATACACCCTACCCGGGAGGATTCCTGAAATTCTTTGAAGCGCAGGGCTCCTACTGGAATGACCTGAAGGGACTGGTGCTGATCAAGATACTCTCCCTTTTTGACGTGCTGAGTCTCGGTAATTACTATGTGAATGTCATCCTGTACTCCTTTATCACCCTTTTCGGCCCGGTGGCATTTTACAGGATGATGGCGGAAATATTCCCCAAAAAAAAATTCCAGGTATTCGCCGCAACATTCCTCGTGCCATCATTCCTTTACTGGACCAGCGGCATTCATAAGGAAGGACTCCTTTTCACTGGTATCTGCCTCATTTTCTACAGTTGTTATGCCGGTTTCAGGGATAAGCGCTTTGGCTATAAGCGATGGTTGAATATTCTGCTGGGAACATTACTGATCGTATCCATGCGGAATTATCTGCTCATTGTCATGATACCTGCCATTATTGCCTGGTGGCTGGCAATGAAATATGCAGGATCCAAATGGTTCGTATTCCCGGCGGTCTATATTCTTTTTATTCTTTTCTTTTTCACAGCGAAATACATTAATCCGCATCTTGATTTCCCCCATGCAGTGATGGAAAAACAGCAGGAATTCCTGCACCTGCCCTATGGGGGGTCCACCATTGTGTTAAAGCAACTGGGGCCGGATGTATTGAGTTTTGCAAAGAATGCCCCCCAGGCGATGTTATTTTCTTCTACCAGGCCCTTTCCCAGTGATGTACATCACCTGCTTTCCCTGGCGGCCTCGGCGGAGATCATTATCCTCCTGCTGCTGGTATTGTTGTCTGTTATTTTCAGGGATAAAAAGAGGCAGAAGAACCCTGCTATCATCGCTTGCTATCTTTTCGGCATATCCGTATTAATCGTGATCGGGTTCACTGTGAATAACCTTGGCGCCATTGTTCGTTACAGAAGCATCATCATTCCGCTGATCATGGTTCCCGTTTTTGCAGGGATTGAGTGGCAGAAATTAAAAGCATTCGTAAAACATATTATATTTAAAAATAATATTAATAACCCTCCCCATAAATCTTAGATTTTTTTAATGTTCGGGGTAAATACCTGACATTTTCCCAAATTATCCACAATTTTTGTAATAGTTTAAAAAAATAATTGGAAAATTTTCCAGTTAGCACTTCTTTTGCTTTTCTAAATTCATCACCTATAAAATCATTTTTATGGCAGCCACCAAATTAGAATACATATGGCTTGATGGGTATAAACCTATTCAAAGTTTGCGGAGCAAAACCAAGATCGTAACAGATTTTGCCGGGGATCTGAATGATTGCCCGCTTTGGGCCTTTGACGGTTCTTCCACAGAACAGGCACCCGGCGGCTCATCTGATTGTTTATTGAAACCGGTCTATTGCACAAAGGATCCGCAAAGAAAAAATGCTTACCTGGTCATGTGTGAAGTGCTGAACCCCGATGGTACGCCCCATGTGTCCAATGGCCGTGCTACGATCGACGATGACGACAATGATTTCTGGTTTGGGTTCGAACAGGAATACTTTCTCTGGAATCCGGATACCGATAAACCACTTGGCTTCCCTGAAGGTGGTTTTCCGGCGCCGCAGGGACCCTATTACTGTTCAGTAGGCGCCAGCCATAATTTCGGCCGCCAGATCGTGGAAGAACACCTTGATGCTTGCCTGGAAGCAGGTTTGAATATTGAGGGGATCAATTCAGAAGTTGCCACGGGGCAATGGGAATTCCAGACATTCGCACGCGGAGCAAAGGAAGCCGGTGACATTACCTGGCTGGCCCGGTACCTGCTGGAACGCACGGGAGAGAAATATGGTGTATCGATCAACTGGCATTGCAAACCGCTCGGCGACCTGGACTGGAACGGCAGCGGCATGCACGCTAATTTCTCCAACAGCCTGTTGCGGAATGCAGGCAGCAGGGAGATCTTTGAGCAGGTCTGCGAATCTTTCAGGCCCTTTATCAAAGAACATATCTCTGTTTATGGCCCCGATAATGAAAAACGCCTGACAGGGAAACACGAAACAGCAGCTATTGATGAATTCACATATGGCGTTTCGGACAGAGGCGCCTCCATTCGTATCCCCATCGGTTCTGTTGAAAGAGGATGGAAAGGCTGGCTAGAAGACCGCCGGCCCAACAGCGCCGCCGACCCGTATAAAGTAGCAGCCAGGATCATCAAAACAGTGAAAGCAGCAAAAGCGAACCAGCATTCCAAGGCAAAAGCGGCCTGATCTGCCGGGTCGATCATAGAAAAAAATACAATACGGGTAAGCCGTCCAGCGCTTACCCGTTTACATTTTATCAGTAAAATAAAATCATCATGTCACTTCGATTTAATGCCATTGAACATATCACGGATACGAACAGTATGAATGTGGAGGGAACCTCCAAGATATCCGCTTTTTTTTGCAGCAATGTATTCACCCTTAAAAAAGCAAAGGAATACCTGAGTGATGAGGCTTTCAGCAGCCTGCAGGAATCCGTCCGGACCGGAAAAAAGATCGACCGCTCCATGGCAAACCAGATCGCCGGGGGTATCCGTTCATGGGCCGACAGCAAGGGCGTAACCCATTTTACCCACTGGTTCCAGCCCCTGACCGGCAGCACGGCTGAAAAGCATGATACTTTTTTTACAATAAAAAATGACGGTACACCCATTGAACAATTCGACGGGAATGCCCTGATCCAGCAGGAGCCGGACGCTTCATCTTTCCCCAGCGGGGGACTGCGGGCAACGTTTGAAGCCCGTGGGTATACCGCATGGGATCCTTCTTCTCCCGCCTTTATTATGGAGATCGGGAACGGCAGAACACTTTGCATACCCACCATTTTTGTTTCCTATACGGGCGAATCACTGGATTATAAAGCGCCGCTGTTAAAATCTGTGGAAGCTTTAAACCGCGCTGCCGTAGATGTCTGTAATTATTTTGATAAAAATATTTCCCGGGTCATCCCTACCCTTGGCTGGGAACAGGAATATTTTGTGATCGATGAAAGATTATACAACGCAAGGCCCGACCTGCAGATGTGCGGAAGAACGGTCTATGGACAGAGTTCCGCCAAGAACCAGCAGTTGGAAGATCATTATTTTGGTTCCATCCCCGAACGGATCTACCATTATATGCGGGATTTCGAGAATGAAGCTTACAAACTGGGCATCCCACTCAGGACCAGGCATAATGAAGTGGCGCCTTCCCAGTTTGAATGTGCGCCTTTATTCGAGGAAGTCACCGTAGCCGTGGACCATAATACCCTGCTCATGGATATCATGGACCGCGTGGCCCGCCGTCATAAACTGAGGGTATTGCTGCATGAGAAACCCTTTGCGGGCATCAACGGCAGCGGCAAACATAATAACTGGAGCATGCTGACCGACACCGGCGTTAACCTGCTGGCGCCCGGAAGGACGCCCAAGACCAACCTGATGTTCCTTACCTTTTTTGTGAACACGATAAAAGCCGTACATGATTATGCTGACCTGTTGCGGGCATCGGTGGCATCGGCACCCAATGATTTCAGGCTGGGCGCCAATGAAGCGCCTCCCGCCATCATCTCGGTCTTTATCGGGCAATACCTGACCAAAGTGCTCAATGATGTGAAGGAAAGAGTATCCGATAAAATGGATGAGACGGATGAAAGCCTGCTGAAGATCGACATTCATAAAAGTATACCCGAACTGCTGATGGATAATACTGACCGTAACCGCACGTCCCCCTTTGCCTTTACAGGTAACAAATTTGAATTCCGGGCAGTGGGCTCATCTGCAAATTGCGCTCATCCCATGACGATCCTGAATACCATCATGGCGCAAACACTCAAACAATTCAGGGTGGATGTGGACCTGCTCGTGGAAAAAGGCGAGAAAAAGGAGATCGCCCTCATGCATGTGATCCGTCAATATATCGTGGCATCTGAAAAGATATTGTTCGAAGGAGACGGTTACAGTGAAGCCTGGGCAAAAGAAGCGGAAAAAAGGGGATTACCCAATGTGAAAGCAACCCCCCTGGCCCTGGACGACCTCGCCGGTAAAAAAGCACAGAAACTTTTCACTGAGCACTCCATTTTTTCCAAACAGGAAATGGAGGCAAGGCATGAGATCGAGCTGGAAAAATATATCAAAAAGATACAGA
The DNA here is from genome assembly GCA_964652845.1 of uncultured Chitinophaga sp. Lineage (GTDB taxonomy): Bacteria > Bacteroidota > Bacteroidia > Chitinophagales > Chitinophagaceae > JJ008. Next base: position 28,535 of record CAZZDQ010000027.1, read on the forward strand.
TCGAAAGCCGGATTATGGGTGAACTGGCCACGAGTCATATCTTGCCGGCTGCGATCCGTTACCAGAATACACTGGCCGGCAATGTCAGCAGCCTAAAAGAAATGGGGCTGAAAGAAAATACCTGGGCACACCAGCTATCCATCCTGGGAAAAATATCAGAACATATCAGCAAGGTCAGCGAATTGGTGCAATTGATGATCGAAGCCAGGAAGGTCTGCAATAAGATCGAGAATTCCCGTAAAAGAGCCATCGCCTACCAGGGCCAGGTGAAAGATAAATTCTTTGATGAACTCCGTTACCATGCCGATAAACTGGAACTGCTGGTGGATGACAGGGAATGGTATCTCCCGAAATACAGGGAACTATTATTCCTGAAATGATCCTATTTCTCCAGTTTCTTCCTTGTTTCCTGTGACAAAGACATGATCTTTCCTGATGTATAATCAAAGCACACCATCCCGGTCTTTGCAACAGCAATTGTTTTCAAGGAAGACCCGTTCTGATCCACCAATTCGAGCAGGTAACTGAGATCAAAACCCGTACGGGAAAAATCACTTGCCGCAACCGAGACTTTCACCCGGTCGTCGTAAAATAATTCGGCCTTGTATTCAATGGCCGCATCGGCCATGATCAGTCCGTGGCCATCAAATGAAAGTTCTGTATATCCCAGGCTCCTGAGCCATTGCATGCGGGCTTCATGGATCAGAGAAAAGATGGAATCATTACCCGCATGGCCACCGTAATTAATGTCCGTGATACGAATGGGCAAGATGCAGGAAAATGAAAAGGTTGCGGGCAGGACAACTTTAATTCTTCCCATAAACTGGATTGATCCGAAAGATAGGAAGTAATCAGACCCGCCCGATCAATTATCCGAAAGCTGTTTTACCATATTCAGCATATCGATAAAACCGCTGCCGGAGGAAGGGGACACCTGGGATTGAATGATCCTGCAGCGCCAGTTGTTCATCTGATCATTGCAGGAAGGATCATGGTCTTCTCCGGATACACAGCAGGCCAGGTCGCCAAAACGGCGGGAAAGACGGATGAGTTGCCCTTCAGGCGTAGCAAGGTTGATATAACAATCTGAAAGGCCATCGGGATTTAATACAATTTTCTTACGGGTATTCACCGCATAATTTGCCTGCATGAACCCTGAATTGATCAATTCGTTTTCATCAGGGAAACGTGGTTCACTCAATACAGAGGGGGATGAAATGGTAAGGATCCGGCCAGTTGTATTCCCGGTCCTGTCTTGTTTTACAATATTGTTGGCGGAGTTTGTCCCGGCCAGACTGTTTTTGACAGCGGGATCTTTCTGTTCGGCGAGCGGTAAATGATTGGTAAGAACAGGGGTTTTATTTTCAGCAACAGGGATATCAGAACTTTTATTCGCAGCATGAAAGATCTTCACTCCTCCCCATACGATAAAACCAAGAAGGACAGCTGCGGCAGCAAATTTTCCCCATACCCGGATTTTTTTGACCCCTGTTACAGTATCCTGTACCGGATTCTGCAGCGCTTCGCTGATCTTTTGCCATGAACCGGTGGGTGGGTCGATCCTGGAATGATAGAGTTTTTGAGGGAAGTCCTGGTAAGAATGAGATGATTCCAGTTCAGCAGCAATACGTTTCCACATGCCTTCAGGCGGTTCGGTGGAATAATTATAGATCCTGTCCCTCCAGCGCTCACTCATTTTTTGGACTTGTTTTGTTCGATGAATTGGTTTACCAGGTCCTGCAGGATGGATTTGGCCCTTGATAACTGAGATTTGCTGGTCCCTTCACTGATTCCCAGCATACCGGCGATCTCTTTGTGGCTGTAGCCCTCTACCACATACATATTAAACACCGTGCGGTAACCGGGTGATAACTCCTGTACCAATTTCAAAATATCCTTTTCAGCCAAGCCGTCCAATGCCGAGAGGTAATGTCCTTCCAGGTAACTCTCTTCCTTTTCGGTGACCGGGGTCAGGTATTTTTTCCGGCGGAAATGTTCAATGGCAGTATTGACAAAGATCCGTCTGACCCATCCTTCAAAAGAACCTTCACTACGGAAGCTTTCCAGCTTTTTAAAAACTTTGATAAATCCTTCCTGTAGGATATCTTCCGCTTCAGGGGCATTACCTGCATAGCGAAGACAAACAGCATACATGAGGGGGGCAAACCTCCGGTAGAGTTCTTCCTGCATCATCCTGTTACCTGCAAGACAACCCTGAAGTAAGTCGCTGTCTGTGATGAATTGGTTGCTTCTGTTTTCCAATTTGGCGGGTTTTAATCAGGTCAGTTTCTGCTGATAATCGTTCAAAAATGCGACCATTTTTCGGGCGGCCATTGCCCGGTGGCTCAGTTTTGTCTTTTCTTTCTCAGTCATTTCTGCAAAAGTTTTGCTAAATCCCCATGGAATGAAAACAGGATCATAACCGAAACCCCCTTTACCGGCAGGTTTTTGAGTGATCTTACCCCGGCAAATTCCTTCAAATTGGTGTTCTTTTTCATCTAAGCGTAAAGAAATGATCGTCCTGAATTGTGCATTCCTTCCTTGGTGATCCTTTATTTCAGCCAGCAGTTTTTCTATGTTTTCCCTGGCCGTAGCATGTTCGCCTGCATATCGTGCCGTTTTTACCCCGGGCCTTCCGTCCAGCGCCTCCACCTCCAGTCCTGTGTCCTCACTAAAACAATCTCTGCCGGCAAGCCCGGCAATGACTTTTGATTTGGCGGAGGCATTTGCTTCAAGGGTATCAAATGGTTCGGCCAGTTCAATATTCACACCCGCTTCCTGCAGGGAGATCATATGAATGCTTTTCCCGATGATCGCTTGCATCTCCCTGATCTTGGAGGGATTGTTGGTGGCAAAGATCAGGTCCATGGATCAGAGATTAAATAAGCGTTTCATGCTAAGCCATAATTTTTCTCGTTTTGGTTTGTCCTGCTCGGTCTCCTGCAAGGAAGGTGCATAGAGGTAAGTTACCCCATTGAAGGGCTGCAATTGAAACAAAGGAAAATCGACCGGTAATTGCAATTCAGCAGGAGCAACACCAAACAGGATGATGATCTTGCAATGGTATTGTTTCATGAGCTCTTTATAGTGTAGGGATCCGGGTTTTTCCAATGCAACATCATTCCTGTCAAGCCGGCAAGCCTTTAAAATTTTATCCAGGTACACTGTATTTCCCTCGCGAAGAACAATGACAATGTTCTTTTTTATAGCACCGGTTCCCGGATGCCCTGGATAGGAAGATTGATGCAATTGCACATCACTCACCAATGCATCCTTATATAACTCCGCTATCAGGGAAACAGGCAGTGTATATTTTTCAAGGCTCATGAATTGTTTTTTGAGGGATACAGCAGCAATTATTTCCCTAATTTTAGCCGACAAAAATAAAACGAATATGTCCTCAGCCTGGGAGATCACTATAACCAGGGCCGAACGAAGCAAATTACAGGATTTGGATCCGGATCATCTTCCTTTTGGAAAGTATTTTTCAGACCATATGCTGGAAGCGGATTATGGGGATGGGAACTGGAAAAATGCCAGGATCAGGCCTTACCAGTCATTATCCCTGGATCCATCCGTTGCGGCGCTTCACTACGGGCAGGCCATTTTTGAAGGGATCAAAGCCTATAAGGATAAATCGGGTAATGCTGCCATCTTCAGACCCAATGATAATTTCAAACGCTTCAATATATCTGCAAAAAGAATGCAGATGCCCGAAGTGCCTGAAGAATTGTTCATGGATGGAATGCGGCAGTTGGTGGCGATGGAAAAAGACTGGATACCCTCCCGTGAAGATCATTCCCTCTATATCCGTCCCCTGATGTTTGCTACAGATGAGATCATCGGGGTCCGCCCTTCAGACAATTATAAATTCATCATTATGCTGAGCCCGACGGGGCCTTATTATACAGCGCCCATGAGGATTTATGTGGAAGAGCAATATGTAAGGGCTGTCCATGGTGGGGTTGGATTTGCTAAAGCCGCAGGCAATTACGGGGCCGCTATGTTTCCCACGGCCCAGGCCAGGCTGAAAGGTTATGACCAGGTGCTCTGGACCGATGCTTCCCATCACCAGTACGTACAGGAGATCGGAACGATGAATGTTTTTTTCGTCATTGGAGATAAGGTCATCACACCGGGCCTGGAGGAAGGAACGATCCTGGATGGTGTGACCAGGCAGAGTGTGATCGCCCTGCTCAGTCATATGGGAACCGGGGTGGAGGAACGGCCGCTTGGGATGGATGAAATTGTCAGCGCTTACCGGGAGAAAACATTACTTGAAGTGTTTGGAGCAGGAACAGCAGCTACGATCGCTCCGATCAGGGAACTGATGTATAAGGATTATTCCATGAAGTTCGAAACAGAAAAATGGAAAATAGCCCCCACACTGAAATCCTGGCTGATGGATATAAGGGAGGGTAAAAGAGAAGATCTTTTCGGATGGATGTACAAGATCTGAACGCTGATCAAATAATTTTCACCTATACTGCAATATTGCAAACGATCTTTGAGCTCTATGATCTATCGGGAACCTCGTATAACAACCTGTCTTGCAAGGGTCATGATGCGTATTCTTCCGCATCACAGGTTTCTTTTCAAATAATTAGCGGTCCGGATAGGGAATTTCCGCCGATTAGGCAATAATTTTATGCCGGCATAAACTTCACAACCACTTATCAGTCAAATTATTCAACAAGTAAAATCAAAATAATAAGGTTGGTTTCACGTTACATAAAGTTATTTACAGGCTAATCAAAACATTTGATCGGATCCGTACGCTGTCAAAATAAAACCGGTTTGCAGTAATGAGAAGTGGAAAATTGTTCAAAAAGATCTCTTTGATATGTGCATTTCTGTTTGCACCTGCAGCGGTCTATTTGCAAATACAAACTTGTCCGGCCAATATCAATTTTTCAGCCGGTGATCTTTCATTCTGGTCGGCCCAGACCGGGCTCATGAGCGGTGCATCCCTGAGCTATCCTCCACCTAATACGGGTGTAACATCAATACCAGAGTATACCATCGCTAATACAGGCATACAGGTGATCACTTCTTCATACAATGACTCCTACGGCAATTTTCCTTCGATCCCGACAATCAACGGGTATGCTTATAACTATTCTGTGGTCCTAGGTTCGGAATCCACTTCGTGGGACCTGCATTCCCAGAATGGCAACCCGGGAGGGTTCAGCCGGTCCATCATGTATACCATCAATGTGCCCCCGGGCCTTGCAAGCGTTCCCTATACCATGACATATGCTTATGCTATGGTATTGGAGAACGGCACCCACAACTCGAATGAACAACCCCTTTTCAAAGCTACTCTTTCAACGGTAGACAGCGTGATTACATGCGCTTCCCCAAGATATTATTTACCTACCCTGAATAATACAGGTGCCGGCCAAACCGGCGCCACACTGGATACGGCGGCAGCCATTGCGAACGGTTTCAGTTTGAGCAGTAGACTGTTTTTATCTCATGCGGGGCAAAATAATGGTGGTGGCACATACCTCCAGGATGTGTGGACCAAGGACTGGACGGAAGTAACTTTTGACCTTTCTCCTTATCGCGGCAGGCAGGTCTTTCTCAGTTTTGAAGCCGATAACTGTGTGCCCGGAGCACATTTTGCCTATGCCTATGTAGCACTCAGGAATACCTGTGCCGGTTTACAAATCAGCGGCAACCCGCTTGCCTGCACCAATACCAATACCACTTATTCGGTCCCCTCGCTTGCGAATGCTAATTATAGCTGGCAGGTACCGCCCGGATGGATCATCACATCAGGCGGCAACAGCAATGTCATAAATGTAACAGTTGGCGCGCTGGGCGGGTGGATCATTGCACATGAAGTGAATGGCTGTGCGGACCTGCGGGATACTATTTCCGTCACTACAAAACCGCCTACCATTGCAGGACGTGTGCAAAGTGATAATACGGTATGCACAGGCACCAATAATACATTGCTGAACCTAAGCGGGCAGACCGGAAAAGTGCTGAATTGGGTCTTTTCAGTTGACAGTGGCGCTCATTGGTATTACCTGGGGGATACCACAACCTCATATAATGCTCAGAATTTAACGGCCACCACGCTATTCAGCGCAATTGTCCAGAACGGGAATGCATGCAGGATAGATACCAGTGCGGCGGCAATGATTACAGTAAATCCCAAAAGCGTAGGAGGCAGTGTCCTCCCTGCCAACAAAACATATTGCCTGGGGCAAAATCAGAATAATGTCCTTACCCTGAACGGAGAAATCGGGAATGTGGTCAACTGGCAAATATCGCCTGACAATATGAACTGGACCGGTTTTAATCCTGTGATCACGGATACAAGTTATACGCTGAGTGGTGTCACAGCAACTACTTATTTGCGCGCTATTATACAAAGCGGCGTGTGCCCCGCCGATACGAGTGCACCGGCGACCATAAATTTTGTCAATATACCCTTCCCTGTGGCAGGGATCTTCCCCACGTCGGCGACGATCTGTTTCGGAAAAACAACACCGGTCAATGCCACCATTACGACAGGAACGGATTATACCTGGTCAAATGCGGGCACGATCACGAATGGAGGGAACGGGACTGTACCCTCCCTGCCGTATACGATCAATGCGATCGCCACACCCAAAAGAACCACGGATTATGTACTCACGGTGAATAATGCCGGTTGCCCGAATGCCCTGCAGGATACTTTTCATGTGGATGTATCTCCCCGGATCGTGGTGTTTGCCGGTAATGATACTTCCATTGTTGCCAATCAGCCGCTGCAATTACATGCCGTCGCCAATGATTCGGCTGCCAATATCTTTACCTGGCGGCCATCTTTCGGGCTGAACAACCCCAATATTTATAACCCGGTCGCCACCCTGGGTGTGGAAGCAGGTGATGAGTTCACTTATATTGTACGGGCTACCGATGCAGCCGGCTGCTACGGTGAGGACGATATCCGGATCACCATCTTCAAAACAGGGCCTGACATATTCGTGCCCTCAGCTTTTACGCCGAATGATGACGGACTGAATGATATCATCAAACCCATTTGCGTGGGTATTCAAACCCTGAACTATTTCCGAATTTATAACCGGTGGGGACAGCTGGTATTTGAAACCAGGGAATTCGGCAAAGGGTGGAATGGCCGTATCAACGGGCAACTGCAGGATACCAATACCTTTGTTTTTACGGCCCAGGGCGTGGATTATCTCGGCAATAAGCTGTTCAGAAAAGGAACAGTGACACTCATCCGATAAAATAAAATGGAAGGCGTTAGCCTTCCATTATCGTTGAGCTACTAGGATTCGAACCTAGACAGACAGAACCAAAATCTGTAGTGCTACCGTTACACCATAGCTCA
>CAZZDQ010000028.1:0-13830 GCA_964652845.1 uncultured Chitinophaga sp.
TATTGCTCCTGTTATTATACAGGAAAGCTGACCTGGGGTACCCCGGTTGGTTCAACCGGATCATGAATCTCATGAAATAGATCCTATGTGCGGCATTGCCGGCGCCATTAATTTTAAGCTTGACATTCCCCGACTGACTGCAGATCTCTGGCACCGGGGACCCGATGAACAAAGCACGGTACAGCTCAATAACCTGCAATTTCATCACCACCGGTTATCCATTCTCGATATCGTCGGTGGTAAACAACCTATGTGCCACGGTCCGCTCACCATTATCTTTAACGGGGAAATATATAATTACAGGGATGTGCGGCGGAAATATAATTTTCACTGTAAAACGAATTCAGATACCGAAACGATCCTGCTTGCTTATGAGAAACTCGGTGCAGCATGCCTGCAGGAATTTGACGGGATGTTTACCATTGCCATACATGACCAGGATAAAAATGAACTGTTCCTCGCCCGCGACCGCGCCGGTAAAAAACCCATATATTATTATTCTAAAGGGAATGAATTTGTATTTGCGAGTGAATTGAATGCTTTGCACGGTCAGCTGGATCTTTCCATCCGCCATGAACATATCCTGCAATATATCCGGATGGGGTATTTTTATAAAAGCCATACGCCCTATCAGGATGTATTTGAACTGCCGGCAGGCAGTTACGCTTATGTTTCCCTGTCAGATCCTCAGGTCCGGGTATCCAAATGGTGGAACATTCACGACTTTTACCTGCAACCGGTAAAGGATGACCTGCCCACCAGCCTGGAAAAGATCGATACGATACTTCACAGTGCCGTAAAGAACAGGGTCGAAGCCTCCGACCTTGAAGTGGGCTCCTTCCTCAGCGGCGGTATCGACAGCGGGATCGTATCCGCCATAGCCAAACAATATAATGATTCTTTAAAGACCTTTACGGTATCATTTGAAGGGGAATATGATGAAGCGCCCCTTGCAAAACAGGTAGCTGAAAAATACCATACGGTACATCATGAGATCAGTATCTCCTTCACGCACCTGAAGGAAGACGTGGAAAAGATCCTTTCCAACTATGGCGAACCTTTTTTTGACAGTTCCGCCATTCCCAGTTATTATGTAAGCCGGGAAGCAAAAAAACACCTGACAGTGATCCTGAACGGCGACGGAGGAGATGAATTATTCGCCGGCTACAGGCGTTATGTACCTTTTGCCCGTTACGATTTTTTTAAGACAGGCAGGATCACCCGCGGCACGGCCAGGCTTCTCCATACACTGCTTCCCACAGCCCATAATAAGAAGAGCAAGTATAATTACCTGTACAGGCTGGTCAGCCTGGCGGGTAAGAACAGGCTCGGCGTTTACCTGTCCTCTACCATTGATAGTTTCGAGGGGTTTGAAAAATATATTTTGTCGGATGCTTCTTATTTGGATGAGGTGAGATGTGATTTTGAACAGGTGAACCGCTCGACCTTGTCGGGGTTACAAAAGATCATGAACCTGGATTTTGACAATATCCTGGCCGGCGACCTGCTGGTAAAAATGGATATTGCCACCATGGCCCATTCCCTGGAAGGAAGGAGCCCCCTGTTGTGCAGGGACCTGCTGGAATACGTGCCAACCATCAGCGATCATTTCAAGATCAAGGGTACACAAACAAAATTCATTCTCCGTAAGATGGCGGAGAAGTATTTACCTGCCGAACTCATCCACCAGCCCAAAAGGGGATTTGAAATTCCCCTTAAAAAATGGATCAGCGGCGAGTTGAAAGATATCATTCACCAGTATTTATTCTCTTCCGGCAATCAGTCGGGACAATATGTTGACCAAAAATTCACAGAGAAATTGTGGAATAAAAAAATAAAGGTCAGTGATGAAAAGAGGGCCAAAATGATCTGGACACTCTTTGCATTGGAAGTTTGGTATAAAAAAGTCTACCGGAATTAAAGCCTATGGATTCGGGAAGAAAAAAGATAGCGATCATCGAAAACCACGAACTCGGCATTTATTCCATCCGCCATGACCTCGTGAAAGCCATAGCAGAGAAATATGATACTGCTGTGCTGACCGAACTGGATAACTCTTTTAAGAACGGCGACCTGGAAAAGATGGTCCATTTTGTGGACGTGGGAAAAAGTGTGCTGAATCCTCTTTCAGCCATGCGCTATCATCGCAAACTCAAAATGGTTTTGAAGGAATTTCAACCCGATCTATGCATGACCTTTACCATCCGGCCCGCTATTTATGGTAACAGGGTAACACGCCAGTTGGAGATACCCACTATTTCTACGATCACGGGTACAGGGCCCTTGTTTGAAGGCGGCAGCATTTCCTATTCTGTGGCGCGCCGCTTATATAAAACGGTCTTAAAAAAAACAAAATTTGTTTTCTTTCCCAATTACGACGATCTGCATGCTTTTGTCAATAAAAAATATATTACAACTGCACAGGCACGGCGTGTGCCGGGATCGGGAGTGAACCTGGACCAATTTTCTCCCATGCCTTCCCGGAGGGAAGAAGACGGCAAATTCATTTTTCTTTTCATCAGCCGCCTTATCAAGGATAAGGGTACGCTGGAATATGTGCACGCAGCCGCGATGCTGAGGGACCGGTTTCCGCAAATAGAATGTCACATCGTAGGCCCGCTGTGGAGCGGCAATAAACGTTCCCTCACTGTGACGGAAAATGAACTGAACAGCTGGATCGAAAAAAAATGGATCGTATACCATGATAAGCAAAAAGATGTCCGCCCCTTCATTGCCGATGCAGATTGTGTGGTGATGCCCTCTTACCGCGAAGGGATGAATAATGTATTGCTGGAAGCGGCGGCGATGGCAAAACCCCTGATCACCACGGATGTGACAGGTTGCAGGGATATTGTCGAAAACGGGGTGAACGGATTCCTGTGCAGGGTAAAGGATGCACAGGACCTGGCGGAAAAAATGAAGCAAATGGTTGTTTTACCGGCTGAAGAAAGAAGGGAGATGGGCAAGAGGGGGAGGGAAAAAATGATACGTGAATTTGACAAACGGATCGTGATCCAAACCTACCTGGATGCGATCGAAGAAGTATTGTTTGGGAAATAAGAAGGAAAATACTTTTACCTTATCCATCGACTGGGAGGATTTCGGCCAGTTACTTGGCCGTGACCGCTCCGGCATATTAACGGCACCCTTACCCCATACCATTGACCGGCAAACCGATATCATCCTCCGGATGTTGCAGGACACAGGGAAAAAAGCCACTTTCTTCATCCTGGGAATGCTGGCCGAACACCGGCCCGACCTGGTGAAAAAGATAGATGCCGAAGACCATGAGATCGCCCTCCACGGGTATTATCATATTGATATGCGGACACTGGACCTGCAAAAAGCGCGAATTGACATCGGGGACTCCAAAAAATTAGTGGAGGATATTACCGGGAAAAAAGTGTCCGGCTTCCGGGCGCCCTATTTTTCAATTGATGAATCCAATTTATATGTGCTCGATATCCTGGCTGAACTGGGATTTGTTTATGACAGCAGCATCTTCCCGCTTAAAATGAAACGTTATGGGATCGCCGGGTTCAATACAGAAGATGCCCTTTATCAATTACCGGGTCAAAAACAGATCGTGGAACTGCCGCTTACGGTCGCACAATTATACGGGAGAAATATTCCCGTGGCGGGCGGCGGCTATATTCGCGCTTTCCCGAAATTCTTCCTGAAAAAAATATTCAGCAAACTGGACAAAGCGCATAAAGACGTGATGCTGTACATGCATCCCTATGAATTTGATGACCGCCGCATAGACTGTTCCACCAATTACCCTGACCGCACAAAATATTCCCCGGCAAAGACCTTTCTCATAAATTTGCGCTGGAATTTATTCAGGAGTTCGATCCGGAGTAAATTGCTTGCACTTTTAAAAAAGTATGAATTCGTAACCTGTTTAACAAAAGCCAACTATGTCAAAGACCGTTCACACGGCCCAGCAATACTGGGACGTTCGTAGCGAACTTTTTGCCAATTATTACAAGCAACCTTCCTGGTTTGATAAGATGTTCAGGAAGGCCGTCTATACCAGGACTGCAGTGGCCCTGAATACCATTAAGGAATTCGGTGAGTGTACGGTACTGGATATCGGGTCCGGTCCGGGTGTCAACAGCGTGACCTGGCTCAAGAATTCCCGGGCAAAATTCTTACTGGGCATTGATTTTGCTGAAACGATGGTGAATTATGCAAGTAAAAATGCCGAAAGGGAAGGGTTGAGCGATCGTTGCAGGTTTGTAACAGGAGATTTTTTTACATATGATTTCGGTACAGAAACTTATGATGTTTCAGTGGCTGCCGGCGTAACGGATTATGTGAAGGATATGAAAACATTTTTGCAGAAAATGGATGCCGTAACCAATAAGGCTATGGTACTCTCATGGCCATTGAACGGACTGCGCATGACCCTTCGCCGGTACCGTTATACCTGCCCAGTCTATCATTATAATGAAGCCGATATACGCCGCCTGCATGAAGGACTGCACATCAAATCACTTGAACTGGTTCCCATGCAGGGAGGTATCACAAGCGTAGCCCGGAAATAAAACTTCACGTTTTTTATTGATCTTCCCCGCTAACTGCGGGGTTTTTTATTTTATAACTGCCTGAAGCCCAGTATGCCTGGGATCCATATTTTTTTGGGATAGAAAATTTACTATAAAGACTTCAGTAGATGTCCTCAAAAAGGGGTAATGGGCGCTTTCGGGCTTGCAATACGGGAGTCCTGTTTTTATTTTTATAGCCAATCCAGATCGATGAAATCCAAACTGAAAAAACCGGTGGCCATTATTGGTTATTCGGGCCATTCCTATGTGATCATTGACATCCTGCTGAGCGCCGGTCGCCTGGTGACTGCTTATTGCGACCAGGAAGAAAAAGAATTCAATCCTTATCACCTTCAATACCTGGGGAAAGAATCCGAAGTGGTGAATAAACTGAAGAAGTTTGATTATTTCGCATCAGTGGGCCATAACGCGATCCGTGAAAAGATTGTGAACGGGTTGAACGGTGAACTGGGCAAACCCATCAATGCGATTCATCCGAGCGCTGTCGTTTCCGGTTCTGTAAAAATGAGCGACGGGATCATGATCGCTGCCAATGCGACCATCAACCCCCTGGTACAACTCGGGCGCGGCGTGATCTGCAATACCTGCAGCAGTATCGATCATGAATGCATCATCGGTGATTATTGTCATATCGCTCCCAACGCTGTCCTCTGCGGCAATGTAATAGTAGGCCACCATACATTCATCGGCGCCAATGCCGTCATCAGGCAGGGCATTGTTATCGGTAACAATGTAACGATCGGGGCAGGAACCGTTGTGATCAAGGATGTGCCGGACGGTGCTACTATTATCGGCAACCCGGCCCGACCGCTGGTGAAAAAGCCTGCACGCAAGCTGATCGCAGCATAATTCTTTCAAACAATATTCATAAAACCTGCCCGCTGACGGCAGGTTTTTTTATAGATGGACAGAAAGATGACAGATAATGAAGACCGGCGATGAAAACTTAATAAATTTGCAATCGCAAAAATTATATTTAGCCATCCAGCAGAAAGATATCCATATCCTTTTTCTCCGCAAGAAAGACAATGCCTATGCACAGCGGGCGGAGGAATTTGTGAAAAAGCATTTCACTTACGCAACGGTTTTTTCAGGCAGCCGGAAGGACCCTTTGCCCCAGGAAGTATTGAACTGGAAAGGCGACCTGTTGATCTCTTTTATTTCTTCCTGGATCTATCCTGCTTCCCTGTTGAAACAGGTAAAGATGGCAGCTATTAATTTTCACCCGGGCAGCCCTGAATTCCCTGGAACCGGCTGCACCAATTTCGCGGTGTATGAAGGAGCAAAAGAATACGGTGTGACCTGTCATTATATGAATGCTTCGGTTGATTCAGGAAAGATCCTTACTGTGAAAAGATTTCCCATCAGGGAAACAGATACGGTTTATGCCATCACGCAACAATGTTACCGTCTGATCGAAGAGATGTTTTATGAGATCATGAATGGCGTACTGAAAGGGGAACCATTTCCCCATACGAATGAAACGTGGAAAAGAAAACCGTTTACAAGAAAACAATTGGATGAACTTTGTACCATCACACCCGATATGAGCGAAAAAGAGATCGCTTTACGGATAAAGGCCACGACGTATAAAACGCCATGGGCCTTTACCAGGATCGGCAAACATATTTTTAAATTACAGGCCGAATGAAATGATCGCCGCTTCCAAACATATTGTATCCAAAAGTCCTGTCACAGGGAAAGAATATGAAATACCTGCTGCTGCAGATGATCGTAAGGGCATTGATGATTTTATCGCCCTCCATCCCGGAAAAAAAGTAGTGGTGGTGCAGGGGCTGGGTTTTGTCGGATCGGTGATGGCCCTGGTGGTGGCCAATGCCCTGACGGAAGAATATGCAGTGATCGGTATCGACCTGCCCAACGAATCCTCATACTGGAAGATACGGTCCATCAACGAGGGCGTCTTCCCCGTCATTGCCAGCGACCCGAAGATCGAACAGTATTATAAAAATGCGCTGCGGAAGAAAAATTTTTATGCCACTTATGACAATTATGCATTCAGCCGGGCAGATGTGGTGATCGTAGACATCAACCTGGACGTGAAGAAACATTCCACATCAAAAATGGACCTGGAAGAATACAGCGTTGACCTGGTCCCATTCCGGAAAGCCATTGAAAGTATCGGGCAACAGTGTAAGGAAGATGTGCTCGTCCTTGTGGAAACAACCGTCCCACCCGGCACATCACAGAAACTGGTGCGTCCTGTACTGGAAGAGAGTTTACAAAAAAGAGGATTGTCTGCAGGCAAACTAAAAGTGGGCCATTCATATGAGCGGGTGATGCCGGGTCCCAAATATGTTGATTCTATCCAGAATTTTTACAGGGTGTTTGCAGGTACGGATGAAAAAAGCGCCGATGCCGTTGAGGGATTCCTGCGAACAGTAATCCGGACCGATGAATTTCCATTGACCCGGCTGGGGAATACGAATGCCACGGAGATGGCTAAGGTGCTGGAGAATTCTTTTCGCGCCATGAATATTGCCTTTATGGTGGAATGGAGCCGCTTTGCGGAAGAAGCAGGTGTGGATATCTATGAAGTGGTGAATGCCATCCGCATGCGGCCCACACATAAAAATATCATGTTGCCCGGGTTGGGCGTAGGCGGGTATTGCCTTACAAAAGACCCTTTGCTCGCCAGCTGGGCCAGGATGAATTTTTTTGGCAGTGAGGAAAAATTGCATCAAAGTGAAAAAGGGGTGCACATCAATGATAAAATGCCCTTCTATGCATTCGAATACCTGAAATCACAGTACAAGGATTCACTGGAAGGGAAAAAAGTGCTCCTGCTGGGTGTCAGTTACCTGAATGATGTAGGAGATACCCGTTATACCCCGGTGGAAGGGCTCTATGACCAGATGGAAGCAGAAGGTTGTTCGGTCAGCCTGCACGATCCGCATGTAAAGTACTGGGAAGAAGAAGACACATGGGTGAGCCCCGACCTGGATGCCTTACTGAAGGATGATTACGATATCATTGCCATCACAACGGGGCACAAGGAATACCGTAACAATGAAAACCTGGTCGATCGCATCCTGTCAAAAAAGAAGCTCTTCTTTTATGATACCATCGGCGTGTTAACCAATGATGAAATAAAAAAGCTGAAAACAAAACATACTGTGAAAGTGATCGGGAGGGGGGATCTTTAGAAACGCAACTCATTCATGAAAAAAAAAGTATTGCTTTTAGGTGGCGCCGGATTTATCGGACTCAACATTGCAAAATACCTTTCGGGGAACAGGGATCATGAACTCACGATTGCCGATAATTTCACGCGTGGAAAAGAGGATGATGATTTTAAACAACTGGTTCAAAAACATCATATCAAGGTTATTCCCGGTGATTATACCGATCCTTCCGCATTTGACCGGCTGGAAAAACAATATGACCAGGTCTATATGCTGGCTTCGGTGGTGGGCGTTGACAATGCCAACAGCATCCCGCATGAGATCATCCGTATCAATACGGCTTTGATATTACATACACTGGAGTGGATCCGCCGTTCACAGATCGGCAAGGTCCTGTTCACTTCTACCAGTGAATGTTATGCCGGTACCATTGAAGCATTTCATTATAAGGTGCCGACACCGGAAGAGGTTCCGCTCAGCATCACGGATATTAGCCATCCCCGGTTTACCTATGCGGTCACTAAAATGCTGGGCGAATCGGGTTTCCTGAATTATGCCCGTATCCTGGGTTTTGAAACCACCATCATCCGTTATCACAATGTGTACGGACCGCGGATGGGATTCAAGCATGTGATCCCGCACCTGGTGGTTCGTTTTCGGGACCATGAAAACCCTTTTAAGATATATGGCCATGACCAGACCCGGGCATTTTGCTTTATTGATGATGCAGTGAAGGGAACAGTGCTGGCCATGGAGCGGCCCGGCACCAATGGCGAGATCTTTCATATCGGTACGGAGGAAGAAATAACCATTGATGAACTGATCCGGCATACCGGTGAGCTCCTGCATTATAAAGGCGAATACGTAAATGCACCTACCTACCCGGGCTCTGTATCCCGCCGCTGCCCGGATATTTCAAAGGCAAAAAGAATATTGGGGTATGAACCCGGGATCACTTGGAAGGAAGGGCTGAAAAGAACGGTGGAATGGTATAACCAATACCTGGAAAAAGGAAAACTGGTCTATGAGTAATACAAAACTGATACCGCTGAGCATACCCAACATTGCCGGCAATGAATGGAAATATGTCAAGGATTGCCTTGACACAGGCTGGATCTCCTCGGTGGGTGAATATGTGACCCGTTTTGAAAAGATGGTCGCGGATTTTGTGGGCGCAGCATACGGTGTGGCCGCGGTGAACGGCACCGCTGCACTTCATATCGCTTTGTTGCTGAGTGGCGTGAAGCAGGATGATTATGTGATCTTACCCAACCTGACCTTTGTTGCTTCCGCCAATTCAATCAAATACCTGGGCGCTGACCCCCTGCTCATCGATGCTGATCCCGATCTCTGGCAGATGGACCTGGACCTGCTGGAGGAATTTTTGGAGAATGAAACGGATGAAAAGAACGGGGAACTGATATATATAAAGGACGGCCGCCGTATCAGCGCCATTATGCCGGTACATATACTGGGCAATATGTGCGATATGGACCGGTTTTTATCCATCATAAAAAAATACCCGCTCACCATCGTGGAAGATTCAACCGAAGCGCTGGGCACGAAGTATAGCGGGAAAAGTGCTGGCACTTTTAGTCCCATGGGTTGTTTCAGTTTCAATGGCAATAAGATCATTTCAACTGGCGGGGGAGGCGTCATTGTAACGGATGATGAAATGCTTGCTAAAAAAGCAAAACATATCACCACTACAGCCAAGGCAAGACCCGATGAATACTATCATGATGAAGTGGCTTATAATTACCGGCTGGTGAATGTACTGGCTGCCATTGGGGTGGCGCAGATGGAATTGCTGCCCGGGTTCATGAAAAGAAAACAGGAATGCGTCGCCTTTTATAAAAATGCCTTAACGGGTGTAGCCGATATCCGTTTTCAGAAAGAACTCCCGCAGGTAAAGACAAATGGATGGCTGTTCACGATCCAGACGGATAAACAAAAGCAACTGCTGGACCATCTGAATGCCCGTAATATCCTCAGCCGCCGCTTCTGGATGCCGATGAACAAACTGCCGATGTATAAGGATTGCATCTATATTCATCAGCAGGACCGTGCGGATTACATTTATCATACTTGTCTCAGTATTCCCTGTTCCACCAATATCACGGATGAGGACATGCAGATCGTAGCAGATGCCATTAAAGAAGCCATCGGCTGATGCAGCATACTATTAAAATATCCCTTCACTCCCGGAGGAAGACAGGAGGAGGCCATGTATAAACTCATCAAGCGGTTTTTTGATATCGTCTTTTCGCTCCTGGCGCTGATCATTTTACTGCCCCTGTTCATTCCGGTCATCATTTTATTGCTGCTCACCGGGGAGCATGAGGTGTTTTTCCGGCAGGGCAGGGTAGGCTATCATAACCATATTTTCCGTATCTGGAAATTTGCCACCATGGTGAAGAACAGCCCGAATATGGGGCATGGGGATGTAACCATGCGGGGCGATCCCCGTATCACACCCGTGGGCCGTTTTCTTCGCCAGAGCAAGATCAATGAACTCCCGCAGCTGATCAATATTCTTACGGGTGATATGTCCTTTGTTGGCCCCCGTCCCCTGATGAAGGTCGGATTCGACCGTTATTCAGATGAACTGAAAAGCAAAGTATATAATGTGAAGCCGGGCCTGACAGGCATCGGTTCCATCGTTTTCCGCGACGAGGAACTGATCCTTACGAAAAGCAATTTACCTCCGCATGAATGTTACCGTACGGTCATCTTACCATATAAGGGTGCATTGGAGGTCTGGTACCAGCAGCATCGGAATTTATTTACCGATTTCATGATCCTCTTCCTTACTGCCTGGTATGTTTTTTTCCCAAAGAGCAAACTGGTATTCAGGATATTTCCTTCCCTGCCGAAAAGGGGTTTCTGAATTCCATCGCTTTCACTCCTGTACGCTGACCGGGCGCCTCATATCAGGTTGAATTAAGTAAATTTGATTTTTGATCCATGCTCAGACTTTTCTCCAAAACAAAACCGGTTGCCGATACATCCGTATTCCGGACCCTGCATACGGACATGCATTCCCACCTGATCCCCGGGATTGATGACGGGGCTCCCGATATGGAAACCGCTTTGCAACTTATACGGGGCATGATCAGCCTGGGATATCAAAAACTTATTACCACCCCGCATGTGCTCTGGGATATTTATAAGAATACAAAAGAAAAGATAGTATCCGGTTTTAATGACCTGCAGGAAACCGTGTCAAAACAAAACCTGCCTGTTGAATTACATGTGGCTGCCGAGTATTTCCTGGATGATCATGTGATGGGCCTTTTGAAAAAAAAAGAGCCCCTGCTGACACTCAGCGGGAATAAAGTACTGGTGGAGTTTTCAATGGCCCGTCCGCCTTTGAGTTTAAAAGATATCCTTTTCGAGATGCAGATGCAGGGTTATCTCCCCGTTATTGCCCATCCTGAGCGGTATGCTTACCTGGACCGCAGCCGGGATTTTTTTGATGAATTGAAATATATGGGCTGCCTGTTCCAGCTGAATATCCTGTCATTGGGGAAAGCCTACGGGAAGATCGTGCAGGAGCTGACCCATTACCTCATCAGGAAGAAATATTATGATATTGCCGGAACGGACCTGCATCATATCCGTCACCTGGAAGGATTGAACAGCGCGGAGATCACCAGGGCCCTTCAAAAACTCCTGGATGAGTGCAGCATCCTTAATACTGAATTATAAGATCATTCTACTGATCGGGGTCGAATTGCATGAAGGATCGTTTCACAGCTTTCAGCGTACTGAATAACTGGGCTATATCGATCAGCAGCATGATACCCAACGCCAAAAGAACGTACCATGGCAGTTTGATGCGCTGGATGCCTTCCACTTTCTGAAATCTTTCGATCTGCCAGCCGGCCAGGGCCGCCCCGAAGGCCATACCGACCAGTAAGAAAGAGAGAAGGGAATACAGCACTTTCAGGAACATGATCTGCATAGTGGTATAGCCGATCTTGAAATTCTCGAAAATGGCGGCGGGGATGATCAGTACCAGGGCGATCCAGCTCCAGTTTTTCCCGAACCAGCTGTCACTGAGTGTGACATTGAGAACAAGAATAATAATGATGGCAGATAAACCCCATGGAAATTTCAGGAAGGTACTGGCTTTCCGTTCGGAGAGGGCGAGTTTTTCTGTGGCCATAGTTTTATTTTTGAGAAAGGTAAAGAAAATTCTTTTGCAGAACTATTCGTTTCTTTTAAAAGTTTTCCAGATAAAATTCCGGTTATCTTTCTTTGATATCAGCTATGCTCAAATGAAATGAGTAAAGGGAATGCTTCTTTGTTGAGGCAAGATGAAATTCGGAAAGCGATGTAGTCCCGTGTAGCCTTGGATCGAATTAATATTTGACCGATTTGCAAAATATTCAAAATTTTTAAGCTCGGGACCCTTTTATCTTGCAATTGAACTTATTGTCCTAGCACCAACCTACCTGTCGATAGGCAGGCACAAAAGCTTTAGTTTATCCAGGTTATTTCTAACCACACCTCTTCCTTGAAACAAATGACAAATATCATTTTTTATCTTAGGCGCAATTATGGAATTTGCCATCTCAGCCATCTTCTTTTACATGATTAGACCGCTGTTGGTATCTATAACGATGATTTTGATTTCATGCATGGATTCAAAAAGCTTACACGTGGCTGATGCATTAAAAAGCAACTGCTTTTGGGACGTCACAGATGAATGTGATGTGATAGGCGGAATTAACTCTTGCTATAAATTTCTTCCAAACGGACAATGTTTTTTTTACTATTACAATTTCTACAATAAAAAAAGAACAGACTCAGTATATCGCTTTGAGGATATTGATATCATCGTTTCTCCAAACTGGTCAGTAAAAGGGGATACGTTGTTAATTGCGCGAGGGACTCATTATAAAGTGCTATCTTTTAATAAGGACTTTGTCACTGTTGAAGGATTTCAGAAGAACATTATGATATTTCGTAGAAACTGTCAAACAATCTTAGAGAGACAGTGTACTCGCTAATAATATACCATTTATCAAAACAAATCTTAAGACTAGAAAAATAAAGATTGAGGGTAATAAAAGGCTTGCCAGCTATGGCTTCTGACGAGTCTTATGGCTTTCACAATAAATTTACCCAATCGGACTGCCAATTTTCCTTAACTTGACTGGACGGCGCAACCCAAAGCCCTTGTCGTTGACAGCTATGCTATGATTAAAAGAATCCCCACAATTTTTTTCTTGACCACACTTTTTTTCTGTTGCAGATTTAAGATACCTGAATCAGATTTAAAAAATACTTCCACGATCCATAAATTACTGCCAGATACTTCCGCTGGCTGGCAAGCAAAACAAGAATTCGATGCGTTCATTTCTAGGAAAATCCTAGGCAATAAGCTAGGATTGTCGGACATTGAAAACTCTAGTGACAGTTTAGAGATTAGAGTTTGGTTACAAGCATCTATTTACTCACCAAGTTCTGTTTGGGTGATTCACTACAAAAATGATAGTTCAACAGCAACCCGAACAGACTATTATCCCCCCCATGGACAAGTAGAAACAATTGATAGTTCACATACATTCGACTTAAGACCATCTATCGGTAATTGGAAAAACTACTATAAAGCAATTGATGTGCTCTCGTTCTGGAAAATACCGTTTCATTACGAGTTAAAGGGAAGCGGGCATTATGGATGTGTTGATGGCGAGAGTGTTGCAATTGAAATGTTTGACAGATATAAATTGAAAGCATTAATATATCGGTGCCCCTATATGTATCGGGACTCCTCCTCTTACAAAGATTTTACAACACTTTTAGATAGCATTACTGCACTGAAGGAATGAGAAAAATAATGAGTAGCTTGGACATTACTGAGCCACTTCCATATTTCGGACAGTTATAAAGTAGCCTCGTCCAGAATCGAACTGGAATATCAAGTTCCGGAGACTTGCGTACTATCCATTGTACTACGAGGCCAGATTCAAAAGAACGCTGCAAACATTGTTAGGCTGCGTACTATCCCGTCCGTACCGAACGGTACGTTCGGGCTGGCATTGTATGCCGACGCTTGCGGTCGGCATCCCGACCAGCCTGCTGCGTCGGGACTACGAGGCCAG
>CAZZDQ010000028.1:13930-34896 GCA_964652845.1 uncultured Chitinophaga sp.
TTGGTCGCAAACACTTTCACCGCAATGGCGAGCAAAATTACACCGAAAAATTTTCTTACAGCCAGCAAACCAGCCTTGCCCAATACCTTTTCGATCATGTTGAGGGAACGGAGCACCAGGTAGATAATAATGAGATTGATGAGGATGGCCAGCAGAATCATATACTCATTCTTATCGGTCCTTTCAAAAGTGGCTTTGAGCGACATGATGGTGGTTAGTGTACCACTGCCGGCGATCAGGGGAAAGGCGATGGGAACTACGGTCCCCGAAGCAGCCTCTTTTTCCGGCTTGAAAAATTCTATACCGAGCACCATTTCAAGTCCCAGGATAAAAATGACGATGGAACCGGCCACGGCAAAAGAATGAATATCGACACCCAGTAAATTCAAAAAGGGCTTGCCGATGAAAAAGAACAATACCATCAATCCCCCGGAGATCAGGGTCACTTTCCATGCATTGACACCTCCCGTTTTTTGTTTGATCGAGATGAGCATCGGGATCGAACCCACCACATCGATCACGGCGAACAGGGTGAATGTGAGGGTCAGGAATTCCTGGAGTTCGAATTGCATGGTTCCGTTTTTACAAAAGTATGCATCAGTTCATAATTTTATTGTTCCGCTTACTGACCCAAAGATCAAAATTTGCACCCGCAGTGAAATTGAATCTTTTTGAATTGTACCCCGCAATATCAAAATAGTGCACGTTAAAAATGTTCCGCAGGCTGATAAAAGCCTTGATTTTTTTGCTTAACGTATAATCAGCATCCAGGTCGAGGGTTGCATAGGCGGAGAGGGTGGTGGGCGGAGCGCCGTAAACGTATTCGCTTCTTTTGCCGACTGCATGCAAGTGGGCACTGGCATAAAACTTAACACTTGCCTGCACACCCACCAAAAGGTTCAGGCTGTTCCTGGGAATATGATAAAGATTGTTATAGGAACTGTCCTTGCCAATGGGTGCGCCGGTGCCGTCGAAAGCTGAAGAGGTTTTACCAGTGACAAAAGTATAATTGGCTGAAGCCGTAAACTTATTTTTCCTGTAATAAATTTCCGCTTCCAGTCCCTGCTGGTTCTGCGAAGAGGCATTGATATATTTTGAAGTAAAGGTAGCCGGGTAATAAGTATAGAGAATGACATCCTTCGCATGCCTGTAAAAACCCGTTAGCCGCCCGCTGAAATTTTTTAGTGATAAAATATCAAACCCTGCTTCTGCTACGATACTTTGTTCAGGCTTCAAATCCCTATTGCCCGCTGCCGGATCATACAACTGGTAAAGCGTCGGTATTTTGAAGGCGGAATATAAGTTACCAAAAATTTTGAACTTATTCTTTTCCAGGTAAAAAGGATTGAGGGTAAAACTGAAATTATTGCCATACACCGAATGTCGGTTCCATCGCCCGCCCGTCTCTAAGTGAAAGTCCGAATGCAATTTAAAAATAACCGAAGCATAAGCGCTGACCTGGTTCGCATTCGCTATGAGATCAGGTTGGGAATAAGGACCAAAAGAACCGATCGAATAATAAGATTGCCTGGTATGAGCGCTCCTATAGTCCATACCAGCCAGCAATTCGCCAAATGAAAAGCTTTTATTCAAATAAGCTTCGACAAAATGCCCGTCGCCGGTATAACCGCTCCTGCTGAAATAAGCATAGGGATTGCTTCTGTCAGTAGAATCATCGAGATAATTCCTTTCATTACGGTTATACTGGTAATTGAGGTGCAAACGGGTTCCATTTTTATCATATTCTAGGCTTGCCCCTGCCTGGCGGTTCGTATTTTTTGCCGTATAATCCTTATCATCCGTATAAGCGCCTTCATCCAGGCCGGCTTTATAATAATTATACCGGCCGTTCAGGTTCAACCTGATTCTTTTAAATAAAGTTCTTCCAATACTGATGTACATATTATGTTCATCAAAACCATCTTTATCAAATGAACCAGTATTGTTCTTATCATAAGCGCTGGAAAACCCTTTACTGCCGGTATGGGAATAATTGAAAACACATTCTGTCTTCCCCGGCACGGCTGTGATACCGGCAGATTGCTGAAAAGTGCCATAACTGCCAGCAGAGAATTTAGCTGTGAGCTGAGTATCTCTTTGTTCAAATGCAGCTTTCTTTAAAATGATATTGATCACTCCCGCCACGGCATCTGAGCCATAAAGTGTCGATTGCCCCCCTTTGAGGATCTCGATCCTTTCCACCTGGCTCAGGTCAATGAAATTCAAGTCAAAATAATTGGTGATGACCGAAGGGTCATTGAGTGGAATGCCATTGACCAGGACCAGGGCATTCCCGGCAGAGGCTCCCCGAATGTTCACCGTTTGATTGGTACCAGCGTTATTGTTTGAACCATTAACACTAATCCCGGCGATGCCGCTGAGCAGCTCACTAAGTGTGCGGCCATTGGCTTTCCGGATCTGCTCCCGGCTGATGACTGTGACGACCTTACCGGTCTCCGACTGCTTTTGATCCTTCTTTTGCGCAGAGACAATAAACTCATTCAAGGTTTTGATGGTAGAATCCTGCGCTTGCAGGATCTTGCTGATAAGAACAACAGCCATCACAAACAAAAATTTTTTCATGATAAAAATTTTTTTGATGACTGCTTCCAGAAAAAGAATAGAAATATAAAAGCCCGGGCCGTTATATTCCCTGCCTTTCACCCGAAAGCAATGAATAATTGTTAGTGGTATGGCAGGTCTTCTGGCTTAGCCTGTTTGAACACCTTCCCGTCCGTGGCGGACAGTGGTTTGCAGATTCAAGATCGTAAGTAGTAAATGGTAAATGGCGAGTAGGTTAACCTTCTTGCCATTTCCTTTTTCCCACTTACCGGCTTTACAGCTACGGGTATAGCGTCAGCTTTTCACTGACTTCCCTTTTCATCCGCCTATGGCGGATACCAAACCGATGCAAATCTAAGGGCGGGCGGTGAACAGGGAAATATATTTTTTCAACAGGAACTCCTTCATAAAAAACGGATACCGTTTTTAACATTTTAAAAATACGATAAGGGAGCCATCTGCGTTTTGATCAGACCACACTCCAAAGCTGTCTCTTCCTGGCGTAATGAATGATTAAAACGAAGATCGAGGATGAGACCATTTTATCAAAAAGCGATAGTAAGTTTTATTGCCCTCTTGCAGATCATTGTATCCCGCGGGCAATTCAAAAATGGCAATTTTGAATGGGGACTGAATGCAGGCCTTTCGGTTTACCAGGGAGACCTGACCCCGCATAAACTGGGAGCTGTTGAAACAGCCAAACCAGCATTGAATGTTTATGTCAATAAATTACTTAATTATTCACTGAGCCTGCGTACCAGCTTCACCCTTAGCAGCCTTAGGGGCGATGAATCCATCTATGCTAATCCCGCTTACCGCAGGGAACGCAATTTCAATTTCAGGTCCCCTTTAAAAGAACTCGATGAATTGCTGGTCTGGAATCATGACAACCGCCGCCGTATCGATTCCAGGTTCTCCACTTATTTTATGGCAGGAGCGGGACTGGCATTTATCCATATCAAAAGAGACTGGAGCCGTATCAATTACGCTTATTTCGGAGCCCACTCCCCGGTCCTGGACGGTTTATTACAGGACAGTTTACAGCGATTACGCCGCATATTGCCGGTGATACCGGTGGGAGCCGGGCTCCGATACCGAATCAGCAATACCCTGTTCCTGACCGCTGAGTCGATTTTACGATTTACATTTTATGATTATGTTGACGGGTTCAGCAAGGCCGCTGACCCAACCAAAAGGGATTATTACTACATCACCAGTATCGGTATTGTCTACCGCCCCGGTTATAAGAACAGGCTGAATTGTCCTAAACTCTGATCCAAGCCGGGATTCTATTTATTTTTAAAGTGATAAAACAACTATCATGGAACAAACCAGAAAAAAGTTCCTGCGAAATATTATTCTCGGAGCCACCTCGGTACCCCTTATACTGGAAGCCTGCAAGAAAAGCAGTTCCGGAGGCTCAGGTTCCGGAACCGGCGCCTGCACTACGAGTCCCGAAGAAGTAGAAGGACCTTATCCCTATGTAGGAGGCGAGATCACCAATCCACTAAACAGGTCGGATGTCACCGGTGGCCAGACCGGCGTATCGCTTACACTGAATTTCACTGCTGTGAACACGAATAATAATTGTGCGGCGGTGGCGAATGCAAGGGTGGATATCTGGCATTGCAATAAGGATGGATATTATAGCGGATACAACAACCAGACCGGCGGCGCCCTGGGCACCCAGAGTTATGGCGGACAAACATGGCTGCGGGGTTACCAGTTGACGGATACAAGCGGAAAAACTGTTTTCACTACGATCTATCCAGGCTGGTACCAGGGACGGGCTACCCATATCCATATCGAAGTGTATGTGAACAATGTTTTGAAGAAAACAACACAGATCACTTTTCCTGAATCTATCAGTGATACCGTGCATGTGTCGACCCTTTATGCAGCACACGGCGTTAATACCACCCGTACCGCTGCTGACGGTATCTTCAATAACTCGGCAGCTGATATGGCGAATGAAACCGTTGCGCTTACCGGCAGTATTGCCGCAGGCTACAGCGGCAATTATACCATCGGTCTTGCCTTATAATTCCTTCTATGGCAAAAGCGATCATCAAACTGGCGTTCCGCCAGGTCATTGACAATTCTTCCGCAGGTGAATTTGAGAAAAAGGTTTTCCGTGACAGCTACGCTGAATTCCTGCTGAAGGTACAAGCCTATAATCCCGGTAATCAAAGAAATAAATTCAGTGAAATCGTAGCAGCAGATGGCCGGGCCCATTCATTGCATTATAAATGCAGCTTCAGTGTTCTGCATCATATCGAAGCCCTGGGACAGCGCATTCCGGGCCTGGCAGATACGGCAGGGAGAATGAATATTCCATTTGAAGTACCTGAATTCAGGCTGCTGGAATCGTCGGTTACCGATCCGGCCTTACACAAGGTAGCTATCATCTATCTTACCGGCGCTTTTATCCTGGTTGAAAGTTTTGGCGAATGGCTTGTACTTGCAAAAGATAATAAGGCTACAGAAACATTTACAATAAAAATACAGCCGGAACTATCCGTCATAAGTTACGAACCTGTTCCCGCAGAGGAAGTGATACGGTTTGCGGGGTCCTAGCGCAATTGCAAAGCCAGTCCTGCAAAATAATTTCTTCCTGCAGCAGCATTGAAATACCGGTCGCCGGAGGCATTGATATCATTGCCCAGGCTGTATGTCACGTTGAAGAGATTATCGGCACCGGCAAAAATGTGTATGCCAACCTTTGTGCTCAGCTGTTTTTTCCAGCCGATCTTCGCACCCAATAACTGGTAAGATGAAGCAAAGAATGTATTGGCATCATTCAGGGGCAGGTGGTCGCTGTAGAACCAGGTCAGGGTTGCATAGAGCTTGTTTTTCAGCATAATATCACCGGCCAATGCCACGGTATTGGGGGCAACACTCGGCAATCTCTTGCCCGAAAAATCCGTAGTACTCTGTTTGAAGCTGGAATAATGAAAATCATAATGCGTATAACTGAATTGCAGCCTGGCTCCTGAAATAAAATGATGAGGGCGGGAGAGCAGGTCATAATAGGATTGCATTTCCACTCCTTTCTGGGAAGTGTTGCCTGCATTCACATAATAGACAGCATTGGTGGAATCCTTCCTGGATACGATGGCATTATTGAGACGATAGGTGAATCCGCTCAGTTCGGCATATAACCTGCCATTCAGCCAGCTGCTTTTAATACCGGCTTCATAGTTCATGCCTTCTTCCGGCTGCAGGGTGGTATTGATGGTAACGGTTCCCGGCAATAATTCCGCAGAAGTGGGAGGGGAAAAGCCTTTTGAGAGACCGGCATACAGCCATACCTGTTTGATGATCCTTTTTGATACCGCCAGGCGTGGCGTCCACTGGCTGTTATAAGTTCTTTTCACCGGTTTGAAATTCGCAACCGATAAACGGGTGATCGTGATGGATGAATTGTTCAAACTGATACCACCTGTGATATTCCAGTCCTTGTTCAGGTGCAGGTTGGCCTGCGTAAAAACAAACCAGGTCCAGTTGTTCAGGTCGTCATTGGTCTGTACTGCCCCGGGATTCCCGCTGAGGTTGGCAAAGGTGGAAGTATTGAAAAACCCTTTTTGTGCTTCCATCCCGCTCAGCCATTGTAATTCCCCGGAATGAAGACCATGTGTCCATTGAAAAGTGCTGCGGCCTCCGAAATGCGGTTCGGTCCTTTTTTCATAGGCCCTGAATGTAGGATTTTGAAAATAAGTAAAGGCACCGTACAGGACCGTATTATTTTGCCAGTTATGATTCAGGTAAAATGTATTACTGAGCCCTGCGAGGAAGGTTTTTTGATAAATCGCTGCCCTTGCCGTGTCCGCACTGGGAAGGGTACCGGATTTTGGACGTGCCAGTCTTGGGTTTGTATTGTATTCAGTTTGTGTGAGCCCCCCGGGCGTTTGATAATACAGGTCGCCATACAGCGCAGAGATCTTCAGTTCCTGCCGGTCATTGCACCTGATCATGGTCTGCCAGCTGACCAGGTCACGGCGCATAGCTGAATGATAGCGGTAGCCATCGTATACCTGGTGCGTGAAGTTGATATAATTGCGGTGTTCATCACTGCCGAGACGGACCTGCGCATTCAGGTTCTTTAAACCATAGGATCCATAGATAAATGAGATGTCTTCTCCCTTTTTCCATTCCTGTGAAAGGCTGTTGATCAGTATCACCCCGCCGCTGCCGGTACCGTATAAACTGCTGCCCGGGCCCTTGATGATCTCGATAGAATTAAAATCATAAAAAGATAACTGGTTCAGGTAGGTATTTCCCCCCGGGTCAGTGAGGGGCAGGTCATTCCAGTAAATTTTCACATTCCTTACACCGAAGGGTGAGCGAAGGGTGCTGCCCCGTATGTTCATCCGGTAGCTGGCCGGTGAACGTTCTTCCATTCTTACACCCGATGTGAGGTTCAGGGCCGGTAAAACAGAAGTGTTGTTAAAACGGTTCAGTTGCGCCGGGCTGATATAATTGACAAGGGCATTCGCTTCCTTCAGTTTCCTGTGCTGGAGAAAAGCATTAAGTGTGACATCTGATAAAATAACGGAAGAATCGGAAAGGCCTGTCTGTGCCGGTGCATGGAAAGTACATACAATAGAAATGCAGCAGCAAAAGAATATTTTCTTTTTCATGGTATTGGAAATAGGTTAGTATCACAAAGATAGAGCCTATTTTATTATCTTCAGCCCGTGAGCGCAAAAAATAAATTAAGCCTGTTTGACCTCAGTCTCATTGTGATAAGCCTGGTGATCGGGATGGGTATTTTCAAGACGCCCGCTTCGGTGGCTGCCACGTCCGGCAATACAAATATTTTTTTCCTGGCCTGGTTTGTGGGCGGATTCATTGCAATATGCGGAGCGCTGACCTATGCGGAGATCGGGTTACGCCTTCCGGTGGTTGGCGGGTATTACAAAATATTTGCCGAGAGTTATCATCCTTCCATCGGTTTTGCCGTGAATGCCATCATCCTGATCAGCAATGCTGCTTCGCTCGGAGTAGTAGCCCTGATCGGTTCGGATTATATCAGTGACCTGCTCTACGGAAGACCGGCCGATAATACTTTTAATGTCATCGTCGCGGGTTCCGCGGTCGCCGTTTTTTTTGTCGTGAACCTGTTTGGCTTGAAAACGAGCAGCCGCACGCAGAATTTCCTGATCATTCTCAAAGCCGCGCTGATCGTGCTGCTGATCGCCAGTGTGCTGAAAGGGCGGACCATTGCTCCCCACGGCTATGCAAAAGATGATCCGCTCTATACCTTGAATGATAAAAGCGCCCTGGTGCTTTTTATCATATCCATGATACCCGTTTGTTTTTCATATGGCGGCTACCAGCAGACCATGAATTTCGGGGGTGAGGTAAAAAAACCTCCGATCATTCCCAAAGGGATCATGATCGGGATGCTGACTGTCATCATCTTGTACCTGCTGATCAATTATGCCTATGTACAGGTGATCGGGTATGATAAAATGAAGAATGCCACCGCTATCGGCGCACTGCTTTGCGAAGCATGGTTCGGCAAGAACGGGGGAAAGGTCTTTGATGCGCTCATGTTCCTTTCCGTGATGGCCTATGTGAATATCATCCTGATGAGCAACCCCCGGGTGATGTTTGCGATGAGCCGGGATAAGGTTTTTCCCAAACTCTTTTCATTTGAACATCCAAAGACCGGGGCCCTTGTGCCGGCCCTGGCAGTTTTTTCAATCGTGACCGTTGCCGTCACCTTTATCGGGAAAGGGGTGGATAATATCCTGACCTTTTCCATGTTCCTGGATTGTATCGGCATGAGCACTTCTGCATTTACGCTTTTCATTTTGCGGCGTAAAAGAAAGAATGAAGAAATGATCACGGGAAAATGGAACCGTTACACGCCGTTGCTGGCCGCTTTCTTCGTCTTCAGTTATTTCATGCTGCTGATCGGTGTCATCATTAAAAAATCCATTCCTGCCCTCATCGGGACAGGCCTTCTCTTATTCTTCCTGGGTATCTATTTTGTCTTTTACAGAAAACATCAAATGACGAAGATCAATTCCTGACATTAATAAAGCGATCAATAATCAGCTGACAACTTTCCTGTTTCAGCTATTTTTGCAGGATGAACCGGAGAGTAGGCTTTATTTTTTTCAGCCTGGCTATTTATGCAGATGCAAGTGCCCAGCAGGCCTGGGACCTCAAACAATGCGTAGACTATGCGTTTATCCATAATATCTCTGTCCGCCAGGCCGATCTGCAGACCCGTTATGCCCAGTTGAATTTACAGCAAAGTAAATGGGCCCAATATCCCAATGCTTCCTTCAGTGCCAATACGGGATACAGCTCGGGACGGAACCAGGATCCCACTACGTTCAGCCTCATCACGACCGGTTATGTTTTCAATAATTATTCCCTGCAATCCAGTGTGGACCTGTTCAACTGGTTCGCTAAGAAAAATAATATCCTGGCCAATGACCTGCAGGTGCAGGCAGCACAGGCAGGCTTTGAAAAAGCAAAGAATGATGTGGCCCTGAATATTGCCGTGGGATATTTGCAGGTCTTGCTGGCCCGTGAACAGGTGAGCCTCGCCCGTGAAAAAGTTTCCCTCTCCGCCGCTCAATTGGAAAGCACCCGCAAGCAGGTGGATGCAGGTAAACTGCCTGAACTGAATGCGGCCAATCTGGAGTCACAACTGGCTACGGACAGTTCCACCCTGATCAGCGCCGAGACCAATGCCGTACAATTATTACTTCAATTAAAAGTTTTACTGAACCTGGATGCGGGAACGCCGTTTGATATTGTTACGCCGCCGGTAGACAGGATACCCATTGAAAACCTGGCCAGCCTGCAGCCGGAAGCAGTCTATTCACTGGCTGTTCAGAACATGCCGCAGCAGAAGGCAGATGAATTAAAATTACAGTCAGCGCAGCGATCTGTACAGGTGACAAGGGCCAATATGCATCCTGATATTTCCCTTTTCGGCAGCCTGGGCACTACTTACAACAACCGGGCAAGGGAGATCAAATCCTCCGCGCAGGTCAATTCACCGATCGGCACGGTGACGGTGGGAGGCACTCCTTACCAGGTCTATCCCACGCTTCCATTTTATAACTATACCTACGGGAATATCAGCTATTTCGACCAGTTGAACCAGAATTTCCGGCAATCCATCGGGCTCAACATCAGCGTTCCTATTTTAAACGGCGGAAACCTGCGCACGGCATGGCTACGTTCCCGGCTGAATGTTACGCAGGCCGAACTGACAAAAGAACAAAACAGTTTTACCCTGAAACAGGACATATATAAAGCCTATAATGATGCAGTGGCGGCGGTACAAAAATTCAACGCAGCGGGAAAAACGTCGGATGCGGCCCGGAAAGCATATAATTATGCTTCCAAAAGATATGACCTGGGTCTTTTATCTTCCTATGACCTGATCACCGCCGAAAATAACCTGCAGCAGGCCCGGAGCCAGCAGTTGTTCGACCAGTATGATTATGTTTTTAAGATGAAACTGCTGGAATTTTATAAAGGGCAGGGTTTAAAATTATAGGCCTCCCCAAGCTCCTCCAAAAGAGGGGTTTGTCAGAATATATTTTTGATCAGATAATTGAATTTGAAATAGATTTGATGAAAGAAGCGTTTAAAAAGACATTTAATAATTTCATCCTTACATTTTATCAGTATTTTAATTTTGAGTAAAGCCTGAAAGATCATGAACAAAACGTTGAAATGGATACTGATCATTGCCGGGGGGATTGTGGTGCTGTTTGTCATTTTTAAAATGATGAACAAGGGGAGTGATGTGGTGAAAGTGGCAACGGCAAAAGCGGAGCGCCGTACGATCATTGAAACGGTGAACGCCAGCGGCAAAATTTACCCCGAAGTGGAAGTGAAGATCACGCCCGATATATCCGGGGAGATCACCGAGCTGAATGTACAGGAAGGAGACAGTGTGAGTAAAGGAAAGGTGCTGGCGCGGATCTATGCTGATATTTATTCCCTGCAGCGCGACCAGGCTGCTTCGCACGTGAACCTGAGCGCAGCTTCGGTAGCCAATAGCCAGGCCATGATCGAATCCCTGCAGGCCAACCTGAACCAGGCACAGCTGACCTATGACCGGAATAAAAAATTATTTGAGGATAAAGTGATATCAAAGGCGGAACTGGAACAATATGAAACTGCGCTGCATACAGCGCAAGCCAGTTATAATGCCGCCCTGCAAAACATCAAGGGCCTGCAGGCCAGTGTGCAGGAATCACAGGTGGGCCTTACAAAGGCCAATAAAGATCTGACTCGCACCGTGCTCACCGCCCCGATGGATGGCATCATCTCTTCTTTGAAAGTGAAAAAAGGGGAGCGGGTTTCGGGTAACAGCTTCACCCTGGGCACCGAAATGATGACCGTGGCGGATATGCGGGTACTGGAAGTGAGAGTGGAAGTGGGAGAAAATGACATACCTAAGATCCAGATCAATGATTCAGCAGATGTGCAGGTTGACGCTTATAATGACCGTAAGTTCAAAGGATTTGTGACCAAGATCGCCAGCAGCGCCACTTCCGCTTCAGGCGTATCCGGTACCAATGACGTGGTGAACTATGAAGTAAGGATAAGGCTCGTTAAAACCTCCTACAGTGACCTGGCTGATAAAACATTTCCTTTCCGGCCGGGGATGAATGCCAGTGCGGATATCAAGACCAGCCGGGCTGAGAATGTACTGGCGGTACCGATCAATGCGGTAACCACCCGATTAAAAGGAAGCGACAAGACCACTAACGATAAAAAGAAAGAGAAGGAAAACACAGACAAAATCGAAGAAGGAGGAACACCCCAGGCGGCAGAAGAACAGGACTATGTGGTATTCCTGGTGAATAAGGATGCAACGGTCAGCAAAAAACTCGTCACCACCGGGATCCAGGATATCAATTATTTTGAGATCAGGACAGGCCTGAATGCCGGCGATGAAGTGGTGGTAGAACCTTATGCCGTCATCCGCAATACACTCAAAGAAGGCATGAAAATAAAAGTGGTTCCCAGGGAAAAACTGTTTGGCAACTGATCGTTCTATCCATGAACTCCATGCAACCACAATTCGGGATCATTGGCGGGGGCAGCTGGGCCACGGCGCTCGCGAAGATCCTGACCGATAAAAAACATTCCGTCAACTGGTTCATCCGGGGAAAGGATGCCATTGAACACCTGCAAAGAACGGGAACCAATCTCCGTTATCTCACCGATGTGAAATTTGAACTGTCCCGGCTATTCCTTTCTGAAAATATAAAAGAAGTGGTCACGCATTCGGAAACATTGATCATCGCGGTGCCTTCTGCTTTCATTCAGCAAACCCTGCTGCCGTTAGATCCCGGAGACTGGAAAAATAAAAAAGTGATCTCCGCAGTCAAAGGTATTTTGCCGGGGCAGAATATCCTGCTGAATTATTTTATGCAGCAGCAATTTTCCCTGCCGCTGGAAAATTATTTTGCCATCCTGGGCCCCTGCCATGCCGAAGAGGTGGCGGCAGAAAAGCTTTCCTATCTCACTATTTCCGGGACAGATATCAAAACGGCTTCGCAGATCGCTTCTCATTTTGCAACATCCTATATCAATACGATCATTAACCAGGATATCCTCGGAGTGCAGTATGCTGCCGTGTTGAAAAATATTTATGCGCTCGGAGCAGGCATGGCAACCGGCCTGGGCTATGGCGATAATTTTTTAAGCGTATTCATTGCCAACGCCGCCGATGAAATGGCCGGGTTCCTGAAAAAATTCGGGGCTGAACATATCACGGTGGGCGAGCATGAAGGTGAGGATCCCTATACCCACAGGAAGACCACCAATTATGCCGCATCGGTATACCTTGGCGACCTGCTGGTGACTTGTTATTCAGCGTATAGCCGTAATCGCAGTTTCGGAAAAATGATCGGGGAAGGGTTATCCGTCCAGGATAGCATGCAGAAAATGAATATGGTAGCGGAAGGATATCATGCTTCCCGTTGTATTTACAATATTAACCTTTCGGTAGATGCCCCCATACCGATCGCCGAAACGGTCTACAAGGTCCTTTGGGAAAATGTTAATCCTGCCGGAGGGTTTAAACGAATCGAAGAAGTACTGGTCTGAATATCAGACATGCTTGCTGGTGCAAGCCATTCTCTGAACCCTATAACCTATCCGACCTATGACGCTACCTTTACACAATTTCGTATCTGCAGCATTGCTGCTCATGTCCCTGAACCTTTTATTCCGGCAGGCTTACCGCTATGTAAAAAGGCACTACCGCTGATCCCGGGGGCATTGGCTGAAATCATTTATCTTTCCCTGGTAAAGCGCCATGGTAAGATTTTTCCAGATATTATTTTTTACAGCAGCCGTGGTCCTGGTGGTACTGAATGTCATGGAGTACAGGAAATGGAAGGAAAGTAAAAAAGAAGGAAGCACAAAGCCATACCCGATAAAATGGTTCTATTTTATCCTCACCTCTTTGGTGGCCCTGGGTTGCGTACTGAATATCCTGATCTCCTGGATAACAAAATAGATCAGAAGAACAGGGCCGCTGCGATCCCATCCGCAAGTAGTTTGCCTTCTTTTGTAAGGACCAGGTGCTGATCCTGCAGGTACATTTTCCCTGTATCAATATATTTTTTACTTGCAGCCTGAAGGGTTTGGCTGGCAGCTTCTTCCAGTTTCTGCAGGTCCAGCCCTTCCATGGTCCGCAGGGAGGTCATGATATATTCATTCTGCTGCTGTACTTCCGTCAGTTCTTCTTTCTCAAAAGGAATGATCCCGTTCCCTACCGATTCAATGTACTTCGGGTTGCTGGCAACATTCCATTGTCGGCTGGTGCCGTTATATGAGTGGGCAGAAGGACCAATGCCCACATATTTTTTCCCGGTCCAGTAAGCGGCATTATGCCTGCTTCTCATTCCCGGCTTTGCAAAATTGGAGAGCTCGTACTGTTCATATCCCGCCGTTTCCAGCCATTGCATCAGCAGGAGGAACTGGTCAGATTGTTTTCCGGGATCAATATTTTCCTTTTGATGTTGCCGGATCATTTTTTCCAGGGGTGTTTTGGGTTCTACGGTCAGTGCGTAGCAGGAAAGATGGGGGATCTGAAGGGAAACGCCCCTTTCTACATTCCGTTTCCATTTAGCATTGGTCAGCCCCGGCAGGCCATAGATCAGGTCGATTGTGATATTTTCGAAGTGATCTTTTGCCAGTTGCAAATTGTCGATCGCCTGTCTCGCTGTATGGGCACGGTTCATCCATGCCAGGTCCTCATCAAAAAAACTTTGTATACCGATGCTCAAACGGTTGATACCCGTCTGTTTCCATCCTTCCAGTTTTTCCTGTGAAATATCATCGGGATTGGCTTCCAGTGTGATCTCTGCGTCCTGTCTTACACGAAAAGTTTTTTTTATCCGGCCGATGATCAACATGCAATCTTCAATATTCAACAGGGAAGGGGTTCCTCCGCCGAAATAAACTGTATTCACTGTTTCTCCGGCCAGGTAATCCTGCTGCAATGCTATTTCATCCAATAATGCCCTGACCAGTTCATTTTTATAATGCAGGGAAGTGGTGAAGTGAAAATTGCAGTAATGGCATGCCTGCCTGCAAAAAGGGATATGTAGATAAACACCAGCCAAACTATTCATTTATTCGTGTGGTAATGATTTTCTTTGCAGGGCGCTGTCCCATGAAAAGATTTCATCTGCAAATATCGTTGCTTGTTCTCCTGCTAATATACCGGCCTGCGCATGCGCAAACAAAATATCCTTTACAGGTAAGGGGAGTGGACAGGGATTCGGCCGCCATCCTGTCCCAGGCGGGCCTGCAGACCGTATTTGCTTCCCAGGCAGAATGCGTTATTTATCTTGACAAATTACCGGGGATGCTGCAGGCCCAGGGTTTTGTAACCGCATCGCTGGACAGTATTTTCTTCCGGCCCGATTTTGCCCGCTGTGTGCTTTTTTTGGGTGAAAGATATCATTGGGCCATCCTCGATGCCCGCCGGGTGGAAACGCCTCTTCTTGATGCAGCCGGCTGGAATGAGAGACAATTCAGCGGGAAACCGGTGGATTTCGGGCAGGTGCACAACCTCGAACAAAAGATGCTGGCAGAACTGGAAAATACAGGGTATCCTTTTGCAAGGATCTCTCTCGACAGCCTGCAATTGATAAATGATTCCGTTTCCGCACTATTAAAAGTTTTGAAAGGACCGCTGTATAAGGTTGACAGTATCCGAGTCATCGGTAATACGAAGGTATCGTCCAATTTTTTGCAGCGTTACCTGGATATTCCCAATGGCAGCATTTATAACAGGTCAAAATTGCTGACAGTGGATAAAAAGCTGGATGAACTGTCCTATACGGAAAAACAAAAACCTTCCGACGTCTCCCTCATGGGTACAGGCGCCGTGCTGAACCTTTATCTTAAACAAAAAAAGAGCAGCCGTTTCAATGCACTTATCGGGTTTTTGCCCAATAACGACCAGCTGGCTTCAAAAAAGTTACTGGTAACCGGCGAAGCGGATATACTGCTCAATAATCTGTTGGGTGCGGGAGAGACCTTCGGCCTGAACTGGCAGCAGCTGCAGGTGAAATCGCCCCGGCTGAACCTGCGCTACCGCCACCCCTATATTTTTCGATCACCGGTCAGCCTTGATTTTGCATTTGATATGTTCAAAAAGGACAGTTCTTATCTCAATATTGATTTTCAGCTGGCGGCCGGCCTTCATCCGCGAAATAACCAGGAGGGCAGGGTCTTTCTGCAGTATTTTCAGACCATCCTTTCTTCAGGGGCCATCAATCCGCAACAGGTCATTCAGACCAAACAGTTACCACCACAGGCAGATATCAGTTCCGCCAATGCAGGTATAGATTATTATTTCAACAACACCAATTACCGGCTGAATCCTCATAGCGGAAATGAATGGCAGGTGACTGTTTCAGCGGGGACCAAGAAAATAAAACCCAATAATGAGATCCTGAGCCTGAAGGATACGGCCAACCCTTCCTATAATTTTTCATCTTTGTACGATACGCTGAAAAGGGCTGTTTACCAGTTTCGTCTCATTCTTGCAGCTGCTCATTATTTTCCCCTCGATGCCAAACGGAACACGCTCAAAACCTCCCTGCATGCCGGGATCTACCAAAGCGCCCATATTTTCCGCAATGAACTTTTCCAGGTCGGAGGGTATAAATTATTGCGCGGCTTTGATGAGGAAAGCCAGTATCTGTCGCAATATGTTGTCGCCACCATCGAATACCATTACCTGGTAGGGAGAAACTCTTATTTCTATGCGCTGACAGACGCCGGCTGGGGAAAGAATACCATACCGCAGCTTGAAAAATCATTTACGTATATCAGCGGGGGACTTGGGCTGGCCT
Organism: uncultured Chitinophaga sp.; assembly: GCA_964652845.1. Lineage (GTDB taxonomy): Bacteria > Bacteroidota > Bacteroidia > Chitinophagales > Chitinophagaceae > JJ008. The sequence continues at coordinate 29,863 of CAZZDQ010000028.1, forward strand.
TTGAAACCAAAGCAGGGATATTCAATATTGCATGGGCAGCGGGAAAAAGGAATGACCTGCCTTTTTCGCTGCGGCAATCCAAGATCCATATCGGGTTTATCAATTATTTTTGATCAGCAGTTTGTATTCATTCTTTGCACATTTCAAAACCCGTTGTTTGAAAAAAACCTGTTTCATCATTTGTTTTATTTCAAACCTGGCAAATCATTCCCTGGCGCAAACCGATTCCATGCTTCCTGCTGACCGCCCCATTCCGGCGGATACCTCCGCCCTGCAAAAACAAATTTTGATCAATAATTTATCTGACAGCCTGGTTTTATGGAATCTCCGTACGGAGGCAGGGGAACAAAATTTTCAGCGCTGGCTCATACAGCATAAGCCTTACTTCAACATGGGCCGTGATACCGGGATCCTCAATGCTGAAAAAAGATCATTCCAGGGCAAAGAAATCTTTTTTTACATGATCATCGGCCTCTTGCTATTGTTTGCCTGGCTGAAGAGCAGGTTCATAAAATATTTTAACGACCTTTTCAGGCTTTTCTTCAGGCCTGCCCTGAAAAAAAAACAGATAAGGGAACAACTGATGCAATCCTCCCTGCCTTCCCTGCTCTTCAACGGATTTTTTATCATCAGTATTGGGCTTTACCTCTGTTTCCTCTGTCAGCATTTTCACCTGATGGCCGTCAATAATTTCTGGCTCATGTTCCTGTACTGTTGCGGGATTCTTTCAGCCGTTTACTTCATAAAATTCATCGGACTGAAAATGGCCGGATGGCTCTTTGATCAACAGGAACTGGCGGATTCCTATATTTTCATTGTTTTTGTCGTTAATAAGATCATTGGTATCCTGCTCCTGCCATTCCTGGTGATCATAGCATTTTCCACGGGCATCATGGCAGATGCCGGCCTTGTCATCTCTTACCTGGTCGTAGGGGCCATGCTCTTATACCGTTTCGCTCTTAGCTTTTCAGCTATACGCAGTGAAGCGGATCTTGACCTGTTTCATTTTTTGATTTATTTGAGTGCTTTTGAGATCGCTCCCTTGTTTGTTTTATATAAACTGTTCTTGCTTTTTTACAAAATATCTGCTTAACTTTGCAGTCCATTTAGCCGAACCGATTATGACTAAAGCAACGGATGCAGTGAAAACCGGACAACAGGCAAAAAATTCCCTCAAAATCCTGATCACTCAGCCCAAACCGGAAAGCGAAAAATCACCTTATTTTGATCTCGAAAAAAAATTCAATGTATCCCTTTGTTTTCAGCCTTTCATCCGGCTGGACCCTATTTCGGGAAAGGATTTCCGCAGGCAAAAGATCGATATAGCACAGTATTCAGCCGTCATTTTCACCAGCCGTAATGCCATTGACCATTTTTTCCGCCTCTGCGATGAAATAAAGATCAGTGTGTCGCAGGATACAAAATACTTCTGCGTCACCGAAGCAGTGGCGCTTTATCTTCAGAAATTCATTCTTTATCGCAAAAGAAAGGTATTCTACGGCAGTGACGGCACCAACAAGAGCCTCTTCGATTCCATCAATAAACACAAAGGCAATGAAACATTCCTCTATGTTTGTTCCGAGAACCAGCAGGATAATGATATCGTCAACTGGCTGAAGCTGAACAAATGCGGGTATATCCTGGCATTCATGTACCGAAGCCTGAGCAATGATATCAGGGAGACCCTGAATAAAAATGATTTTGATATCATTTGTTTCTTCACACCGAGCGGGGTAAAAAGCCTGTTTGATAATTTCCCGCGGTATAAACAGAACGGCATCGTCATCGGCTCTTTCGGCAATAATACTTTTAAAGCAGCGGCAGAAGCCGGCCTGAAACCAGAGATCATCGCACCCCAGCCGCAGATGCCCAGCATGGTATCAGCGCTGGAAAAATTCCTCCTGGCCCATAAAATAAAATAACGGCTCAGTTTCACACGCCGGTAACCTCCTGTCAAGTCAGGATCCTTGTATTTTCGCACCTGAAATTGGTTTTCCATGGCCCCCAACCGGCTTATCAATGAAACAAGCCCTTACCTGCTGCAGCATGCCCATAACCCGGTCAACTGGTATCCCTGGGGACCCGAAGCCCTGCAAAAAGCAAAGGAGGAGCACAAGCCGGTGCTATTGAGCATCGGTTATTCCGCCTGCCACTGGTGCCATGTGATGGAAAGGGAAAGTTTCGAAAATGAGGAAACTGCAGCCATCATGAATGAACATTTCATCTGCATCAAGATCGACCGGGAAGAAAGGCCTGACCTGGACCACATCTACATGGATGCAGTACAGGCACTGACCGGCGGGGGCGGATGGCCCCTGCATGTCTTTCTCACCCCGGACCTGAAACCATTTTACGGGGGCACTTATTTTCCGCCGGAGCGCATGTATAACCGGCCCTCATGGAAGGAAGTCCTGCTCAATGTATCCCGTTCTTATACACAAAAGGGGAATGAGATCATTTCACAGGCGGAAAACCTGACAGCCTGGCTGGAACAGTCCAATGAAATACCGGGGATCACCGGCAGGGAAACGAACCTGTTTACCGCTGAGAAAATCAAAGAGGCATATGATAACCTGATGAAGCAGGCTGACGGTGAATGGGGCGGTTTCGGAACGGCTCCCAAATTTCCGCAAACATTTGTGCTCCGTTTTTTATTGAGTTATTCATATCACACGGGCGAGCCGGCTGCATTGGCCCATGCCTTATTGAGCCTGGATAAAATGATGAAAGGGGGCATGTATGATCAGATCGGGGGAGGATTCGCACGCTATGCAACAGACCAGGAATGGAGGATCCCGCATTTTGAGAAAATGCTGTATGATAATGCCCTGCTGCTCTCCGTTTATTGCGATACTTTTCAACTCACAGGGCAGGAATCTTACCGCGGGATCATTGATGAGACCATGCAATTCATTCAAACAGAAATGATGAACACCGAAGGCGGATTCTTTACTGCCCTGGATGCTGACAGCGAGGGAAAGGAAGGAAAATTCTATACATGGACCTACGAGGAATTAAAGAATATTGTGAAAGACGACACTGAAAACTTTGCTTCTTTTTACCAGGCAACCCGCCCCGGTAACTGGGAACATACCAATATCCTGTACACAAATAGCTCTCCCGGTAAGTTACCGGCTGAACAAAACAGTGCATGGGAAGCTTCGAAAAAACAATTCGCACAGAGCAGGAAAACCCTGCTGGCCGAAAGGAATAAAAGAGTAAGGCCGGGGCTGGATGACAAGTTATTGCTGGGATGGAATGCGCTTATGAACACGGCCTGCAGCAAGGCTTTTGCCGTCACCGGTAATGAGAATTACCGCCGGATGGCCCTGCAGAATATGAATTTCCTGTTCAGGCATTTCACTGCGGGGGAAGAACAAGGTTTTTACCATTCATGGAGGACCCGCTCTGCAGGTCAGCCTGCTTTTCTCGACGATTATGCCTTTCTTATCCGTGCCCTGATGGACCTCCAGGAAATAACGGCTGACCAACAATGGCTATGGAAAGCAAAAAGGCTGGCAGAATTTGTGGAAGAGAGTTTTTCAGATGCCGGGTCGGTTTTTTTCAATTTTACAGGGCATTTCCAAACAGATGTTATTATCCGGAAAAAAGAGATCTATGACGGTGCTACTGCTTCCGGAAATTCGGTGATGGCACAGAACCTGCTTCACCTGGGGATGCTGTTTGATCTTCCTGCCTGGAAGAAGAAAAGTACAGAAATGATCGCCGGCATGGAGGCATTGGTAACCCGTTATCCCCTTTCTTTCGGGAACTGGCTTAACCTGCTTACCGGATCTGTGTTCGGAACAAGTGAAATCGCGGTCACGGGCCCTGATATTTCTGCTCATTTGCCCGATATTTTGAAAATTTATATGCCGGACAGGATCCTCATGGCATCTGCGAAGCCCGATCCTTCGTTTCCTTTACTGAAAGAGAAACAAAATGACCCTAAAACTACTATCTACCTGTGCCGTGATTATACCTGCCAGAAACCTGTATTTTCCACAGGGGAATTGAGGGAGCAACTGGCTGTTTTGAGGGGTCAAAATATTTCCAAAAAGATGCAATAAAAGCTGTTGCATTTCGTTTGAAAATTTACTTCGGAATATACTTTGATTTTTAAAAAATAAATTATTAACCTTGTATTTTCGATTTAACAGTTAATCATATATTTGCCAATACCCCTTAAGTGTATGAACATGAAAAACCCAATACCCATTTTAGTGACAGTGACCTCTGTGATGTTGCTGGCAAGTTGCGGAATTCTTGGTAAGAAAAAAGGCGGCAAGAGCGGAAGCGGTGGTATCACCAATGATGGCCAGGTACACGGCATTGCTCCCGGCAGCAAGTACGTCCTGCCCAAACCTCCGGGAATGGTTTATATCCCGCAGGGAACATTTCATATGGGTCCCAGTGATGAGGACCCGGCTTATGCTTTCAGCGCCCGTAACCGTGCAGTTTCCATCAGCGGGTTCTGGATGGATGCCACTGAAATGACCAATAACAAATACCGCCAGTTCGTATACTGGGTCCGTGATTCCATCGCGGCCCGCAGGCTGGGCGGCAACTATATCAAGGCCGACAAAGACGGTGTTGAAAGAGTGAACTGGGATGCCATCAAAAAAGTAAAATACAATGATCCCAAGATCGTGGAAGACCTGGCCGGCACCGATTTCATTATTCCCGTGGAAGACAGGATATTCGGCAAAAAAGAGCTTGATCCTTCGAAGATGGTCTATCATTCCGAGGTTTTTGACCTGAAAGAGGCTGCCAAAAGGGAAAATGCCAACAAACCCCGTTCGAAATTCATCGTTAAAAAAGATATTTCCATTTATCCCGATACACTCTGCTGGATCAGGGATTTCTCTTATTCGTATAATGAACCCATGACCCGCAGGTATTTCTCACATCCTGCCTTCGGAAATTACCCGGTGGTAGGGGTGAGTTGGAAGATGGCTACCGCATTCTGCGAATGGAGAACCCATTACCTGAATGCCTACTTGGATTCCAAGAAAAGGCCGCAGGAATCTGATT
>CAZZDQ010000029.1:0-26771 GCA_964652845.1 uncultured Chitinophaga sp.
TTAAATTATTATCATCAATTTCAAACAGCCTGGGATCCGCCTTTGGCGGACTACCAGGTGAGCTACTTCCGCTGGTGCGGGAAGCTGCTTCTGCTAATTGGTATTTGACCGGCCCGGTCTGACACCGATAACGAATTTAAGAAACAGATCTTGTCAACGAAATTTTTTTCGCCAGCCAGCTATCCTTTACCGGCTGGATCCATTTATTCCCCAGCTCTTCCTTGGTTTGTACGAGGTTATTGAAATATAAAGTATCCCCATTCAGTAAATGCCCGTCAAAAGCTTTTTGCAGATCATCCACCGGCAATACCGTTATCTTATCGTTGAGTATAAAAGCCAGCGCCTTGCGGTCAAACATATCCACCCCGAATTTCTTTTCTATCTCCTTGATCATCCTGACCGAACTGTCTGTACTGCACCCGCTCACGCCAGTAGCCTTTTCATCAGCCATGAGTATGATAAACCGGTTAAAAAACAAATACCCGGCGCCAACCACAGGAATCCCGTGACTTTGCCATTGGTGAATAAATTCACTAATCAGGTCCTTGACCGACCCGGATTCTTCATCATTGAATTCACAGCTGGACTGATAAACCCACACTCTTGACTCCGGTGAGAAATCCGGGTTTAAAAATTGTCGATAAGAAAGATCCATATTGCAAATTTATTCCAATGACCCGGCAATCAATTCGGCAATATCCTTTACCTGTACTGCTTCCTCTTTTTCAGCAAGTTTTACCCCGTCGGTCATCATGGTATTGCAAAAGGGACAGGCGGCCGCAATGATACCGGCACCGGTCTCCAATGCCTCCCGGCTTCTTTCCATATTGATGCGTGCAGCGCCTTTTTCTTCTTCCTTGAACATTTGTGCCCCACCTGCACCGCAACAAAGACCCTTGCTGCGGCATCTTTTCATTTCTACCAATTCAGCATCCAGGAATTCAAGCAACTTTCTCGGCGCTTCATATATGCCATTGGCCCTGCCCAGGTAACAACTGTCATGGTAAGTGATTCTTTTCCCGCTGAAGGGACCGCCTTCTTTCAGCTTTATCTTTCCTTCATCTATCAGTTGTTGCAGGAAAGTAGTATGATGTACCACTTCATAATGCCCTCCCAGCTCCGGGTATTCATTCTTTAATGTATTAAAACAATGAGGACAGGCAGTCACGATCTTTTTAATACCGTAATTATTCAGGGTTTGGATATTCTGGTATGCCATCATCTGGAACATGAATTCATTCCCTGCCCGGCGCACCGGGTCGCCCGTGCACATTTCTTCATTACCCAGGATGGCATAACTGATCCCTGTTTTCTCCAGGATCAGGGCAAAGGCCCGGGTGATCTTCTGGGCACGCTGGTCAAAACTGCCCGCGCAACCCACCCAGAAAAGAATTTCCGGTAGCCTGCCCTCTGCCGATAACTCCGCAACGGTTGGGATCTTCATAATAATTTATAGGCGACAATATTACAAAATCATTTGACGTGCCGGAAATAGGTCATTGAGATGCGAAGGCCGCATTTTATGAAATATTTTGAAAGGAAGAAGAATCCTTTTTTATTTTTGGCGCCACGATGAAAAAATTTTTTCAGCGTTTAACAAACTGGGAGCTCTGGAATTTCTATGTGTTGTATGCCCCCCTGGGCCCTGCCTGGGCCTGGCATATCATCCGCAACCGTGCGGTATGGTTTTTTAGCCCATCTAACCCTACTATCACTTTCGGCGGCTGGGAGGGTGAAGGCAAAAAGGAAATGTATGGCCAGTTGCCAACCCATTTCCTTCCCCGCACTGTTTTTATTCAGCATGACCTGCCGTTTGCCGATGTCCTGGAAAAAGTGAGCCGGGCGGGCTTTCAGTATCCCTTTGTAGTAAAGCCGGATATCGGGATGAAAGGGATCCTGTTCAGGAAGATCGAAGACGAAGAGCAGCTGAAAAAATACCATGAGCGGATGCCCGTTGAATATATGGTGCAGGACCTGGTTGAACTTCCCGTAGAAGTGAGTGTTTTTTATTACAGGTTCCCCGATCAGCAAAAAGGAGTTGTCAGCGGGTTCATTCATAAAGAATTACTGCATGTGAAGGGGGACGGGGTTTCCACGCTGCAACAACTGACTGAGAAACATCCCCGTGCCAAACACCGGTTTGCGGAAATGAAACACCGGCACGGACACCGGTTTGACCGCGTGATCCCGCGTGATGAAGTGTTTTATCTGTCCTATGCGGGGAATCATAACCGGGGCGCTCATTTCACGAACCTGTATAAAGAGATCGATGACGACCTGGTGAAAGTATTCGATGAACTGAGCCATTACTCCGGCCAGTTCTATTTCGGGCGGTATGATATCAAAACAGCTTCCATCGAAGACCTTAAACAGGGAAAGAATTTCATCATCCTTGAATTCAATGGTTGCGGAGCGGAACCCAACCATATCTATGACTGCAATATGAGTTTATGGAAGGCATACCGCGAGATCTTAAAGCACTGGAGCGCCCTGGCACGCATCAGCCGCATGAATAACAGGAAGGGCCACCGCTACTGGTCGCTTCGGAAGGGGTGGAAGCATATGCAGGAAGCCAAAAAGCATTTCCGGCTGATAGAAAAATATGATTAAACGATCCTGGTTGATCAGATATTGAACCTGAAATGCATGACATCCCCGTCCTTCACAATATATTCCTTTCCTTCGATCCTTAATTTGCCCGCTTCACGGCATGCGGCTTCCGAACCGTACCGGAGAAAATCATCATAAGCAATCACTTCCGCCTTAATGAAGCCTTTTTCAAAATCAGTATGGATCACGCCGGCTGCCTGTGGGGCTTTCCATCCCCGGTGAATGGTCCATGCCCGCACTTCCGGTTCTCCTGCGGTAAAATAAGTGAGAAGTTCGAGCAGTTTATAGGTTGCATGGATCAATTTGTCCAGGGCAGGCTCTGTCATCCTGTATTCTTGCATGAACAGCTTTTTATCTTCCGGGTTTTCCATTTCTGCGATCTGCGCTTCAATGGAATTGTTCATGATGATCACCTGTGCAAAGGAATGATCGCTTGTGAGGTTTTCCTTTTCCACTGCATCTGACAATATTTGTGAATATTTATTTCCAGTCAGCATCGATGACTCATCCACATTCGCCAGGTAAACAACCGGTTTATCTGTCAGCAGGAACAGGTCCCCGATCGCAGCATATTCTTCCTTTGTGATATGTAACTGGCGGATATTCCTGCCTGCTTCGAGATGTGTTTTGCAGCGTTGCAGGATCTCCAGTTCAGCCCGCAATTTCGGATCGGCCTTGGCCTGCCTTTCAGATTTCTGGATCTTCCTGTCAATACTTTCAAGGTCTTTCAGCTGCAATTCCGTGTCGATGATCTCCTTATCGCTTACGGGATCAATTGCACCTTCCTCCCGCAATACATTTTCATCTTCAAAACAACGTACTACATGAATGATGGCATCCACCTCCCGGATATTGGCCAGGAATTTATTGCCGAGGCCTTCGCCCTTGCTGGCCCCTCTTACCAGGCCCGCGATATCCACGATCTCGATCTGGGTCGGCACGATCTTTTTCGGCTGCACCAGTTCGGCAAGCTTATTCAGTCGTTCATCCGGCACATCCACCAAACCGATATTGGGGTCAATGGTGCAGAACCGGTAATTACTGGCCTGTGCCTTGGCATTGCTGCTTACCGCATTGAATAAGGTTGATTTGCCTACATTGGGCAACCCGACGATCCCTGCTTTTAATGACATAACGAAATTTGCCAGTTGGTCATAAAATCATACGGGCCATTTCAGATTCCTTATATGGCTCATCTGACTTATGTGACTTTTTTTGGCGGGCAAAGATAATGGTAAACCGCTTTGTAAGGCCTATGATGTTTATTGATTGATCTCCGGTACATTCACCACGGCAGCAGCCCAGGCAGATTTGCCAGGTTTATTATGCGCCGACCAACGAAGGCCCCAGATACCGCCCCGGAGGACAAATATTTTTTTATACCCTGCTTGTTCAAGGGCTTTGGCGGCTGCATAGATATAGTCATTGTTATTGAAACCATAGATAAGCAGCGGCCTGTCCTTTGCCACAGGTAAGTTTGTTGCTGTGTTTTGGATAATATCCTGGGAGGGGATATTCACTGCATTTTTTACCTGCCCGATATTCTGCCAGAAATTTTTAGACTGATTAGCATACTCATCCTTTGTTCTCACATCGATGACCGGCATTGACGGATCGGCGTTTGTCAGCCTTAAAAACTCATCAGGGGATATGATGGCATAATTCACACCCGGTGTCCATTTGATCGTCGCTTTTTTATTTGCGTAAGTGGTATAATCCAGCCATTCGTCCATCCCGTTGAAGAGGATGCTCAGGTCATTGTATCCCTTGTCATGCAGGAGTGCTGCAGCTTTCGGGCTGTTATCCCCATAGGAGTCAACAATCAGTAGGGGTTTATTCATCGGAACAGAAGAAAGCGAAGCGTTCAGTTGTTCCAAAGGAATATGCAGGATCTTATCAAAGTGCCCGGCAATATTAGAACTTTCAGAGGATGCGATACCGCGCCAGGTTGAATCACTCCTGATATCGATCATAAAATAGCCGACCTTATTTTCGTCTAGCAGGCTGGGTGAAACGATCTTATAGGGCAGATGGGTCTCAATGGAATAAACCTGGCAATCATTGCCGGTAAGGTTATCAATATAGAACCCGGTCAGACCCTCATTGACATTGAATATTTTCAGGAAACCGCTGTCCGATAAAAGCCGGGACGCCCTGCGACTGCGCTGACTGTGGGAACAATAGATGAAAAGTGGTTTCTCCTTATAGGGAAGCAGTTCTTTCCAGCGCGAAGGCAATTGCCTGATATCAATATGCATGGCTCCTTTGATATGCCCGATATTGAGTTCCTGCGAATTGGAAAGCGTATCATCGAACTCACCCTGGCTGCGGACATCCAATAAAACAAACCCGGGATTTGCCTGCAACGTCTTGCAGAGATCCTGCGGATAGACTGTTGTATATTTTACATTATCGGCAGCGTATTGTGCATGCAGTACAAAACAGCTGAATATGAATACGGGCAGAAATATTCTTTTCATAACAGGGATTATTGAATAAAGTTAATCACTTGGATACGTAACCCTCTCTCAAATTGATGAAAGGAAAAATTTAACGATAGGCTGCCTGCGGAGTGGCTTATTGGCCGTCTATCAAAAAAAGTTATCTTGTCATTAAAATAATATCATGGCGCTCAGCCGTATCTGGTCTGCATTTATCCTCATCGCCCTGGTGGTGGCCGGTATCCGTTTTTTTGCATCGGGCGACAGCCGCCAGATCTTCACAGAAATGGTGATCGGTAAGAACGGAGATTCCCTGAAAGTAAAAGAAACAGTTACTGAAAAGACCAACCCTCAAATACTGAAAGCGCTGGATTCTTCCTCACGGTTCCAGTCCGGTGAGCTGATCTATAGAAAAGAGGCCGGGAAAATAACTGCTTACAAGCCGGTAAAGGTGAATGGCATCATCGAGACATGCAAGGATGCGGTGAATATCGCCATCAGCCTCATTGGAATCATGACCCTTTTCATGGGTTTCATGAGCATTGCTGAAAAAGCGGGAGGCATCAGGCTGTTGTCGAGGATCATTGCCCCCTTTTTCACGAAACTATTTCCCGGGGTGCCCAAAGGACATCCTGCGCACGGGCATATGATGATGAATTATGCAGCCAATCTCCTGGGCCTGGACAATGCCGCCACTCCCTTTGGCCTGAGGGCCATGGAAAGCTTGCAGGAACTGAACCCCGATAAGAACAGGGCCTCCGATGCACAGATCATGTTTCTCTGCCTGCATGCATCTGGGCTGACATTGATACCGGTCAGCATCATCGCCATCCGTTCGGGAGCGGGGGCAAAGAATGCAACAGATATTTTTATACCCTGCATGATCGCCACGTTTGCCGCAACGGTTGCAGCCCTGATCATTGTATCCGTTAAACAACGTATCAATTTATTCAGGCCGGTGATCCTTGCCTGGATCGGTGGACTGTCCCTCCTGATCGCCCTCTTTGTAGGGTTCCTGACAAGGATGGACCGCACATCACTGGAATTCTTTTCAGGGGCATTCGGGAATGGCCTCCTCCTGGTCATTCTTTTGCTGATCGTGGCAGGAGCTGTATATAAAAAAGTGGATGTGTTCAGTGCTTTTATCGATGGTGCCAAGGGTGGTTTTGAAACGGCTGTGCGGATCATCCCTTACCTGGTTGGCATGCTGGTTGCCATCAGTATGCTTCGGGTAAGCGGTACATTTGATTTTATCATGGACGGAATCCATAATTTTTTTGCCATGTTGGGTGCCGATACAAGGTTTGTAGATGGTCTTCCTACTGCCCTGGTCAGGCCCTTCAGCGGCAGCGCTGCCCGTGGACTGATGGTTTCTGCCATGAGCGGCGGGCAGGCCGACAGTTTTGCCGGAAGGTTATCCTCCGTCTTACAGGGTTCATCCGATACAACATTCTATGTGATCGCAGTTTATTTTGGCGCAGTTGGGATCAAGAACATACGCTATTCGGTATATGCCATGTTGCTGGCTGACCTGGTGGGAATCATCACCTCCATTGCCCTGGCCTATATTTTCTTCGGGAAATAATTATCAGAAAAGAGTCTGTATGCCGTGAGCGATCTTTGCTTCATGTTCCAACAGCCATTTTTTACGCCAGAGACCGCCCCCGTATCCGACCAGGTCATGATTGGAACCGATCACCCGGTGACAAGGCACCACGATAGCGATATTGTTCTTCCCGTTTGCATTGGCTACGGCCCGCGTGGCTTTTGAATCCCCGCAGCGGTTAGCCAGTTCCTGGTAACTGATCGTTTTTCCAAAGGGTATCCGGAGCAATTCACTCCATACTTCTTTCTGAAAAGCAGTTCCCGGCTGATCGAGCGGGAATTCAAATTTCCTTCGCTCCCCGTTGAAATACTGGATCAGTTGCTCGATGCACTGGATGAAAACCGGCGGTAAATTCTTCTTTCTCCCTTCCACTTTATGCGTTTTATCATGAAAACTGACCTCTGAGATATAATTTTCAGCTCCGCTTATCTTCAATAAGCCAACGGGTGATTGATAATATGTGGTAAAGACATCTCCCATTTTACCCGATCATGCTTCCATTCTTCACCGGTTTATCCGGCTGCAATAAAATTACGTCTTTGTTCTCATCATATACGCCCAGGACCAGGCATTCACTGATAAATGTGGCGATCTGTTTGGGCGGGAAATTGACAACAGCCACAACCTGCCTGTTCAGTAATTCTTCCTTTTTATAGTGATGGGTGACCTGCGCCGATGAATTTTTAATACCCAGGTCCGGGCCAAAATCAATACGGAACCGATAAGCAGGCTTCCGGGCTGCGGGAAAGTCGTTCACTTCAATAATGGTTCCTGTCCGGATGGAAATTTTTTCAAAATCATTCCATGAAATGGTCGTCATAAAAAAATTTACTGTAAACTTGATGAAAATTATTCAGAATGACGCCCATAAAGAAAGGTAAATCTCTTACCCGGAAGGAATTTATCCGCAATACAGCGCTTCTGGGTGGCGCATTTATCATTGTACCGCGCCATGTGCTGGGCCGGGGTTATATTGCGCCCAGCGATAAACTTAATATAGCCGGCATCGGGGCGGGTGGCAAGGGAGAAGGCGACCTGGCTGAATTTGCCAAGAGTCCCAAGGTGAATATTGTTGCGCTATGTGATGTGGACGACCGGCAAGCGGTCACTTCCCGTAAAAATTTCCCGAAAGCAAATTATTATAAGGATTTCAGGGAAATGCTCGATAAGGAAAAGAATACGATCGATGCATGCAGTATTTCCACACCCGACCACACGCATGCGGTAGCTACTTTATATGCCATGCAGCTGGGCAAACATGTTTACACACAAAAACCATTGACCCACGATATTTATGAAGCAAGGATATTGACCGAAGCTGCTAAAAAATATAAACTAGTGACACAAATGGGCAACCAGGGCGGCAGCGGAGACGGTGTAAGGCAAGCCAAAGAAATGATCGATGCGGGCATGATCGGTCATGTTACCGAAGCCCATGCCTGGACCAACCGGCCTGTTTGGCCGCAGGGGATTCCCAATCCTGCAGGTAAATATGATATACCCAAAGAACTTGACTGGAATCTTTGGTTAGGTACGGCAAAATACATTGATTATAACCCGGCATACCTGCCTTTCAATTGGAGAGGATGGTGGGCTTTTGGCACCGGTGCGCTGGGAGATATGGCCTGTCATATCATGGATCCCATTTACCGCATTTTACCCATCAAGTATCCTGAATCAGCTGAATGCAGCGTGGGTATTGTCTGGAAAGAAATGTGGAATGATTCCCAGAACCAGGATGCCTGCCCGGCCGCGTCCATCATTCATCTTGTATATCCCAAAACCCATGGAAAAGGGAAGATAGAAGTCTCCTGGTATGACGGGGGCCTGTTACCGGAACGACCCGCTGAACTTCTGACCGATGAGCCTTTCGGCAATTGGGATGGAGGCGTTTTGTTTGTCGGGCATAAAGGAAAGTTATTATTGGATTGTTATGGTGCCAACCCGAGGTTATTGCCTACGAAGCTGATGACCGAAAAACAAATGCCCAGGGAAAAAATAAAACGTGTACCCGAGGGACATTACCTGCAATGGGTAAATGCCTGTATCGCGGGATATGGCAATGCGGAAACAAGTTCACCTTTTGAATATGCCGGGCCTATGACGGAAAGTATTTTGATGGGCAATCTTGCCATCCGGAGCTGGCTGATGAAGAATCCCAAACTCACCGGCTGGGGTGATAAATATTTAGGCCGTAAAAAATTGTTATGGGATGCTGCAAACATGCGCATCACCAATTTTGAGGAAGCCAACCAGTTTGTGAAGCGGCAATACCGGGAAGGGTGGAAGCTCGAGTTATAATTTTATTTTGGTTTCATTGATTTTACAAAGGCAAAACTCAGATCAAAGTAAGGTTTGAATTCCTTGAAATTTTTTAAAAGCTTCTCCGGCACAAGAACGAATTCTTTCTTAACGATACCATAAGAAATGAAAAGCGTTGTCTTATATTTCTTCAGAAATGCTTCTCTTTCTTTTTCTGGCAATCGAAGTCCGAAGCTGCCATCCTTTTCAAAATAAGAGAACATGTGTCCGTTGAAGGAAGTGTAGGGCACGGTTGCACCTTTCAATTCGATGGCAGGGTTGGTGGCAATGAGTTTTTTATATGCATCCAGCATGTCAGTTGAGATTTGACCTGACTGAGTTTTTGATCCCATGTTTTATATTTAAATATAAAAAACCTGGAGGTATTTATTGCCTTGTCAGGGTGATATCATGCTTTTCACCGGAAGGTCCAAATGCGGTTCCTGTCAACTTATTGCTAATTGGTAAAGTATAATGATTGACCCAGCCATTGTTCCAGGTCAAAACCAATTCATTGCCCTCTGTTTTCCAGGTACAGGGACGACCGTCCTCCGCTTTACCGTTACCGTCAGCATCAAAGTGCTGTTTAATTGAATAACCTGAACTGATGTCATAATAAACCCAATTACCCGGAAAGCTGGTACTCACGGGAATGACAATATGCGGATTTTCCATTTGCGCCTGCAGGTGCACACGCTCATCTCCTCCACCATCCCCATTGCTGGCTACCACGATGTTTACCGTGATCCCCTCGGGAGCGGGGTTGCACATGATAACTGCTGTATGGACCCCTTTGATACCGACCCTGAAGGAACCCTGGTCATAATCAAGATGGTAACCCTCATTGATAAGGGCATCATTGGCACGGTTTAGACAGCCATCATATGTGATCTTCAGGATCTGCTGCCCTCTTGACCATCCAGGTGCGGTCTGTGAAAACGACAAACAGGATATGATCAATAAAACGGAGAGGAAAGCAATCATCCTAGATGTAGTATTATTTTTTTTATAAACTTTATTTTTGAAATATGCAAATGCTGTATTCATAAAAATCAGTTTCTTATTAAAGTATAAATACCGGATTGACCCGGTGGATTGGTTGAATGCCAGTTTCCTTCTAACCGGTTGCCGTTTAAAATAAGATCGATCATCCCGCTCGATGTAACAGTTCCCTCCCTGTTATGATAGATACCGGTAAAATTCTTTCCATCAAAACTACCCGATACATTTCCCGTTAAATGTTCGTGCCCTTTTCCGCCATGGGAATAGCTCCAGGTAACCTGGTTTCCGGTTTGAATGATCCGGATCGCTTGCCCGTCTGCCAGGCTCCATGTACCGCTTAAATTGATATGCATGTTTCTTGAATTGATATAGGCAACAGGACCTATAAAGGTTTCACCCACCTGCACCTGTTGACCCGCTATCAACGTAAATGATTTTAAAGAAGGGTTGACAGGTGTGATATACACTTCCCCTTCACTGACCATCACCGTACTAACCTTTGTCTGTCTGTCATATCCAAATTTGAACCGGGTCCCCTTGGGTCCGCAAATGATCGTATGGTTACTCGCCTGGAATCGTCCTTTATCAGCCGGGTCGGTACTTTCGTGGGGCGTCATAAACTCAAATAATCCTTCCAAAAGCCCTATTCCTGCTGGATGAGGTGCGGCAATACCTTTTGGAACCGCTTGTTCGGGGCCAATTATAAAAAACCTGCTTCCTAAGGGGTCTTCAAAACTTATGGTAGCATTTCCATCGAGCCAGGTTAATTTCGCTTTGCCGCTTACAGTAATGGTATCGCCATCTCTCAGCTGCATTCCCGGAAAAGCATTTCCACTGGTACGACTGCGCTTCACCCTGATCCGGGATCCTTCACCGATTTCTGTTACAGTGGCCCTTGCCTTGGCCTGTCCGCCAGGCTCACAGGTAAACATGCGAACTTCCAGGGTCTGACCGTCCTGGTCGATTTGCAGGCTTGTATTTCCATCCTCACTCTTCCGTTGGCTGAGCCCGTTTTGGGAAA
The DNA here is from genome assembly GCA_964652845.1 of uncultured Chitinophaga sp. Classification (GTDB taxonomy): domain Bacteria; phylum Bacteroidota; class Bacteroidia; order Chitinophagales; family Chitinophagaceae; genus JJ008. Next base: position 10,982 of record CAZZDQ010000029.1, read on the forward strand.
TATATCCCAGGGCATAATCCTTCCAAATGGCATTTACTGCATAGTTACCGGGGGATATTTCAGCTTCGATCACGCCGTTTGTATTACTGGTAAATGTTTTGTCTCCAATCGAAACGGTTACGCCGCCCTGTGCTGAAAACCCTTCATTCGGATTGTCAGAGCAGGATTTGGTGGTAGCGATCCTGATCTTGATCTTTTTCTGATCACAGGCAAGATAGAGAAAGAGATTTCCCTGCTGATTGAGATTGGCTGCAATGGCCCCGGAGCCGTCACCAATGAATTTCTGTGCCATCACTCCATTTACCCAGTATTCGGCCCAGGCAATATGGGTATCGGGCAATTCGGGCGTGGAAGCGGTGATATAATAGGTTCCGACCGGCCCTGCGACAATTCCGGATGTTCCTTGCTGATCTGTTGCATAATGCTTGCCATTTACCGTGAGCGAAACATTCCCGATATGCTGATTAAATCCACACCCTTTTTGAGTGGAGATAGCGAAACTGATATTTTGGGAAAAGCCCATAACGGGATTAGCCAATATATAAATTCCGAAGAGTAGCAGGTGGCTAATGGTTCTTCTCATGGCAAATAATTGGCGACCCGTATTTTGACCCGGATAGTGAGGCCAATAAAATTATTGAAAAGGCATTAATATATAAAATATTTATGTCATAGCGACTGATCCTGCAGGTATGAAATTCAATATCTACTGCCCCGGCATAGGTATTTTCAATGTTGGGTCACCAAAGAACTGCATGATGGAAAGGTAGATCCGGGGATTGTGAAAGACATTATTATCTGATCTGAAGTCAGACCAGTACTGCCTCTGTCCACGCAGCCAGATATCTCCCAATAAAAGGGTTTCAAACGGTTTTTTATTGTAATAACTGCTCAGCACCCTTTCTACCAGGTCCTTGCCATGATAATTTTCGCAAACAATCATTTCAGCGAAAAAAGCGATGGCACCGGCTTCATCTTTTTGAAACAGCCAGGGATACGCAAAGGTCCTGTCCTTTTGGTCAGCCTGGTCATAGGGACCGGGGGGATCGATCTTAAGGGGCAATGTTTTGATCGGGAGATTCTTATCCGGCTGCATATTATTTCCTGAGCCTTTCCAGATCGTGTCATGACTGTACTGGTAATACCAGGTCGGTTGACTATAGGTATCCAGGTATGGGCCTACCGGTACGACCGGTTTGAATTGCCCGATCTCGCACCCTATATTGAAAACGACCGGTAAGGATAATTTCCCCGTATAAATATTGATCTCACTTTCATTGAACCCACGTTTATTGTCACTGATATCCCATCCCCCATGATAGCCATGCCCGAGATAGATCAGGCTCCAGCTGCGGTTGATCCCGTTCCGGATGGAGGCGAAGGTCCCGTTATCCCAGCTTGAAGGCAATGTATTATTATCAAAATTGAATCCTAATTTCTCGATAAAATCATCCCCGACCTTATTTTTTGTTGAATTATAATTGAGGAGCTCATCCAGTAAGCCGGATGAACCGGGGTAGGTTCCACCGGCAACCAGGCAAAGCCCCTGTTTACTTTGCACGATCATCTGCCCGTTATCATATTTGATCACCTTGTCAACGAATATTTGCAGATCATTTTTATCATGAATGGGGAGCCTCGAAACAACCAGGTCAGGATAGCCATCGACCTGGTCAGGGTTATAGGAATTGGGAGTCAGATTTGAACTGTTATTCCAGTTCCACGCTTCTTCATTGTACTTTGCATTCTTGTTTTCATCCCAGTCATCATAGTCTTTCATGGAATAAACCGACCCTGTATTTGAATGATGGTGAAAAAGGTTGGCATAATAAAGATCAGTGGGGATATAAACACCATCATACCACCAGTCATTGTTCATCGCCCTGGGCCGGCCGAATTCATTGCTGTTCGTCGCAAACCTGTTTCTTACCGGGAAAAGGCTTGCATCCCCAAGCAACATCACGTATCGAACGCCCTTATTGAGATAACCATAGGCGATCGCCTGTTTCACTTTTGACGGATCATCCCCGCTATAATGCTGCAGAATGCTTTCCAAGTCAATATACTGAGCAGAAATACCGATTTGATTCTTATGTACAATAAATGTTTTGCAGGTAGATGCGAACTCAGCTTTCCCGATTACGATGAATTGTGTGTTGCCCGGAATGGTTTCAATTTCATTGCCGAAAATTTGAAGCGGGTTATTGGTAACAATATTGTTCGTATTCACATTATTCGGTTTCTTTGGAAACTGGCATAAGCCAGTGAAGCAAACCAAAGAACAAATTGAAGCTGTTACGGCAGAACGGCAGGCTAAACGACCGATTTTACACATGATCTTTCAATTTAAAGGTGAAGTAATTCTTTATTGAAATTCAATAAAGATCTTGTCCTCAGAGGTGTTTTGCCAGACTTAATAAGGGGTGGGGAAATGCAGTCTAAATGTACATATTTTTCTGCAGATGCAAAAAAAAAGCGGCCGGGACCGCTTTTAATATTATAAAAATGGAGCTCTTTGTTTCGCTCAGAATGCTTTTTTATCCTTGCTTGTTTGCATCGGGTTTTTCTGGGTACCACCAACGCCTCCCCGCGGACCAAAGCCTTCCTGCTTGAATACTTGGAATTTTGTCAATTCCGGCACTTTCGGCCATTTGTTATTGCTTTCATCAATATCAGCCGTTTCCCGCATGGGATCCAGGCGGATAGCCACAACTTCTTTGTCTTTCATGAATACTTTTTTGAAGCCACTCTCATTCTTGCGCCAAACCTGGGCAGGAATACGCTCAATTTCCTTGGTACTGTCCTTATATGTCCATTCAATGATCACAGGCATGACCAGGCCGCCTTTATTGCTGAATTTCAATTCATAAAAATATTTACCGGCTATTTTAGCCTTGGTGTCATCATCCAGCGGGGTACTGCCTGCCGTAGTGTTCAATGAATAACTGGCGATTGAAGTTTCAAACTTTTCCGAAAAACTGACTGCCTTTACTTGTAATACCTGTATTCATATACACCGTTTAGAATTTTCTCAGTAGGATGGATAAAATATTCTTTACTGCGCAGCCCATTGGGGAATAGGACAAATTCGTTGACGCTGCCACTATATCCATTCCTTTCGCCTTTGTAATCGTCAGAAAAAAACGTTTTACTGTATATCAAACTGCTATCGGTATAAATATAATCCGTGATATTGGAAACATTGCGCAATCTGATTTTATCAAACCCGCCAATTTTTCGAAATTGAATATAACGAGTCAATTTTCCGTCAGGACGGTAAAATAAACTGTCAGTTGATTGCTCATTCCCTTTATTATTCAAATATTTTATCAGGTACAATTGATTTTCATTATTATAAAAATATTTTGCAGTTTCAATTAAATCAAAAATGCTATCACAAACGGAATAGTATTCATCTAATTTTAATGTATAATTTATTTTCAATGAATAGTTGTTCGTATGATAATGAATTTTTGTTATGAGTCTTCCTGCGGAATCGTAATAGAATTTTGTCATATCAGCCGCTATATGCGGAGCTTGTTTAAAGCAATCAGCATAAAGTATTATTTTTCTCTGATTATTATAAAGATATTTCCCGATTTCAAGTAGCGCAACCGAAGAGTCCTTTTTTGGAACACCTGAAAAAAATCTCAATACTGTATCAGCATGCATTGTATAAGCTGTTTCATATTTATAAACATTATCATCGTAATAGAATAACACCTTCCTGCCCAACGAATCATATTCAGTAGTTGTTTTTAAGCCTGGTCTTAAATCAGAGGCTATGATCATTGATCTCACTTTGTTTTTCAGTATAATACTATCAACAATATAATATTCTTTGAAATCGTCCTCCTGAGCCACAGATGCCTTGCTGATAAAAAAGGAGAAAAGAAATATAATGCGTCTCATATAGTTTTAGAGGGGAGTAGCTGATCTTTAAAAACTAAAATAGCTTATTTTAGAAACAATAGCATAATCCAATTTCGATTTGAATAATCACTCCCCCCTTTTTGTTGCTAAACTGCCCATTGTGTTATTTTATAATTATTTTTACTCTTTTTTTTAACCCAGGCAAAACTTTCGTTTCAAACCATTTGTTTTTTGCAAACCACCTTCGATTGGTTGGTGATGGGTGTGGCAAAGGGAAATATTCTGGCAAAAACTTTTTAAAGTGCTTTACCCTCTCCGTCAAATTCATTTTTGCATGTTCACTTAAATAATATTCCTGGGAATAATTCCCGATCAGTAAGATCAATTTAACCTGCTTCATTTTGGATAATAATTTTTGATGCCATAAAGGAGCACACTCAGGCCGCGGCGGTAAGTCGCCGCTTTCATCCTTACCCGGATAGCAAAAGCCCATTGGCATTAGCGCAAAGAAGTCAGGGTTGTAAAATGTTTGTTTGTCAACCTCTAACCAGGCTCTCAGTTTGTCACCGCTTTGGTCATCCCATGGGATATTGGATTGATGTACTTTCAGACCCGGCGCTTGTCCGATAATTATAATCTTGCTTTTGGCGCTTGCGGCGAGTACAGGATTTGGCTCAAGAAACATTTCACAAGCCCGACAGCGGCTTATTTCCTGCAAAAGCTTTTTCATTTAGGTTACGTTAATTCTCGCATTGAGGGCGGAAGATTTATATAAAATATATCTGAGATCAATTTCGTAAAGCTATTCAAATTGCGGCAATCATAAGGGTTACTAAAGATTGTATTATTCATGGAAACTGTATAATATTCAGAAGTTGTTCAGTGACAAAGTATTTGTTTTTAAATTCTTATCGAGTAAATAAAAAACCTGTGTTTTCAGTGAGACCTATTATTTCTCACAGATAACACAGATTTTCTCAGATCCTGTCCGGGTCTTAATTAAATTACGCCCGGTAGAAACTTATCAGAATGCTTTTTTATCCTTGCTTGTTTGCATCGGGTTTTTCTGGGTACCACCAACGCCTCCCCGCGGACCAAAGCCTTCCTGCTTGAATACTTGGAATTTTGTCAATTCCGGCACTTTCGGCCATTTGTTATTGCTTTCATCAATATCAGCCGTTTCCCGCATGGGATCCAGGCGGATAGCCACAACTTCTTTGTCTTTCATGAATACTTTTTTGAAGCCACTCTCATTCTTGCGCCAAACCTGGGCAGGAATACGCTCAATTTCCTTGGTACTGTCCTTATATGTCCATTCAATGATCACAGGCATGACCAGGCCGCCTTTATTGCTGAATTTCAATTCATAAAAATATTTACCGGCTATTTTAGCCTTGGTGTCATCATCCAGCGGGGTACTGCCTGCCGTAGTGTTCAACGAATAATTGGCCGTATCATAGGGCTGAATGCCCCGGTCATAGCTCCAGTAAAAATCACGGAGCGCCGTATCGGCATCGGTAGCGAATATGATGTTCTTGTCTTGCCTGTTCCGGATCTTGGATACATCGTCGAATGCATTCACGATTGGTTTTTGATTTTTACGCATTACCGTTGTATCATGCTGTGCCATCGCAGGCGCAACAAAATCAGCTTTCAGCGCCTTTACGCTGTCCAGTGAAATATCACATGCTTCCGTACTGTAAAACCATCCCCTCCAGAACCAGTCCAGGTTCTCACCGCTGGCATCCCCCAGGGTGCGGAAGAAATCAGCAGGCGTAGGATGTTTAAATGCCCAGCGTCGTGCATATTCCTTGAATGCATAATCGAATAACTGGCGGCCCATAATGGTTTCCCTGAGGATATTCAAGCCCGTTGCGGGTTTTGAATAAGCATTGGGGCCGAATTGAACGATATCCTCCGAGTTGGTCATAATGGGTTCGAGTTGATCCTTGGGCAGTTTCATATAATCCACGATCGTATAGGCCGGCCCCCTGTTAACCGGAAATTTATTATCCCATAATTCTTCGGTCAGGTACTCGCAGAAAGTGTTGATGCCCTCGTCCATCCAGGTCCACTGACGCTCATCACTGTTCACGATCATGGGAAAAAAGTTGTGGCCCACTTCATGGATCACCACGCCCAGCATACCATTTTTGGTTCCTTCACTGTAGGTTCCGTCCTTTTCGGTACGACCAAAATTGAAACAGATCATCGGGTATTCCATCCCGTTGCTGGCTTCAACGCTTTGCGCGACAGGGTAGGGGTAGGGAATAGTAAAATGAGAATAGGTTTTAATTGTATGGGCAACGGCTTTCGTAGAGAATTTCCGGTACAGGTTATAGGCTTCCTTGGCATAATAACTCATGCACATCACTTTTTTCCCTTCCACATAGGCCGGCATGGCATCCATGACGAATTTCGGGCTGCTGCCCCAGGCAAAATCACGGACATTATCGGCTTTGAATATCCATGTTTTTTTAGCGGCCGTATTATTTTTCTCGGATGCCTTGGCTTCATCCAGGGTAACGATCTCCATGACATCCTTTCCATTCTGCGCTTTTTGCCAGCGGGCATATTGCACAGGCGTAAGAACTTGTTGGTAATTCTGGCATTCTCCCGTGGCACCCACCACATGGTCGGCCGGAACGGTCATCTGCACTTTGAAATTGCCAAAGGTCAGGGCAAATTCTCCCCGGCCGGTGAACTGGTGATTCTGCCAGCCCTGGAAATCACTGTACACGCAGAGGCGGGGATACCATTGGGTCATGGTGAATTCATAATTACCGTCGTCAGGGAAAAATTCATAACCGCCCCGGTCGCCGGAACGTAACCTGTCTGTGGGTTTATAGGTCCAATCTATTTTAAACGTGAAATGTTGTCCCGGTTTAAGCACCTGGGGCAGTTCCACCCGCATCATGGTCTTGTTGACCGTGTATTGCAGGGCCTTGCCGCTGGCATCAGTGATGCTTTTTATTTTATCACCATAGATATCATTATTATTCGGGGCGATCATCCGGTTGACCATGGCTGAACCGACCCTGTCGGGTATGGAGCTCGCATCCTGGTAATTGGCGTTTTGTGTGGCTGTATTCTGGTTCTCGTCAAGCTGCAGCCAGAGATAAGTCAGTTGGTCGGGTGAATTATTGAAATAATTGACGGTCTCACTGCCGGTCAGCAGGAGGTTTTTTTCATCCAGTTCGCATTTGATATCATAATCGCAGCGTTGTTGCCAGTACTTCGGCCCCGGGGCGCCGCTTGCGGTCCGGTACTCATTCGGCGTGGGCAGAATAGAGCCGAGTTGTTCGAATTTATTCCCGTGGTTGGAGCCCGGGTTGTTCTGGGTATTCTGTGCCTGTACAAAACAGGTTGTCAGCCCAAAAAGAAAAAGAAAGAAGCGTTTCATAAATGTTTATTTTATTTAGAAGGAATTCTTTGTAATGCCATTTCCAAAGCTAAACTAAAAATCGCCGCGGAGACAAACAGGACCCAGTCCCTGCGGGCGATCTTAAAAAAGTTAATTACGACAAACGAAACAAGCAAAACAGTTGTTACCACAATGACCTGACCCACTTCCAGGCCTACATTAAATCCAAACAGGCTCAGGAACAGGCTCTGATCCTTTGCCAGCATGAAACGAAGTGCATTGGCAAAACCCATTCCATGGATCAGCCCGAAAAAAAGAGCTAAAAAATAATTGATACGGATGGACTTATGTGTAAATTTTTTCTGGAACAGGTTGGTGGCAGCCGTTACCATGATGGTACACGGGATCAGGAATTCAACCCATCTGGAAGAAAAGCGGATGATGTCCAGCACGCTTAACGCCAGGGTAAGGGAATGCCCGATGGTGAATGCCGTTACCAGGATCAGTACCTGTTTCCAGTCTTTGATGATATAAATTGCTGCAAGAGCGGTGATAAATAGCAGGTGGTCCAGGGCCTCCCAGTTCATGATATGGTGCCAGCCCATACCAAAATAAAATTTAATTTCGTCCATATTTTTTAACTGAAGAACAAACCAAACCGGCCTTTTAAGCGTCCTTTGAGCGGCTGAAAATAAGCCGCTCACCCGTAATGGTAAAAAAATTTGTTTCAATGGTTTCATTCATCAATAAATGGTTGACAGGCGGTTTCATTATCCTTCCTTTTTTTATTTCCGGATATAATGGACTAAGGGGGACTGATACCACGTCGTTTGTGGCTAAGCGGGCTCATCCCTTTCATGTAAGCGTGGTGGAGATCGATCATAATGTCAATGCAGGATCATTGGAAATCAGTTGCAAGATCTTTACGGATGATTTTGAAAAAGTGCTGGAACAGAACTACAAAGCCAAGGTAGACCTCACCAATCCGCCCAACCGTCCCGCCATGGACAGCCTGGTCAAAAAATATATCTTTTCACATATTGCAATAGCAGTGGATGGCAGGGGAGGAAAACTGAACTATGTCGGATTTGAACATGAAAGCGAAGCAGTGTATGGCTATGTCGAGATCGGTAGTATTTCTCCTTTTAAAAAAATGGATATCACTGACAAACTTTTACACGACCTGTTCACCGACCAGGTCAACCTCATTCATGTAATTGTAAACGGCAAACGGCAAAGTACAAAACTGGATTATCCCGATTCGCAGGCTACTTTCGGCTTTTAGAAGCATATTGCAAATATGCCTTTTTAATCCACCAATCTTTTTTGTTGTTCAAAGAATTCGGAAGGGGATAGCCCGGTGAATTTTTTAATGGAATTATAAAAAGTGGTCCTCGAGTTGAAGCCGGCCTCTTTGCCGATCCCTTCCAGCGTCAGTTTTTCCCAACCCGGATTGAAATTCTTTTCAAGATAGGTCAGCCGTTGTTTATTGATAAAATCGTTGAATCGCTGATGATAACCTTTATTCAGCAGCGCGGTAAGGTGGTGAAGCGGAATGCCCGTCTCACGGGAAAGATCATTGATGGAGTAGCCGGGTTTCAAAAAAGGTTTTGCAGAATCGAGATGCATCTCAAGGATGGGCTTGTAGGCTTCCAGGAATGAATACCTGGAGGAAATACTCCCGCTTAGGGTAGTCTTAGCTGAAATTTGCGCTTCTTCCTCTTCTTTGCTAAGGGCGGGTTGCAAATTATTACTGTTGTTTTCGGGTTTATAAACCTGTGCGGTGATTGTCCCGGGGGCCTGTTCCTTTTGTGTGATCAGATCCTTTCTCACAATAGGAAGGCCGAAAAGTATCGTTGGCACAAAGAACAGGTAGATACAAAGAAAATAGATCACCGAAACCGTCAGGGTCATTAGGATATTGATCTCCAGTTTATCATTGATGGGAATGAACAGGAACAGTAAGGTGAGCACATACATGATCAGTATGGTGCAACTAAGTGTCATCAGCCATCGGTAGGTATTCCTGTACTGGTCAGGCGATCTTTCCGATATGGAAGCCCGGTTTTTAAGGAGCAACCGGAGGGCCAGTAACATATAGATAAGACCCAGGATCGCCTTAATGGTATTGTGTACATAGGGCGATAACATCCATGAAGCGAGGTTGTTCAGTTTGGAAGGATCATTCAATACAGTGACGATAAAATGTCTTTTTGCTTCAGTAGACAGAATATAAAAAGGAAACAGTTCGCAGAAGTGAAGGAAGGCCGGTACAAAATTGACCCAATCCCATTTCCTGAACCTTGTTTCATCTTTCACTACTGCCCGGATATAGAGGTAGATGCATGGGACGAACATGTACAGCAGGGGGCTGCTGGTCCTGAAATAATGAGGGTGCTCTATAAAGAAATCCGTTTTCAATAAAGCATTTACTGAAATACTGATGACCAGGGTGAAGGTGGAAAATGCCAGGAGCCGGTTGGCATGCCGGTGGGTTTTGTTTGCAAACAGAAGGATACAGGTACTGAGGATTCCCAGCACGATCCCGGAAAAAACCAGGACTATATAGAAATTATCAAAATTCATGGAACAAGGTATGTGGCCATTCCCTTCTCAATGTTTCAAATTCTTAAATCGGGCTGTAAACAGGGTGTTTTTTTCAAAATTAAATCAACAAAAGGAATTTAGATAAAATGAATATGGGGCCGGAATGGGACCCGGTAATTAAACAAGTCAGGATCAGGCAATTTTTCCGTTTTTCTTGTTTCAAATTCTTGATATAGCCCGTTTTTAATCTTTTGGAACATAGATAATTTGGAGAAGGGGGCCCTGGGAATTCATATTTGCGCGCAAATAATCCTTCAATTCTTAAACAAGCACACATGAAAAATTTATTAAGATTTAACCCAATCAGGATCCCGATCCTGGTTTGTTTAATGCTGGCCACAGTCCAATCCATCGGCCAGTCAAACTGGAGTTCCCTGATGCCCCGGCCCCTGGGCTTCCTGGTCTATGATGCCAGCTTTGTGGATGCCAATAATGGCTGGGCAGTAGGGGAATCCGGCTGCTTTGCCAAAACAACAGACGGCGGAAATACCTGGAGTTACCGTTCCTTACCTCTTTTTACCGGGAACGGGCTTACTAATTTCAGGCCCACTCTCTACCAGGTTCAATTCATAAATACCAATGTGGGTTACGCCGTTGGCAGCAATGCTGCCCTCTTAAAGACCACTGACGGAGGCAATACATGGACCTATATAAACGGCCCCCTCGGACCCCTTTCCTCTTCCGGCAAGGCGATCTATAATTTATTCTTCTTCGATGTGAACAATGGCTGGATCGTCGGGGATGCACCGAATACTTCTTCAGCTTTTGTTTATAAGACCACCGATGGGGGAATGACCTGGGCAGCTGCAACCAATGTTCCGGTGATCAATACCCCATTTTTTGGGATTGATTTTAGCGATCCAAATACGGGTTATATCTGCGGGCAAAGCGGGAAAGTGATCAGGACCACGGATGGAGGCAATAATTGGACAGATATTTCGCTGACGACAACCAACTATACAGTAATAGGAGGTACAGCCACTTTACCCAGGACCCAAACCTATCGTTGCGTGCTGGCACTTGATGCAAACACTGCGGTCATCAGTTCCCAGAATAATGGCTGTGTGCTGCGTACAACTAATGGCGGTTCCAGCTGGTATGCTTCGGGTAATCAGAATGTGGGAATACCGCAGGTGGCAACCTGGCAAATGGCTAAAAGCGGGCCCAATAGGGATACCGTGATCATTGCCGGTGGTAGCGCCAGGTTCATAAAATCCATTGACCGCGGATTGACCTGGACCGCTCAACAGAGCTATGCGGGTTCTACCAACAGTTATAACTATTATTATGCTCCGGTTGCAGTGCCGGGCGTGGCGGGTAAATATATTATGATGGGCGCTTCGGGCATGATCAATATTACCAATGACGGGGGTAATTCCTGGACCAATCCTTATTTTAGCCTGGGAACCTATGATGGCACGGGAAGCTCGGATGCAAAAAATCTTTTTGGAGTTTCTTTTGCCAATGTGAACTCAGGTATGGTGGTAGGAGCGCACGGTACATTAGCAACTACTTCCAATGGCGGAGCCATATGGACCGATAAATCCATTCCGTCCATGAGCCAGGTCACGGGAAACGGGGATTATATTTACGCCGTCAAATGCTTTTCTACTTCACTCAGTTATATTGCGACAGCCTCTTTCGGCCAGATCCTGAAAAGCACGGATTTCGGAAATAGCTGGACCACCCAGCTGAACCTGAACGGGAGCGATGGTTTCACCGGGATGGATTTTATAGATAATAATACAGGATGGGTCTGTTCATTTACCGGGAAAGTGTACAGAACTACCGACGGCAGCACCTGGACACAGGTACCTGTATTCAATTCTACCCAGCTCAATGGGATCAAATTCATTGATGCCAATACCGGCTGGGTGGTGGGCAACAGCGGCAAGATCTTTAAAACCACGAACGGCGGCACCTCCTGGGCCCCTCAGACTTCCGGAATTACGAATGCATTATACAGTGTTCAGTTCCTCGATGCCAATAATGGATTTGCCTGCGGTGCATCCGGAAGGGTGCTGGTGACTTCAGACGGCGGCACTACCTGGGTACAAAGAAATATTACCTCTATCGTTACCCAGCTGAATAAAATTCTTTTTCTCGATACCCAGCGGGGTATGGCATTTGCCGGTGGGGGAATTTATTACAGCACGGCCGATGGCGGGATATCATGGAATCCTCTCTATGCACCTACCAGCGATGTATTGCAGGATGCAACCATACCCACCGGAGCTAATTATATTGTAACGGCCGGGGGATCCTTATTCGGTGTTCATGGCGATATTCTTGCCCTTGATAACAGCCAGTGTAATGTTACGATTACCTCGCAACCTTCCGGCATATCAGTTTGTCCCGGTACAGTGGCAGGATTCAATGTAGGCATAACGGGTTCCATTTTTGCCACCTACCAATGGCAGGTCAGTACCAATAGCGGTGGTATTTTCAATAATATTGGCGGAGCTACCTCTTCATCTTATTCATTTACCACCAATGGAACAGAATCAGGATACCAGTACCGTTGTATTGTTACCGGTGCCTGCGGATCGCCAATCACTTCATCTGCAGCCACACTCAGGTTCAACACAACGCCTGCGATTATACAGCAACCGGCCAGCCTCACGGCCTGCCAGGGATCCCCTGCCTCTTTCAGCGTGTCTGCATCAGGAACGGGATTGACCTATCAGTGGCAGATCAGTACCAATGGCGGGACCTCATTCTCAAATATCGCCACAGGGGCCGTGTATGCAGGTGCTACGACCAGCACCATGACGATCTTAAGTACAACAGCCGCCCAAAATAATAACCAGTTCCGCTGTGTGGTATCAGGCCTTTGTACGCCTGCTGTAAATTCTGCAGCTGCTACACTTACAATCGCTATTATGATCACCAGCCAACCGGTTGGGGTCACACAATGTGCAGGTGGTACAGCTACCTATTCCGTGACCGCTACTTTTAATGTGGGCGGTGCAGCTTACCAGTGGCAGGTCAGCACAGATGGTGGAAACACATTTACGAATATCCAAAATGGAGGAGTATACGGCGGTGCAACAACCAGTACACTTACCATTACCGGAACAACAGGTGCCATGAATAATAACCAATACCGTTGTGTCGTGTCTGGCGGTTCCTGTAATTTGAATAGTAATACAGCTATCCTGGTAGTCAATACTTCCCCTTCAATTACTGCCCAGCCTTCAGCCAATACAGCTATTTGTGCCGGCCTGAATACTTCGATCAGTGTAACGGCAAACGGAACAGCGCCAACCTATCAATGGCAACTCAGTACAGATGGCGGCGCAACATTCAATAACCTTACCAATACCGGTGTGTATACCGGAGCCACCAGTGCCACCCTGAATATTACCGGCACTTTGGTCACGATGAACAATTACCAGTATAAATGTGTGGTAAGCGGCACTTGTACTCCTTCCGTGACATCAAATGTTTCGGTCCTTGTAGTGTCTACTTCTGCTGCTATCACCGCCCAGCCGGTGAATAAAACGGTTTGTGAGAACAGTGTGGCCACTTTCAGTGTTACAGCCTCCGGAACGATCACGGGATATCAGTGGCAGGTGAGCACGAATGGCGGAACGAGCTATACCAATATTCCTAGTGCGAACAATGCTGCCTACACATCTATAGCGATATACTCAATGAATGGAAACATTTATCGCTGCGTCATTTCTACTGTTTGCAGCGGGAATATCATATCAGGCAATGCAACGCTCACAGTCAATCAGAATCCAACGATCACCATTGCTGCCAACCCGGTTGTGAATCTCTACCCCGGCCTTCAGTCCGTGATCAGCATCACGAATATTACCCCTGTGGCAGGATCTACTTATTCTTGGATGAAGAATGGTACTGCCATAACAGGTGCAACCAATAGCTCCATAACCGTTGGGGTAGATGATATCGGAAGCTATATGGTTGCGGTGATTGATGTCAACGGCTGTTCAGGGGTTTCGAATACAATAGCGATCGGCCAGGCCGATGCAGGTAAACTATTTATCTATCCAAATCCAACGTCCGGAAAATTCCAGGTACGGCTATACAGCACACCCGGGAATACCAACCCGCGTTCGCTGGCCATCTTCAATGCCGACGGTGCCAGGGTCTTTACCCAGGCATACCCGGTGAACGGTTCTTACCAGCAAATGAATGTGGACCTCAGCAATGCAGGCAAGGGGATCTATGAAGTGGTGGTGATTGACAACAACGGCCAAAAACTGGCAGTAGGGAAGGTGATGATCTATTGATTAACTTTTGATACTGTGTGCTTAGCGGGGGCTGCTCAAGGATTGCAGTCCCCTTTTTTTTGGGAATATCCTAATACTTACGAGTCTCTGCAAGTGACTCATCAATAAAGGGATTTATTTGCGATAATCGAATATTCAATATCAAATATTCAAAGGTCTTACTCCATTTTATTCTTTAATTCTTCACTGATCTTTACCAAAACCTTATCGATCCGGTTGGCATCCATGTCAATGATCTCGATGGTAAAGCCCCTCCATTCCAGTCTTTCCCCCGTCCTGGGAATATGTTCCAGTTGGTGCAGGATAAAACCGGCAAGCGTATCAAATTCGTGCTCTCCCTCATTCATCCAGGCAGCTTTGTTGAAATAGGAAAGAAAATCATAAAATGGTATTTGCCCGTCCACAAGATAGGTCCCGTCGCTTCGGGATTTTATTTCATAATCCGGTACACCGGGCTGGGGCATATCGCCCACCAGGGCTTCCAGGATATCATTTTGTGTCAACAGACCAAGGATGGTTCCGTATTCATCCACGATAAAGCAGGTATGTTTCTTTGTTTTTTTGAATCGTTCCAGCACCTGGTAAGCAGTATTGTTCTCGGGTACAAATAAAGCGGGTTTCATCAGGTCCTTGAATGGAACCGTATCCGGGGAAACATAAAGATCTTTCAGGAACACCACGCCTTTGAGATTATCGATATCCCCGTCACAAATGGGGTAAACTGAATGCGGCTCCTGCAGGATCTTTTGCTTGATCTTTTCTTCATTGTCATCCAGGCTGAACCATATAATATCACTCCGGTGTGTCATCAGGGAAGTGATCTTCCGGTCGCCCAGGTGAAAGACCCTTTCAATGATCTCCTGTTCGCTTTCCTCAATATTTCCTGCCTCCGCACCTTCTGTGATCAGTGATTTTATCTCTTCTTCCGTCACCCCATCCGTTTTGGAAGCTTTGATCCGCAGCAGGCTGAAAAAAGCGTTGCTTAGCTTGTTTAATATCCATACGATTGGGTGCGTGATCCGGGCAAAGGAATTCATGGGGCCTGCTGCGATTTTGGCGATCTTCTCGGCCCGCAGGAGGCCAAACCTTTTGGGGATCAGTTCGCCCAGGAGGATGGAAAGAAAGGTCACAACCGCCACGACGAGGATGGTCGCGATATCATCCGCATATTCTGCGAGAAAAGGTATCTTTTTGATATAGGGTGCAACATGATGCCCGAATTTTTCGCCGGAATAAACGCCGGTAAGGATGGCGATGAAAGTGATACCGATCTGCGAGGCGGCTAAGAAAATTTCCGGTTTGTTGGACAGTTTCAATGCATTCTTAGCCCTTCCGTCACCCTTATCAGCCAGGTATTCAAGCCTTGATTTCCGGGCGGAAACCAGGGCGATCTCACCCATTACAAAAAGCCCGTTCAGCATGATCAATACCAGCAGGATGATTATTTCCATTATACGATTCTTGTCAGCCGAAGATATGAAATCCGCAACAGCCGGGTAGGAGTGATTTCAACGGTCATTTGTATAGTAATTTCGCTGCTTCTGGTAAAATTCTTCAGTATTTGGATAATAGGGCTTTGCATGATAAAAATTATTTTAAAAAAGAGATATGTATACATGATACGGTATTATTATATATGAAATGTGTCTCGGGATGATGGTTGCCACAAATGCACGAATAAGAC
>CAZZDQ010000029.1:26871-32238 GCA_964652845.1 uncultured Chitinophaga sp.
ATGCACGAATAAGACTTCAAAATGTGCTTGTTCAAAAGAGATTCGTGAATTCGTGATTATATATGAAATGTGTCTCGGGATGATGGTTGCCACAAATGCACGAATAAGACTTCAAAATGTGCTTGTTCAAAAGAGATTCGTGAATTCGTGGCCATCCTGACCAACAGCCCCGAACAGGATCTGCTACAAAATTTAAAGAATATCTGCGAATAAATATTTTAATTTTCCGGCATAAAAGGACAGGATGCTGGTAAGATATAAAATACCAAAGACGATCATTTGGGTCATTAACCTGATGCTGATATTCCTGTTGCTGTTCAGTTTATACCGGCTCATCACCTTTTTTGCATTTCGGTATAAGTTTTACCCGGGAGGAATCCCATTCAGCAAAACGGTCCCGGCCTTCCTGCTGGGTATCCGTTATGACCTGCGCTGGATCGCCATTATTTTATCTCCCATCGTCGTATTCAGTATCTTCCCCCAGCTCTCACCATTTTATTCTGCGCGAAACAAAAAAATCTGGTCCTGGTACCTCGCCGTAATATCTTTCTTTCTGTTTTTCTTTTTTGCTTCCAGTTTTGGCAGCCTGCAATACAACCAGACCCCGCTGGATGCTGGCGCCATGAATTTTGTGGAGGACTTCAAGATCTCCATGAAAATGCTCGGACAGACCTATCCCTTATTCTGGATGGGACTGGGCTTGGTGACCGCCGTCCTTTTTCTGCGCTGGATGTATCAGCGAAGTCATAAACAGGTCAAAACAAAGACAGAAGGGAAGGGGATCCGTCACCAGAAAAAATATTTTATCATCACTTCTCTCGTCCTGTTATTGCTGGTTTGGGGAAATATTGGATTCAGGCCCCTGAACCGCGCCGATAGTTTCCGGTTTGGAAGCGAGTTTGAATCCTACCTGGCACAGAATCCCCTGCAAAGTTTTTTCGGTACGATGAAATTCCGCAAACCCGATGTGAATGAAGAAAAAGCCAGGGAGGTGTTTCCCCTGATGGCCGAATGGATGGACCTGCCTGATAAAAATGATTTTTCATATCGCAGGATCGTTCCTCCGCGAAGCGGATCACTGGAAACCCAGCCCAATATCATCCTCTTCCAGTGCGAATCATTCAGCATGTACAAGTCCAGCATGAGCGGGAATCCGCTGAATGCAACGCCTTATTTTGATTCGCTTTGCAAGGAAGGTGTTTTTTTCGACCGTTGCTTTACGCCTCATTTTGCCACAGCCAGAGGAATGTTTGCCATTTTGACCGGCATACCCGATGCCCAGCAATTCAAATTCTCGAGCCGCAACCCCGATGCGGTAAAACAACATACCATCATCAATGCCCTCGACGGATATGACAAACATTATTTCCTGGGAGGCAGTGCTGAATTCAACAATTTCGATGGCCTGCTGAAAAATATCAACGGGCTGCAGATGCATACCCAGGGCAGTTTTACAGCGCCGGATGCGAACGTGTGGGGGATCAGCGACCGGGATCTCTTCCTGGCGGCCAATAAAGAATTGAAAAAGGAAAGCCATCCTTTTTTTGCCTATATCCAGACAGCAGGCAATCATCATCCTTATGAAAAAGTGATGTCGCCCGGCGATTCGGCATTTCATTCCGTCTTTGTTCCCAATGATTCGCTGAAGAAATATGGTTTTGAATCTTTATCGGAGTACAATGCATTCCGCTATACGGACCATTGTTTCAAAACTTATTTTGATTCAGCCATGAAGGAACCTTATTTTAAGAACACCATTTTTATTTTTGTCGGGGACCATGGGGTGGCCGGCAATGCCACGGCCTTGTACCCGGCAGTGTGGACAAGCGAGCGGCTGACCGACGAACATGTACCCCTGCTTTTTTATGCACCCTCCCTGCTGGAGCCCCAAAAAAGAGAGGAAGTGGTTTCCCAGATCGATGTGCTGCCCACTCTTGCGGGCCTGATGCATCTTTCCTATACAAACACCACCCTGGGCAGGGACCTGCTGGACCCTGACAAGAAAAATGATTATGCCTTTATCACCAATACTTCCGGGATCATTGGAATGGCAACGGATGATTTCTATTACCAGAAAAACCTTGAATTTCCCGATGAAAAGATCTTTATGATGAAAGGGGACCTGCCTTACACGAAGGCACAGGTGGATTCAGCCCGGAAAAGATTGTCTGTTTTCACCGATGCATTTTATGAAACGGCCAAATACCTGATCATGAACAATAAGCAGGATTAAAACAGCCGCCTGTAAAGCGCAAACCTTATTTTTGTTCAAATAATTAATCAAAATTGGCACTGATAAAAAGTATTTCCGGGATACGGGGCACTATCGGTGGTAAACCGGGGGAAAATCTCACTCCCCCTGATATTATCAGGTATACTGCTGCCTATGCAGCCCTGTTATCATCAAAAAAAGGCAGACCCCGTGTCGTCGTTGGCCGGGATGGTCGCATCAGCGGGGCAATGGTGCAGGAACTGGTGATGCAAACTTTATCCTCGCTGGGCGTAGATGTGATCAATGCAGGCCTGTCCACTACGCCTACCATTGAAATGGCTGTAAAAATGGTCAATGCAGGGGGTGGTATCATCATTACTGCCAGTCATAATCCTGCTGAATGGAATGCCCTGAAATTGCTGGATTCACAAGGTGAATTTATTTCCGCTGAAACAGGACAAAGCCTGCTTTCAAAGGCAGAGAAGGAAGATTATTTATTTGCACCTGTGAACCAAACAGGTAAAATAAGTAAGGATGATGCTTTCCTGGAAAAACATATCCGGGCTGTGATGAAACATCCGCTTGTCCATAAAAAGGCGGTTGCCAAAAGGAAATTCAAAGTAGTGGTGGATGCCATCAATTCAACAGGTGCGATCGCCGTGCCTGCCCTGCTTTATAAAATGGGCATAAAAAAAGTTACAGTATTGAATGGTAAAGTGAACGGCCGGTTCGCACATGATCCCGAACCTTTGCCGGCTCATTTAAAGCAATTGCGCCGGGAAGTGGTGAAACGGAAAGCCGATCTCGGCATTGCCGTGGACCCCGATGTGGACCGACTTTGTTTTGTATGCGAGGATGGCAGTCTTTTCGGCGAAGAATATACACTTGTTGCGGTAGCCGATTATGTTTTAAGCAAACAAAAAGGCGCCACCGTAAGCAACCTGAGCAGCACCAGGGCCCTGAAGGATATTACAGAAAAACACGGGTGTGAATATTTTCCTTCGGCAGTGGGGGAGGTGAACGTGGTAAGGAAAATGAAAGAAAAAAAAGCCGTGATCGGGGGAGAAGGCAACGGGGGCATTATTGTTCCCGGCCTGCATTACGGGAGGGATGCCCTGATCGGAATCGCCCTCTTCCTCACCCTCCTGGCGGAACATAAAAAAGGAATGCGTTCCCTGCGGAAAAAATACCCGGATTATTTCCTGTCCAAAAACAAGATAGCACTGGCAAATATGGGTGATATTCCTGTTATACTGGATAAGGTGAAAATGAAATACAGCGATCACCCCGTCAATACAGAGGATGGAGTAAGGATCGACTTTCCGGAAGGCTGGGTGCATCTCCGGAGATCGAATACGGAGCCGGTCATCCGGGTTTATGCCGAAAGCAGCAGTGCTTCAAAGGCCAATAAACTCGCAAAACAGGTGATCGGAAATATAAATGAAATGAATTAACCATCCTTCATGAAGAAAACGATCACAAAGCTCCCTGTTACCGATCCGGTCAGTCATTGTCACAACATTAAAAACTCGTTGAACCTGTTTATCTTTGCGCACTGTCAAATTCCGACAACCTGGTATGAAAAGGATATATTTTGATAATGCTGCCACTACGCCGCTTCTCCCCGAAGTGCTGGATGCCATGCTGCCCTATATGCATGATCATTTCGGCAATCCCTCATCCATTTATTCCTATGGAAGGGAGAGCAGGCTGGCCATTGAAAATGCCAGGAAGACGGTCGCCGGGATCCTGCATGCAAACCCCGGGGAGATCTTTTTCACCAGCGGGGGAACCGAGAGCAACAATACGGCCATTGGCGCAGCCATCCGCGACCTGGGCTGCCGGCATATCATTAGCTCTGCCGTTGAGCATCATGCCGTCCTGCATACCGTGGAGCATTATGATCATGAAAAAATGGTGACGACAAGCCAGGTGAGCCTGTATGAAAATGGTCATGTCAACCTGGAGGACCTGGAAGAGCAGCTATCCGCTCACAAGGAAAAATGCCTGGTTACCCTGATGCATGCCAATAATGAGATCGGCAACCTGCTGGATATCGATGCCGTGGGAGCAATTTGCAGGACCTATCATGCCATTTTTCATTCAGACTGCGTACAGACCATCGGGCATTACCCGCTGGACCTCAGGAAAACGCCGGTGCATTTTATCTCGGGAGCGGGGCATAAATTCCATGGACCCAAGGGCGTGGGTATCCTGTATGTGAATGATAGTATTAAGATAAGACCCTTCATCATGGGAGGCGGGCAGGAAAGGAATATGCGGGCGGGCACTGAAAATGTATACGGGATCGTCGGTTTTGCCAAAGCGCTGGAGATCGCGGTGGCAGGGATGGAAAAAGATGCCAGTTATATTCAGTCGCTTAAAACATATATGACGGAGCAGTTACAAAAGCAATTCAAAGGCATCCGGTTTAACGGGGACCATGCCGGAAGGAGCCTTTATACGGTGCTCAATGTTTCATTTCCAAAGTCCGAGCGTTCGGAAATGATCCTGTTCAACCTGGACATGCAGGGCATCTGCGTATCCGGCGGCAGCGCCTGCAGCAGCGGGGCGGATGTTGGCAGCCATGTGATCCGCGCACTGAACAATGATCCTAATCTTGTGCCTGTCCGTTTTTCATTCAGCAAATTCAATACGAAAGAAGAAGTGGACCTGGTGATAGAAAAACTCAGGGAGATCATCTGAATCGGGCCGCCTTCAGCTTACCACACTTTTATATTCCCGATCTGTTTCAAAAAATCAATAGGGATTATACGAGCTGCGATTCGTTAAAGAATCACTAATAACCATTCCCGGTTAAACCTTGTCTTTTTGACGGTATCCAAAGGACTGTATGCTTAGTTAACAAATAAAACGCTTATATTAAATCATCACACTATGAAAAAAGTATTTTTATCCGCAGCATTGATCGCATTCGTATCCATTGCTGCCAATGCCCAGAAAAGATTTGAAAGGAGAGGCGATACCAGGCGCGACATGTTTGACCTGCGCAAAGATATCCGCGACAGGCGCGAAGACAAATGGGAGATACGTAAAGATATCCGGGAACACGATTATCGTGATGCCAGGAGGGAAAAAAGAGATATGAGAAAGGACCAAAGGGATATGCGCAGGGACAAGATCGACCTGAAACA
>CAZZDQ010000029.1:32338-33833 GCA_964652845.1 uncultured Chitinophaga sp.
CGCCAGAAGGCGAGGATAAGATAAAGTATAACGGGTGAACCCATCGTCAGCAGGGAAGTATAAATAAAATACTGGCGGATCCGGGTGGTGGAAATGCCCAGCCTTCTCCCGATGGCCGTACAAACACCGAAGGCATTCCATTCGAGAAAATTCTTGAGGCGGTTCATACTGCTAATATAAAAAATCCCCGGTAAGAAATCAATGGCTTTTTGGCACAGTGCAATTCCCGTAATTTTGCTTATATTTTATTGTATTCTTGATACCTGTTCTTTCAAACTGATAATTCTTTCACTATGATCTTTGACCTCGACCTGATCAAAAAAACCTATGCGGGGCTTCCCGGTAAAATTTCAGCCGCCAGAAAGATTGTAAACCACCCGTTGACTTTATCCGAAAAGATCCTTTACACGCATTTATCCGGTGTCCTGCCATCCGCTCCTTATACCCGCGGAAAGGATTATGTTGATTTTTCTCCTGACCGCGTCGCCATGCAGGATGCCACGGCGCAAATGGCCCTGCTCCAGTTCATGACCTGCGGAAGAGATAAAGTGGCCGTTCCTTCCACCGTACACTGCGATCACCTGATCCAGGCCAAGGTGGGCGCCAAAAAAGACCTGCAACTGGCCATCGAGACCAACCGGGAAGTATATGATTTTCTTTCTTCCATTTCCAATAAATACGGGATCGGGTTCTGGAAACCGGGCGCCGGGATCATTCACCAGGTAGTGTTGGAGAATTATGCATTTCCGGGCGGCATGATGATCGGGACCGACAGCCATACCCCCAATGCAGGCGGCCTGGGTATGATCGCCATTGGCGTGGGCGGAGCCGATGCGGTGGATGTGATGGCAGGACTGCCATGGGAGCTGAAAATGCCGAAGATCATCGGTGTAAAACTGACCGGGAAGATGAGCGGCTGGACCTCTTCAAAGGATATCATTCTCTGGGTGGCAGGCCAGCTTACCGTAAAAGGCGGAACCGGTGCCATTGTTGAATATTTCGGCGAGGGCGCCGATAACCTGAGTGCAACCGGGAAGGGAACGATCTGCAATATGGGCGCTGAGATCGGGGCAACCTGTTCCCTATTCGCTTACGACAAAAAAATGAGCGATTACCTGAAAGCCACCGGCAGGGAAGAAGTAGCCAGGCTGGCAGATGGAGTACGGGAACATCTCCGCCCGGATGAAGAGGTATATGCTCACCCCGAAAAATATTACGACCAGTTACTGCAACTGGATCTTTCCACGCTGGAACCTTATATCAACGGTCCCTTCACGCCCGACCTGGCCACTCCTGTTTCCAAAATGAAGGAAGCGGTGGAAAAGAATGGCTGGCCGGTCAAACTGGAAGTGGCGCTGATAGGGAGTTGTACCAATTCTTCCTATGAGGATATCAGCCGCAGCGCTTCTATTGTACAGGATGCGGTGAGCAAGGGTATCAAAACGAAATCGGAGTTCACCATCACACCCGGCAGCGAGCAGGTCCGCTATACCAT
>CAZZDQ010000030.1:0-16272 GCA_964652845.1 uncultured Chitinophaga sp.
ACATGCTGCAAGCGGGTAATGCTGTGAGCAAACAGTTTTTCAAACTGGTGAAAGAGTAACAATCGGGTAAAGCGTATTCAACACAGCGTTTCAGAGATACAGCGCTGCACAGAAAGCTTTATTAATTGGCATATTTCGTGAAACTCAATAACGCTGTTACGCTGTGTTGAAACAAATTATCTCCCGTCCTTCGCAAAATAATCAATCAGAGCGCTTTCAATGCTTCTATGGTCTCCCACCGGCGATGAATCCCTGTATTGGCCAGCTCCAGAAATTCTTTTGCTTTTTCAGGATAGTTATCCCTGATGGTCGCAAACCTGTTCTCATGATAGAGGAATTCATCCAGCGCCAGGGAAGGTGGCTTGCAATCCAGTGTAAATCGTTGTCCTTTTTCCTTCTCGGGATTATAGCGGAACAAGGGCCAGTAACCCGTTTTCACCGCCAGGCTTTGCTGTTCATTGCCATGACACATATCGTATCCGTGCGCAATACAATGGCTGTAGGCAATGATGATCGATGGCCCGTGGAAGGTTTCTGCTTCCAGGATCGTTTTCAGGGCATGCACATCATTCGCTCCCATGGCGATCTGGGCCACGTAAGCTCCGCCATGCGCAATGGCCTGCATGGCCAGGTCTTTTTTCCCTGTGGGTTTTCCTTTCACGGCAAACTTTGCGCTGGCGCCGATGGGAGATGCTTTTGATTTCTGCCCGCCGGTATTGCTGTACACTTCCGTGTCCATCACCAGGATATTCACATTCTCTCCCGTACTCAACACATGGTCCAGTCCGCTGAAGCCGATATCATAGGCCCAGCCATCCCCGCCCACGATCCAGATGGATTTTTTTTCAAGGTATTCGGCTAAATGATAAAGACGGTAGGAATCCTCCCTGCGCAGATCTTTAAGCCGGTGCTTGAGTTCATTCACATACTTGCGTTGTTTGATCATATCCGCTTCATTACTTTCTGTATTCGCAATGATGGAATCGGACAGTTCAGTGCCCACATCTTCTCTCAGCTCTTTCAACAGTCTTAACGCCATTTCCCTTTTTTTATCCGTTGCCAGTTTGATCCCCAGCCCGAATTCAGCATTGTCCTCAAAGAGGGAATTGGCCCAGGCCGGACCGCGTCCTTCCGAGTTGAGTGCCCAGGGAGTGGTGGGCAGGTTGGCGCCAAATATGGAGGAACATCCTGTGGCATTGGCCACGATCATCCTGTCGCCGAATAACTGGGTCAGCAATTTCAAATAAGGCGTTTCCCCGCATCCGCTGCAGGCTCCGGAAAATTCAAACAAAGGCTCCAGTAACTGCGAGCCTTTTACTGTTGTTTTATTCACCCGGGTGCGGTCAATATCCGGAAGTGAAATAAAGAAATCCCAGTTCTTCCTCTCGTTTTCTTTGATGGGCATTACATCCATCATATCAATGGCCTTATGGCCCGGTTGGGTCTTGCTTTCAATAGGGCATATTTCCGTACAGAGTTTGCAGCCGGTGCAGTCTTCCACCGCTACCTGTAAGGTATAAGCTTCTGTATCCTTGTAAAATTCTTTGCCGACCGGTGCCGTATGTTTGAAGAATGAGGGAGCATCTGATAAGAATTCCCTGTCATATACTTTTACACGAATTGCCGCATGCGGACATACATAATAACATTTACCGCATTGTGAACAGATATCCGGATCCCAGACGGGAACCTGTTCAGCCAGGTTTCTCTTTTCAAATTTGGTCGTACCCGAAGGATACGTGCCATCAACGGGAAATGCGCTGACCGGTAATTCATCTCCCTCCCCCGCAATGATCTTGCCCAGGATATCCCTGACGAATTCAGGGGCATCGGGGCTAACAGGAGATTCAATTCCCTTGTCTCCGGTTTCGAACCCTGAATAATCAACCTGGAAAAGGTTTTCCAGGGTCATATCCACTGCACGGTAATTTTTCTGAACCACTTCTTCCCCCTTGCGGCCATATGTTTTCTTGATCGCATTTTTAATGGCCTGTATGGCTTCGTCTTTCGGTAATACATTGCTGATGGCGAAGAAACAGGTCTGCAGGATGGAATTGATACGGGAGCCCATGCCGGTATCCCTGGCCACTTTAGAAGCGTTGATCACATAAAACTTCAATTTTTTATGGATGATCTCTTCCTGGATCTTTTGCGGCAATTGTTTCCATACTTCTTCTGTTGGGTATGGAGCATTCAGCAGGAAAACAGCTCCTTCTTCCGCATTTTTCAGCACATCATATTTTTCCAGGTAATTGAAATGATGGCAGCCGATGAAGTTGGCGGAATTGATAAGATAAGTGGAATGAACCGGGTGATTGCTGAAGCGCAGGTGTGAAACTGTGAGAGACCCGGATTTCTTGGAATCATACACAAAATATCCCTGTACAAAATGATCCGTCACTTCTCCTACGATCTTGATTGTATTCTTATTGGCGCCAACCGTTCCGTCGGATCCGAGTCCAAAAAACAATCCGCGGAACAGGTGCTGGTATTCCAGTGAAAATTCCTTATCCCATTCCAGGCTTGTGAAAGTGACATCATCGTCAATCCCGATGGTAAAATTATTTTTCGGCGTGGGCCTGTTCAGTTCATCAAATACGGCCTTGGCCATTCCCGTATTGAACTCTTTGGAAGCAAGGCCATACCGTCCACCGATTACTTTCGGCATCTTAAATTGCCATTCGCTGTGCAAAGCTGTGATCACATCCATATACAAAGGTTCACCGATGGCTCCCGGCTCCTTGCAGCGGTCAAGCACCGCAATTTTTTTCACCGATAACGGCATCACGTCCATCAAATGCCTGATAGAGAAAGGCCGGAACAGGTGCACATTTATATACCCGACTTTTTCACCCCTGCTGTTCAGGAAATCCGTCACTTCATGCACAGGGCCGGTACCCGAGCCCATCATAATGATGATTCGTTCAGCTTCGGGGTGACCATAATAATCGAAAAGTTTATATGAACGGCCCGTCAGGCTTTCGAAGCGTTTCATGGTCTCTTCCACGATCTCGGGCACATGTTTATAAAAACGGTTGCAGGATTCCCGGCTCTGGAAGAATACATCTGGATTCTGCGCCGTACCCCGTACAAAGGGATGTTCCGGGTTCAGGGAACGGTGACGATGTTCCTGCACAGCCTGTTCATCGATCATTTTGCGGATGATATCCTCTGGGATCACAGCCACCTGGTTCAATTCATGCGAAGTGCGCATACCATCGAAAATATTCATGAAAGGAACCTTTGACCGTAAGGTGGCCGAAGTTGCGATCAGGGCCATATCCATGGCCTGTTGCGGGCTGTTGCCAAAAAGCATGGCAAATCCCGTGGAACGGGCAGCCATCACATCGCTGTGGTCGCCGAAGATGGATAAAGCATGGGTAGCAACAGTGCGGGCAGCGATCTGGAAGACGGTGGGCGTCAGTTCACCGGCGATCTTGTACATATTGGGGATCATCAGCAGCAAACCCTGCGAGGAGGTGAAGGTTGAAGCGAGTGCTCCAGCCTGCAGGGCGCCATGAATAGCCCCGGCGGCTCCCGCCTCGCTTTGCATTTCGATCACTTTAGGCGTTTCGCCATAAATATTTTTGATGTCATTGCTGCTCCATTCGTCGGCCCATTCACCCATGGGAGAGGAAGGGGTGATGGGATAGATGGCACAAACCTCGCTGGTCTTATAGGCTATATAAGCGGCTGCTTCATTCCCATCCATGATAGAGAATAATTTATTTTCCCGGCGCGGGGAGGCATTGCCGGTAACGGGAGATACGATGGTTTCCATTTCTCAGTTTTTAAGTAGAAAGATCACACAATGTAACTCCAGGAAATTTTTTTAGATATGATATTAATCAGTCGGGCAACTGATTGACACGGACAGGAGGCAGGATCCGGTGGGAAAATTTAAAATTCAGGGAAAAGACTTAGGGGAGGAATTATTTTCTGTCTTGAACAGGGATCACCAATTTTAGTCCTGACCATTGTTCATCCACGGCACAGACCTTGATGTCTACCAGGCCATTGTGCAAGGCAATGATGCGTATGAGATCTTCAGTTATGTCAGTTGGGATTTTTGCAGATTTTTTATACCAGGAAACCCAGATCATACCATTTGATTTCAGCTCCTTTCTAAGGGCAACTAAATTTTTCTCCAGGTGTTTGGCAGACGTTTCAAAATAATGAATGAGGTCTTTTTCTTTTTTATCTTTTGAAATTTTTAAGGTCGGGGGCAGATCGGTGAACAATTTGAAATAATTCTTTGGCGCATTCACCAGTTTGATTGTAAAATTCTCTTTGATGCCCAGTTTTTTTGCAAGGGGTGTGCCTGAATATCCAGCCATTTGATATGCTGCTTTAAGCAGTGTGTGCAATATACACTTCCAAATCATGTATATATCATTTCTTAAATAATCCTGCTTTTAAATACGTCCCGAATGAGCCTTCCTTCAATTGAAGGTAGTCGTTGCTGCCCTGGTTTTTTTCTATCTCTATGGTACCTGTCAATTCTACATTATCCATTTTCAAAAAGCCGTTATCTGTCGTCCCTTCCCCATTGCCATAACCGGCCATGTTTTTATTGCCCGTGATGATGCAATCATGGATTTGATAATGATGTGTACTGCTTTTGTCCCTTATCCATCCCGTTTTGCCGTTCGCAATGATATCGTGATGGAACTCCAGGTCGTCTGCTGTACTGCTGGTTGTCCAAACACCGCTGTAATTACACCCATATACCAGACAATAGCGCATGGCATTCCGGTAACTTGTTTCACCTTCAACATTCCAGAATACGACCGGGTTCTCGCAATTGTAAAAAACGCAGTGGTCTAACACCAGTCCGTGCCCGTTTGCGATCACGGCAACCCGGATGGGTGAGACATCCACATTCCCTGCAAACAGGCATTGTGTTACGAGCAGGTCTTCTAAATTCTTGCCATCCCGCCAGATCGGGTAGTAACGGCGGCTTTGTTTTCCGTCTATATAATAATAATCCGGGCTGCCGGTAAACCGCAATCCCAGGATTGTCACGTGACTTGTTTCGATCTCTAAACCCCTCGCTTCATATCCATCTCCCGGTCGCTGTACTCCCGGAATGACCGTTGTAATGATGGGCATTCGTTGCGGGTTCCAATCCAGGTCACCAGGTAAAATTTCAGCTCGAATGATCAAACGATCTGCGGCGGTGAATTTTTTATTATTAAAAAGCGCGGTTTCTGTCAAAGGATATACTCCTTCCGCAAGAAAGAGGGTCGCTGACCCCTTCATGTTATTTCCGTTCAGGCGTTTCGCTGCTTCCCCGATCGTTTTCAATGGTTGCAATTTGTTTCCGGGGTTTGTATCATTCCCCGTTCTCACATTGACATACAGATCTTGTGCAGGAGCAGATAAAGATGCCAGTGCCAGAAGCAGGAGGCATGCAATAGATTTTATTTCCATAACCAGAATTTTTCGCAAAGTTTAGCAAGAGAATTATCGGGGAATGGTCATTTTGAAAATAAAATGGTCATTCAAACAGTGCCCTGTATTGTTGTGCGGTGGTGCCGGTGTATTTTTTAAAAAACCGATTGAAATTAGAAGGGTCGGAAAAATCAAATGCATAGGCGATCTCTTTTACTGACTTGCTGGCGCGGAGCTGTTTTTTTATTTCGGAAACCAATTTTTGATGGATCATTTGCTGAGCGGATAGCCCGCTGTATTGCCGGCAGATCTTATTCAGCCTGGCCGGACTGATCTTCAGCAACTGCGCACAGGCAGATACACGAGGGTGATCCATAAATCCTTTTTCGATCAGGGCGCGAAACCTGAAAAAATCCGGGTGAATACGGGTATCGCTTTTCACCCGGTAAGTGGCTGCATAATACCGGTTCAGGATGATCAGCAGCTGGTACAGGGTCGCCCGGAGGAAGTGATTGCTGTCATATTGCAGCTGGTTGAACTCTGTTTCGATACTGCTTACGAGTTTCAGGGATTGCTGAAATATTTTCGGAGGCATCTTTATATAGGACGGCCGGGCATACTGGTGAAAATACTGCAGGCGGTAAAGAAACAGCTCGTCGGAGAAAAACAAATTGAGAAAATCCTTTTCAAAGAATACTGTGTACCCGCTGACCGGTCGCCTGATATGCCAGTGGCGAACCTGCCCCGGGGAAGTGAATATGACCGTGCCGGGTGCAATATCCATTCCGTTTTCATCCAAAGAAAAGGTCCCTTTCCCTTTTTCAATAAAAAGTATCTCATAAAAACTGATCAGGTGCGGCGTGTCGTCCAGTACATAATTCTTCAGGGTTTCTATCCGTCCAATATCCATCAGCAATTCTCTCCCATATTTACGGGTAAGGAAATGGTAGATCTTTACATCCGGAGCTGACTTCTTTTTACGGAGAGATTCATCCTTTGTAGCTGCGGCAGCCATGGGCATGTATTTGAGTGTCCGTACAGAAGATTATTGAACTGCTGTTGAAACCAGTTCCTTTATTTTATCTGCGGGAATTCTGTCCTGTAACATCGTGTCCCGGTAACGGATAGTGACCGATCCGTCTTCCTTGGTCTGCTGGTCCACTGTCACACAGAATGGTGTGCCGATGGCATCCATCCGCCTGTAACGCTTGCCGATGGTATCTTTTTCCTCATAAAAACAGCGGAAATGGTTTTTACAGTCATCCATGATCTTCCGTGCGATCTCCGGTAACCCATCTTTTTTCACCAGTGGCAGTACAGCCAGTTTCATGGGTGCGAGTTGCGGAGGAAGTTTCAGTACCACCCGGCTGTCCTGTTTTTCTGCCGTGGACAGATCCTCTTCCATATAGGAAGCGCAAAGCGTGAGCAGGAACATCCTGTCGAGCCCGATGGAAGTTTCGATCACATAAGGAATATAATTACCAAAAGGCTTGCCGTTGGCTTCATCAATATCTGCATCAAAATATTGCATCTTTTTTTTGCTGAATTCCTGGTGATTCTTCAGGTCATAATCGGTACGACTGTGAATGCCTTCCACTTCCTTGAAGCCCATGGGATAATTGTATTCAATGTCGCATGCGGCATCTGCATAGTGCGCCAGTTTGATATGATCGTGGAAACGGTAATCAGCTGCAGGGAAACCCATCGACCGGTGCCATTTCATTCTTTCCTCCTTCCAGTATTCATACCATTTTTTCTGCGTACCGGGACGGATGAAGAACTGCATTTCCATTTGCTCAAATTCCCGCATACGGAATATGAACTGCCGGGCCACGATCTCATTACGGAATGCCTTTCCGACCTGCGCAATGCCGAAGGGTATTTTCATGCGTCCGCTTTTCTGAACATTGAGAAAATTTACAAAGATCCCCTGGGCCGTTTCCGGCCTTAAATAAATCCTAGCGCCCCCACCCCCCAAAGCAGGAATTTCTCCTGTATCACTGCTGCCGAATTCTGTAGAAAACATGAGGTTGAATTGCCGGATATCGGTCCAGTTGGAGGTTCCGCTGATGGGGCACTTGATTTTATTGTCCTCAATTAATTTCTTCAGCCCTGGAAAATCATCTTTTGCCAACAGGGTGTCCATCGCATTTAGTACATCATTTGCCAGTTGCTCATTGCCTTTTGCTTTCTGTTCCTCTGCAAATGTTTCGATCAGGTTGTCCACCCGGTAACGTTTCTTGCTGTCTTTATTATCGATCATCGGGTCATTGAAATTATCCACATGACCGCTGGCCTTCCAGGTGGTCGGGTGCATGAAGATGGCGGCATCGATACCCACAATATTCTCATACATGCGGGTCATGGTATTCCACCAATGATCCCGGATATTTTTTTTTAGCTCGCTGCCCCACTGGCCGTAATCATAGACCGCCTGCAACCCGTCATAGATCTCACTGCCCGGGAAAATGAATCCATATTCCTTGGCATGGGAAATGATCGCCTGCAATTTATTAGGATGGTCGTTTGCCATACTGGCAAAAATAGGTCAGAACGGGGATTTGGGATGATAGTGATTTCCTTATTCCTGCTCCCACTCACTTTTTCAATTTGGTATTTTTCCTGTGCCTGGTCTTATCCCTCTTTGTTTTCTTCCTGAAATTTTTTTCAAGCGCATCTGTCAGGTCAATCCCTGTCTGGTTGGCCAGGCAAAGCAGGACCCAGAGCACATCGGCCATCTCATCTGCCAATAGCGCTCTCAAACCTCTCCCTCCTTTGGAAGGGGCCGGGGGGAGGCCGTATGACTGATCGCCGTACTGGCGGGCCATATGGCGGGCCAGTTCACCGACTTCTTCTGTAAGGATGGTCATATTGGTCAGCTCACTGAAATAACGGATCCCCACCGTTTTGATCCATTCATCTACCCGCTGCTGGGCTACCCTGATAGTCATAACAAATTTTTATCAGTAAAAATACAAGTTAGCATGATTCCGGGCGTTATGGAGGTTCACTCTGAAAAATTAAACCTATCCACCTAAAATGATCCCATGAAGTTATTTCTCCGGCAAATGATCATCATCATTCTTTTGCAAACACCCGGAATGATGATCCAGGCGCAACCCAAAGACCGGTCAGAAGCAAAGCCCTATAAGATAATTACGACAGGAAAGAGGGTGACGATCAAAAGCACCCGACCGCTTAAGACGGTGATGTTATGGACCACCGGCGGTTATCGGGTTGTGGAACAAAGGGGCATCAATCTTAATTCTTACAGTTTTACGATTTCCCTGCTGGACAAGATCTATTTCCTCATGTTTCAGACTGATGATGAAAAAGTGTATACTGAAAGGATCGGAATAAAATAGTATCCTATTCCCTGTTCTTTGTATCAATGATGATTGTTACCGGTCCCTCATTCACCAATTCTACCTTCATATCTGCGGCAAAAACACCGGAGCTGATCTTCTTACCCAGGTCCATGCTGAGTTGCCTGATCATTATCTCATAGAGCGGGATCGCAATATCCTGTTTGCTTGCCCTGATATAGGAGGGCCGGTTGCCTTTTTTGGTGGAAGCATGAAGGGTGAACTGGCTGACCAGCAAGATCTCTCCCCCTTTATCTTTCACCGACTCATTCATGACACCATCGGCATCATCAAATATCCGCAGGTTCACGATCTTATTGCTGAGCCAGGCAATATCTTCCTCCTGATCGGCATCTTCAATGCCCAGCAGCACGAGCAGGCCTCCGTTGATCTGCGCATATATTTTCCCAGTAATGGTAACAGATGCACTGCTTACCCTTTGGATAACAGCTCTCATATTGATTAACTTTGGCAAATGTATTAAAGGCCTCTCATTTCATACACCCGGATCATGAACCCCCAAAATTTGATCGATTACTCTCCTGAAATTACATTCATCACCAGCCGTAGCGGCGGCAAAGGAGGACAAAACGTTAATAAAGTGGAAACGGCCGTAACCGGCCTTTTTGATATTGCTGCATCTGCATTGCTGGCTGATGAACAAAAGCAGGTGCTCAAAGAAAAACTAAGGAACCGCATCAATGCCGAAGGATTATTGTTTGTACGTTCACAGGAACACCGGACGCAACTGGAAAACAAAAGTGAAGTAGTTGAAAAAATTAACTCGTTAGTAGCGCTTGCCCTTTTAAAAAAGAAAAAACGCCTGGCCACCAAACCGGGTGCCGCAGCAAAACAAAAAAGACTCGATTCCAAGAAAAGGAAGGCTGAGGTAAAATCCGGCAGGAAAAAGATCGGCCGGAATGAGCTGCTTTAGTTCTGTTTTCTCCGGGATATGAGATCAGACAATACCTTTTTCTGATTGTCGATATCAGCCTGTGTCTTATCCTGGTCCTCCTTATTCTGTTTCAGCTTCTTTTCAAGGCTGATCTGGTCGTCTTTCAGGCTGTTCAATTTCTTTTCGGCCTTCGTTACTGCATCCTGCTGATCTCCTATCTGTATTTCCAGGTTGGCCGATTCAATATCGGGACTCATATTATTGAGCCAGGTCTTGGCCCTGCCTGCATCAGCAGCCGGCATGGTATGCAATATGTTTTGTCCGTCTTTTTGAAGGATCAGATAAAGGGTGGAAGCATCGCTGTTCCGGCGGCTCTGACGGTCTACCCATACGATATAATCGATCCGGTCAGTGGAAATATCCGGTAAGGCAACATTTTTGTATATGACAAACCCTTTATTTGCATTCAGGATGCCCTTTTCCTCACGGCCTTTGTAACCGGATTTCAACATACGGGCATCAAAAGCATTCTGTACAGCCTGTGGCGGATAATTATAATCAATGGCGATGCAGTCCTGGCTTTTTTTATCATATTTTATTTTGTCTTCATAAGCCTGGGCCCTTGGTTGTATCCATGCTGAAGCCATTGCGATGAGGGAGAGAAGTATCTTCTTCATAAAAAGTTTTTTGATGAATATTGATTTTAACCGTTGCAAATATCTTAAAATCCATGAAATAAATTTTCCCGATTAGTTTATTGACTCATCTTGAATTATTTTTGCCCGCAAATCCCATTCCTTTGAGTGGCATAAAAAAACTGGCTGGGCAAACGGTCTGGTATGGCGCAAGTTCCATTGCAGCCCGCTTTCTCAATTATCTTCTCACTCCCTATCTCACTTACAAGTTGTGCGATACCTGTTATGGTGAAATGACGATCGTGTATTCAGCCATCCCTTTCCTGAATGTCATCTTTATTTACGGACTGGAAACCGCCTACTTCCGGTATGTGCAGAAAAAAGAACAGGAGGAGGAAGTGTATAATACCGCCACGGTTTCGCTGATCATCAGCACACTTTTTCTTACGGCAGCCCTGCTGCTGTTCAGAAAGCCTGTAGCAGTCCTGCTCCATATTGCCGATCACCCGGAATATATCACACTGGCTGCCTTTATCATTGCTTTCGACAGCCTTTCCGCACTGGCTTTTGCCAGACTGCGGTATGAACAGCGGCCAAAAAAATTTGCCTTTGTCCGCATTAGCGGGATCGTGATCAATATCGCCGTAGTGTATTTCTTTTTGTCCGTATGCCCGAAAATCCATGCTTCGCATCCCGACAGCCCCTTGCTGGTCTTTTACGATAAAGATTTCGGCCTGGGTTATGTGTTTGTGGCGAACCTGGTACAATCGGTCATCTCCTTTTTATTACTGCGAAAAGAGTTTTTTTCATTCCGCTGGAAATTCAATCCCTTGCTCTGGAAACAGATCATGGTCTATTCGTTGCCACTGATCATTGCAGGTTTCGGAGGCATGATCAACGAAACATTCGACCGGATCATGCTGGCCTGGTGGTCCTCCGCTCCTACGGAAAATGCGGTAAAAGTGCAGGTGGCCACCTATGGCGCCTGTTACAAGCTTTCCATCCTGATCACCCTGTTTGTGCAGGCATTCAGAATGGGAGCAGAACCTTTTTTCTTTCGTTCAGCGCAGGGTGAAAATCCCCAAAAAATATATGCCCGCGTGATGAAATTCTTTGTGATCACCGTTTGTGCAATGTTCCTGTTCGTGATGCTCTTCCTCGATGTTTGGAAATACTTTATCCAGAATAAGGAGTACTGGCTGGGATTACGCGTGGTACCAATCCTTTTATGGGCCAATATTTTCCTGGGCATTTATTATAATCTCTCCATCTGGTACAAACTCTCCAATAAAACCATGGCAGGAGCCTGGATCACTATTATCGGGGCCTTATTCACACTCGCCATCAATTATATTTTTATCAGCCGGTTCGGGTATATGGCCTGTGCCTGGGCCACATTTATCTGTTATGGAAGTATGATGCTGATCTCTTACTGGTGGGGGCAAAAAGCCTATCCGGTTCCCTATGCCTGGAAAAAATTAATGGCTTATATGGTGATCACAATGGTGCTATATCTGTTATATCTCCTGATCTTAAAACTTCAGCTGAATGCCTGGGTGAACAGGGGTATTGCCGCCGCTATCCTGGTAGGATTTATTGTATTTATCATGATCATTGAGAAAAAAGAGTTTCAGAAATTGCCGATTATTGGGAGATGGTTGAAATAGTACCTCATCCATCACCCTTGGGGTGACACCTTCTCCTAAAGGGGAAGGGAATACAATTGCCTTACTTAACTTTCACAAATGGGTTATTTTCTTTCTCAAAACCGATCGTAGTCTCTGATCCATGTCCTGAATAAACAATGGTCTCATCCGGTAAAGTATAGAGCTGGGTTCTGATGCTCTGCTCCAGGGTGTCAAAATCTCCCCCTGGAAGATCGGTACGGCCCACGCTCATATTGAATAATACGTCGCCGCTGATGACAAAATCTCCTGCTGCATGATAAAACAAAATACTGCCTGGCGAGTGTCCGGGCACCCAACGGATCTCCAGTTCTTCGCCATCTAAGCTGATAACCGAACCCTCCTGCAGGTATTCTATGGGCCCGCTGTAATTTTCAAAGGGGAGTTGCCAGAGCTGCCCGGCCTGGGGCGCAAAATCCAGTACCGGTTTTTCTTTTGCATGGATCTGCAAGGATAGTTTCCAGGTATCATATACGAACTGGTTGCCGAAAACATGGTCCAGGTGACAATGTGTGTTGAGCAGCATGAGAGGAGACAACCCTTTCTTTTCAATGGCCGATCTTAATTCATCACGTTCCTCGGCAAAATAACAACCCGGGTCAATAATGCAGCAATGCTTTTTATCGTTATACAGTATATAGGTGTTTTCCTGCACGGGATTAAAAACAAAGAACTGAACATGCAACATGGACGTTTTTCCTTAATTTTAATATGGTTAAATTGCGGATGCAAAGATACCCGGTAAAGCAGTATGCCTGTTTTACGGTGAAAACAACTTATATGATCAGAAAAATTCCCGGGGCTGCAGTTTTTTTATTTCTTTTTTATTCCGGTTTACATGCACAGGTCAATACAGTAGAGTTCGGCAAGAACCGGTTGCAATACCAGAAATTCGTCTGGAAATACTATCAAACGGAGAATTTTAACTCCTATTTCAGCCAGGATGGGTTGGGGTTGGGAAAATATGTGGCACAGATAGCCGAACAGGAGCTTCCTTCCATCGAGGAAATTGTGGAATATGGCCTGCAACGCCGCGCCAATATCATCATCTATAATAATTATGATGAGATGCAGCAATCCAATATCGGGCTGGGGATCGACTGGCAGAATACCGGTGGTGTGACCAAGCTGGTGAATAATAAGATGATCGTCTATTACGACGGCAATCATGAACACCTCCGCCAGCAGATCCGGCAGGGTATCGCGAGGATCCTGGTGGAAAATATTCTGTTCGGGGATGACCTGGGTGAGTTTGCCGCCAACCAGGCCCTTTTGGACCTGCCCAAATGGTTAACAGACGGGTATATTGAATATGTGGCGGAAAACTGGAGCACTTCCCTTGATGATGACCTGCGCTCCGTCATGCTGGGCAGCGATTATAAGAATTTTTACCAGTTCGCCTTTGAAAAGCCCCTGCTCGCGGGACATGCATTCTGGAAATATATGGCCGACAAATACGGAAAAAATAAGACTTCTTATTTCCTCTATCTCTCGCGCATTTACAAGAACCTGAATGCGGCCAGCAATAAGATCGCGGGAAAAAAATTCAAACTCCTGCTGCAGGACTTCATGGAGGAAGTGCCCCAGGTCTATTTCAAGGATATACGAGGAAGACGCAACTCTCCTAAAGGAAGGCTGGCGCTCAGTGAAGACATCGGGAAAATAGATTATATCCGTTTCAATGCAAACCCCAATCCCAAAAGCTATACTTACGCCCTGGTAGAATTCAAGCAGGGGCGTTACCAGGTGGTCCTGATGGAAGACTTTGTTAACCGGAGGGTATTGGTAAAACTTGGGGTTCGCTCCCGCGAAACCCTGATCAATCCCAATTATCCCCTGCTCGCCTGGGATGGAAAGGGCACCCGGCTGGCAGTATTGTACAATGACAAAGGCAAGAATAAATTCTTTGTCTATGATCTGGTCAATCATTCCAGGCTATGGGACCAGGAATGGAGCCAGTTCAGCCAGGTACAGGATATGAAATACATGCTGAATGAGAATACCCTGCTCCTGAGCGCCGTACGCAGCGGGCAATCGGATATTTATGTGTATCATATCGACAAGAACAGCTTTGACCAGGTCACCAATGATATTTATGATGACCTCGATCCTTCCTTTGTAGCTTTTCCCAGTAAAACAGGTATCCTCTTCTCCAGCAACCGCCCCTCAGCCAAAGCACTGACCAGTGATGATTCATTGCCCGGCAGGCATTACAATATATTCATGATCGATAACTGGAATAAATCTGATTTCAAACAGATCTCCCAGCTCAGCGATCTCAAACACGGGAATGCCCGTTTCCCATCCCAATACAATCAATCGCATTTCACCTTTGTGAGCGACGAGAACGGCGTGAACAACCGCTATGCGGGTTTCTTCACTACCGCAAGAGCCGGATTGGATACACTGATATTCATCGGTGATGAAGTATTGCGCAACCCTCCCCAAAAAGATGTGGATAGTTTATTGAAAGAATGGAATAAAAATGACATTGACTCTGTCGGTTATGTTTCCATTACCAATGATTCTTCCTACGTGTTTCCGCTGACCAATTATCAAAGCAGCCTCCTGGAGACAAGGACCGCGGGGGATAATGAGCAGGTAAGCGAAGTAGTGAAACTGGGCGACGTAAAACTATTATACCGTCTTAAGGTGGATGAAAACACCCTGCACCGCCGCAACATCACGGCCCGGCCTACAGAGTATATGAAAAAAGTAATCGAGGAGGAAAAGCAGGCGGCCCATACCATGAACCAGTTCCAGCAGAAAAATGATTCCGTCACAAGGCAGCAGAATAATTTCTTCAACAGTAATTTCAATGAAGAGAAAACGGACAGCAGTAAGCTGGGGCAGGTCACACAGGGGGTTGTCAATAATCAACCCGGTGTTCTCAAAAAAGCAAAGGTCTTTGAATACCGTCCTCCGAAATTCTTTATCGATTACCTCGTCAGCGGGTTCAATAATAATGTCCTGGTCAGTCGCTTTCAGCCTTACCAGGGGGGCAACGGGCCGATCCAGCTCAGCAATGGTAACCCGTTGAACGGCATCCTGCGGGTGGGCGCAGCCGACCTGCTGGAAGACTGGAAATTTGCCGGTGGTTTCCGCATCAGTCCTAACCTGAAGGACAATGAATACGTGTTTACCACGCAATACCTGAAAAAAAGGATCGACTACGGACTAACATATTACAGGAGCGCTTTAACCAACCCACCCCTCTTTGATACGTCACGTTTCTCTGCGAGAGAATTTTCTAATTTATACCAGGCCACTATTACTTATCCGTTCAATAAGATCCAAAGCCTGCGCTTCAATATCGGGTACAGGAGGGATAAATATGTAAGGGTGGCCCAGGATTTCACACCCGGT
The DNA here is from genome assembly GCA_964652845.1 of uncultured Chitinophaga sp. GTDB lineage: Bacteria > Bacteroidota > Bacteroidia > Chitinophagales > Chitinophagaceae > JJ008. The sequence goes on from CAZZDQ010000030.1 coordinate 15,341, forward strand.
TCCCTTACAGCACCGGATACGAAGATCTCCTATGCCCTTGCCCATATCGAATTCGTGCATGATGATGCCATCACTCCCGCTACCAATATCTGGTACGGGCTAAGGTTCAAGGTCTATACAGATATTGATGCCGAAATCTTAAATAAGACCGGGGATATCAAGAATCAGAACCACCCGCTCACTTTCAATGCAGGTTTTGATGGAAGGTATTACTTGCCCCTGTACCGGAATATCATTTGGGCTGTGCGTGCAGCCGGCGATTTTTCCTGGGGTAACAATGAAATGATCTATTACCTCGGGGGGGTGGACAACTGGCTGATGTTTGGCAGCAACCAGAAAACGAACGGGACTTACCGCTATTTCAACCCGGCCAACCGGCCCAACCCGAATGCCAATTATGCTTTCCAGTCGCTGGCCGTAAACCTGCGCGGCTTCATACAGAATGTAGCCAACGGGAACAATGCACTTGTCATCAACAGTGAAGTGAGGGCGCCGGTATTCTCTTCCCTGATCAATAAGCCCATTAATAATGCTTTGATCAGGAATTTTCAGTTGGTTCAATTCTTTGACCTGGGCACGGCATGGAATGGTGCGTATAATAAATTGTCGAGACCCAGTATCTCTTACAACAATCCGCCCATTTCCGTCAATATCAAAGCGGGTGGCATCGGGCCTTTTGCCGGTGGTTATGGTTTCGGAGCAAGAAGCACTTTACTCGGGTACTTTATCCGTTTTGATGCGGGCTGGGAGATGAAAGGTTTCTTTCGCGGCAAACCCAAATTATACCTGGCGCTGGGGTTGGATTTCTAAGCCTCTGTTTACTGAATTATTTTCCGGCTGAGCACATAATGCCCTGCAAGTATGGTGAGACAGATAACCAGCGCAATGGCACACATATTGAAATGTCTCTTTTCCCTTTTTTCCACTTCGAG
>CAZZDQ010000030.1:16372-32795 GCA_964652845.1 uncultured Chitinophaga sp.
CCAGCGCAATGGCACACATATTGAAATGTCTCTTTTCCCTTTTTTCCACTTCGAGCAAGGAGCGGCCGGCAGCAACAAAGCCAATGCCATTGGCATGAACTGATTCCACCACCAGGGCTATCCGCACTCCTTTTTGCGGTTGCCAGGTGACCACATCTTCCCCATGTTGCCTGGTAAAATCAAAAACACCCTGTGGAAATGAGGGGATGCCCCCGTTCAAGACGCCGGTGCACTGAAGCGCTTTGCCTTTTTCGTCGAAAATAGCTTTAAATACAGCGAGGCTTTTTGTAAGGTCGACTGTATCGCCGCTCATGAGGGCAGCAGAGGTTTTATTATCCTTCAGGGATTCGCTCATGTCCCTGGCGATCTGCAACTGCGGATCATTGGCGCTGCTGCGGAAATTTTGCTGCACCGTGGCATATACGAGCATTATAATCCCTGTGATCAGGGCTGCGAGGGTGAGGTAGGTGATGATGCTGATGTTTTTCATTTTTAAATATTTGAGGAAATGTTTTTGTAATTTTTATTTCGGTTTTCCAGCGTCAATTAGCTTTCATGTGCTTCGATAGTTATTAGTCTATTGATCCGTTTCAGGCATAACATCAATGGTATAATTCCCACAATGCCGAAAGAACAATCTATCAGCGTCCACCATAATGGAATGCCGTTGTTTCGTCCTGCAATAAAAGCGAAGGGGATAACCAACAGGCAGGCGATCAATCCAAATTCTATTACCCATTTGTTTTGTACCGGGTTTTTGTAGGGGCCAATGAACAGGATGGCCAGGATAAAATGGGCAAATGCCAGCCAGTCATATCCATATGCAATGAAAGGGTACCGGTTATTGGTATCAGCAACTCCCAAATAAACTTTATCAAGCCACCGACCCATCGTCCCTGACAAGGGGAAGAAACGCCGCAATACATTCAGCTCCTGTTCCACAGGTATGGCACTTATTCCTCCAAGCAGGAGTCCGATCATGAAAATGACCAGCAAGGCTTTAATTTCCCTTTGTATTTTTTGTTTCATTTTAACAGCAGTATAAAAATTCTACACTGGTTATTTTATCTCTCCTGATCTGTTTTTCGACAGAATCAGGATGCTGTTCACGATCAACAGGAAAATCAATGTTACATATGAGATGATCTCATACACCGTACCCCTGAACCCGGAGCTGACAGCATTATAAAGCATCCATAGAATAAAAAGGAAGTTGCCGGCAACGGCGCCTGTTTTTAAGATCATCAGCAGCGGGCTTATTTCATTTTTCATAAAAAGTTTTTCATTGTTTCCCGGCTTAGTTTTATTTCACGACCCGAATCATATTCTCCAGCACGGTGAGGTGTTCCTTAAATGCTTTTTCTCCATTTCTTGTGACAGTATAGGTCGTATTGGTCTTCCTGCCGAGGAAACTTTTTTTCACTTTGATGAACCCGTTCTCTTCCAGGTTCAGTAAATGAGTGGCCAGGTTCCCGTCGGTCACCTGCAGCATTCCCTTGAGATCATTGAAGCTGATCTCCTCGTTCACTGCCAGGATGCTCATCACGCCCAGCCGGATGCGGCTTTCAAATGCTTTATGCAGGCCGTTGATCGGGTTTTTCATCATTGATCTTTTTCGGAAGGTTTATTTTCATAGTTGAACCACATCCAAACACCATAAATAATATGCAACAATCCGAATCCTGCTGCCCAGAAATACAATCCCTGCCCGATAAAAAAAATATTGATCAGTCCCAGGATGATCTCGGCAAAGCCCAGGTATCGTATATTGCTCAGCGTGTATTTGCTGGCATTGATCAGGGCAAGGCCGTAAAAGACCAGGCAGGCCGGTGCGACGTAGCGCCAGTCGTCATAATATAACATGCCTAACACAAAAGCGCCTCCTGCAGCCAGCGGGATCACCATATTCCAAAAAAGCCTTTTTGAGCTCATTCCCCAGATAGCGACATTTTGTTTTTTGGATCTTCGCCAGGTGAAAAAGAAGGCTGAGAGCAGGGCAGCCACGAAGACCCCGGCCGCCAATCCCAGTAATTTGATCCTGAGCTTTGCAAAATCATCTCCGGAAAAAAAACCGCTGCTATTATAGGCCCCGTAATAATTGTCAAGGATCTGTTTTGCGATCCAGGCGCCTGCGAGTGCACATATTCCCGCTGCGATCCCGCTGAGCCCGCTCAGTGAAAGGAAGCGGCTGCTGCGTTCCATCAGGTGCCTGATATCCTGCAGGGCCTGCTGGGGTGCTGGGTTTTCTTCTTTCATAAAAAGTACTTTGAATTACAAAGTAAATATTCATTTTCCGGATCTCCAAATCTTTTTTGCCCGCCCAACGAAAGGTCATGTTCGCGCATCATCGTATTTTTACAGGATGTTTCGCCGGACCTTCATTTCCGCATCCCTTGTGACCTGCATTCTTATTTTTTGCAGGATATCCGTTCCTGCCCAGGTCCTGACGCTGGCCGGCGTGATCAAAGACAGCCATAGTGAAGAACCGGTCCCCTTCGCATCCGTCAGCTTTAAGAACAGTACGGTCGGCAAGCTGGCCGATTCAGCCGGCACATTTGTTTTTCACCTCAGCCACCTGCCCTCCGATACCCTGGTCATCACATCGGTCGGATACCAGCCGTTTTACCTCGCGATCGCACATAACAAAGACTCGCTGTATGCAGAGATCCTGATGGAAAGAGGGACATTCACCAACGGCGTCATGGTGCGGTCTAAGGTCAACAAAGGACTATTCGTATGGCGCAAGATCGTTGAACACAAGCCGCTGAATAACCGTTACCGGTTCACCAACTTCTCCTATGAGCTCTACAATAAACTTGAACTTGATCTAAAGCATGTCAATTTTGACAAACTGGGTAAACTGAAACCGCTTCGTCCCATTACCACCCTCATCAACCAGAATATCGACACCAGTGAGGGGCTTCGCTACCTGCCTGCTTACCTGACCGAAGTTTTATCCGACTATTACTTTCAAAAAAGTCCGGAGAAAAGAAGGGAAGTGATCAAGGCGGTCAATACCAATGGTGTGAAAAATGAAAGCGCCGTGAAATTCCTGGGCGGCATGGACCAGGTGGTGAATGTCTATAATAATTTCATTCCTGTTTTCGACCGAGAGCTGGTCAGTCCCATCAGTGACAATGGCGATTATTATTATAATTACAGCGTGGTGGATACCCAGGTCATCAATAACCGCCGCTTCTATCATCTCGTATTTACGCCGCGGCGAAAGGGGGGGGATACCTTTGAAGGCGATTGCTGGGTGAATGTGGGCAGTTGGGCCATCCAGAAAATGAACCTGCGCCTGGGCAAGGAAGCCAATGTAAATTTTGTGGACAATCTCAGCCTGATCCAGGAATATAGCCTGATCAATGACAGCACCTGGTTCCTTTCCAAGGATAAATTCGTTGTGGACCTCTCTCCTGCAGGAAAGGACAGGCCCGGTTTCATCGGCCGGAAGACCACCACTTACCGGAATGTGCTGGTCAACGACAGTTCTGTTGCCAATGAAGTATTAAAGAATAAATCCCTTGAAGACATTATTACCCTTCCCGGTGCAGTGGATAAGAGCCGCGCCTTCTGGGATACGGCCCGGCATGAACCCCTCACCAAAACAGAAGGCGGTATCATTAAAATGATCGATACATTGACCGCAGCACCGGTCTTCAAAAAATTCACCAAAACAGCAGGCTTCATTGGCACAGGCTACCGCAATGTGGGCAATTACGAGATCGGGCCCTGGTTCAACTGGCTCACTTCGAATGGCTGGGAAGGCACCCGTGTGCGCTTCGATATCGGCACCAACAAATATTTCAACCAGAAAATAAAACTGCATACCTACCTCGCCTATGGGTTCGGCGATAAAAAATTCAAAGGTTTCGGCGAATTCTTCTACCTGCCCAAGAAAGATCCCCGCATGTATGTGTATGGCTCCTACACCAATGACCTTGACTTCGGTCAGAATTATTTAGGCGAAGTGACCTCGGATAATTTTTTCGCTTTCTACCTGCGCAAAAAAAATATCCCACGCAAGTACATCAACATTGATGAAAAGCGCTTTGAGTTTTTCAAGGAGATGACGCCCTGGATGAGCAACCAGATCACGGCCATCCATAAACAATTCAACCCCTTGCTCAACCTGCTGCCTGCAGATTCTTTCGGCACCACCGTGGGAAAACCTTTCACCACTTTTGAGATACAGTTGCAGTTTCATTTTGCTTACCTGGAACGTTTCCTTGAAAGTCATTTTTACCGCAGCAGCCTGGGCAGTCCCTACCCTATTGCTGAGTTGAATATCAGTCACGGATTTCCCCGTGTGCTGAACAGCAGTTACGAGTATACCAAGGTTTCATTGAATATTTCGCATAACATGAAGATCCCGCCCTACGGTACGCTTTCCTGGTATATCAGCGCGGGCAAGACCTTCGGTACCCTGCCCTATCCCTTTTTGAATATTGCACCCGGAAATGAACTACATTATTACGACAAATATTCCTATGATATGATGAACCGCTGGGAATTCATCCATGATAAATATGTCGGCATCAATATCGAACATAATATCGGCAACGGTATTTTTCGCCTGATCCCCAAATTGCGGTTTCGCCAGTTCTGGACCGCCAAAGCATTATGGGGTAGTCTCACTCCGGCGAATAAGGCACTCAATTTTAAAATGGGGAACAGTTTCCAGTCGCTGGACGGCAACACTTACCTGGAACTCGGTACTGGCATCGATAATATTCTGCACGTCTTCCGCATCGATTTTGTATGGAGGGTATTTCCTTATACTTTAAAAAAGGAAGGCGACAAGACCTTTGGCATCTTCGGCAGTTTTAGATTTGATTTTTAATTTGATGCGCCGGGCTGTAGTAATCCTGTTCATCTTCATTGCGTCGCACCCTTCAGGGTCCTGTTCCCTGCCCGGCAAATGATTGAAGAACTCTTTTTACAAATGAAGTGGCCTGTTTTCCCTAATGGGATTCGCTTGATTCGTGTAATTTGTGAAACATAAATCATTTACATGGATCAGTTCATCCTCGCTCTTGACCAGGGCACGACCAGCAGCCGTTCCCTTGTTTTTGACAGGCAGGGAAATATCATCGCCCTTGCACAAAAAGAATTCAAACAGGTTTACCCTCAGCCCGGATGGGTGGAACATGATGCCATGGAGATCTGGAACACACAATCGGCCACCCAGGCGGAAGCAATGAAAAAGGCAAAACTTAATGTAAAAGACATCGCTGCTATCGGCATTACAAATCAACGGGAGACAACCGTAGTATGGAACAAAAAGACCGGGCTACCTGTCTGTAATGCAATCGTATGGCAGGACCGCCGAACGGCCTCTTATTGTGATCAGTTGAAAGCCGGCGGCCATGGAGATATGATCCGGCAAAAGACGGGGCTGATCATTGATGCCTATTTTTCAGCTACAAAACTGAAATGGATCCTGGATAATGTACCGGGGGCAAGAACAGATGCGGAGAAAGGTGAACTCGCTTTTGGTACCATTGACAGTTGGCTGACCTGGAAACTGACGGAAGCAAAGGTCCATGTAACGGATGTTTCCAATGCGTCGAGGACCATGTTGTTCAATATCCATACCCTGCAATGGGATCCGGAATTATTGGAGCTTTTTAATATCCCTTCTGCAATATTACCGGAGACAAGATCCAGCAGTGAAGTCTATGGGCTCACCACTGAAGGCATCCCAATCGGCGGAATAGCCGGCGATCAGCAGGCAGCCCTGTTCGGGCAACAATGCACGCAGCCAGGTATGGTGAAAAACACATACGGAACCGGCTGCTTCATGCTCATGAATACCGGCGAAAAAGCAATCCGTTCAAAAAATAATTTACTTACCACCATCGCATGGCAGCTGAACGGCAAAACTTCTTATGCACTGGAAGGAAGTGTCTTCATTGCCGGGGCTGTGGTGCAATGGCTGCGGGATGAACTGAAATTGATCCATTGCTCAGCAGAAGTGGAAAGCCTGGCTGCAGAGGTCACAGATAATGGCGGTGTATATTTTGTTCCTGCTTTTGCCGGCCTGGGCGCCCCGCACTGGGATCAGCATGCAAGAGGAACGATTTTCGGATTGACCCGGGGAAGCAACCGGGCCCATCTTGCGCGGGCAGCCCTGGAAAGTATCGCTTTTCAGACCTGCGATGTATTGAAAGCCATGGAAGCAGATGCTGCTTTAACAATTAAAGAATTAAGGGTGGACGGAGGGGCAACGGTGAACAATATGCTGATGCAATTTCAATCTGATATAGTCAACTGTAAAACTATTCGTCCGCATATTACCGAAACAACGGCACTTGGCGCTGCTTACCTGGCCGGCCTGGCTACGGGATATTGGAAAAATACGGATGAAATACAGCATCAATGGCAGATAGACAGACAATTTATCCCAGCCATGGATGATGAAAAAAGAAATGACCTGTTAAAGGGTTGGCAAAGAGCCATAAAAACAACATCATTTTGGGCGATCAACTAATAAGTTTGAACACAACGTTACTGGGTTTTGGAGATTTACAGAGTAAATTCTCCAACATGTATTTCAGAAATGAAAATTGATCTAACTCATTCTCTCTGTACCTCCCTGCCTGCCTACCTTCTGTAGGTAAACCGGGAAGCAGCTGTGTTGAAAAAGTGAATCGCGAACAATCCATACTACAACTTGAATCTGTAAAAGAATTTGACATTTGCATCATCGGGGGCGGTGCCACCGGTCTGGGCACGGCCCTGGATGCAGCTTCAAGGGGATTAAGGACGGTCTTGTTTGAGCAATATGATTTCGCCAAAGGAACATCCTCCCGCAGCACCAAACTGGTGCACGGCGGTGTCCGGTATCTGCAGCAGGGGAATATAAAACTGGTGATGGAGGCGTTATATGAAAGAGGGTTACTTCTCCGTAATGCACCCCACCTGGTACATAACCAGCAATTCATCGTGCCTAATTATAAATGGTGGGAAAAACCTTTTTACGGGATCGGCCTGAAGATCTATGATAAGATGGCAGGTAAACTGGGACTGGGTCCTTCTGAATTCTTATCAAAAGAAAAAACACTTGCCCTGGCACCCACCCTTGATCCAACCGACCTGAAAGGCGGCATCCTCTACCATGACGGGCAGTTCGACGATGCCCGGCTTGCGTTAAGCCTTGCCCAGACAGCCGATCAGTACGGCGCCCTGGTATTGAATTATTTTCCTGTGACCCGATTATTAAAGAACAGGGATAAGATATGCGGCGTAGCCGTTAACGATCATGTAACAGGAAAAGAATATGAAATAAAAAGCAAGGCGGTCATTAATGCCACCGGGGTATTCACGGATGAGATCCTGCACATGGATGATCCTCTTCATGAAAAGATAATAAACCCGAGCCAGGGCATTCACCTGGTAGTGAATAAAAAATTCCTCCCTGGTGATACGGCGATCATGATCCCTAAAACGGATGATAAAAGGGTTTTATTTGCCGTACCCTGGCATCATCGTATCATTTTAGGTACAACAGATACACCATTAGAAGATATCAACGCAGAACCCCGGGCTTCGGAAGAAGAAATTGATTATATACTCCAACATATCGGCCGTTATCTTAGCCAGCAGCCGGGGCGTGGGGATATATGCAGCGTATTCGCCGGCCTCCGGCCCCTGGTTAAAAGAAAAAAAATAAAAACAGCTGCCCTTTCCCGTGAACACCTGATCATGGTTTCATCTTCCGGCCTAATCACCATCACAGGCGGCAAGTGGACCACCTACCGGCGCATGGCCGAAGATGTGATAAATATGGCCATCTATAAAAACGGGCTGGCTGCAAAATCCTGCATCACGAAAGACCTTAAACTATCTGGCCATGATGAAAAACCTCCTGCGTTTGCGATCGATGAATGCACCCCTGATGAACTGAGATCACAAATAAAAAAATCCGTCGCTGAAGAAATGTGCATGACGGTGGAGGATTTCCTGAGCCGTCGTACCCGTCAATTATTACTAGATGCAAAAGCAGCCATTGGTAATGCGCCGGCAGTGGCACAATGTATGGCAGAAGAAATGGGAAAAGATGAACGCTGGATACAGGAACAAATCACTAATTTTAAAAACCTGGCGGAGAATTATTTACCAAAATCAAATTAATGCTTATGGCAGCTTTTACAGGAGAATTCATCGGAACGGCCCTGCTCATCATCATGGGTGACGGGGTAGTGGCCAATGTTGTATTGAACAGGACCAAGGGCAGCAACAGCGGATGGATCGTGATCACTTTCGGCTGGGCCATGGCAGTTTTCCTTGGCGTCTATGCCAGCACCAAACTCGGCGGCGGCGGTCATCTGAATCCGGCTGTGACCCTTGCATTGGCTGCATTCGGAAAATTTGATACCTCATTATTGACGACTTATATCGGGGCACAGTTTGCAGGAGCATTTGCCGGAGCCTGCATCGTATGGCTGGCCTACAAACATCATTTTGATGCCACAGAGGATAAGAACCTGAAACTGGCCGTATTTTCCACTGCTCCCGCCATTCGCAATGCCGTCCATAATTGTATCACGGAGATCGTCGGGGCATTCATCCTGATGTTCGGGGTATTGGCATTTACGCCTGCCGCCACTTCGATGGGTACACTGGATGCGCTGCCCGTAGCTTTATTGATCCTGGGCATCGGGCTTTCCTTGGGTGGGCCCACCGGTTATGCTATTAACCCGGCCCGTGACCTGGGTCCACGCATTGCTCATTTTATGCTGCCCATAAAAAATAAACGTGATAGCGATTGGGGATATAGCTGGGTGCCGGTGATCGGGCCTATCCTGGGCGCAGTGCTTGCAGCTTATACATTTAAATTGCTTTAATATGAAAAAAATCTTATTGATCATGGCCTCATTAACTTTTTTAAGCGCTCATGCGCAGGATCCCGAAGCCAAACTGAAGGAAAAAGGGATCGTGTTGACGCCGCCTTCTGCGCCGGTGGCGAATTATGTGAATGCCGTGCGGGTGGGCAACCTGCTTTTTCTTGCCGGCAAAGGGCCCAATAAACCGGAAGGCGGTTATGTAACCGGCAAAGTGGGCAAGGACCTGACCGCGGAGCAGGGATATGAAGCAGCCCGGCTTACGGCCATTGCTCATCTTTCGGTTTTAAAGGCAGAACTGGGTTCGCTGAATAAAGTGAAACGCATTGTGAAAGTACTGGGCATGGTGAACTGCACGGAGGATTTCCAGGACCAGCCCAAGGTCATCAATGGTTATAGCGACCTGATGGTGGAGATATTCGGCGATAAGGGAAAACATGCCCGTTCAGCCATTGGTGTGTATGCCCTGCCGCTGAATATTGCGGTGGAAGTGGAGATGATCGTGGAAGTGGAATAAAGATCATTCCTTCATCGTATAATTGAAGGTGAACTGGTAGATGGGCAAGTCATAATCGATCTCTGGTTTCTTCACATATTTATAGTATACAAATTTCAGGTTCACGACATTATTGATCTCCACCCCGGATGCAATACTCCAGCCATGGTAAAACCCGCTGGTCTTTGAAGAAGGAAGGATCTCCAGTATCTGCTTCCGGGAAGACCAACAGGCGATATAGCGCAGGGCCAGCCAGAACAGGCCCAGGTCTCCCGCATCATTGCGTTCCCAAGCTCCCGTTTGGAAATAAACTCCGAGTGCGGCAAAACTGTTCAGAAAATTGACTGGTTTGTTATTGGTGGAGGAGGTTTCATCTGCATGCTGCGTTTTATAACCGGTCAGCAATCTTTCGCCTGCATGCCAGAGCAGGCCGGAGCGGGTGAGGGGAAGTGGCGGCGCGTTTGTCGTCCTGAAAATTTTTTTTAACCAGTAGATGCCATCGGTGCTGATATTAATGAATCCGCTGAGGGGATTGATCAGGTTGATCAGCAACTGGTCATTATTCTTGGTTGTACCCGGACTTTCTTCACTGCGAAAATTATTACTGCTCACCCCGCTGTAAACCGAGAGAGGAAGGGCGAATTTTCCCGGTTCCCCGATCATGAGCCGGATGAACCTTGCAGACGCATTCACCTGGCCATTATTGAAGATATCGATGAATCCGCTGGTAAGGATCTCCGGCTTGAGAGAAACGGTTTTGTTCTGTTTGGTTTGTTTGGATGAATCCACCCCTGTTTGATTTGTCCGGGTAAAACCAACCCTGTGTGTAGGTTGCGCTGGGGAATGGCTTGTGAACAGGCAAGCAGCCGGCAACAGCCAAAGAAATATTGGCCGGTGAGGAACCATGGACAAGGATCATTAATATATAGACTGAAACAGGGCTTGCAATGTGGTAAGGGGATAACGACGGAAGCGCTTAATTAGTATCTGTCCCGGTTATTTTGTCTAAAATATAACAAGGGATCACGTGAAATCCAAACCGGTCTTTCCCGGGACATTAAGCTATTTGAGCGTGTAATTAAAAGAGAACTGGTAGATGGGTTGGGAATAATCGATCTCCGGTTTTTTTACATATTTATAATAGACTACTTTAATATTTACCAGGTTGTTGATCTCCACCCCCCAGGCCAGGCTCCAACCATGGTAAAAGCCGTTTGTATTGATAGTCGGTATGATCTCCTGAAGTTGCTTCGCGCCAGTTTTACATGCGATATACCGAAATGTCAGCCAGAAAATGCCGATATTTTTTGCGTTGCTCCGCTCCCAGGCACCTGTTTGAAAATAGATTCCCAGCACAGCAAACCCATTTAAAAAATTGATGGGTCTTCCTGTCGACGGATCATTATAGGGCCCGCTTTTATATCCTGTCAGTAAGCGTTCGCCAAAATGATACAAAATACCGTTTCGGGTAAGGGTAATTATCTTATTCCTGAAGAATATTATTCCGTCGATACAGAGGTTGGCAAGCCCGCCAAGGGGGTTGATGAAATTGATAACTAATTGCTCGTTATTCTTATTCCCCGTTGAATTTTGCTGGCCCTGGAAATTATTATTGCTTACCCCGCAGTAAAAAGAAAGCGGTATAGCAAATTTTCCCGGTTCCCCGATCATGAGCCTGATGAACCTTGCAGACGCATTGACTTGGCCGTTATTGATGATATCAATGAATCCACTGGTGAGAATCTCTGGTTTGAACGATATGATTTTATTTTGAATTGAGAATTTTGAAGTGTCTCTCCTTACCTGTCCATATATCGCATTGCTAAAAAAGCAAAGAACCTGGAACAGCCAAAGGAATATTGGCGGAACAGCGGGCATTTTAATAATTTAAATAGCTCCGGGAAATAAGGGAAATATTTATTTTCTATTTGCTGCAGAAAGTTTTGAAGAGGGCGTAAAATTATATGCTATCCCGAAGCCGCCCTGGCGGCCGTTAAAATAATTGAATGCCTCGCCTTCATCATCTTCCCATTGTATATCCAAAAAGACACTGATAGACCGGCTGATTGAATAGGTAAGATTGATACCGTAGTTTATTCCCCAGCGGCGTGTGTTCCTGATATCGTAGCCAACTTTACCGCCAATAACGTAAGTAGCGGTCGGATCAAAATATGCATCAAAAAGTCCTGTTCGAAATCTTGATGAACAGATTTTGGAGATCCCTAATTTCGGAACGATAAATACTTTTTTGGAAATATTAAAAATATAAGACAGATAAAAACTGAAAATATCAGCAGTGTTCCTGTCAAAAAAACCCTTCCTGCCGGAAACCCAGTCTGCTTTTATAATGTGCTTGTTTACCCAATAATCAATGATGGCTTGTTCGTCAGGTTGCTGAAAACTGTATACGTGAAATTTTTTGGGATAATTATTTATTTTGGTGCGTAAATACTGAATCCCCGCATTAACTTTTTTGCATACTTGTTTTTCAATCCCTGTCTTAAAATACCAGCCGAACTTATAATGATCTGCATCATTATTGTGTACTCCTGCACTGTAATAAATAATCAAATTTTTTTTGCTTATTTTTTGATTATACGCATCTGACAAAAAGAGCATATAATAACTTAGGAAAAAAAATAATGTCTTCACAAAAGAAATTTAAACCACCCGGGAGAAAACCCGGGTGGTTTTTGCAGGGTTCCCTAATGACAAACCCTTATTTTATAATAATACAAAAAAGCGTCACTTAATTTTCGTACTGCCCAGGGCTGATCTTCTCCGGCATCCAGGGCTGTTCCGTTGCCAAAGTTATTCCCCAAGGCATTGGCAAGCGTACCTCTTCTTGTCGGATAATCTGAACCAAGCACCTGGTGATGCGCTTGTATGTCAAAGTGTATGCTTGCTTTAAATCCTGCTTCAAATGAAACACTCCAAATACATTTCTGTTTAACAGGGTCCCACGTACATTTGACTCCTCCCGTTATATCAGCATCTATGGCTCCTTTAATGTCTTTAAACCATCCTGTTTTTTTCCATGCATAAAAGGGGTTATCGAATTGTATCAATCGCCAGTCGTCATTGAAAATTTGGCCAAAATTTATCCACTTCCCCCTGTCTCTTCTCCTGATCTGGTAATCATAACACACCAATCTATTTACTGCCGTTATCGGAATAGCAGAAAGCACATCGGTACCGGGATCAAAGTTTGGTTTTGCATAAAATACATAGATGGTCAGGTAATTCGATCCTCCCAGGATCGTTCTGAAATTTTTAAGAAGTTTAATTTTTGGCATGGTGACCGTAATAACATAATTATCATCATAGATATCTGCGATTACATTGTCTTTCAGGAATTCACAGGAACTGATGCCGTTGGGCTGGCTGGTCAAATCAGGAAGGAGTGTATTCTCTGATTCCTCAAAATTGATGACCAGGCTGGGATTGTTCATTGCATAATCTTCATCTATCGTAGTGGTTTGCATCTCGTTTCTGCTGTTTACGTAATACCCGGTATTGCTTTCCAGGTCCTCTCCAGGGTTAAATGTTACATAAACAGAGCTAACCTGGGATCCCGGAAAATTTTCCGAATAAGGAAAATAAATCTGGGCACGGTCGTTATAATAAAACTGTTCATTTTCTTTTGTGCTGAATGAGTTGTCAATTCTTTGTGACGGATTCCCTGGGCTTAAGCCGGCATATTTTGCTGCATTATAGTATTTCCCTGAATTGAATATTTGCATATAACTTGCTTTAAATAAAGAAGCAAACCCGGAAACATAGCTTGGGTTACCTGAAGCAATTTCGTCAAATGTGATGGCTTCATCGTTCTGTTCATTTGCCCTGAGCTTTTCATTAATTGTATTCACAAATGAATTGAGTATGTTTTTATCCTGAAATACAGTGGCGGTAATGATTGCTCTTTGCTCCATTCTTGATCTCAGTTCCTCCTGATCTCCCGCCTGCCCATAGGAATGAAAAGAAACAAGAAAGATGATCAGGCCTGGAAAATAGAATATGGCGTTGGAAATATTAAAAATCTTTTTCATATAGCTATTTTAAGTTGCCTACTCTCTTAATACCCGGTTTTCGGCATGGTCCGGTTCATTTACTGTCGCCGGCAGGCAGTCAATGAATGAACCAAAACTATCAGACGACGAGAATTCAGCGTCTGATAGCTGCTCATAAAAAATTGTCTTTTTTATGTCGCTGAGCTGCTGATTAGCTATTTGAAAAAGGAGTTTTCAGCTATATAAAGAGCTAATTGCTCCAAATCTATGGGAAGTGTGCAGCTTATTTAAGGGGAAAAAACATTTAAATCTGTTTTTTTTCTGACGGAAATATTGAAGAAATATCAGTTACCAGTTAAAGAAACTGGCTTGCGCAATTATTCGTAAGAAAAAAAGTGTTTGGGTTATAGCTTCTCAAATAGTCCTCACGGGCTTGAAAAAGAGGAAGTAGATGGCCCCGGCAACGGGTAATAGTACGATCAGCGCAAGCCATTTCGTTTTTTCTGACATCGTCCTGAATTCCTGGTTATGCACTTTGATCACCGCAAGTATGTATAAAAATACCAGAATGGCTGTAATAGCAAGGACGAAATACTCCATATCTAATAGAATAATGATCAGCTACAATTTAAGTTTAAAAATTGAAGGCACCAACTCTGTTTATCAGGGAGAAGATGCCTTCGGGTGTAGTTGTCTATCTATAAGGCCAAAAAAAAGAGCTCATGGTTTTCAATATTACACTCACGGAGTCATTCATTTATTACGATCCCTCAGAAAATCAGGTTCACGGATGTTCACCAGGTCAAGAATCTCATTTTATCCGTTACTTCCAGAATGTTTATTGATTTTATTCCCTGAAAATCCACTGCCTGTTCTTTCCTGCGAGCTAAACAGAATGAGAAAAAGCAAGGCTCCTGCAACAGGAAAAAGAATAATAATCGCCAACCATCTCGCTTTTTCTGAAAAAGTCCTCAGTTTTATTTTATTCAGTTTAACAATTGCGAAAACATATAAGAGGACAGCCAGAATTATGACCCCGCTAATTACATACTCCATATAATTGTTTTAGATCGATTTGATTTCAATAGTCATATGAAGAAATTGATATTATTCAATAAAAGAGTGCAATAATAGCACAGGCTACCCTTATCTGTCCGCGGCAAATGGGGCCTAAAAAATCACAGATCGTCATACATTCCGGGTCAGCATAACAGGCATCCCGCATACATTTATAACATTCTCCGAAACTTACATCCCCATTCTTATCCAGGTCGCATGGATGGGTCCGGTCCGGTTCGGTCTGGTCAGTTCCACCCGGATCCCCAAACCCATATTTTTTCCTGATATCATCAGGCATGTCATAGGTAATCCAGCTTCTTATACCAGTAGGTGTCATGGCAACATTTCCGGATAAATAAAAATCATAATTGGCATCATAATAGTCTATGGTGCCAGTTTTGGATTCAAAACTGAATTGAGAATAATCCCGCCATATCACAAAATACCGTCCTCTGTTGGGAATCCTTTGATACGCGGGAATGGCCCTGGTGGCTTCAAAATAGCCAGCCAGCAGTTTTGTGGTTTTCACCCGCAACGGTACAAATATGATGGGCTTATTCTGCTGGTCATCTCTTTTTACAAATGCTCCATCCTCTTTTAATTCATATTTGTCCAATAGTGGGTTATGCATTAGAAATGTGAAATCTGAAGAATTTTCAAATTCCGTAATAAGTCCTAAATCATCTCCGGGATCAATTCCCTGGGATAAGCATGTGATATTTTTGATCACGATTAGAATTGCAAAAAATATTTCTCTCATAAAACGATTTTTCCTGCCTACTCTTTTCAATACCCGGTTTTCGGCATACCCGCATCATAAGCCCACCAGCCGGCTGGTGAGCTTATGATGAATCAAAGCTATCGTCAGGCTGAAATGCTTTTTTAGATGTCGCGGTATGAAAAAATGTTTTTTTCGGATGGACATGGGTGATGATCTAAAATTCCCGATGTCTTCTTTTTTTCAAAGAACTATTTTCCCCAAATTTATTGTTGGTTACCATTTAAGCATATCGTGAAAAAAACATTTTAAATCGTTTTTTTCTGGCTTGTGTTATCGCTATGTTTAAAGTGTAGTAGTTAACTTAGGCTATTAGATTTCACTATGGATTTAAGTTGGATTATTAGAAGTTTGCGAGCCGAGTATTATATATATGGCATCCAATTTTTCATAGAAATATTTACATTGATCGTAGGGTTTATTTATGCAAGGAAAACAAGGATCGGCAGAGCTTTTATCTTCTATGTTTCTTTTGATTTTTTTGTTGGCCTTTTTGATATGTTTATTGAATCAAACTACCGAAATACTAATTTTAGTTGGATATTTTTATCAAAGACTAACGGAGTAATTTCTATTATACAGCTTCT
The DNA here is from genome assembly GCA_964652845.1 of uncultured Chitinophaga sp. GTDB lineage: Bacteria > Bacteroidota > Bacteroidia > Chitinophagales > Chitinophagaceae > JJ008. Next base: position 32,152 of record CAZZDQ010000030.1, read on the forward strand.
AACTTATTTTTATTTTTTTAAAAATGTGATCAATTCTACGACAATGCTAGGATATATGAAATATTCTAAATTCTTTTTTATTCTTCTTATTCTTATTTTCCTTATAACTGGATACAACCTTACTCCTCGCATTCAATTTCATACTTCTTTTGCAATAGAAGCATTTGAGTTTATAATCTTAATTCCCCCTTGTTTTGTCTTTATTCATGAAATGTTGAATAAAGAATCCTCTTTTAAACTTTTTGAAAGGCCTTCATTTTGGATTCTTACAGGAATTCTTTTTTTCTGTATACTTTGTATCCCATTCGACATTTTACAAGGATATTTTTCATTAAATAAGATCCCTGAATATGAGTTAATTTTTGCATGTTTATATACATTTCCTTTCATTATTAATCTTTTATTTCTATCGAAAGCTTTTTTATGCAAAAAACCCCTTACGATATAGTCATTTTTCTTATAACAGTGACCTTATTAATCATTTCGTTGTCTGCATTTATCATCTTTATGCTCGTTAAATATAGGAAAAGGCAAAATCGGTTTAGTCAAACCCTGGAAGAACTGAAATTGAACCATGAGAAAAACCTGATCAATACCCGTTACGAGATTCAGGAGCAGACCTGCCAGCATATTTCAAAAGAGAT
>CAZZDQ010000031.1:0-19617 GCA_964652845.1 uncultured Chitinophaga sp.
CTGGTTGGTGAGCAGCATGCAAAGCCGGTCGATACCGATTCCGATCCCGGAAGTAGGCGGCATACCGTATTCCAGGGCCCGCAGAAAATCATAGTCAACATACATGGCTTCCTCGTCTCCTTTGTCCTTCAGCTTTGCCTGTTCTTCAAAACGTTCCCGCTGGTCAAGTGGGTCATTCAGCTCACTATAAGCATTGGCGATCTCTTTGCCATTGATGATCAGCTCAAACCTTTCCACCAGGCCGTGCTTGTCACGGTGTTTCTTCGTGAGCGGGCTCATTTCCACCGGGTAGTCTATGATAAAAGTGGGTTGTATATAATTTTTTTCACATTGAGATCCGAAAATAGCATCGATCAGTTTCCCTTTACCCATAGAGTTTTCAAAATGAATATGCAGCTGGCGGCAAACGGAGCGAAGCTGATCCTCATTCATCCGGCTGATATCCGTGCCGGTATGCTCCCTGATCGCATCAAAGATGCCGATGCGTTTGTAAGGCGCTTTGAAGGAGATGGTCTTTTGCCCCACGGTAATATCCGCCGTGCCGCAAACGTCCATGGCGGCTTTTTCCATGATCTGTTCCGTGGTCTCCATCATCCAGAAATAATCTTTATATGCCGTATAGAATTCAAGGATAGTGAATTCAGGGTTATGGGTCCGGTCCATCCCTTCATTCCGGAAATTACGGCTGAACTCATAAACCCAATCAAAGCCTCCGACGATCAGTCTTTTCAGGTATAGCTCATTGGCAATGCGCAGGTAAAGCGGTATGTCCAGTGCATTGTGATGGGTAACAAAAGGCCGGGCTACCGCACCACCCGGGATATTTTGCAAGACAGGCGTATCCACTTCCAGGGCACCATGCTGATTCAAATATTCACGGATGGAATTGATCATCCTGGTCCTTTTTTCAAATGTTTCCTTCACCATGGGATCGATGATCAGGTCCGCATATCGTTGCCGGTATTTGAATTCGGGATCGGTAACGGCATCATATACATTCCCTTCGGCCTCTTTTACAACGGGAAGGGGCCGCAGGGATTTACTCAGGAGGGTGAGTTCCTTCACATGCACGGAGATCTCCCCTGTCTTTGTGACGAAAACATAGCCTTTAATACCGATGATATCGCCGATATCCAGCAGTTTTTTCCATACCACATCGTATAATGTTTTATCCTCGCCGGGGCAGATCTCATCCCGTTTGATATACAATTGTATGCGGCCGCTGGAATCCTGTATCACGGCAAAATTGGCCTTTCCCATATCCCGGATACTCATGATGCGGCCAGCCAGGCATGTGTCGGCAAATGCGGCCTTTGTTTCTTCCGTGTAATTCTTTTTAATGAAAGCAGCATGATGGCTGACCGGGTAGAGGGCCGCGGGGTATGGCTCAATGCCCATCATGATCAGTTCGGCCAGTTTTTCCCGCCGCAGTTGCTCCTGTTCCGAAAGGTTATTCATCGGGGTGTCGATTCTTCAGTAAAATTAAGTTTATGTGATCAGCAAATGTACTTCCAAATAAAATGCATCCCTGTCCTTGCATAAACAGTGTCTGCCGGGAACAAAAAAGCCCGGCATTGAACCGGGCCTTTTGTTTGTTATCCCAATTATTTTTTTGTGTTGTTTTTAAAGAGATAGCCCAGCCGGAATGCAAACCCGGTATTCTTCTGTTTATCACCAGCCCCGGTTGTGGTTGTGATATTCCTGGAACTCTGGATCCAGTTGATGCAGATAAAAAATCCGCTTGATATGCGATAGCCGATCACACCGTTCCAGCCCCAGTCAATGCCCCTGAAATCATTGCTTACCAGTTTGCCGAACGTTACATCTGAGGTCACTTTTGTGCCACTGAGGGGTGTAGTGACCCTTTTAGAAGGCAGGTTGGCAGCTATAAAAGGGGCGGTACCGATATAAAAAACATTGCTTTTTTTGGTGGTCCAGTTATAGACCAGGTTCGGGATGAATTCGGCGTAGTGGAGGATAGTATGCACTCTTTTGTTCGTTGTATTGGGAGGTAATTGATCAAAATCGCCTTTCTGGATATAATGCAGGTCGGGTTGAAAGGAAAATTTCTTGTGCAGTGGGATTTCGAGCTGTAAACCACCGATAGGTCCGCTGCAGTAATCCCCGTTCGCGTTAAGGCCGTTGAGGGTCTTGGTAATATTGGTTTGCGTAAAGCCCGCAGTGATGGCGATCCTTGATTTTTGTGACCAGCCCTGTAAGAATAAAACGCAGGCCAGTGCCAGTGAAACAAATTTTTTCATAAACAGTAGTTTTTTGTGCCTACGCATTTCGCTTTCGGCTTGGGCGCCCGACCTTGATCCGGAATTTCGGGAAGTATTTCCTATAAAAGCAGCTTAAAAATAAAGACTTTTATAATTTATGAAAATTTATTTTTTCAAAACTGAGCAAATATAGCAAGAAGCGGGTTAACCAGGGCACTAATTTTGGGTATTTTGCCCTGAAAAATCCTCTCAAATTGCGGTTGGTTAAGGGGTTTTTTTATAAATTTATTAGAAGCAACCCCCGGGCTCCGAAACGCATCTGTCAATGATAATTTTACGTGCCCATACAAACCGGGTCGATCTGTCATCCGTAATTTTTATATCTCAAAACACACTATGAAAAAGTTTTTTCCCGCAGTTATGTTAGTTTTCTTCAGTCTTCACGGTTACAAAGCCATGAACCAACTACCCGTCCACCTTGGAAATGGTATTTCTGAATCAGAAGCAGGCAATGCGATAAAAGAAGCGCTGAGCCAGGGCCTGGTCAAAGCCGTGTTGCAGCTCAATAAGGAAGACGGCTTTTTCAAAAATGCTTTTTACAAGATCCTCCTGCCCCCCGATGCTAAAAAAGTTGAGAACACTTTGCGCAGAATGGGAATGAATGATATGGTGGATAAAGCCATCCTGCAGATCAACAGGGCCGCTGAAGATGCGGCAGGCTATGCAAAACCCATTTTCGCTGATGCCATCAAAAGCATGACCTTGTCTGATGCCATCGGCCTTGTGAAGAACGGCGATACCAGTGCCACGCATTTTTTCAGGGTTAAGACCACGGACAAACTGGTGGCTGCATTTCTCCCGGTGATCAAAAATTCCCTGGATAAACTCAATGCCACGAAATACTACTCGAACCTCATCAATACCTATAATAATTTTCCCACCACTTTCAGAAAGCTCAACCCGGATCTCCCCGGACATGTGACCAGCCGCGCAGTATTTGCCCTATTTGACCTGGTAGGACAGGAGGAGCAGAATATCCGTCATAACCTTGCTGCCAGGACCACAGACCTGCTTAAAAAAGTATTTGGGACGAAATGGTAGATCCCGGTTAGTCGGGGAATAAACTCCAGTATAGCAGGACCACCCTGCGCCGCGGATCATTCGTTTTGTAATCTGTAATGGTAGGATCAGGGAACTGTTCACCCTTCCCTTCATAAAGGGATACGATATTTTTGGAGTAGATCCCGTTGTCTTTTCGGGTGGCTGCGAACTGGGCAAATAATTTTTTTACAGCTTCCGCCCGGGCTCTCGACAATTCCTTATTCAGCTCTTTACTATCCGGGTCTTTGACGTTAGCAAGGACCAGTTGGTTTTTCAGGTCATTATAAAGCGTCGAACCGGGGCTGATAATGGTCCCGTCGGCATAGCCTTTGAAAGTGATCACCAGGGAGAGTGAAAAATTGGGGTATTTTTTAGTAAAGGCGTCAATTCCTTTGGCAGCAGGTTCAAACAGTTGCCCGATATTTTTGATCACATCCGGTGAGACCGAATAGCTGCCCGATTGGAATAGAATATCCTGGTCCAGTTTTACGACCAGGTTCCGGTTGACCAGGTCCTCGAGAAAAGCCAGTTTTTCCTGTATGCCGGTTGAAGAGCGCTGCGTATTGGCCAGCGCATTACTGAGTTGTTTCCAATCGTTGCGGCTGACGACATTCCCATTAACCAGAAGTGTATTCTTTTGGATCGTCGTGTCGATCTCTTTTTTTGTTTTGCCGATGAATTTCTTCAACCGGTCATTGGCAGTATCATCAATGGTGTTGCTCTGTTCTTTGGCTGTCCGGATTGCATCCAGGTTCTGCAAGTTATTTTTATAGCCGTTGAGCAGACTGTCCTCCTGTCTGAGTTTTTCTTTTGTAAGATGGACCTTATTCTGTGGTACACAGGCGGCCAGGAAAAGAACAGGAATGACTGTAATGGAAAGATATGTTCTGAATGTGCGGGGCATGAATTGCTTCTACTGAAAGTTAAAAATATTCTGGCTATAAAAAAAGAAATTTATGATGTGGTCAGGAGGACCTGCCAGGCCTCTTTTATTTTATTTTCTGACAGAAGCCGTGCGGCGTAACGTTGTAATTCTTTTTCCATTTCCTCCGGGTTCACGCTGAAATACTGAATGATCTGTTTCAGCCTGTCATCATCAAAAGAGGGGTCGATCCCGGGCAGTTCATGCACATTGGCAAGCATGCCCAGGTCATTCCCTGAAAGGATCCTGCTGTTGCGGATATTCAGCGGCAGGGCGTCGATGCCGATGCCCAGTTCTGTATTCGGTTTGGGAACATGAAATAAACTGGTCTCGTCCACTTTGCAATACCAGTCGCTGCCCATGCGGGCCACGTGGCGGATCTTTCGCTGATCCATTTTCCCGTTTTCATCCAATAATTCATCATTGATATAGAGCAGGAGCACTTCACAAATGACCAGGTTACCGGCACCGCCTTCCGTACCCAGCGATTTTATCTCCAACACTTTGCATTCCATTTTTGCCTTACTTTCTTTTACGAGTGGTGGCTTTATCAGCCTTGAGGGTTCTTCGGTAAATCCCGCCTTGGTGAATTCATTGACACCTTTGGGATATTCACAACTGGCCAGTGAGACCTGCTGTACCATGTCATAGGTGACGATATTGATAGCAACTTCCGGTACTTCCTCCACATTTTGAAGTGTGTGCTTGGTTGTATTATTCCTTACCCTCCGGGCGGGTGAAAATATCACCACGGGCGGGTTGGAGGAGAACAGGTTGAAAAAACTGAAGGGGCTGAGGTTCACATGCCCCTCTTTATCCACTGTGGAGGCAAAGCAGATCGGCCGCGGCGCGATCACATGCTGCAGGTAATACTGCCTTTCGACTGTTTTCAGATCTTTTAATTCAAGGATCATGTTCAAATCTTTCACCGCAGAGAACAAGAGAAAAAGAAGTTTCGCAGCGTTAAAAATTATAAACAATTCTGTGAAACCCTTCTTTCAACAGCGGTACATTAAAATTTATTAGATAGCCAAGATTCTTATTCGCCAGCTTAAGATATGTGATCAGTTGTGCTTTAAAAATTGGTTCAATGCCCTCTACAGCTTTTATTTCCAGGATGATTTCATCTTCAGCCAATATATCCATCACATATACTTTACCTAATCGTTCCCCCTTATATTCCATCTCGATCGGTACCTGTACTCTTGTTTTGATCTTTCTTAACTGTAATTCTCTGACCAATGCAATTGTATAAGCTGATTCAAGTAAACCGGGGCCCAGTTCACGATGAACCGTTATACAAGCATCTAAAATAATGCCTCCCAGTTCATTTAATCTTTCCCTTGCCATATCCTCTGCGTTAACTCCGCGTTCTCATGTTCTCCGCGGTTAACAATACATGTAAAATGTATTCTTTAATGTTAACACAGTGTTTTTTGGCCCCTATCTTATGTTTTTTTTAGCCTGAGTATACTCCAATCCGTTTCTTCAGCCAGGATGGTATTTTTAAGTTGCCCCAGTCCCTCGATTTCCATTTCCACATTGTCACCGGGTTGTAGCCATTGTTCCTGGTAGGATGGGTCATTTAGCTTACCTGTTCCGTTAAGTTCGAGGAAACATCCCGTGCCCACCGTACCACAGCCGATCACATCTCCCGGCATGAGTTCGGCGCCATAAGAAGCTCTTTCAATGATCTCGGCAAATGTCCAGTCCATATCCGATAAATTCCCTTCACTTACCTGAACGCCATTCACCATGCATTTCATTTTCAGGTTCCAGTTCTTTCCGCTATGATTGTCTTTGCATGCGGTTTCAAATGGTTCCAGTTCATCTGTGGTAACGAGCCAGGGCCCGATCGCTGTGGCGAAATCCTTTCCTTTGGCGGGTCCCAGGTTCAGGAGCATCTCCTGCATTTGCAATGTCCTTGCACTGAAATCATTCATGATCATCAAACCGCCGATATAGGCATCGGCTTCGGCCGCTTTAATATTTTTTCCCTGTTTACAAATGACGATGGCAGCTTCCAGCTCAAAATCCAGTTTCTCAAAATGATCCGGCATGCACCTGATCTCACCCGGACCGGTGATGCTGTGGTGATTGGTGAAATAGAATACCGGGAATTCATCAAACTCTTTGATCATCGGAACGCCTCTGTTGCGCCTGGCTGTTTCCACATGCTGGCGGAAGGCATAGCCATCCCGGCAACTGGCCGGAAAAGGAATTGGTGAAAGCAATTCTATTTCCTGCGCAGCCACTCCTCTTTTGCTGGTCCGGCTGCCATCCTTCATCATCAATTCTCCGGCTTGTGCAATGGGGAAAGTATCCTCCCAGTAGTTCAGGAACATCCCCATTGTGCTGGGCAGATCGGGGTGCAGCACATCCATGTCATAGACCATATTGTTCAGGATAAATCCCAGCTGCTCGTGCCCGTCTTTCAGGTAAGAGATAAGTTTCATAACACCTATGATTAAGTGGCGCTAAGTTAGCGAGGATGTTTGTAAATTGGTGAATGAAGAAATGGTTCATCCTGCTGGCAATACCTGTATTTTCTTTTCCTAAAAAAGAAGAAGGTTCCTGGATCCGGATCAACCAATTGGGCTATACAACCAACGGAATTAAAGTGGCGGTCTGGTGCAGTAAGGATGATAAGTTAATTAGGAATTGGGAATTGGTTAATTTGGCTGATCACAAAATTGTTCTTACAGGAAAGGCAGAACAATATTTTGGCGCTTATGGCCCCTTTAAACAGACATGCAGGCTAAACTTTTCTTCCTATAAAACACCCGGGACATATTATCTGCAGGCAGAGAATACAAGATCTCCTGAATTCAAGATCGGTGATGATGTGTACAAAGGCGCTGCCGATTTCTGCCTGCGTTATATGCGGCAGCAACGAAGTGGTTTCAATCCTTTTTTAAAGGACAGTTGTCATACCCATGACGGTTATGTATTGTATGGGGAAAAAGCGGGGATCAAAGACAGCACATATATCGATGTGGTCGGTGGCTGGCATGATGCCAGTGATTACCTGCAATATGCTTCCACTTCTGCCAATGCCACCTATCATTTGCTGGCAGCCTATCGTGATTTTCCGGAAGTTTTTAAGGATGAAAAGCTGGCCAATGGCCTCGACGGGAAAAACGGAAGGGCCGATGTGCTGGACGAAGCCAAATGGGGGCTTGACTGGTTATTGAAAATGCACCCGAGAGATGACTGGATGTTCAACCAAGTGGGCGATGACCGCGACCATATGGGCATGCGGATCCCGAAAGAGGATACTAATTTTTATGGCAAGGGACTGGAAAGGCCGGTATATTTTCTCACTGGTGAGCCGCAGCAGCGGGGGAAATTCATGAATAATACTACCGGAACAAGTTCTACGGCAGGAAAATTTGCGAGTGCGTTTGCATTGGGAAACCAAATATTCTTTGACTTTGATAGTAACTATGCCCGAAAATTATTCTTTAAAGCTAAATCCGCATATGACTACGCAACCCTTAAACGGGGTTTTACCCAAACCGCTTCCGTCAGGTCACCTTATATATACACAGAAGAAAATTACTTCGATGACCTTGAGCTTGCCCAATCTGCTATTGCTTTGATGGAAATAGACAGAAGAAATCATGCATTCGCCTGCGGAAATCAATTTGATTATATTTTATATTTTTCTGAATTAGAGAAAATAACTCCTTGGCTAGGTAAGGATACGGCCAAACATTACCAATATTATCCATTTATCAATATTGGTCATTATGAATTGGCCAGATTATACAAAGAGCTGGGCGACTGGGCAATGAAAAGAAGAATACCAAAGCCCCGCTATAATTCACTAATTAATTATTATGAACAGGGCATTCAACTGGTTTTAAAAAAAGCCAAACAAAATGCTTTCTACCGCGGCATCCCCTTTATCTGGTGCAGCAATAACCTCACAGTTGCTTTTGCCATACAATGCTATTGGTACCATCAATTGACAGGTGACAAAAGCTTTGATGACCTGGAACAGGCCAATGTCGACTGGCTTTTTGGCTGCAATCCCTGGGGAACCAGTTTTGTATATGGTTTGCCTGCAAAAGGGGATACACCTACGGATCCACATTCCGCTTTTACGCATCTGAAAAATTATCCCATTGATGGAGGGTTGGTGGATGGCCCTGTGTATGGAAGTATTTACAAAAATCTTATCGGCATCACCCTTTATCATCCCGACGCCTACGCAGATTTTCAAAGTGGGCTGGCCGTTTACCATGACGATTACGGTGATTACAGCACCAATGAACCGACCATGGACGGTACGGCTTCCTTAATTTATCTTTTAGCTTCAAAAGAATCCGAAACCCCATCTCCTTTGGAGAGGTGGAAGGGGGTGAGGACGCACGGCGCCATCATCCGCGGCGATTCCACTAAAAAGAATATTGCCCTTGTCTTTACCGGTCATGAATTTGCCGAAGGCGGGGATTTCATCGCCCAAACATTGCAAAAAGAAAAAATAAAAGCATCCTTCTTCCTCACCGGTGATTTTTACCGGAATGATAAATTCAAATCCCTCATTCTGCAATTAAAAGCCAACGGGAATTACCTGGGGCCTCATTCGGATAAACATTTACTGTATTGCGACTGGGATAAAAGAGACAGTGTGTTGCTCGGGCCAGGAGAATTTGAAACAGATCTGAAGAATAATTATTCCGCCATGGAAGCATTTCAAATTGTTCCTGAAAATGCCCGCTTATTACTGCCTCCTTATGAATGGTATAATGACCTTATTGCCGGTTGGACTAAGGAGTTGGGGGGCCAGCTCATCAATTATACGCCAGGCACACTCAGTCATACTGATTATACAACCGATATCGACAAGAATTACCGCAACAGCGACTCCATTTATAACTCTATCATTCAATATGAATCATCACATCCTGCGGGACTGAATGGTTTTATTTTATTGATGCATATCGGCGCCGGTCCGGCACGCACCGATAAATTTTATACCCGCCTCCCGGGGCTGATAAAATACCTGAAGGCAAAAGGTTATCATTTTCAAAGAGTTGATGAGCTTTTACATTGATAAAGATCATCCCTGAAAAGCTGGTTCTCGATTCGTGATTCACTCTTCCTCACCCTTATCTTTGCACCATGGAATTTGAAAAGATCCACAATAAAGGGCAAGCGCAGCTTTTCAGGAATCCTTTCCTGGAAATGCTGACCAAAACACACCCGCTGGTGATCTGGGGCATGTATATTCCCATCATGAGCTTCCTGGTTTACCGGGCGGCAGATTTTTACGGGTATTCCTCTTCAAGGATCATTTTAACCTTCCTGGGCGGCATGTTCTTCTGGACCTTTTTTGAATACATAGCGCACCGTTTTATTTTCCACTGGAGCCCAAAATCTGAAAGGGCTAAGAAATTCGTCTATATCCTGCACGGCAACCATCATCATTATCCCCGCGACAGGCAGCGGCTCTTCATGCCTGCCGTACCAAGCCTCATCCTGGCTTCCAGCATATTCGGGATCATGTACCTTCTGATGCGGAATAATGCTTTCATGTTCTTTCCCGGATTCCTGCTTGGCTACCTGCTTTATGGCTCCATGCACTATGCCATTCATGCCTGGAATCCTCCTTTCAAATGGATGAAAGGACTTTGGCGCAACCACCACCTGCATCATTATAAAGATGATCACCATGGGCTGGGTGTCAGCTCTACGCTCTGGGATTATGTTTTCGGAACACAGTTCAACCTGAAAAAAGAAAAGGAAGACAAGGAAAAAGTGAAGGAATTGATGTTTGAAAAGAAACGATCCTGATCACCATTTTTCATCTTCATTCGTTTTGTCGCCCTCTTGTTTCGTACGTCTCTTGGATTCATTCTTTTGAGCCTGCCGTTCGATGATCAGGTCCGCGATCATCAGGGATGCATTTTCCCCTTTATTGTCTTTCAGCAGTTGCGAAAGTTTTTGTTCACTCACATCGATACGGTAAAGAAGGGTAACAAGTCTATTAAAATCATCATTGATCAGGTCATTGATAAAAGCGGAAAGCAGCCGGCGAAGTGCATCCATCGATTCAGTTGCGGGGAAATCAGTTCCCAATGACTGATTCATTGTTTTGATAAGGTCTGTGTTCATTTGTGTCACCTGCCTGCCGGTTTACCTTCCGAAAGCAGGCAGGTCTGTGAGAACTAAAACTTTTCGTGTATGCCCAGGTTGAACAATGCAAAATCATATTTCACCGGATCGTATTTATCAAATCTTCTCAGGGCTTCCGTCAATTCTTTTGCCGCCATCCAGTCGTTTTGCTTTCTTTTCAGCAGTCCCAGCCGCCGTGCCACCCTTGCCACATGAAGGTCAAGCGGGCAAATGAGTTGGGCGGGGGAAATTTTTTGCCAGATGCCGAAATCCACTCCCTGGCCGTCCTTCCTGACCATCCAGCGCAGAAACATGTTTATTCTTTTACAACTGCTTTTCTGACGGGGGGAAGCAATATGTTTTTCCGTTCTTTTCAAATGAGGGAAGCTGAAAAAATAATCTTTGAAATGATCCAGCATTTCTGCAGTCCCGGCGCTTTTATCTTTTTCTGCCCGGTTCATGGCTGGAAGAAATGCCTTTTCAAGCGTGTCGTGTTCTTTATAATGACGGTGAAAGAATTCAATGAAATAATACAGGTCATCAGCATGAAAAGTACGGTGTTTGAATCGGATCAGTTTTTTGAGGTCTTTTTCACTATGCTGAAGGCAAAACTGGTGCGGCGCGTGGTCCATATGCTCCATCAGTTCCCTGGATTTCCGAATGATGGTCCGGCGATTGCCCCAGGCAAATACCGCTGCGAAGAATCCCGCGATCTCCCTGTCCTGCTTTTTGGTAAACAGGTGTGGAACTGAAATCGGGTCATCTTTAATAAACGATGACCGGTTGTATTCCTCTGTATGTTTGTCAAGGAATCGTTTCAGTTCTCCGGGATTCATTTTCCAATGGCTTTATCCAGGTCTTCCGCGAGGTCAGCTGCATCCTCAATCCCCACACTCAGGCGGATAAGGGAATCGCTCAGCCCGTTTTTGATCCTTTCTTCCCGCGGAATGCTGGCATGGGTCATGCTTGCCGGGTGGTTGATCAGGCTCTCCACACCGCCGAGGCTCTCGGCGAGGGAAAATAATTTCGTGGAGGATAAAACTTTCCGGGCTGCTTCCAGACTGTCATCCTTCAGCTCAAAGGATAACATACCGCCGAAATCCTTCATCTGTTTTTTGGCGATGACATGATTGGGATGATCTTCAAATCCCGGCCAGTATACTTTCGCCACTTTGGGGTGTTTCCGCAAGAACCAGGCGATGGCATTCCCATTCTCAGAATGCGCTTTCATCCGAAGGCCAAGGGTTTTGATGCCGCGCAACACAAGGAAACAGTCCATTGGCCCCGGCACGGCGCCGCTACTCTTTTGAATAAAGTATAATTTCTCCCGCAGATCCCCTTCATTCATGATGAGCGCACCCTGTAATACATCACTGTGCCCGCCTAAATATTTTGTGACGGAATGCATGACGATATCGGCGCCCAGGTCCAGCGGATTCTGCAGGGCAGGTGAAGCAAACGTATTGTCCACCGCCAATAAGATCTTTCTGGGTTTGGTAAGCGATGCCAAGGCAGCAATATCCGTGATATTCATCAGCGGGTTGGTGGGAGTTTCTGCCCAGACCAGTCTGGTAGCGCTGGTTATGGCATTTTTTATATTTTCAGTCTTTGTGGTATCTGTAAAAATGAATTTGACGCCGAATTTTGCAAACACTTTGGTGAAAAGCCGGTAGGTCCCTCCATACATATCATTGGCGCAGATCACTTCATCACCCGGTTGCAATAATTTGATCACGGCGTCAGTGGCTGCCACGCCGCTGCTGAAAGAGAGGCCGAATTTTCCGTTCTCAATGACGGCCAACGCCTCTTCCAGGGCCTTGCGGGTGGGATTCTGGCTGCGGGCATATTCAAATCCTTTATTCACACCGGGAGCTTCCTGCACATAGGTACTGGTTTGAAAGATCGGCGTCATGATAGCACCTGTACCCGGGTCGGGATGAGCTCCTGCATGAACATATTTTGTATTGGAATGCATAATGATTGAATTATAGCTGCTGCAAAGATGGAGAAAAGCGATCGTTTATATACATGGATTCAGGCAAATAACACAGAGGAAGTCAGGTAGCGCCAGTCAAAATTATCCGCTTCATGCGCTGCCGCTGGTTTAATTTTTTTGTTCAATGTCTCCGGCTTTAAAATTTTTTCTTTAACCAATCTCTCTTTGGCTGAGAAAATCATTGATTGAATGGTTTGATTTTCCATCCATTTTTTCTGCGGCGGTTCAAACCCGATCTTATCTGTACGCCAGGCGATACCGGCAGGGAGCTGATCCCGCATGCTTTCACGCAAAATCCATTTTGTAAACCCTTTCCGGATCTTATATTGTGACGGAAGGGAGAAAACAAATTCAACCAGCTCATGGGACAAAAAAGGGAGCCTGGTCTCACAACCATGGGCCATCGAATTCCTGTCGGCATAGCGTAATAATTCCTCCAGACCGTGGGTCATCGTATTAAAATAAAGTACCCCATTCAGGTTAAAATGATCCGGTGGCGAATAATAAGCCTCCCGGCTTTGCTGCCGCACAAAATCTTTTGTAAGATCTTCCTGCCTTAACGCTTTCAGCAGGTATTGCCGTTCCATTACGATACTCGCAAATGGCGGAAAGAGCGCGGCAATGGCGTTTTTGATCCCGAATTTTTCTTCCACCCCGTTTTGTCTTGCCGCCTTTATTTCACCGCTTCGTGCCAGCCTGAAATGCCGGAACAATTCCTCCCAGTACCAGTGATAGTATTTGTGATATCCTGCCAATATCTCATCGGCGCCCTGGCCATCCAGCATCACTTTTATGCCATGCTCCCGGGCTAGCCGGTAAACTTCATATTGGGCAAATATGCTTGCTGAACCAAAGGGTTCTTCCTGGTGATAACATAATTTTTCAAAATCTTCTATCAATTCCTTCTCCCCAAGCCCGATTAAATTATTCTCCAGCAGCAAAGCAGCAGTAATTTCCCTGGCATAAACCGATTCATCTTTCTCAAAACCATGGAATGAGGCAGTGAAGGTTTGAAAACCGGTTATATGCTGTTTCATAGCAGTTGCCACCGAAGAACTATCCAGTCCGCCGCTGAGGCTGGCCCCGACTTTTACATCGCTGCGCAATCTCTTTTTAACCGATTCCACGAACAGCTCAGAAAATTTTTCGACTGCCTGTTCATCTGTGATCTTTTTGTCCTGCAGAAGTGATTCGATATCCCAGTAGCGGTTGACAGAAACAGTGAAATAAACGAATGAAAGTTTCAGGTACGAGGCGGGTGGAAGTTTATATATATTTTGGTAAAAAGTTTCTTCCCTTTTCTCCGGGTTATCCGTATATCCGATCGTGATAAAATTGAAGAGCATTTTTTCATTGGGCTGTTTGGGGATCCCGGCTTCCCATAATGCTTTCATTTCAGAGGCGAACAGGAAGCTGTAGGGCCGGGCACAATAAAAAAAAGGCTTTTCTCCAAACCGGTCCCTGGCTGCAAAAAGTGTTTTTTCTTTCTCATCCCATATGGCAAAGGCGAACATACCGTCAAAATGCAGGAGGCAATCCTCCTTCCAGTGATCATAGGCCGCAGCGATCACTTCGGTATCTGTTTGGGACCTGAATGAATACCCTTTCTTTTTCAATGCTAACCTGAGTTCAAGATAATTATAGATCTCCCCGTTATGAATGATATGATAACGGTCCAGGTAAGACATTGGCTGTATTCCTGCATCACTCAGGTCGATCACGGAAAGCCGCCGGTGAACCAGCAATACGGTATTATCTTCATTGCACCATGAACCTTCACCGTCGGGGCCGCGGTGGGTCAGTGCAAAGGACATTTTTTGCACCTGTTCCTTTTGATATCCTCCCGGATCGGACTGGATGATTCCTGCAATGCCGCACATGGTAAATCAATATTTCCACCAAAGATATTTGATAGGCTATAATAGTGAAAATGACCCCGCTTCAGGGAAAGAGAACTATTTGCTGAATTGAATCGGTAAACTGACCTTCAGGTTATCCCAGTAGACTACCATATCACAACCGCCGGTGGTCTTGTCAAATACAATGGTCAAAGCTTCCACTGCGCTGTCATTTTTCTGTACTGCCGCTTCTGTCCTGATGATATCTTTTTTACTGTCATATTTGAAGGCGCCCCAGATATCCGTTTCATTGTTCACAATGAATGTCCACGAGTTTTCAGTTACCAGGGCATAGATCGTATACCGGCCTTTCCTGATCTTTTTGCCATTGATCCAGACCGTACGGAAAAACTCGATCTCAGTGGCTTCATTTGCACCCAGCCTCCACACTTCTCCATAAGGGACCAGTTTCCCGAAAATCTCCCTCCCGCTCTTTTGTGGTCTGCTGTAGACCACCCGCAAAGCAAGTGGTTCCGTGATCTTATTCTGAATTTTTTGTACCGGGTATCCGGCCGGATAGTAACTCATATCCATGGGGGATTTATCCAGCGGGGGTAAATTGTTGGTTTGTGCAGCCGCCATGACGGAAAAAAGCGTAACCGCAAACAAGATGGAACTTTTCTTCATGATCAGGATTTAGTAGGCAAAATTATTGTTTAGAAAATTATATTCCTCGCCGCTGATATAAATATTTCCCGCCTTTCTGTTAAAGCAACCTGCATTCGCTCTCTGCAAAAGTTTTTATATCCTTCCAAAGCAGACGGTAACAATGCTGAAGTGGTTGTTTCTGTTCTATAAACAGATGAAATACATCTTCACTTCCGGGTAAATAGGCCGAACGACGGGCGATCCCGCTAAAACTTTGCCTGATCCCCTCCTCAGTCCTGTAACCGTAGAGCCAGTTCTGGGTTTTCATATAGGGATAGATCCGTGCGAATTTTTCCGGGAATATGAAAGAATACCGATCCAGCGTCTCGTAAGTTCGCTGCGAGAATTCAAATAATTCTCCGGCAGGGAATTCCTGTTCATCATTGGCGAGGAAATAATCATATGCCACATCCGCAAAAACGGCATTGTAACGTCCGGCAGCCGGTCTGAAAATATCCTTTACAATGGCTGTGGCTTCATGTGTATCCGTATAGCGGTCGATCAGCCGGTGGAGCCGGATCCCTTTTTGAATGGCGGGCGGGAGATCAAACTGCTTCCTGCCCTTCACAAAATCACTGATCATATTGCCCGCAAGAATATCAGGTTGCTGAAAGGATAAATATGCGTGGGCCAGGAAATTGATAAATATATTGTTTTGATGATCATAAAATGTGCAGCTCCTGAAAAACTTCTTTTAGCTGCGGGGCATTCCTGAACTGAATGGCCCTGAACCCGAATTCCTCTGCTGCTTTCACATTGCGAAGATTGTCATCAATAAAAAAGGCAGTTTGAATATTGATTGAAAATCTTTTTACCAGTAGTGCAAAGAATTCGGAGAACGGTTTCCTGGTTTTTTCTTCTCCGCTCACCAAACGGCCATGAAACCATTGCAAAAAATCGAACTGTCGCAGGGCAACCGGAAAAGTTTCAGCGCTCCAGTTGGTAAAGGCAAATGACCGCAAAGCAGTGTTCTGTTTAATCAGCCTGAACAGGTCAACAGTACCCTGAATGGGTCCCTTCAGCATTTCCTCCCATCTGCCATAATAATCCCTGACCGGTTTTTCCCATCCGGGGAATGCTGCAATTTTTTCTTCTGTGGCACGGGCGAGTGGATAGCCAGCATCCTGGTTCTCATTCCATGCCGGCGTGCAGACATGGTTCAAAAAATAGTCCCGATCCTCCAATGTTGGAAAATATTTTTCATCAAATACATATGTAGGATCCCAGTCGATCAGCACGCCGCCAAGATCCCATATCAAAGTGTTTATTTTTTGTAAGCCTGCCCCTTGCATCTGCTCACTTTTCTTTATTGTATTTTATTTTCATCACGATCATGGCACCCGACAGGAAAAGCATGACACCATTGGTGATGATGATGATCCAGTTATGAATAAGTATACCCCATACCAGCCACATGATCTCGTTGAGAAAGGCCAGGATGAACATGTTCAGGGAAATATCCCTGGCGTGTTTATCCCGCCAGGTCTTGATAACCTGTGGAACAAATGTAAAAGCGGTCAGCGCGCCCGCCGCATATCCCAGGATATCAGTAAATCTCATACTTAAATAATTTTATTACCTGAAACCTCATCTGTGAACAAGATAAACACCTCCTCCTTGTGGGGAGCCCGGGAGGGGCCTATCTTTTTTCAAACAGCCACCAACTCCTGTGGCGGGGTTTGATAATATAATTCTGTCCTACGTATTTTTTGATATGATCCATGGCGTCTGTCTCGCTGTCAGTAAACAATACCAGTGACAGGTCCTCTTTGGATACGGTGCCATGGGCAACCATATCATCCATGGCCACCATCAGGTCCTTATAAAATTCTTTCCCGAAAATAACGATGGGGAAATTAGTAACGGTATGGGTCTGTACCAGGTTGAGTATCTCAAAGAATTCATCCATGGTGCCAAAGCCCCCGGGCATGATGATAAAAGCATAGGAATATTTTACCAGGAGCACTTTGCGTACAAAAAAATGTTCGAAAGTGATCGAGGTCTGAACATAGGGATTCGGCTGCTGTTCAAACGGAAGCTGGATGTTCAGCCCCACTGACTTTCCTCCGTTCTCAAACGCTCCCCGGTTAGCGGCTTCCATGATCCCGGGTCCGCCCCCCGTCATAGTGGTAAATCCCATCTCCGAGATCCTTTTCCCGAATTCCCGGGCCTTTGCATAATAAGGATTGTCTTCCTTGAACCGTGCGGAACCAAAAACCGTAATGCAGGGCCCGATGAAATGAAGCGTTCGGAATCCCCGGATGAATTGCCAGAATACGCGGAGAGCAAATAATAATTCATACCCGCGGCTCTTGGGGCCTTCCAGATAAACTGGCTGTTTTGAAGGGATTACGGGCGGGGATGCAGGTTTTTTTTCATTCACAGGCATAAACTAAGTAATTTGCTATTGCCATAAATTATTTTCATCCTGTAAGATAACTATAATGAGTAAATCAGTTCGGATCATCAGCTATAATGTGAATGGCATCAGGGCTGCCATCAAAAAAGGATTTTTGGACTGGTTAAAAAAAGATCCTGCTGACATTGTTTGCATCCAGGAAACCAAGGCGGTGAAGGAAGATGTGGATCATACAGTGTTCTCCGCCATGGGTTATCATAATTACTGGTTCAGTGCTCAAAAAAAAGGGTACAGCGGTGTGGCGGTTTTCACTAAGATAAAACCTGATAAAGTGGAGTATGGCCATGGTCTCAGCACAAGTGATGAAGAAGGAAGGGTGTTACAGCTTGATTTTGGCGATACCCGGCTGATCAATGCCTATTTCCCTTCGGGTACCAGTGGCGATGAACGGCAGGCTTTCAAATATAAATGGCTGGACCAGTTTTATGATTGGGTAAACAAGCTGCGCAAAAAACATCCTAAACTCATTCTCTGCGGGGATTATAATATTGCGCATAAGGAAATAGATATCCATGACCCCAAGGGAAATAAGAACTCTTCCGGTTTTTTGCCCCAGGAAAGGGAATGGCTTACCAAATTCCTGGAGAGCGGCTGGACCGATACCTTCCGTGTCTTTCATGCCGAACCACACCGGTACAGCTGGTGGAGCCAGCGTTTTCCCTCCGTGCGGCTGAACAATAAAGGCTGGCGGATCGACTATATCACCGTTACCGGACCTTTGATAAAAAATATCACAGATGCCGAGATCTATCCGGATATCAAGCACAGCGACCATTGCCCGGTATTCCTTGAAGTGAAGCTATAAATATGGTCGTCTACAACATCACAATAAAGATCGATCCTGAAATGGAAGCGGACTGGGTGGCCTGGCAGAAGCAGGAGCATATCCCCGATGTGATGGCTTCCGGTTGTTTTACCCATTATTATTTTTTCCGTCTGCTCACCCAGGACGCAGACGGTGGGATCACCTATGTTGTACAATATTTTGCAGGTTCCATGAATGATTATCAGCGCTACATAGATGAAGCTGCCTCCCGCCTGCGCCAGAAGGCTTTTGAAAAATGGGGTAACCGTTTCATTGCCTTCCGCACACTGATGGAGGCTGTGAATTGATTGTGAAAAATTTTTTCCCTGTTCGCCCCTTTGCCGGTTACATATTTTTTTGGCGGATATAAAAAGCGGCTAAATTTGTTTCCTGCATGCTCTCGGCAGGTAAACCAGCAGGCAGGTTCACTCCTCAACAAACCAACTATGAACAAAGGTGACCTGGTTGATAAAATCTCTGAAGATATCAATATCACAAAAATACAGGCCAATGCGGTGATCGATTCCTTTATCGGGGTCGTCAGCCGTTCATTGCGGGCAGGGGAACCGGTCAAGTTAGTGGGATTCGGCACCTTCCTGATCACGAAACGAAAGGCACGGAAGGCACGCAATCCCAAGACAAATGAAACGATCATGGCCAAAGCAAAAAAGACGGTACGTTTCAGGGCAGGCAGGGAATTCTTAGGCAAACTATAACTGATCAAAATTATTTTATGGGCAAAGGCGATAAAAAAACTGCAAAAGGCAAAAGATTTAAAGGTTCTTTCGGCAAAAGCCGTCCGGCCAATAAAAAGAAAGCCGGAAAGAAGAAGTAAGTGATTAGTTAATTCGTTAATTGAGGTATTAGGGGATTCCTTAATTAACTCAATACCCTAATTAACTTAATACACAACTAAGGCGCCAGCCTTACCATTTTCCACCTCCCGTTTTTTTGTAATGTATACAATAACCTGTCGTGCAGACGGTTGGGCCTCCCCTGCCAGAATTCAATGGCAGAAGGTTTTACGATATAGCCGCCCCAATGGGCCGGGCGACTGATCTTTTTTCCCTCAAATTGCGATTGCATTCCTCTAAAATTATCATCCAGCCAGCGACGGCCGGTAATGATCCTGCTTTGCGGGGAGGCCCAGGCGCCAATCCGGCTGTTTGTCGGCCTGGTTGAAAAATAAACATCGCTTTCTCTTTCTTTTATTTTTCTGACGGTGCCCGTGATGCGCACCTGCCGCTCCAGTTCTTTCCAGAAAAATACCAGCGAGGCCCGTGGGTTCTCATTCAATTGTTTTGCTTTGGCGCTCTCATAATTGGTAAAAAAAACAAACCCCTTGTCTGAATAATCCTTCAATAACACCACCCGTCCCGAAGGAATCCCTTTTTTTGATGCAGTGGCCAGCAGCATGGCATTGGGTTCAGGGATAGCAGAACGGAGGGTGGTTTTCCACCATTTTTCAAATTGCCGGAAAGGG
>CAZZDQ010000031.1:19717-32501 GCA_964652845.1 uncultured Chitinophaga sp.
TGCTGTTGAGCGATCACCGGTCGCAAAAATAAAACATTCCCCTGCTAATTCTTATGTGCTGTGTGGGAGCTGAGAAATTGTACAGGCTGTGCAGGTAATGAGTGACAAAAGACTAGCTGTTTTTATCCTGTTTGCGCTGGATATCCTCTTTTTCTTCCCTGGCGATATGCAACATGCTTTCCAGTTCGCCGATCCGTTTGATCTGGGCTTGCAGTTTTTTATTGGTATCGGCAATAGTTTGCATATCATGATTCAGCTGTTCAAGGTAGGTCACTTTTTTCAGGAGCTGCTGTCGTTGAAAATTGGCTTCTCTTAATTCGTCTTCTGTTTCCCCCAGGCTGGATTCCAGTTGTTGCTTATCGGTATGCAAGGACAGGTTCTTGGCTTTCAGCTCTTCCAGGTCGCGTGTCACTTTGTAAAACGATTCTTTTATTTCTTCAAATTCGATTGTATTTTTCTTCGATGCATTCAACTGGGATTCCAGTTTCTGGATCCTATCCTGCAAACTGGTGAACTGGTCGTAAGTGCTGTCAATAATAGCCGCCACTTCAGCAGAGGCAATTTGTTTTTTGGCGGATGAATTGATCTGATTTTCCCGTTGGGCCAGCTGCTGGATCAATTCATTCACACGACTTGTCAGTTCATCATTGACCTCTTCGAGTTCCCGGTTCTTTTCCTGGGTTTCTTTGACAAGGTCAATATTGCTGATCAGATCTTCGATCTTCTTATATTGTTCGCGCAGGGAAGCCTGTGCTTCTTCCAGGTCAGTGCGGTTGACGGAGAGTTTGGTGGAATCAAGGGCCTGTTGCAGTTGCTGGTTTTCAGCTTTCAGCTGTTTTATTTCTTTGCGGGCCTCTTCTGCTTCAATGGTATAAATATTCAGGTCTGATTCTGCATCAGCGAGTTTATTCTTTAATTCTTCCAGCTGGCGGTTCCTTTTATCGATCTCATCGAACATATTGAAGCGTACATCCTGTAATTCCTTTTTAATTTTTGTTGCTTCGCCCGCTTCATTTTTATGCCTGAGGTTTCTGATATTGAATATGAAGAAATGAATGGTATAGCCCAGGGCGATGGCTCCCAACAGCATCAGGATGATCTCAAGGATGGAAAAGTTTAGATTAGAGTCCATAGTGACAGGGTACTGAAACCGATTAAAATTTTTTGATCTGGATTAATAGTTTCCCACGTGCAGGACTCGGATTTCCCCGCAAGATAGTACATGCTGCAAATCGTGAAATAGGAAAAATACGAGGGAATTATCCCTGTACCAGCGTTCCCACCTTCTCGCCGGTCACTACCCGTCGCAGGTTATCTTCTTTGTTCATATTGAAGACAATAATGGGTAAATTATTTTCCATGCAAAGGGTGAAAGCGGTCATATCCATGACGCCGAGGTTCTTGGAAAGGCAATCCTGGAAGGTGATCACACTGAATTTTGTGGCAGTAGGATCTTTTTCAGGATCCGCGCTGTAGATCCCGTCCACCCGGGTGCCTTTAAGGATCACATCTGCATTGATCTCGATGGCACGCAGGGAACCGGCTGTATCTGTAGTGAAATAGGGATTGCCTGTACCGGCCCCGAAGATCACCACCCTGCCTTTTTCAAGGTGGCGGATGGCACGACGGCGGATATATGGTTCTGCTATCTGTTCCATCTTAATAGCGCTGAGCAACCGTGTATATACCCCGACCTTTTCGAGCCCCGCCTGCACGGCCATACCATTGATCACGGTAGCCAGCATACCCATGTAATCCCCGTGGGCCCTTTCAATGCCCGTTTCGGCTTCATTCATGCCCCTGTAAATATTGCCGCCCCCGATCACCACCGCAACCTGGACGCCCAGCTCAGTGACAGATCTGATATCCTGTGCATATTGCGCGATGACACCGGTATCAAAACCAAAACTTTTGTCGCCCATTAATGATTCGCCGGAAAGTTTGAGAAGGATGCGTTTATATCGCGGAAGCATGAAGGATACAATTTGCGGCGAAGATAATGGATTTGAATGTTCGGTCTTTCAACCCGCCAACAGGCTGCCCGGTGTTACTGATTTATGATTGTAAACTTGTCGGCATCGTCTAAAAAAGGGTATTTATTCCTGATCTCATTCAGTCCCTCTTTGTCCATTGTAATTGTAAAAACATCTTCCGTATCCTCTTTCGAATAAAGAATAGTACCCAGTGGATCAACAACCATGCTTTCCCCGTTGTGATAAATACCATTGCCGTCGTTCCCTACCCGGTTTACCCCGACCACATAGCATTGGTTCTCGATTGCCCTAGCGGGTAATAATGTCTTCCAGGCCAGGATCCTTCTTTCAGGCCAGTTGGCAACATAGATCAGGAGATCATACTCAGCCTCACCCCCCAACCCCTTCTCCGGACGGAGAGGGGGAGGCGTTTGTCTTGCCCAGACAGGGAAACGCAAATCATAACAGATCTGCAGGTTGATCTTCCAGTCATTCACTGATGCGATCAGTCTTTTATTTCCGTGCGTATAGTATTTTTCTTCCCCGGCATAAGAAAAACAATGGCGTTTATCATATACCCCGTAATGACCATCGGGCAGCATCCAGATCAGCCGGTTATAAAAATGATCCTCTTCTTTTATGATAATACTCCCGGTAAGGATGATCTTGCTCTCGCGTGCGAGATTTTTCATCCATTGCACCGTTTCCCCTTCCATGGCCTCAGCCAGTTTTGCTGCATTCATGCTGAATCCTGTGCTGAACATTTCCGGCAGCACCACCAGTTGTGTCTTTCCCGGAATGGCCTTGATCTTTTTTTCCAGCATCTGCAGGTTAGCAGCTTTATTTTCCCACTGGAGGCCGGTTTGTATGAGTGTTACCGTAAGGGATGACATAACAATGACTGAAGCACAAAAATAAATTCAATAATGGGATTTGAAAAAAATGCTGCTGCTCAGCGGATCATTCGGATTCGGCCACCACTTCTTTCACTTCAGGGATCATGCGTTTCATCATCCCTTCAATTCCGGCTTTGAGGGTGATCATGGAGGAGGGACAGCCGCTGCAGCTTCCCTGCAGCATCAGGTTGACGATCCCATCGTTATAGCTGCGGAACTGGATGGCGCCGCCATCCATCTCCACGGCCGGTTTCACATAATTATCCAGGAGTTCCTTGATCCGTTTTACCACGTCACCGTCATCCGGTGAAGATTCATTTACACTTTCTTTTTTCAGGGATACGAGTTCATCTTCGTTGATGACCGGTTTGCCTTCCTCCAGGTAACTTTTTAAGAATTGTCGCAGGGACGGGATGATATCGTCCCATTCCGTGTCAGCGGTCTTGGTAAGGGTGACAAAATTACTGGCGATAAAAACGGCTTTTACAAAAGGAAAAGCGAACAATTCGGTGGCCAGGGGTGAAGGCCGGGCATTCTCCGCATCAGGGAAATCGATGCTTTTGCCGGGGTATAAAAGTTTATTGGCCACAAATTTCATTGTTTCCGGGTTGGGCGTCATTTCCGTATAAATACTGACGATAGTATTGCCTGTTTTTATCATGACCCTGATTTTGAAAGGGTAAAATTAAGAATATTCATCCCCCCATATTTACGAGGAAAGAAAACTCTCACTGTCCGGCCACTGTTTGTGGCTTTCTATTCCGCCTTTAAAATCCCTGATCTTTTCATATAACGGACCAAAAGATATAAAAACAAAAAAAAGGAAAGGATCACGGCAAGCAGTAAATTCCTGGATCCTGTATGATAGCCTGTCAGCGAAGGATATTTCATTAAAAGGATGATGGCCATACCGGAGAGCCAGATAAATTGCGTGGTATGCTCTCTCAGGATCCAGCGCTGCCAGCTGAACCGATGCTGCGAAAAAGTGGTTCTGAGTCCCCTGAGATCAGGAAGCCAACGGTTGGTGCGTTTACAATAAAGCAGGTAAGCATCCCCAAACTTTTTGTGTAAGAAATCTTCTTCCGCCAGCACCATCGACTGGTATATAAGAATAAAAACGGGAACGATGATCAGGACATAAATAATCGAATTATCCAATATCCCCAGGCCGGAAAGCATCAATATATTACCGAGGTACAGGGGGTTCCGGCAGTGTTGAAAGATCCCCTCCGTGACCAGGTCTTCCGCAAAGGGTTTGCCTTCCCGTCCGCCCCGGATAATATATACCAAGCCGATGGTGAGTCCACGGATCATTTCACCCATGAATGTGATGAATAAACCGGTAATGATGGGGAATAAAATATAGCTTTTCTCTCCGTTATGTATAGGAAAGAGGGGCGGTGAAGGGATCAATAACGCTGCATAAAGCAGGATGAAGATCCAGTTTCGGTATTTGAAAAAAAAATTACCTGTTCGTATCATCCGTCCCAAAAATACTAATTCCGGATTCCCGAAAGGGGGTTATTATACTGCAGAAAACTTGTGCGTGGGCGGACTAAGAATGATGACTGCTTGTTATTTTTTGACTGCGATCAGTCCGGCAAAATTATACCATTTGAAAAAGACCTCGCAGTGTGCAAAACCGGTATCACGGAGCATCGCGATATTTTCGCTCAGTTTATAGGGTACGAGTACATTTTCAAGGGCCTCCCTCTTCTGGGCTATTTCCATATCGCTGTAATGATTGTTTCGCTTATAGCCATAATAATAATCAATGAAGTCCCGGTTGAACATGCTGTCTTCCGCCAGGATCTTTTCCACCATGATCATTACCCCGCTTCCGTTCAGGCCTTCAAAAATATTTTTCAGCAAGCGTTGGCGGTGCACAGGGCGGATGAATTGCAGTGTCAGTGAAAGCACTACTACGGAAGCATTCGGCACTTTCACCCCATGGTTCAGGTCGATGCATTTCAGCTCATATTTTCTTGTTAATCCGGCTTCTTTCAATTTGTCCCGGCATTTGTCCAGCATTTCCACGGAATCATCGATGCCGATAAAATTGATCTGCTGATTGACCATTTCATTCATCCCGATCAGGCTGTTGCCCGTGGAACAACCCAGGTCATAAACGATCGTTCCGGGCCGGGCATGGGAAGCGGCGATCTCAGCGATCATGCGCTGGATCTCTCCGTAAAATGGGACGGACCGGCTTACCATATCATCAAAAACATTCACCACATTGGCTCCGAATTTAAAATCACTGGATTTTTTGATCTCTTTTTTGAATACTTCATCTTTATGCATGGTTCTTGTTTTTAGCTGTGCAAAAATAGGGTTAGCACAAGTAAGTTCCGGCGCTTTGCTGAAAATAATATTTTTGCCGGAATTAGCCGGATTAAAATGAACGGCAGGATATATGCGTCTCTCCCGGTCTGACATAGTTAAAAAATTCAACCCCGTATGGGTGACCCTGGTCCTGGTCGCAGGTATCAGTTTTCTTACCCGTACCGTATTGCTCATTTTATCTTCTTCCGAAATTGAATTCTCGCCGGTTCATATTGCCGGTATCTATTTCATTGGCCTCTTCTATGATCTGTGTTTTGCCGCTTACCTGATCGTGCCCCTGCTGCTCTGGTGCTGGCTGAGCAATGACAGGGTCTACCGTAAACCTTATTATTGGATCGTATTTGGCTTGTTTGGAGCGTTGTTGTCAGCCCTTTTTTTCTTTAACCTGGTGCCTAAAGAATTGAATGAGGCCCTTCCCCTGATTGCCGGTTCATTTGTAATCCTGCTGTTGTTACAGTTTCTATGGCTTGTGTTAAAAGATAAGCCTTACCGGCTGGCCTGGCGCAGCAATGGCCTGCAGGTCTTTTTTTTCATTCTGATCTTTTTATTGCTGTTCAATGCGGTGAGCGAATACTTTTTCTGGCAGGAATTCGGCACACGTTATAATTTCATTGCTGTTGATTACCTGATCTATACAAGGGAAGTCGCAGGCAATATACGGCAGTCCTACCCTGTAATATGGATCATTTTATTTGTAGCCATCGCTGCATATTTTACTTGGAGGCTGGTGCGCAAAAAACTGAGATCTTCTGTGTATGCCCAGCCCTCATGGGCTAAAAGATCAATACTTGCGCTGGGTGTATTGTGCCTGCCTGCCATGGTTTATTTATTTGTGGATGACCGGTTGAAGAATTTCAGTGATAATTCATTTGTCAATGAACTGGCGGGAGACGGTCCTTATGAGTTCGGGGCCGCATATTTTAACAATGCGCTGGATTATTATAAGTTTTATCCCACCCTTGATGACAGGGAAGCTTTGAAAGAACTGAAGGAACAGATCTTACAACGCTCACCGGGTGATATATTTCTTTACCCTGATAGTCTTTCCGTAGAAAGGAATGTAACCTATCAGCAGCCTCCTGAAAAAATGAATGTGGTCCTGATTTCCGTCGAAAGCCTGAGTGCTTCCTTCATGAAGTATTTCGGCAACCAGAATAATATTACTCCGCAACTCGACAGCCTGGCCGCTCAAAGTATGTTCTTCACTAATTTTTATGCCAGCGGTACCCGTACTGTGAGGGGCATGGAAGCGCTTTCGCTGGCGATCCCCCCGGTCCCCGGGCAAAGTATTCTGCGACGCCCGGATAATCATGACCTTTTTTCCCTGGGCCATGTACTTCGGTCGCAGGGATATACCACACAGTTCTTTTATGGCGGGTACAGCAGCTTTGATAATATGGGTCCTTTTTTTAAAACGAACGGGTATGAGGTGCTGGACAGGTCCGATCTTTCTTCGGGTGAAATTCATTATGCCAATATCTGGGGGGTAGCGGATGAGGATATGTTTGCCTACAGTCTGAAAAAAATGGATGCGGATCATGCGATGCAAAAACCCTTTTTTGCGCAGATCATGACTGTTTCCAACCACCGGCCTTATACTTATCCTGAAGGGCGTATTGACATTCCACCCAAAAAGCAAATACGAGATGGTGCGGTGAAATATACCGATTATGCGATCGGCAAATTTTTGAATGATGCAAGGTCAAAGCCCTGGTTCAATAATACATTATTTGTCATCGTAGCGGATCATTGCGCCTATGCGGCCGGGAAAGCTTCCCTGCCCGTTACGGGCTATCATATACCCCTGCTGATCTACAGCCCGGGACATATCCGGCCGCAGATCAACAATACGCTTACCTCCCAGGTTGACCTGGCACCTACGATCCTCGGTCTCTTGCATATCAGTTATCGTTCCAAGTTCTTTGGCCAGGACATTCTGCGCATGCCTCCCGGCAGCGAAAGGGTATTTATCAGCACTTACCAGGGGCTTGGTTACCTGCGAAACGGTCAGTTGATCGTTTTACAACCACCGAAACATGCGGAGGGGTATAGACCTGATTTTTCGAAAGGCAGTTCGGAAAAAAGCCCCGTCAATGACTCATTATTGAAACAGGCCATCTCATATTATCAACTTGCCGAAAAAATGTACCGGTCGGGCGGTTATAAAGCAAACTGATTGTCAACGATACGTTAAAGAAAAAAATATTTTTCCTGCCTTCATAAGCAATCCGGCGTCAAATATTCTACGTTTGTATGAGAAAGAAGTTTATGAAAAAAATCTTTTCTTCCGCCGGGCTTGCTACCCTGTTTGTATTGACAACAGGCTGCACCATGGCACAAAAATCAAACAAGTATCCCGATCCGCAGACAGCAAACAATAAAACGGTTTATCCCATTCAGCATACGGATGCGGACTGGAAAAAAATTTTAACGTCCGCCCAGTATTATATTCTCCGGCAGGAAGGAACCGAAATTGCCTTTACCGGGGCTTTTTGGAACAACCATGAGAAGGGCATTTATTATTCCGCCGCCACCCTGCAACCCGTTTTCAGTTCAGATAAAAAATTTGATTCGGGCACCGGCTGGCCCAGTTTCTGGGCCCCTGTCAATCCGGACGCAGTAAAATTGATAAAAGATACAAGTTTTGGCATGGTGCGTTGGGCGGTGGTGGACAGCAAGAGCGGCTCCCACCTGGGTCATGTATTTGATGATGGTCCCGATCCTACCGGTAAACGCTATTGCATCAATTCAGCGGCCCTGATCTTTGTGCCGGAAGGGAAGCCCGCTCCTGTTTCATCTAAACAATAATGCTCCTGAACAATGAAAAAGTTATTTTCAGTTTTTCTTATCGTGTTTTTATCCGGTTGTGCCCGTTCACAGAACGGGAACATGAAAATCCCGCAGGGCAACCCTGTAAAACCCGCTACAAAGGAATCTGTTGCTTATTTTTCGGAAGGATGTTTCTGGCATACCGAGATCGTTTTTCAGAGCTTAGCAGGGGTCCGGGATGCAGTGAGCGGTTATAGCGGGGGAACGGATACCAATCCCGATTATGAAAAAGTAAGTACCGGTAAGACCGGTCATGCGGAATCGGTGGCGGTTTATTATGATTCCAGTAAGATCAGTTTTGAAACCCTTGTTAAAGCATTTTTTGCCAGTCACGATCCTACGCAGCTGAACAAGCAGGGTAATGATATCGGTACCCAATACAGGTCCATTGCATTTTACAGCAATCCCCGTGAAAAACAGGTCATCGATGCAGAGATCAAAAGACTGATTGCTGCAAAAAAATATTCCGCAAAGATCGTAACGGAGGTAAAAAGTTTCGAAAAATTTTATCCTGCGGAAGCCGGTCACCAGGAATATATTTACAATCATCCTGAAAATCCCTATGTCCAGTACGTATCCATTCCCGATTACCTGCGTTTCAGAAGAGAGTTCACGGAAGGTAAATTCAAGCCATGATTGTCTTTAAACAGGATCTGTTCCGGTGTACATTATTTGTCCGCGATATCTTTAATGATAGCCAGGTGATGCTGCGTATGAATTTCCAAAAACCTTAGAGCTGGTTTTAATTTCAGCATTCCGAAGAACGGGTGTTTGAAAAACCTGTCGGAAGGTATCCCCGGCAGCTCCTTTATTTTTTCGAGGGTACTGCGAAAGTGCTGTGTCAATGAGTCCGCTGTGGGAATCTCCCGGGGCCTTACTGATTTCGGCGATTGTGCACTCCCTCTGGGAATTCTTTTCAGGGTAAAAACATAAAGTCGTGAAAAACTGAAAGAAGATTGGAACTGGGCGGGATCCGATCTTTTGAGGGATTCAATGATCACATCATTGGTAAGAAAACTGTGTTCGACATGCCAGCCTACGGATCCGGCTGAAACTTTTTCATTCAATTGATGGTACTGTGAAATATAAGCGCCTGTCTCTTCAATGAGCCGGGCGAGTTTTTCGGTAGAAAGCATCCGGGAAAATAATTGCGGGCTTACCCGTTCATGCTGGCCAGGAATTCTTCATTGCTCTTGGTACCCTTCATGCGTTTTAATAATTCATTCATGGCTTCTTCAGGCGTCATATCGGCCAGGTAATTACGCAACAGGTGCATGCGGCCCAGGACATCCTTATCCAGCAGGAGGTCTTCGCGGCGGGTGGAGGAAGCGACCAGGTCAATGGCAGGATAGATGCGTTTATTGGAGAGCCTGCGGTCGAGTTGCAATTCCATATTGCCCGTTCCTTTGAATTCCTCAAAGATCACTTCATCCATCTTGCTGCCTGTATCGATCAGTGCAGTGGCAAGAATGGTGAGTGAACCGCCATTCTCTATTTTCCGGGCGGCGCCGAAAAATTGTTTGGGTTTTTGCATGGCATTGGCTTCCACACCGCCCGATAAAACTTTTCCGGATGCAGGGGCAACCGTATTATGTGCGCGGGCGAGTCGTGTGATGGAATCCAGCAGGATGACCACATCATGCCCGCATTCAACCAGGCGTTTTGCTTTCTGCAGTGCGATCGTGGAGACCTTTACATGTTTTTCAGCCGGTTCGTCAAAAGTGGATGCGATCACTTCCGCTTTTACGCTGCGTTCCATATCGGTGACTTCTTCAGGTCTTTCATCCACCAACACCACCATCAGGTAACAATCCGGGTGATTGACAGAAATGGAATTGGCGACGGCCTTTAACAGCATGGTCTTACCTGTCTTCGGCTGTGCTACGATCAAACCTCTTTGCCCCTTGCCTATCGGCGTGAAGAGGTCTATAAGCCGGGTGGAATAATCATCCGCTTTTGTAAAAAGGTTCATTTTTTCATACGGGAATAAAGGCGTCAGGTAGTCGAACGGAACACGGTCCCTGACATCTTCAGGGCTTTTGTTGTTGATCGTATCGACTTTCAGCAGGGCAAAATATTTTTCTCCCTCTTTAGGGGGGCGTACCGCTCCAAAAACAGTATCCCCTGTCTTTAAGCCAAATAATTTTATCTGGGAAGGGGAAACGTACACATCATCGGGAGAGGAGAGGTAGTTATAGTCGGATGAACGAAGAAACCCATACCCGTCGGGCATCATTTCCAGCACCCCTTCACTGAGTATGACACCGTCAAATTCAACGTTGAATTGCTGTTCCCTGCGTTGCGGGTAAATTTTTTGCTGTGCATCCGAACTGTCGGCGGTTGCCTGCTCTTCGGTCACATTATCATTGGTCGCAGCAGTGTCTTTCGCTGTATTTACAGGACCTGAAGATTCTGCTACAGATGATTCCTCAGGTTTTTCATCCGTTTTTTTCCTGGGTCTCTTGCCGGCCATTTTATCTTCCTTCCGGTTAGGGATCATTGATTTATGAGCCGCTGGTTTTTCATCGCCGTTGCTTTCCACAATGGCTTCTTCGCTCACCACGGAAGTATTGGCCTTTACAATGCGTTTACGCCTGCCGTCATTGGATGCAACAGCGCCCTTGGAGCCCGCGATCGCTTGTCCGTCGAGTATCTTATATACCAGGTCCTGTTTGCTTAATTTTTTTGCGTTAGGAATCTTGAGTTGTTCGGCAATGTCTATCAACTCAGGAACGAGCATGTCGTTCAGTTGCAGTATGTCATACATAAATTGAGCTTGAATTAAAATAAAATTGTTGAAGCCGGTCTAAAAAAATCAGAAATATCTATTGAAATTATCTTGGATGGAATTGGGCAGGTAACTGGCAATCGCCTGGGAGTACTTAATTTATCAGCCTGTTTCCGATGCAATAATACGGCGAATTACCAGAATTTCAAAATTTCTGGAAAATTATAACATATCTATTTTACAGAGGGTGTCTGGCTTCATACATACTGGATCAATAGCTTGAGCCAACTTATTTCTGTTCATGCAATACCAGCTACGCTGCAAGTTTTACCTTTGCCCCCAACAAAATCCATGATGTTCAACAAAAGGATCAAAATAAAGGATCTGCTCGCCCTGGAACCGGCAGGACAGGAAGTAACGGTCATGGGTTGGGTTCGCAGTTTTCGAAACAACCAGTTCATTGCTTTAAACGATGGCAGCACCAATCAAAATATCCAGGTTGTGGCGGGGTTGGGAAAGTTTGACGAGGCCTTACTCAAAAGAATAACCATATCTGCATCACTGAAAGTGACCGGAACGATCGTTCCTTCTCTTGGCAAAGGACAGAAAACTGATCTTAATGCTGAAACCATCGAGATCATCGGTGACAGCGATGCCGAAAAATATCCGCTTCAACCCAAGAAACATTCCTTCGAGTTTTTACGCGAGATTGCTCACCTCCGTTTCAGGACAAATATTTTTGGTTCTGTTTTCCGTATACGGCATGCTTTTGCATTTGCCGTACATGAATTCTTTCACAAAAAAGGGTTTGTATACCTGCATACACCGATCATCACGGGCAGTGATGCA
Source organism: uncultured Chitinophaga sp. (assembly GCA_964652845.1). GTDB lineage: Bacteria > Bacteroidota > Bacteroidia > Chitinophagales > Chitinophagaceae > JJ008. The sequence continues at coordinate 31,339 of CAZZDQ010000031.1, forward strand.
GAGGGGGCGGGAGAATTGTTCAGGGTCACCACGCTGCCCTTTGATAAAACACCCCGGAATGAAGATGGTTCGGTGAATTTTAAAGAGGATTTCTTCGGCCGCTCTGCCAACCTTACTGTCAGCGGACAGCTGGAAGGAGAAGCAGGCGCCACCGGGCTTGGCGAGGTCTATACATTCGGCCCCACATTCCGGGCGGAGAACAGCAATACAGCCCGCCACCTGGCAGAATTCTGGATGATCGAACCGGAGATGGCTTTTTATGACCTGGAAGACAATATGGACCTGGCTGAAGCATTCATCCGTTACATCATCCAATTCATATTGGATCATAACAAAGAGGACCTTGATTTCCTTGCACAGCGGCTGGCGGACGAAGAAAAACAATTGCCGCAGGATAAAAGATCGGACATGGCACTGATAGAAAAGCTTGAATTCGTTCTCAACAATACATTCGAACGGTTGACATACACAGATGCGATAGAGATCTTAAAGGAAAGTAATCATAATAAGAAAAAGAAATTTCAGTTTCCCATCACCGGCTGGGGCATGGACCTGCAGAGTGAACATGAGCGCTACCTCGTGGAAAAACATTTTCACAAACCCGTCATTCTCTATAATTACCCGTCAGCCATCAAAGCTTTTTATATGCGGCAGAATGAGGACGGGAAAACCGTTGCTGCTATGGATATACTCGCTCCCGGTATCGGTGAGATCGTAGGGGGATCACAAAGGGAAGAGCGCATGGATAAACTGGTGCAACGTATGAAAGAACTGAAGATACCGGAGCAGGAATTATGGTGGTACCTCGACCTGCGCCGCTTTGGCACGGTGCCGCATGCAGGTTTCGGGTTGGGTTTCGAAAGAATGATGCAGTTCATCACCGGGATGAGCAATATCAGGGATGTTATTGCTTTTCCCAGGACCCCTGGCAGCGCCGAGTTTTAACTTTCTTATAGCCCTTGAGAGCTGATTTCCTTATTTTGCCAATACAGATGATCCAGATTTATAACCCGCTCAAAATATTTTTACTCCCTTTATTATTGTTGGTTTACCTGCATGGCGGATCGCAGGGCATTAAAGAGCTGGGCGACAGTGCGATCTATTATAACCAGGCTAAAAATTATCAGAAGGCGATCCCGTTTGCAGAAAAACTGACAGTGCTT
>CAZZDQ010000032.1:0-32218 GCA_964652845.1 uncultured Chitinophaga sp.
CAGACTTAGGATCTGATGCCGCAAGGCGTGGGGGTTCGAGTCCCTCCATCCGGACTTTTATGAATTGGTTAATTGGTTGATTAGTTAATTAAGTATTCCACCCAATTAGCCATCTTATTTAATTACCGCCCTAATTAACCAATTAACTTAATTAACTTAATTAACCTTAATGTCAACAGTTACTAAAGAAAAGATCGGATTACTTCATGAAAAGCTGACCCTTACCCTTGAAAAGGGAGATTACCTCCCTGCCTTTGAAAAAACATTAAAGAGCTATGGCAAAAACGCCAATATCCCCGGGTTCCGTAAAGGCATGGTGCCCTCAGGGCTGATCAAAAAAATGTACGGCCCTTCCCTGTTCACGGATGAGATCATGCGGAGCACCGACCGGGAACTGATCAAACATATTGAGACGGAGAAACTGGAAATATTTGCCCAGCCGCTGCCACTGGATATGAACCTGCACCAACTGGACCTGAACAGCCCTGCCGATTATATTTTCCAGTTTGAGATCGGTTTGAAACCGGATATCACACTACCCGATCTTCCCAAAGCAACTGTTACGAATTATGTGGTAACAGTTACGGATGAGATGATCCAAAATGAGGTCACCCGCCTGCAGAACCGCCACGGCAATATGAAAGAGGAGGAATCTGTGAATACGGATGACAATGTACTGAACGTAATGTTTACTGAATCGGATGCTGCCGGTAATGAAACCGAAAACGGGATAAAAAAAGACAACTCATTGCTCTTAAAATATTTTGCCCCGGTCGCCAGGAAAGAGCTGATGGGTAAAAAGAAAGATGAATTCATCGTTATACAGCTCAAATCAGCTTTTGAGGATCCTTCGACAGGTTCAGGAGAACGGGAATGGATCATCAGCGACCTGGGACTGAAAGACGATCCCTATGCAGCAGAAAAATATTTTAAGATGACAATTACCAAGATCGGGCTCCTTGAAAAAAGGGAACTGAATGAAGATTTCTTTCACCAGCTTTACCCCAACCAGGATATCAAAACCGAATTTGAGTTCCGTGACAGGATAAAGGAAGAAATAGAAGGCTATTGGAAGAACCAGGCCCGCAACCAGGTGCACGACCAGGTGTTTCATTACCTGACAGATCATACGCCAATGCTGTTCCCGGAAACCTTTTTGCGTCACTGGCTGAAGACTCAGCATTCCGCAGATGGCGAGGCTGAAAAGACAGATGAACAGGTGGAAAAAGAGTTTCCTGTTTTCATCAACCAGCTGAAATGGACCCTGATCAGTGATAAGATCGTGCAGCAAAACAACATCACCGTTAAACCTGAAGAAATAAGATCCTTTATCAAACAACAGTTATTCAGCTATATGGGTACAGCATCAGCTGACGAAGAACAGCCCTGGGTAAAGGATTATGTTGAGAAAATGATGAAGGACCGCAAATACGTGGAGGATGCTTATCACCGCATACAATCGCAAAAAATATTCCTGTGGGCCGAAACACAGGTTAAACCCGTTGATAAAAATATTTCAGCCGAGGAGTTCACCAAAATGGCCGAAGCACATCAGCATCATCATTAATCCCGTCCCTGCCAAATCGTCCTGCATTTACCCGCTAATTCGTGTTTATTTGTTTAATTCGTGTCAGTCATTTTGCCGATACAGGATTTGGACGGATATTTGATACCGGTACCCGATAAAAAGGGATAGCCAACCCTGAACAGAAAAATAAATTATGAAGTTCAATTCCGAGTTTGAAAAATATGCCGTGAAACATCGCGGCATTTCCAGCAATACCCTGCACAGTTATGCTTCCCATTTAGTGACAGGCATGACGCCCAATATCATTGAAGAGCGTTCGCTGAATGTGGCAGTCATGGATGTATATAGCCGCCTGATGATGGACCGGATCATCTTTCTCGGCTACCCGATCAACGATGAAGTGGCCAATATCATTACCGCGCAACTGCTCTTCCTGGATTCTGCGGACCGCTCGAGGGACATCAATATGTATATCAACTGCCCGGGCGGAAGTGTCTATTCCGGCCTTGGCGTATATGATACCATGCAATTCGTGAGCCCCGATATTTCCACCATCTGTATCGGTATGGCCGCCAGTATGGCCTGTATCCTGCTGAACGCGGGCGCGAAGGGCAAAAGAGCGGCTTTGAAGCATGCCCGCATCATGATGCACCAGCCCAGCGGCGCCATCGGGGGACAGGCCAGCGATATCGAGATCACGGTGAATGAGATCAAAAAGATCAAAAGAGAATTATACGAGATCGTCAATACACATACGGGCAAACCCATCGACCAGATCGAAAAGGATTTTGACCGCGATAACTGGATGACGGCGATCGAAGCGAAAACCTATGGACTGGTGGATGAAGTGCTGCATACCAATCCGCGTAAACAGAAAAAAGAGCAATAAAAAAAATCATGAATCCCACGCATTATTTATACAACGGATTTTCGTCTGAAGAAGAAGAAAATGAAAAGGAAGACAAGCGTGACGAATTGTTCATGCTCAACAAAAGGCTGGAAAAATATTTCTTTGAAAAAAGAAGCATTTATTTCTGGGGGCAGGTGGAGGACAGATCAGCCAAAGAGATCGTCACCAAATTGTTATTGCTGGATGCCGACAAGCCCGGGGAAGAGATCAGGTTCTTTATCAACAGCCCCGGTGGTATCGTCACCAGCGGCATGGTCATTTATGATACCATGAAAATGATCAAGAGCCCGGTCAGCACTATTTGTATGGGCCTGGCAGCCAGTATGGGCAGTATCTTACTGAGCGGCGGCGTGAAAGGAAAACGTTTCATTTATCCCCATGGGGAAGTGATGATCCACCAACCCAGCATTGGCGGCAGCCTGCAGGGAGTGAGCGCTGACCTGGAGATCCAGGCTGTGCAGATGAGGAAAGTAAAGGAGATCGGCGCAAAGATCCTGGCGGAGAACTGCGACAAAACCATGGAACAGATATTAAAGGATTTTGACCGTGATTACTGGATGGATGCCGATGAAGCGGTGAAATACGGCATCGTGGACAAAATCATCGGGAAACTTTGAGCTTCCCTCATAAAAGCCTGACATTCACAGAAAATAAGCGTTAAAATTCCGCAGAAATACTACCTGTCTTAAAAAATCGTTTATATTTTTGCTTATTCAATCCGGATTGATCTGCCATGGCAAAAGCCCCCTTACACTGTTCATTTTGCGGCCGTAACCGCGACGAGGTAAAGATCCTCATTGCAGGGCAGGACGGCCATATCTGCGAGAATTGCGTGGAACACGCACAGGAGATCATCGAACAGGAACTAACCGTCCGTGATGACAAGACCGCTTCTTCCTTCAAACTCAACGTCAAGAAACCCGCCGAGATCAAAAAATTCCTGGATGAATACGTGATCGGGCAGGAGGAAGCGAAAAAAGTATTGGCGGTCGCCGTCTACAATCATTACAAACGCCTTCAGCATAAACATAATGACGTTGCCAATGAAGTGGAGATCGAGAAAAGCAATATCATTATGGTGGGTGAAACGGGAACCGGTAAAACCTTACTGGCAAAGACCATTGCCCGGATGCTGAACGTACCCTTCGCCATCGTGGATGCAACGGTCTTCACCGAGGCTGGTTATGTAGGCGAAGATGTGGAAAGTATTCTAACCCGGCTGCTCCAGGTATGTAATTATGATACGCCTGCAGCTGAAAGAGGTATCGTATATATCGATGAGATCGACAAGATCGCCCGCAAGGGAGATAATCCTTCCATCACCCGTGATGTGAGCGGCGAAGGTGTGCAACAGGGCATGCTGAAATTGCTGGAGGGTACGGATGTTTTGGTTCCCCCGCAGGGTGGACGCAAGCATCCTGAACAAAAATTAATTAAGATCAATACGCAGAATATTCTTTTCATCTGCGGCGGAGCCTTTGACGGTATTGACAAGATCATCGCCCGCAGGGTTCAGACGAATACCATTGGTTTCAACGTGGACAAGGAATACCAGGACCAGGTGAAGAAGAACCTGCTGCGCTATGTGAACGCCACTGACCTGAAAGCCTTCGGACTGATCCCGGAATTACTGGGCCGTTTGCCAGTGGTTACCCATCTGGACCCGCTGGATGCAAATACCCTCCGCTCCATCCTGACCGAGCCGAAGAATGCGCTGGTAAAACAATACAAAAAGTTATTCGACCTGGAAGGCATACAGCTTACCATTGAGGACCAGGTGCTGGACTTCATGGTGGAAAAAGCCATTGAATATAAACTCGGCGCCCGCGGCCTGCGCAGTATCTGCGAAGGCATTCTTACCGATGCCATGTTCGAACTCCCCTCTACCAAGGAATCTCATTTCAACCTCGACATGGACTATGCCAAACGCAAGTTTGATAAGAGCAAACTCAGCCTGCTGAAAGTTGCATAGTTAGAAAATCAAACTGGATAGATTGTTATAATTTCCTGAATCATTATTGCAACATTTTATTCGGGTGTATCTCCTTTTGAAATATTAGCCACAAAGTCTCGAAGACTCGAAGTAACTCAAAGTGTTCTTCGTGAGCTTTTGGGTCTTTGTGGCTAAACTAATATCATCGGAATTTGGGACTTTATTTTACATTTATACATCAAACAACTATTCATGCAGGAACTCATTAATAAACTTCAATCCGAAGCCGGCCTGACGGAAGAACAGGCAAAAAAAGTCATTGAAACCATTAAAATTTTTGTTATAGAAAAATTCCCCATGCTGGAAGGCGCCGTTAACAATATTTTTGGGAATGCTGAATAATAACAGTAGTTACCCGTTTCACTTGTTCAGTTTTCTTAAATTCACCATTCTTCCTTCCCCTTTACCACTCATTGCCCGGGTTTTCGATTTCACATTCTTTTAATAATAGTCTTTGATACTCGCGCATCTAATTTGTAAATGTTACAGTAGCCCTTGTAGAGTTTGAACAGTGCGATCCGCGGGCCAACATTTAAAACAAAGACGATGAAACAAACTCTACACATTTCCGCCGAATTTGATCAGCCCAAATTTTTGCAGAATTTAATTGAGCAACTGGCCTACCGCCGCTATGACCTCGGTTATGGCGCACAACTGATGCCGGCCGGGCAAGTAGCGCTGGAAACTTCCTCCACGGAAGCCTATGTCAGCGGGGAATATGATATTGAGAGCGGGAAGAAGAATGAACATTTCCACGTTCCCTTTATTACCTGTTTCCTCTTTACCTGCATCAAGGGCCTGAAAGAACCCTATCACCTGACCTGGGGTTGCTCGATGAACTGATAAAGGTTTGAAAGCTCGTTCAAATGAATTCAGGAAGGGGACCCTGTGACCTGCCGTCATTAACCCCCTTAATTCTTCCTTTCACCGATTATCGGCCCGGCATTACCCATTCGTAATTGGATGTATTCCCATGCGGTATTAGTTTTGGAGAAAATTGAACTATGAACGATTTCAGAAACTGGCGGGAACAGAGAAGGGAAGAACGCAGGAAAATGCATGAAGAATGGAGGGCGAGGATGCGGGAACGCTATCCGCACATGATGGGAGGTTCCCATGTTCGCGGCAGCGGCCTATGGACCGGGATCTTCATTCTTTTGATCGGTTTGGCCGCCCTGGTCAAGACTAGTGTGCCTGGTCTTCCAGTCTGGTTTTTCAGCTGGCAAACTTTGTTGATCGCCCTGGGCGTATTCTTTGGTATCCGGAATGGCTTCCACGGCGCTTCCTGGTTCATCCTGATGCTCGTGGGTGGGGCTTTCCTGTTGCCGGAGGTCTATCCCGATATCACTTATCATAAATATGTCTGGCCGGCCGTGTTGATACTCGTTGGGCTCTTCATCATATTCCGCTCCCGTAATTTCCTGAACTGGCTCGGCTCAGAAAAAAAAAAGGAAACTGACCCCGGAGTAGAAGAAGCAAAGATCGTGGATGAGACTTCCTATTCTAAGGAAGGTTTTATCAAGACCACTTCCATCTTTGGCGGCACTAAGAAAAACATTCTTTCAAAGGATTTTAAGGGGGCTGATATCGTGAATATTTTCGGCGGCACTGAACTCAATCTCGGGCAGGCTGATATCAACGGCACTGCCACTATCGACACTAATACTATTTTTGGTGGCGTGAAACTCATTATTCCAGCCAACTGGACCGTTAAATCACAGGCAGCCGTTGTTTTTGGTGGCATTGAAGACAAGAGAATGGTTTCGCAGCCTGCCACTGAACCGGAAAAGGTCCTGGTGATCAAGGGTACTGTATTATTCGGCGGCATTGATATCAGGAGTTATTAAAATTCTCCCATGTCAGCTTCCCCGCTTTCCACCACTCGTTCCCGTCTGATCTTTGCAGCCAGCTGGCTGGCTTCGATCGTCAACTTTATTTTTTTATTACGTTCCTATGGTCAAAACTGGACCGTAGCGGTGGTAGACAGCCTGATCAGCAATGCACTCCTGCTGATCGACTGCCTGCTGATCATGAACGTGCTCCGCTATTATACCCCACGGCGCGGGAGATATATCAATATCCTGATCTGGTGTATCATCCTCATGTATATATGGTCGCTGGTCAGCGACTGGCTTCTTTCGGTTTCCCTACAGCATGTGCCAGGGTACCAGCAGTTCCTGGACAATTCCATACCGATCCGCAGGGGAAGCGCCCTGCTGGCATTGATCTGTTTTTCGCTGATCTGCATGATATGGTTCAACTGGGAAGAACAAAAGGAGTATGATAAAAGAAGGCAGGATGCGGATAAGCTCGCAAAGGAAGCAGAACTCTTCAAACTGCGCCAGCAACTGCAGCCGCATTTTTTGTTCAATAGCCTGAATTCCATCAATGCCCTGATCGGCATCCGGCCAGAAGAAGCCAGGAAAATGGTTCAGCAGCTTTCCGATTTTTTAAGAGGCACGCTCAAGAAAGAAGAGACCCAATGGGTGACGCTGCTGGAAGAACTGCAATACCTGCAGCTTTACCTGGAGATCGAAAAAGTGAGGTTCGGCAACAGGCTTTCCACGATCATTGAAACCAATGATACAGCCGACCAGTTGAAATTGCCGGCATTGTTGCTACAGCCTATCGTAGAGAATGCGATCAAATTCGGTTTATATGATACGACCGGGGACACGACCATTAAGATCACAGCATCCGGTGAAGAGAATGATCTGCTGATAAAAGTGGAGAATCCTTATGATCCTGAAACCTCGGCTCCCCAGCAGGGAACGGGCTTTGGATTGAAATCGGTACAACGCAGGTTATATTTATTGTTTGCCCGGAATGACCTTTTAAAAACAGAAACCACGCCGGCCGCAGAAGAAGGAAAACAAAATATCTTTACAACAATCGTTAAGATACCACAAGCGGTATGATATACTATTATTTTGAAACTAAATCACCCCTCCTTGCCTGCCTGCCTTCGGCAGGTAAACCGACAGGCAGGTATGGAGGGGTCGGGGGAGACCAACATGACTAAAGTGATCATCATCGACGACGAGCCATTGGCAAGAAGCATCGTGAAAGAATACCTGCAAAAACATCCTGACTTGGAACTGGTGGCCGAATGCGGGGATGGTTTTGCCGGACTGAAAGCCATCCAGCAATACGAACCTGAACTTATTTTTCTCGATATCCAGATGCCCAAGATCAACGGTTTCGAAATGCTGGAACTCATTGATCAGCCTCCGCCCGTCATTTTCACTACGGCTTTCGATGAATACGCCATCAAAGCCTTTGAAGCACATGCGGTGGATTATTTATTAAAGCCCTACGACCAGCAGCGCTTCGATAAGGCCATTGCGAAATGGATGGAGCAAAAAGCAAAATCCGGCGGGCCTGTCACGCAGGAGTTACTGGAGACCGCTTCCCAGTCTCCCGCACAGAACCAGCGGATCGTGATCAAGGACGGCAGCAAGATCAAGATCATACCGGTGCACGAAGTATTCTACCTCGAAGCCGCTGATGATTATGTGAAAGTATATACCAAGGATGGTTATTTCCTGAAGAACAAGACAATGGCGCATTTTGAAAAAGTGCTGGATGCAAATATATTCTCCCGTTGTCACCGCAGCTATATCGTGAATGTGCAGCAGATCACCCGCATCGATCCCTATGAAAAGGACGGACATGTGGCAGTATTGCGTTCAGGGGCACATGTGCCCGTGAGCAGGAATGGGTATGGAAAACTGAGAGAGGTGCTGGGACTGTAAATCAACTGCACTCTTCATCCAAAACTTTCACCGTTTGTTCATAAAATTTTTTCGCTCTTTCAGGCGTACTGCCGATGCAGACCACCCCGAGTTTACCGTATTGTGACAGCGCACCGATGAGATGGAACATTACCCCTTCCTGCGAAGTGCCATCATAATGCAGGCCATGCAGCATCACGATATCGATCAGGTCGGGAGGGGTCAGGCCTTTGTATTTATCGCTTTGCAGGTTATCGGAACAGAAATAAAAACGCTGTTGCCCGTTGGCCGTAAGGTATACACCCTTTTCATAATCATAATCGCCATCGGTTAAGAATTCCAGCATAATATAAGGGTGCGTGGTGCCGCCTTTACGCAGGTTGATCTCGATGGCATAGTGCTTCCAATTGTTCTTTTCTTTTACGGATAAGAAATCAAGGGCAAAGCGCCCGCCCACTCCTTTTTTTTGAAGCGCCCTGGAAACCTTCATGGCCATTCTCCCAATTTCCACAGCGTATGTGCTGTCGGCCGGGAAGGAGGCGCCGACGAATACCTGCCCGCTTTCCCCACCCATGGCCTGGTCGTGCGTAGAGACGATCTTGCTGTTGCCCAGCGGATTGATCCGGCACTGGGCCGAAGGAGAGGCTTTGATCTTTCCATCAATGAATGATTCGACAATGCCCCCCATCGTGCTGAACCTTTTCATGAAATCTGTATAGGTCAGATCGGGAGCCACTACCCGGAGACTTTTTTTGATGCGGTTCTTTATCCAGTCGTTGAGCGATGTTTTATTATCCCAGCCTTCATAAGAAAAGACGGCATTGCCTTCACCGGAAAAACCATCATTCATCTTCACCACAGCTTTTTTTGTCCGCGGATATTTCTTTTTCAGTTTGGCCAGTGCCCTGATAATATCCTTCTCATTTTTGAGATCCTCGAACCCTGGTGGCAGGTCAAGCCCGCAATGCCTGAAAATCTTCCGGCTGTTACTTTTATTGCCCAGCTGATAAAGGGCAGGATCGCATCCATATATCGGCATGCTGAGCTGCACAGCCAGCGTGCGTTCATAGGTTGTTACATTAAAACAGGCCAGGTGGGCTACATTACCTGCAGGAATACTCTTTTTTATCCGCCCGATCAGGCGGGGACGGTCCAGGATCTTTTCCGTCAGGGATTTTGCCGAAGCATCATAACAACTGAGCAGCGTCAATCTTTGAAGCGCATGGTGCCGGGTGATACCAGGCAACAAATGAAGGTAATAATCAATGATCACGGGGTCCACCGGAATGCTGGTGACATAGACCACATGGGTGCGGGGCATGCGCAACAGCATGAGCAGGCAAAGTAAACGCTCTTCATAATGCAGGTGTCCCCTGATCTTTTTCAGGATGACCTGGTCCAGCGTGATGGAAGGAATGATGACCACAGATTTGGCTGCCAGTTTATCCGGGAACACGCTGCTGAACTGGCGGGGGAATTGCTTTTGGATCCTGCTGAATGATTTGATCTCTTCAGCCGAACCGGGTTCCTTCTTTTTTACACCAGTGGATTTGTTCATAGATCGATGGCACTTGAAGTATGTAAATGTAAATGAAAAACAGGAGTCATTACAAGGATGGCCCCTGCCAGAGCGCCCCGCCGATACTGTCCTGCTCCGCACCTGTTACGGATGAAAGAACATTGATCTCCTGCCGCCACCGTAATACACCAATGAAGGCCATGATGAGCGCTTCCTTAAAATTCACCAGCTCTTTTTCAGGAACGATCACATCAATATTCAGCTCCTTTAGTTTGGCTATGATCTGCTGCACCAGGAAACTGTTGAATGCGCCGCCACCTGTCGCCAAAAGTTTCAGGTTGGATGTCGGGCGTTGGATGTTTTTAAAATTTGAAATTGCTTTTTGAATTTGTATAGCGATATGCTGGCAATAAGTTCGTAAAGCGTCATTGATATTTTTACAATGTGATCTGATAAGCGGGTAAACTGTTCCTGTTCCGAACTCATTAGCCAGGGATTTGGGAAATGGTCTCTGATAATAATCCAGTTCATTCAGCCGGCTCAATAAAGACGCATCGACAGTTCCGGTTCTGGCCAATTCCCCTCCTTCATCAAATTCTTTTCCGGCATCGGAAGCAAGCATATTTAAAACACGATTGGCCGGGCAAATATCGAAAGCTGCCTCATCCCCCCAGCCCTTTTCTCCGCCCGGAGAGGGGGGAGTGACTGATATATTTGCGATGCCTCCAAGGTTTAAAAAATAATTGTATTCCGGGAACAACCATTTCTCACCGATCGGAACGATGGGAGCGCCCTGTCCGCCCAGGGCAATATCCATTGCCCGCAGATCGGTGACCACGGGCAGCCTGGTCTCCGCAGCAATAGCTGCTCCATCGCCTGCCTGGGCCGTCATTCTTTTTTCAGGCATATGAAATACAGTATGCCCGTGGGAGGCGACCAGGTCAACAGCAAATGACAGATTCCTTTGCCGGATGAATTCATTTATTTTCTCTCCGATGAAATGCCCAAATTCGGTATGAAGCAACTGGTAATCCTTTGCTGATAATCCTGTTGCTTTTTCGAGCCTATCATGCCACTCCTGTCCATAGGTGATGCAGTCCGTTTCTTTCAATTCATAGTTCCACTGCCCTGCATTCTCATGAAAGATGGCATAGGCGATATCCAGCCCGTCCAGTGAACTTCCGCTCATGATCCCGATGGTACGGTATACCATAACTTATTTTTAGTAGCCAGCTAACAGTTTCCTCGTATTTCAGTTAGATTTGCGGGGCAAATTACGAATTACGGATCAGGATACGTGCCGGATCCGAACGCTATAGCATAAACAATAAATAATGACCGTTAACCTCAGCCAGGAGCATTCACTGATCAGCAACTGGATCGCCGAATTGCGTGACGTGACAGTTCAAAATAACCGGATGCGGTTCCGTCGCAACCTGGAAAGGATCGGTGAAGTGGCCGCCTATGAGATCAGCAAAACACTTGCCTTCATCGAATCGGAAACTCAGACACCGCTGGGCACAGCGGTACACAAAGTACTGAAGGAACAGCCTGTGCTGGCAACGATCCTGCGGGCGGGTCTTCCCCTCCACCAGGGATTGCTTAACTATTTTGATAAAGCGGATAATGCCTTCATCTCAGCTTACCGCAAGCATAATAAGGATGGAAGTTTTGAGATCAGCCTCGATTATGTTTCCTGCCCGGACCTTGAAAACCGTGTCGTGATCATTTCGGATCCCATGCTGGCCACCGGTTCTTCCCTGGTGAAAACGATCCACTACCTGAAAGAAGAAGGTTCTCCTTCGGCCATTCATATTGTCTGTGCTATCGCCTGCTCTGTGGGGATCGAATATGTGAAAAGAGAGGAGCCCTCGGTAAAGATCTGGTGCGGGGATATTGATGATGAACTAACTGCGAAAGGGTATATCGTTCCCGGCCTCGGGGATGCCGGCGACCTGGCCTATGGTACAAAAGTGCAGATCTGAGAAAACCCATTGGTTGCCAGTGAATAGAGATCTTACATGCAGCTATTTTCCCCCTTTCTAAGTCTGATAAAATGTTGTATTTTTCCGGTTCGTTTCAAAAGAAGTGGGGTATTGAAAACAATTTGAAATGACCAAAAACGTTTTAAAAACTCCGCATTCGTTTTCTTCTCAAACCAGGATAATATTCTAAGAATGATGAAAAAAATAATTGGCCTTGCAGCGCTGGTTCTTGTGATAAATACCCTGGAAGCGCAGGATCCCAACTTTTCACAATTCTATGCCTCTCCACTGACCTTGAATCCTGCTTTGACAGGAAAGTTTGACGGGGTATACCGTGTGGCAGGCAATTACCGCAACCAATGGCCTACGATCAATAATGCATTCATCACTTCCACAGCTTCCATCGACTTCGGCATTTTACAAAGACATATCCCCGATTATGACAAATTTGGGATCGGTGTGCTGGCCCTGACCGACCGGGCCGGTGATGGCGTCCTGGTCACCAATTATGCCGGGCTTTCCATCGCTTACCACAAAGGACTTGATGAGAACGGATACCACCAGCTGGGCGCAGGATTCCAGACCACTTATGTGAATAAACGCCTCGATCTGTCAAAAGTGTATTTTGAGGATCAGCTGACACCGCTAGGGTTCACGGGCGTCACCAGTGAGATCTTTTCCAGCAAACAGATCAATGTACATTATGTTGATGTGAATGCGGGCATCCTGTACAACGGGAGCACGAACGGGTACAATAATTTCTATATCGGCGCTTCCATGTATCATATCAACCGTCCCAAAGAGACCTTCCATGGCGGGCAATATCTTTTGCATTCAAGGACAACTGTGCAATTAGGCGGCAAGATACCGGCAGGTCCTTATAATTATTTTCACATCAGCGCCAATTTCAGCCTGCAGGCCAATGCCAATGCTATGACCTACGGAGCTGCTTTCGGGTATAATGCCAATCATTCACAGGATAACCCCACCAATATCTATATCGGTCTGTGGAACAGGTTCAGTAACCTGAATGATGCTGTGATCCCTTATGTAGGACTTGAATTCGGTTCGCTGCACCTGGGCTATTCCTATGATGTCAATATCAGTTCCCTGAAAACGGCATCCAATCTCAGGGGTGGCAATGAGATCTCCCTGATCTTTATCAAGAAGCCCAGCGATCCTGATGCGAAAAAGCTGAATTGCCCGCGGTTTTGATAAAAGGCACGGTCATTATAAATCCAACTTATGAAAAAAACCATTTTACTGGCGATCTTTTCATGCCTGTTCGCCACGATCAATTTTGCACAAGATAATATGGGTTATCGCACTACCGATCTTGGCGTAGAAGCCTCTGGTTCGGATAAAAATGCATCCCTCCTGTTACATATTGCATTCAATGCAAAAGTGCACAATGCATTTGTGTTAAGGGCAGGATATTATCTGTTTACTGATCATCCTTTGAATCAAAGCGGGGGCGGGCCCCTGTGCTCAGCCGGTTACCGTTATTACTTTTTAGTGCGCCCCCACGGCTTCTTTCTGGGATTACGTGCCGACCTCATGCATTTAAAGATCGATGCTGGTGATTTTTCTACCACTACCTGGAGTCTTCTGCCTGCGGGAGAAACGGGCTACCAGGCCTTGATCAATGACAAAATATTCATCACTCCTTTTTTCAGTGCGGGGATATTGAGCCATATGCAAACAAAAGGTCCGGCGGTCAGCAATGGTTTCCGCTGGCAGGCTGGCGTGAGTGCGGGTGTTAAAATTTAAGGGACTCTTTTTTCCCGCTTACAAACGGATTCTGTTTGATATAAAAACGATAAGGAAGCAAGGCATCCTTCCCCGCATAATCAACCCCGATCCTGCGGGAGGCAGCGACCTGGTTCTTATTCAGCCTGAGCCCGTCATCCATGATAAAGATCTGATCGCCCGATAAGCCCTCACCGCTGTATTTTGTACGAATGCCCATTGCTTTTGATAAATTACCGGGACCGCGGGTCAGGCCGTGATCCAATTGTCTTTTTCCCCTCCTTTTCAGCATTATTTTAATGCCTTCTACGGGTTCCAGCGCACGGATAAGGACTGCATGCGGTATTCCAATTTTATTTGTCACCACATTGAATAAATGATGCATCCCGTAACATAAATAAATATAAGCAGTACCGGTAGTGGCATACATGGGCTCATTCCGTTCTGTTCTCCTTCCGCCAAATGCATGGGAAGCCTGATCAACGATCCCCTTATATGCTTCCGTCTCAACGATCCTGCCTGTTGTCCGGGTACCGTTAAAATTGGTTACCAGGATTTTTCCTAATAATTCCTTCGCGATCTTCACTACATCATCACGACAGTAAAATTCCTCAGATAACTTCATCGAATTAAAAACTTTAATTAACATCAAACCTCGAACATCGAACCTATCTTTACGCTTCAAAAATAAAGATTGCTCAAGGAAATTGTCATTGCCTTTCAATCGTGGGACGGCACCCGCCGCTTCATCCAGCATCATCGTTTGCTGAAATGGCTGATTATTCCCGGGGTGTTTTACACGATCTTAGTCATTGCCGGAATATATTTTTTCTTCCGTTCCTCGGACCAGGTGGTATCCTGGATCAGCAGTAAGCTGGATATCGAAAGCTGGCTACAGCAAAAAAGAAATGAATGGCTGAGCTTTTTATTTGTCATGTCCGGGGTGATGATGCGGTTAACGGTCACCTTGTTTTACTTTTCGCTTTTTAAATACCTGGTATTGGTCATCGGCTCGCCCCTGTTTGCTTACCTCAGTGAAAAGACCGAAGCCTCACTTGAGAACAAGTATGTTCCTGTGAACTTTGATACGATCAGGAAGGATTCCTCGCGGAGTATCCGGCTGGCCCTGCGCAATTGCGGATGGCAGACGGTCTATTATATTGCCCTGATATTTTTATCCCTGGTACCCCTTGCAGGATGGATCGTACCCCTGATCTGCCTGCTGATGGAATGCTATTATTTCGGGTTTTCCATGGTCGATTACAGCCTGGCCAGGAATGGATTCACCGAAGGGCAGAGTATTATTTTCATCGGGAGGCATAAAGGGTTCGCCATCGGCAGCGGGATCGTATTCTTCCTCATGCATATTTTCGTATTCCTGGCGCCCGCATATGCCATCATGGCTGCCACACTCACCATTCATCATGTAAAAAACAACTGATCCATGCCGAATGTTTACCTGATCCCGGCACCCCTGCATGAAGAAGGCCTTGATCAGCTGCCGGCCATGCTTCTCCCGGTGATCGAAAGGTGTTCCGTTTTTTTCGTGGAGAATGAGCGGACGGCCCGGCGATACCTCAAAGCACTCTGGAAAGAATTCCGGCCGGGAGAAGACTTTGAGATCGACAAATATGAATGGGTGGTCATAAATGAACAAGCAACGGGAATTTTCAGGCAACACATCAAAGTTGGTAAGGATGCAGGGATCATCAGCGAAGCAGGTTGCCCCGGCATTGCCGATCCTGGTCAGTCGCTGGTGGCCATTGCCCATGAATTGAATGCCACTGTAAGACCAGTTTCCGGACCGAGCTCACTCATACTTGCCCTGATGGCCAGCGGGATGAATGGCCAGCATTTTAATTTCAATGGTTATTTACCTGTAAAGAACGGGCAAAGGGAAAAAGCGATAAGAGAACTGGAAGCGGAATCAGCCAGGAAAAAATGCACGCAGGTCTTCATTGAAACGCCATACCGGAACAATATCCTGTTGCAAGCCTTCTTACATACCTGCAAACCTCAGACCCGGCTCTGCGTGGCCATCAATCTGGCCGCACCGGATGAATGGGTGAAGACAAAGACGATCGATGCATGGAAAAAAGATCAGCCGGACCTTCAAAAGCAACCCGCTGTTTTTTTGCTGGATGCCACTATTCATCCGTAACCTTTATCTTATTTACCCCGGTGACGATGTATTTGCTATCGCCCCGCCAGGGCAGGGTGGCCCGGTATTGCACATAGGTCAATGATACGCACTCATCCTGCAGGTTCTTCAATATATTCGCAATGCTGTCGCTGGTGACAGAAAAGAAAAATTTTTCTGCGTTCATCAGCTGCCGGCAACTCAGCCACATTTCCCCTTCATTGGTCTTGAACAGATTTCCCTTGTGCGTGATCTTGATGAGTCTCCCCCTCCTTTCTCCGTTGCTGTAAGTGTTGAAATAAAACCAATAGATACAAAATCCAAGGACCAGTACAGTGATGATAAGAAAAGTTCTTTTGAAGCGAATGAATGTGGAAGGCCTCTTCGCCGGTTTGTTTTCGACGGGCATAGATGGCGATGGGTCATTGCTGTTGTCCATGGTAAATTTTTAAAGATTTTTAGGCTATAAATTTATATTATATTATACATTTGTGTCCTGCATAAAGTTAGGTAACAACTATGAGCAATTCCCTGGCACATACCAAACAAATTGCCTTCCACCGGTCTCTCAATTGCGGTGTTTACGCAGTGGGTTTTGATGTGTTCATATTTTCACCTCCCAGGCGTCCTCTCTGCTGACAGGATGAACTCCTCACCAGGGCCCCTGCCAGTGAAAATTCCCCGATAAACCCGCAACAGGAGTGGTGAACCGTCCATAAATAACATTTCGTTGGAAAATCAGTCTATCATTATTCGAATTGCCACGGCGGCAGATAAAGTATATACCCATACGATCACGGATGAAATCGAGCAATCCGCAAAGGCAAGGGGCACGGGCATTGCCCGTCGGAGCCCGGATTATATTAACCAGAAGATCGATGAGGGCAAGGCCGTGATCGCCATTACCGGTCTGAATGAATGGGTAGGCTTCTGTTATATTGAAACATGGAGTCACGGGGAATATGTGGCCAACAGCGGGCTGATCGTAGCGCCTGCCTTCCGGAAAAGTGGCGTAGCCAGGGCCATCAAAAAAAAGATCTTTGAACTCTCCCGCCAGAAATATCCAGACGCAAAGATATTCGGACTGACTACGGGGCTGGCCGTCATGAAGATCAACAGCGAACTGGGTTATGAGCCGGTCACGTATTCGGAGCTCACGCAGGATGAAGCTTTCTGGGCCGGCTGCAAAAGCTGTGTGAACTATGAGATCCTGGTAAGCAAGGAAAGAAAGAACTGCATGTGCACGGCCATGCTCTATGATCCTAAGGATCATTACAAGCCGGAAGAAACAACGCAGTATTTCAATGAGAATAAAAAAGGGTTCGAGCGGTTGCTCAAATTCAAGCAATGGAAATTGTTGAGGCCTTTTCTCAGGAAAGACAACGGCAACCCGGAAGAAAATCTCCGGCAGGTATAAAGGTTTCTTCTCTTCTTAAACTCTTATTTTCATTTATTATATGCCAAAAAAAATTATTCTGGGGTTCAGTGGCGGGCTTGATACAACTTTCTGCGCAAAATTCCTGGGGGAAGAGAAGGGTTATGAAGTGCATACGATCATTGTGAATACCGGTGGCTTCACTGATGATGAACTGAAAATTATTGAAGCCCATGCCCGTTCACTCGGCGTGAAGACCCATACAACGGTACATGCCGTAAAGGATTACTATGACAGGATCATCAGGTACCTCATCTTCGGGAATTGCCTGAAAAATAATACCTACCCTTACAGTGTGTCGGCAGAACGGCTGATCCAGGCCCTGCATATTGCGGAACATGCAAAGAAAACAGGGGCTGAAGCTGTAGCGCACGGGAGTACAGGAGCGGGAAATGACCAGGTGCGGTTCGATATGATCTTCCATATCCTGATCCCTGGGCTCGAGATCATCACACCCATACGGGATCTGAAACTTAGCCGCGAAGAAGAGATCGAGTACCTGAAACTGAAAGGCGCTCCCGTCAATCCGGCTAAAGCGGCCTATTCCATCAACAAAGGTCTTTGGGGAACCAGTATCGGCGGAAAGGAAACGCTTGGTTCCAATGGCATGCTACCCGAAGAAGCCTGGCCCACCCAGGTGAGCCAAACGGGAACAAAGGAGATATGTTTACATTTTGTCCGCGGAGAACCAGTGGGCATCGATGACAATAAATTTGACCACCCTGCAAAAACCATTCAGCAACTGCAGGCGATCGCCGGACCTTATGGTATCGGCAGGGATATTCATGTGGGTGATACCATCATTGGCATCAAGGGCCGTGTAGGCTTTGAGGCGGCTGCTCCCATGATCATATTAAAAGCGCATCATGCGCTTGAAAAACACGTGCTCACGAAATGGCAACTGCAATGGAAGGATACCCTGGCCCAGTTTTACGGAAACTGGCTGCATGAAGGACAGGTAATGGACCCGGTGATGCGGGATATAGAAGCCTTTTTTGAAAACAGCCAGCAACAAGTGACCGGAAAAGTGTTTGTGCAGTTGATGCCTTATCGTTTCCAGGTCACCGGGATCGAAAGCCCGCATGACCTGATGAACAACAAATACGGCCGTTATGGCGAAATGAATACCGGCTTTTCCGGTGAGGATGTCAAAGGTTTTTCGAGGATATTCGGTAACCAGGCGGCGATATGGGCTGCTGTTCAGGCAGAGAATGAACAACAAAAACCCGGGGAGAAAAAATGAAAATCAAAGCAGGTATCATCGGGGGAGCAGGTTATACGGGTGGAGAACTTATCCGCCTGCTCATCCGTCATCCGGATACAACCCTTACTGCAGTGCATAGCCGCAGCCAGGCTGGTAAACCGGTACATGCTGTCCATCCGGATCTATTGGGCGATACGGATATTATTTTCACAGGTCACAGCCCGGTATTCAGCGATGGCAGCCTGGATGTCATTTTTCTTTGCCTCGGCAGCGGTGAATCAAAAAAATTCCTGGATGAAAATAAAATTTCTGACCCAACAAGGATCATTGACCTCACTAATGATTTTCGCCTAGCGGGAAATGCAAGCCATGAAAACCGGCACTTTGTTTATGGTTTGCCGGAACTGAACAGGGAAGGGATCAGAAAAGCTAAAAATATTGCCAATCCCGGCTGCTTTGCAACTGCCATAGAATTAGGCTTGCTGCCATTGGCTAAAGCAGGAATGCTGGGAGAGGTTTTCACGACCGGCATAACCGGCTCCACCGGCGCGGGACAGGGTTTGTCAGATACAGGGCATTTCAGCTGGCGGGCAAATAATATACAGGCTTATAAAACTTTGACGCATCAGCACCTCAGCGAGATCTATGAATCCCTGCACCACCTGCAATCATCTTTTCCCGTTTCCCCGAAAGAAGATCCGCTTTCGCAGAAAGGAGTAAGGTTTGTACCCTGGAGAGGCAATTTTACCAGGGGAATCTTTACCAGTTCTCAGCTGCATTGTGATAAAACAACCGATGAGCTGAACCGTCTTTTTGAAGAATATTACCAGGGACATCCTTTCATTCATATTACCGGCGAGCCCTTGTCCCTGAAACAGGTGCTGAATACAAATAAATGTGTGATCCGGCTGGAGAAAGCAGGAAATATCCTGGTAGTGCATACTGTCATTGATAACCTGTTAAAGGGCGCCAGCGGCCAGGCGGTGCAGAATATGAATCTGGTTTTCGGGCTGGAGGAAGCAGCAGGACTGAATTTAAAAGCAAATTATTTTTAATAGCGATATGAATTTATTCGACGTTTATCCAATTTATAATATCAATATTGATAAGGCAAAGGGTTCCTGGCTATGGGATGATGCGGGTACACAATACCTGGACATGTATGGTGGCCATGCCGTCATCAGCATCGGCCATATGCACCCGCATTGGGTGCACAGGATAGAAGATCAACTGCGAAAGATCGCATTCTATTCCAATTCCGTGAAAATACCGCTGCAAGCCGAGCTGGCTGAAAAACTCGGGAAAATATCAGGCAAAAAGGATTACCAGCTATTTTTATGCAACAGCGGTGCAGAAGCAAATGAAAATGCACTGAAGCTGGCTTCTTTTCATACGGGAAGAAAAAAACTGGTCGCTTTCCGGCGTTCTTTTCATGGAAGGACTTCCCTGGCAACTGCTGCGACTGACAATAAAAATTATGTAGCCCCGGTGAATGAAACGGGGAATGTTATTTTTTGTTCTTTGAATGATGAAACGGCGCTGGGAAACTGTTTTCATCAATATGGAAATGAGATCGCTTCCGTAATTATCGAAGGCATCCAGGGTGTGGGCGGGATCCATATTGCCGAGCCGGGTTTTCTTCAAAAGATAAGAGCGCTCTGTGATCATTGGGGCGCCCTCTATATTGCCGATGGGGTGCAATGCGGATATGGCAGGAGCGGGAAATTCTTCAGCCATGACTTTGCCGGTGTGCGGGCCGATATCTATACCACCGCCAAGGGCATGGGAAATGGTTTCCCCGTGGCCGGTGTCATCATTTCCCCGCAGATCAAACCCAAATATTTTCAACTGGGTTCCACTTTCGGTGGTAATCACCTGGCCTGTGCCGCTGCCCTTGCAGTATTGGAAACAATAGAGAAGGAAGGGCTGATGGACAATGCCGCACAGGTGGGTAACTATTTGACAGATGAGCTGCAAAAAATTTCCTTCATAAAAAATATAAGGGGCCGGGGACTGATGATCGGCTTCGATGTGCCGGAAGAATTGAAAGACCTGAGAAAAAACCTGATCTTTCGCCGCAGGATCTTTACCGGCGAATCAAAGCCGAATGTGATCCGGCTTCTTCCCAGCCTTGCACTAATGCGAACAGAAGCAGAACAATTCATTACTTCGCTCAGGGAAGAGATAGAAATCATGCAGCATGAAACAATTCATTTCAGTAAATGACCTGTCGGGCACTCCTTCCGGAAATACCGGGAAGGCCATCGATGCGCTTGTTCAAAAAGCGCTGGCTTATAAAGCGCAACCATTTGCTGACAAGTCCCTGGGACAGGGCAAAAGGATCGGCCTGATCTTCCTGAACCCGAGCCTGCGGACCCGGTTGAGTACCCAGGTGGCAGCCGAGAACCTGGGTATGCAGGCCATTGTATTCAATGTAGGCACGGAGGGGTGGGCCTGGGAATTTGAAGAAGAAGCCATCATGAGCGGTCATACAGTGGAACATGTAAAGGATGCTGCTCCGATACTGGGCAAGTATTTCGATGTGCTCGCTATCCGCACTTTTCCTTCTTTGAAGAACCGGGATGATGATTACAGTGAACTTTTCATTCGTCAATTCATCCGCTACGCCGGCGTACCGGTGATCAGCCTGGAAAGCGCCACCCTGCATCCCCTTCAATCCCTTACGGATATCATGACGATCACGGAAGCATTGAACCAGGCCAGTGAAAATAAAAAACCGAGGATCGTTCTTACCTGGGCCCCGCATGTGAAACCTTTGCCACAATGCGTTGCCAACAGTTTTGCCCAATGGATCAATGCCTGGGGTGGTTCGGAATTCATCATTACGCATCCCGAAGACTATGAATTGAGTGTGGAATTCACAAAGGGTGCCACCATTACGCATGACCAGGAAGAAGCGCTGAAAGGTGCCGATTTTGTATATGTCAAGAACTGGAGTACCTATACCGATTACGGGAAGATCTATACCAATAATCCGAAATGGATGCTGACCATGAAGCGTTGGTCGCTCACTAACCAGGCAAAAGTGATGCATTGCCTTCCCGTAAGAAGAAATGTTGAATTGAGCGACGAGATCCTGGACGGACCCATGAGCCTGGTGACGAAGGAAGCCGGTAACAGGGTTTGGGCGGCGCAGGCTGTGATCAGTGCCCTCCTGGCCTCCCTAAAGGGAGGAAAAAGGCCAAGTGAATGAACTCTTCATTATATATTGTCAAGGTAGGCGGTAATATCATTGATGATGAAAAAAAACTTTTTTCATTCCTGGAATCATTTGCATCGCTTAAAGGAAATAAAATACTTGTACACGGCGGGGGAAAACTGGCAACCAGCCTGGCCGAAAAACTGGGAATAAAGCAAGTAATGACGGAGGGAAGGCGCATTACGGATGAAGAGACGCTGAAGATCGTTACCATGGTATATGCCGGGCTGATCAATAAAAATATCGTCGCACAACTCCAGGCTATGCGCTGTAATGCCATCGGGCTATGCGGGGCCGACGGAAATATTATCCTGGCACGTAAGAGAAATCACCCCGAAATAAATTACGGTTTTGCAGGGGATGTGGAAGAGGTCAATACAGGACTAATCGGCAACCTGCTGGAAAAAAATCTGACACCGGTCCTGTCACCAATTACCCATGACAGAAAAGGCCAGTTGCTGAATACAAATGCCGATACCATCGCCCGGGAAACAGCGCGGGCCCTGAGCGATCAATATCCGGTAACTTTAATTTATACATTTGAAAAAAGCGGGGTGCTCCTCGATGTACATGATGAGTCGTCCCTGATACCCGGCATGAACAAAAAGAATTATGAAGCCCTGAGAAAGGATGGAAAGATACTGGCAGGCATGATACCTAAACTGGATAATGCTTTTGCCGCCCTGGAAAGCGGCGTTAAAAAAGTCATTATCGGAAAAGCTGATGAATTAGAACAACTTGTCCATGGAACGTCGGGAACTACGCTTATTCATGAATAATGAGATCACCATATTGCAGGATAAAGCGGTCAGCCTGTTAAAACAACTGATCGCCACACCTTCTTTCAGCAAGGAGGAGGACAATAGTTCAGCCCTTATCAAAAAATTCCTGGAAGAAAATGGCGTCCCTGTTCACCAGTTTCTTTATAATATCTGGGCCACCAATCAATATTTTCAAAAGGAAAAGCCAACCATCCTGCTGAATTCACACCATGATACTGTAAAACCCAACAAGGGTTATACCATGGACCCCTTCCTGCCTTTGGAGAAAGAGGGAAAACTTTTTGGTTTGGGCAGCAATGATGCGGGGGGCTGCCTGGTTTCTTTAATAACAACCTTTCTTTATTTCCATGCAAAACAGGACCTGAAATATAACCTGGTGCTTGCCGCCACCGCGGAAGAAGAGATCAGCGGTCATAACGGGATCGAATCCCTGCTCACCCAAAAAGAATTCGTCGAGCGCACGAACGGGGATACGACACATCCCTTCCATAACTGGAGTGCGATCGTAGGCGAACCTACACAAATGAGGATGGCCGTAGCGGAACGGGGGCTGATGGTGCTGGACTGTACCTGCTACGGGAAAGCAGGTCATGCGGCCAGGAATGAAGGAGAGAATGCTTTATATAAAGCCATGGAGGAAATTGAATGGATCAAACAATTCACCTTCCCGAAGGTATCGGACCTGCTGGGAGAAAATAAAATGACCGTGACGGTGATCGAAACGGAGAATAAGGCCCATAACGTGGTGCCCCCCGTATGCAAATTTGTGATCGATTGCCGTATCAACGAACTTTATAGCTTTGAAGAGGTGATCGGAATTTTACAGTCGAATATCAAAAGTGAGATCAAACCCCGCAGTTTCCGCCTGCGTTCCACAGCGATGCCGCTGGATCACCCGCTGGTAAAAGCCGGGATCCGCCTCGGACGCAGTTATTATGGCTCCCCCACCACCAGTGACAAGGCCCTGATGGATTTCCCCGCATTGAAAATGGGGCCCGGCAACAGTGCCCGCAGCCATACTGCCGATGAATATATTTTTCTTGATGAAATAAAGGAAGGAGTTGAGCTGTATATCAAACTTTTAAACGAGATCGTATGAAAATATGGCAAAAGAGAAGCGCTCCTTCCTCGGGGAGCATGAGCAAACAAGTCGAAGAATTCACGGTTGGGAACGACCGCGAATTCGACCTGTTACTGGCTCCTTTCGATGTGCTCGGAAGTATTGCGCATGTAATAATGCTGTCTGCTGTTAAATTGATAAAAAAAAATGAAGCCTCCCGGCTCAAAAAGGAATTACAGCATATCTACCGGCAAATTCAGCGGTCTGAATTTGCCATTCAAAAAAATATAGAAGATATCCATTCGCAGGTTGAGTACTTGCTGACAAAAAAACTGGGTGATGCCGGGAAAAAAATTCATACCGCCCGCAGCCGCAACGACCAGGTGCTGGTAGATATCAAACTTTATTTACGCAGTGAACTGGAGAAGCTGGTGAAAAACATCTTGCCGCAGTTTGACCTGCTGCAGCGGCAGAGTGAAAAATATAAAAATCATTTGTTGCCAGGTTATACCCATCTCCAACTGGCTATGCCTTCTTCTTTCGGCCTTTGGTTCGGCGCTTATGCAGAAAGCCTGGCCGATGATATGGTTCCGCTCAGGGCCGCTTATGATGTGGTCAACAAAAATCCCCTGGGTTCAGCTGCGGGGTATGGTTCATCCTTTCCCATCAACAGAAGATTAACTACAAAATTGCTCGGCTTTGATGAGCTGAATTATAATGTGGTCTATGCGCAGATGGGAAGAGGAAAAACAGAACGGATCGTCGCACAGGCTCTGGCCAATGTAGCGGATACACTGGCAAAGTTCAGCATGGATGCCTGTTTATATCTCAATCAAAACTTTGACTTTATTTCTTTCCCTGCAGCATTAACAACTGGCAGCAGCATCATGCCCCACAAAAAAAACCCGGATGTATTTGAACTGATCCGCAGTCACTGTAACCGTATCAGGGCCCTGCCCAATGAGATCACGATGATGACCACCAACCTGCCTTCCGGTTATCACCGCGACCTGCAATTGCTGAAGGAACATTTATTCCCCGCCTTCGGCACATTGAATCAATGTATTGACATGTTGCAACTCATGTTGAAAAATATCGAGATCAGGAAAAATATCCTTGAGGACGAAAAGTATAAATTTCTCTTTACAGTTGAATCAGTGAATAAGCTCGTTATACAGGGTATTCCATTCAGGGACGCATATAAAAAAGTAGGCGCTGATGTTGATAAAGGGAATTATTCACCTCTTCCTTCGGGGGTTCGCGAAGCGAAGGAGCGAAGCGCGGGGAGGGGGCCCCACGAAGGCAGCATTACCAATCTTTGCACCAAAGAAATAAAAGCTCAGATGTATAAGCTCGTCAGGAGTTTTCCTTTCCGAAAAGTGGAGAATTCCCTCCGCACATTATTATCCCAGTAAACGCCTGTGATAATTCACCTGCCCCAAATGATAGCCCAGGTGCACGGCCAGGTGAACGAGGAAAAACCCGGTGGAGGTTTTTTCTTTCAAGACCAGTTGCGGATATTCTTTTTCCAGGTCGCTTTCTTTCAACTTCTCAAGAGATCTTTCCACGACAATGATCGTGTCTTCAACTTTTTTTATCAGCTCCGCCTGCGGAATATTTTTTAAAGAAAATTCCTGGTCCCTGTTCCGGATATATCCTGTTTGCCCGATAACAGCACCGATATAATTATTCAGGTTGCCCACCAGGTGAAGGCAAAGATTACCCGCGGAGTTGGCAATTTGTTTATCAATTATCCAGATCCTGGATTCATCTGTATAAAGACTGATCTCCGCTTTCAGTTTTTGGAGATCTTCCCGGAATATGGTTTGTAAGGTCTGGATCAGCATGATTAAAAGCCATATTTATCCACCAGGTAGATCAATGCCGCCATATTCAATGCGCCGAGTTCCAGTTCACGCTTGTTCACATTCTCGAACACATCATTACGGGCATGATGATAATCAAAATAACGCTGTGAATCGGGGCTGAGTCCCGCGGTGACCGCACCCAGTGCCTGCAGGGGGCCGATATCCGAGCCGTCTCCGCCTTTTTCAAGGTTATCGCATCCGTAGGGTTTCAGCAAAGCAGCCCATTGTTTCACTTTCATCAGTACAGCATCACTGGTATTGAACCCAAAGCCACGGGGCGTGAAACCGCCTGCATCGCTTTCGAGTGCGAAAACATGTTTCTCGTTCTTTGTCTTTGCTTCCTGCATATATTTTGTCCCGCCCCGCAATCCATTCTCCTCATTGGCAAAGAGCACAAAACGGATCGTATGGCGGGGTTTATACCCGATCGCTTTCAGGGCCCGCATCACTTCAATGGTCTGCACTACCCCTGCTCCATCGTCATGGGCGCCTTCGGCGGGGTCCCATGAATCCAGGTGGCCGCCTACTGTAATGTATTGCTCTGGGAATTCTGTCCCCGTCAGTTCACCGATCACATTATGCCCAATGGTATCCGGTAAAAAATGTCCGTTTGTAATTAACTGAACTGTGACCTGTTTCCCGCTTCCCAATTCATTGCTCAACCAGTCTGCATCCTGCAAACCGATCGCAACAGCGGGGATCTTCTTATACAGGGTGTCGTATCGCGTGGCCCCGGTATGCGGGTTATTATCAGTGCTGTGACTCATGCTTCTTACGATCACCGCTTCCGCTCCGTATTTGGCTGCCCGGCTGGGTCCCTGGCCCCGGTATTTCACTGCGTCGCCATAGGATTGAAACGCATTGATGAAAGTTGGATTGAACTTATAGTTATAAAAAACAATCTTCCCCTTTACGCTGTCTTTCTTTTTTTCCAGTTCCTCAAATGAATTCACCAGCACCACATCTGCTTTGATACCTCCGGTAACGGTTCCATAGGAATTACCCAGGGCAAGTATGTCCAGTTTTTTCTGTGCCAAATACGCGCTGGGTTTATCCGGGTTTGCAATTTTTACTTCCTGGGCAATTGCCAGGTCTTCCCCGCCCCTTACCCAGTGGGGCACCATGCATTCCTGCAGCCACACTTTATCGGCGCCGCTTTTTTCAAGTGTTGCTTTTCCCCATGTCTCGGCTTTGTACATCTGCGGTGAACCCGAAAGCCTGCCGCCGATCTTCTTGGTGAGTTCATGCAGGTTATCATAAGCCCCGCTGTGCAGGAGCACCTCGTCCGCTATTTTCCTGATGAATATTGAATCGTCCTGCTGGGCTGCTGAACGCAGGACCGGCAGGAAGAAGAGCAATATGGTGAGTGATCTTAACATATCCGTTAGTTTGGATAAAAATAACTGAAGCGGTTTTGCCGGACAAATTTATAATATGAACGGTCGGTCTGCATCCGGTAAATCAAGTACCTTAGCCCTCCCAAAATTTTATCTATGCGAATTGGAATTGTTTGTTATCCCACATTCGGCGGCAGCGGGGTGCTCGCCACCGAACTGGGTATCGCCCTGGCGAAAAAAGGGCACCATGTGCATTTTATCACCTATCAGCAGCCTGTAAGACTGGGTGTTTTTACACCCAATATCTTTTATCATGAAGTGCAGGTGACGGCTTACCCGCTCTTTGATTATCCGCCTTATGAGACCGCCCTGGCCAGTACCATGGTGGATGTCATTAAAAACAATAACCTGGACCTGTTGCATGTACACTATGCCATTCCCCATGCGTCCGCAGCGTATATGGCAAAAAGGATCCTGGAAAAAGAAGGGAAAAAGATACCGGTGATCACCACCCTCCACGGAACGGATATCACCCTGGTGGGCAGGGACAAGACCCTGACACCGGTAGTCACCTTTTCCATTAATGAAAGCGATGCCATCACAGCCGTTTCGCAAAATCTCCGGGAAGAGACCTACCGGCATTTCAATATCAAAAAAGAGATCGAAGTGATCGTGAATTTCATCGATGTCAGCCGTTTCCGGCGCAAGCCGATCGATGCCTTTAAAAAAGTGATCGCGCCACAGGGACAGAAGGTCATCATGCACGCATCCAATTTCAGAAAGCTGAAACGTATTCCCGATGTGATCAAAGTATTTAACGGGATCAATAAAAAGGTCCCTTCGCGTCTCTTGTTTGTGGGCGATGGCCCGGAGCGTCCTGCAGCGGAAAGCCTTTGCCGCGAACTCAAACTATGCGATGAGATCAGTTTTGTCGGTAAGCAGGAACAGATGGAAGATATCATGGCCATTGCAGATCTTTTTCTATTACCCTCGGAATATGAAAGCTTCGGGCTCGCTGCCCTGGAAGCGATGGCTGCAGGCGTACCGGTGGTATCCAGTAATGCAGGAGGTTTACCTGAAATAATTGTACAGGGTAAAACGGGTTATATGGCGTCCGTAGGGGACATTGACGCCATGGCCAATGATGCACTATCGATCATCAGTGATGAAAAGACCCTCAAACAATTCAAAGTGGAAGCTGCCGCCCATGCACTGGATTATGATATCAGCAAAGTAGTGCCGCAGTATGAGAAATTATACGAAAGATTTTTATGAACTTCAACGATGCAGCCACGATTCGGGGTTCACATTCCTGTTCTCCACCATTAAAATAAAATCGACCATCCCCCCGCTCCCGTCATCATCCTGCCCGGCTTTCCCGATCGTCTGTCCCGTGGAAACGGAAGACCCCTTGCTGACATTCACATTGCCGAGATTGCTGTAAACGGTAAAATATTTCCCATGGCGGACAGTCACCGCCCATGATTCCCCGGTATTATACACATCCACCACTTCTCCCTGGAAAACGGATTTTACGGATGTTCCTACCTGCGTGGAGATCGTGATGCCCGGGTTGACGCCTTTCAGGTCGGTTCCTTCGATCGAATAGTTGCTAAAATGGATCTTGACATAACCATTATCCACGGGCCAGGGCAGGTGGCCGCGGTTCGATTCAAAATCGGTATTCAGTTTCAGGTCCTCGGCAGTATTCCAAACCGTGATCGGTTTTGAGGTTGTGGTGGTTGTTTTTGAATTTGCGGGATTGACTGCAGTTGTATTATTACCGGTTGGGTTAGCGGTTACTGTATTGCCGACCGGGTTCTTCTCTGCCTCCGCTTTCAAACGGGCCGCCTCCTCAGCCTTCGCTTTGGCTTCTTCATCTTTTTTGATCCTGTTGATCACACTGGTGATCCTGCTTTCGATCTGGCTATCCCTTTTTTTCTTTACAGTGATCTGCTTCTGCAGGTCCTTGCCCTGTGATTTTAATTTGGACACCACTTTGGCTTTCTCATCCTTCTGGGAAGCCAATTCATCCATTTGCCGGGTCTGGTTGGTCAGGGCATCGTTCTTGTCGGCCTTGATCCTTACCTGTTGCACTTTCCGCTGCACAATGAGTTGCTGCGTTTCCTTGATATCGCCCAGCTGTTTTTCCCGGTAATGCCGCAGGGTATTCAGGTAAGCGATCCGGTGCAAGGCATCATTGAAACTTTCGGCAGAGAATATGAAATTCAGGAAATCATAATTACTACGGTTCTCATAGGCATAGACCACCATGCTGGCATATTGCTTTTTGAGGGTATCCAGCTGTTTCTGCAGGCGGTAGAGTTCCAGTTCGCTGATGTAAATATCATCATCAATGGAGCGGATCTGTTTGTTGATATTGCTGATATAGCGTTCCTGCAGGTTGATCTTTCCATTGATCAGGCTCAGCTGGCCCATGGCCTTATTGGTCTGACCTTTCACCTGGCTATAAAGCGCCTGCATATCAGAGATCTCTTTTTCCAGGTCCTTTCTTTCCTGTTCCAGTTTCGCTTTGTCCTGCTGGGGGTTCTGCGCCCGGACCAGGAAACCGCAAACAAATAGAGACACGAAGATGAAGAGGGTGGTCTTTCTCATAGATAAACGGGTTGGGTGATCAAAAAGGGCCGGAGTATTTCAAAACGCTGTAGCGCAAAATAAATTTTATTTGTCAATCCTCTTTATAATTTTTAGGGATGTTGAAAGGGAAACTTAACGTTTCATTAAAGGCAAATTGTTTGAAATCGAGCAGGATCTCCAGTTTCTTTTTTTCCGCCACATTGATATCCCGGTAAGTGGGGAACTGGATGCTTCCGTTCGGTTCATAGTTGGAATAGGCCAGGTGACAGGTGCGGTTCTTCAGCGGGTCCTTGTCATCCAGCTTGCTGCTGATCGTGCGTTTGCTGTCGGCATCAATGGTGAAAAGGTTCTTGAAATTCTCCCCGATGCTCAGCAGGGAGATCGTCCCGGGATTCGTACTGTAGGAAACAATATTCGAGTCCAGAAATACAGGATTGCCCACCAGCAGGTCCTGCACAAGGGAGAGATCCACCGGCAGTTCAGTCACATCCTGCAGGTAAGTGACGCTGCGCAGGATGATCTTTTTGTTGAGCTTGTCCAGAACTTTCACGGAATCCTGCGTGATATAGGCCCTCATGCCTTCAATGCCCAACGGGCCGGTGATGGAGATCCAAAGGAGGCTATCCTTATACATCCTCACATGCGCAGTGACCCCTCTTCTCTTACCATTGTCTTCAAAATAGTCCACGTCAATTTTGGCAGAGAATGTAGTGTAATCGATATGCTGACCGGTGATCCGGTGATAATTCTCCCTGATGAATGCGATCGAATCATTATGGTAAATGGCTGTGGAATCATGAACGGCCGTCACCGTATCCCGCTTTGAAATAGCGTTTTGAATTTTTTTCCCCGGATGACAGGACCAGAGAAAGATGACCGGTACGAGGATAAGGGAAAAAAAGATTTTCATGAAGATCCTTTTATGATTTTCCGGTATGTCCGAAGCCTCCTTCATTTCGTTGCGTGGCCGCCAGTTCCCCGGTCACAGCCCAATCCGCTTTTTCCACTTTCTGAATGACCATCTGTGCGATCCTGTCACCGCTGCGTATGACCTGCTCCTCCCCTGAAAGATTCACAAGGATGATCTTGATCTCACCCCTGTAGTCACTGTCAATGGTGCCCGGTGAGTTCAGACAGGTGATACCGCTATTGATCGCAAGACCGCTGCGGGGCCTGATCTGTGCTTCATATCCCGGTGGAATTTCAATGAATAAACCTGTATGGATCAGTTTTCTTTCCCCCGGTTTGAAAATTTCCGGTGCATCCATCCATGCCCGCAGGTCCATTCCCGATGATCCTTCGGTGGCATATTGCGGTAAAGGATTACCGGAACGGTTGATGATATTGATCCTGATGGCCGACATGCGGGCAAAGATAGCCCAATGCACTGCACGGAGAGCATCAGCCCTGTTTCAATAATACCGTAGCAAATGCCATCACACCCTCTTCCCGCCCGATGGATCCCATTTTTTCGGTCGTGGTGGCTTTGACGGAAACGTCTTCGGCGGAAACACCGAGCAGGGCTGCCATATTTTTCTTCATGTCATTCACATACGGCGAGATCCGGGGTTCCTGCAGGCAAACCGTGCAGTCAGCATTCACCACTGTGTAATTCTTTTCCCTGATAATATCCATTGTCTTTTCCAAAAGGATGCGGCTGTCGATTCCCTTATATTGTTCATCGCTATCGGGGAAATGTCTTCCGATATCCCCCAGGGACAAGGCTCCGAGCAGGGCATCGCATACTGCATGCAGCAGTGCATCGGCATCGCTGTGTCCCAGGGCTCCTTTATGATAGGGAATGCGGACGCCGCCCAGTACCAGGTCCCTTCCTTCGGTCAAACGGTGAAAATCTATTCCAGAGCCAATCCGGTAAGACATGTTCCTGAATTTAGAATGCAAATATGTGAAAGAAAAGCTTGCTGTCCTGCAACAAAAAAGCCCTCCGATAGGAAGGGCTCTTTTGCAAAAACTCTACTATATTATTTTGTTTTCGTCTTCGTCTTCATCTTGGAATTATTACCATTTCCCAGGTCAAACATAACGGTGAAGCGAAGCGTGTTGGAAAGCGGGTTGCGGCTTACACCACTGCCTGAAGGGATCAGGTAAGCGAAATCAAAACCGAATTGATTGTAATGAATGCCCAGTCCTGTGGTGAAATAACGGCGGTTTCCTTTGTATTTGTTCTCATAAAAATATCCGGCCCTTAAAGCGAACTGGCTGTTATACCAGTATTCAGCACCCACAGAAAGCTGGAATTCCTTGATCTCCTCGCTGAATCCGCTGGGGGCATCCCCGAATGATTTGAACCATCCGCTGATGACGCTGGTGCTCCTGTATTTGGCCAGTCCTGCGGCATCGCCGACATTGGGAGGAGTGGGCACCATCAGTTTGTTGATATCGAGGCCCAGTGTGATCTTATTCTTTGCATTGTATTGTTTGGTGTATGTGGTCCCCAAACCTAAGTTAGCCGGTATAAAATCTTTTGCATCGGCGTTGTTGGTATAGGCTATTTTAGAGCCTAGATTGGTCAGGGTAACGCCGAAGGTCCAGCCGCTGCCGGATGCTTTTATACCGTTGTGATACCAGCCTAAATCAGCAGCAACAGAATTGCCGGTCTTGTATGTAGTGCTCCCGGAAGTGAATCCGTTAGCCAGGGCGGAGTTGATATACTTTAAAGCGATACCAATTCCGTTCTTGGCATTCAGCTTGCGTGAATAACCCACGTCAATGCCGAATTCGCGGGGGCGTCCCTTGGAAATATCATTTCCGAGGTTGTCAGTGAAGGTGATGTTTCCAAGGCTAAAATAGCGGACAGAAGCAAACAGGGCCTGGTTATCGGCGAATTTATAATAACCGGCGAGGTCTGCGAGGTAAACGTCCGTTACCAGGTCATGCAGCCAGGGAGTGTAGGTAGCGCCAACTCCTCCGCTCATTGAATTGAATGCAACTTTCCCTGCATTCCAGAGGCCTGCATAAGCATTGGGTGAAGTGGCCACGCCAATATCTCCCATGCCTCCCGAACGGGCATCAGGCGAAATGCGCAGAAAAGG
This sequence comes from uncultured Chitinophaga sp., assembly GCA_964652845.1. Lineage (GTDB taxonomy): Bacteria > Bacteroidota > Bacteroidia > Chitinophagales > Chitinophagaceae > JJ008. The sequence continues at coordinate 32,116 of CAZZDQ010000032.1, forward strand.
AACGGCGGTTGTTACAACGTTAATGGATGTTACCTGGGCTTTTACAGCAGTTAAACCACAAATAAGCAGTGTTACGGCAGTTAGTTTTACAGAAATTGGTCTC
>CAZZDQ010000033.1:0-31934 GCA_964652845.1 uncultured Chitinophaga sp.
GTTACCTCGCGGGGTTTACAAAATTCCTGGCGGAGAACAGGGGACATTATATGATTGAAAATATCATTGAAGACGGGTTACATGATTTTTTTCATATACACCTTGCCCGGTTCAGGGAAACCAAAAGATACCCGGTGCATTTTACCGGCGGCGTCTCATTTGTTTTTCAGGATATTATCAAACAACTTTGTGCGGATTATGAATTTCAACCGGGTAAGATCCTGAAGAACCCGATGGAAGGATTGATCGCATATCACGAGCGAACAAAACCATGAGTTTTCAAAAGATCACTGAACAGGCCAGCCACTACCGTCACCTGGAAAAGATGAGCATCCGGGAATTATTGGACTGCATTAACCAGGAAGATAAAACAGTGCCTGCTGCCGTGGAAAAGGCGATTCCCCGGATCGAAAAACTCGTTGATGCCGTCGTAGATAAAATGCTTATGGGTGGCCGGTTATTCTATATAGGTGCCGGTACCAGCGGAAGGCTGGGTATTGTGGATGCCAGCGAATGTCCGCCCACTTTCGGGATTGAATATGGGTTGGTGATCGGCATTATTGCAGGGGGTGAAAAAGCGATAACGAATGCGGTGGAATATGCCGAAGATGATACCGAACAGGGATGGAAAGACCTGCAGCAATATGATATCAGTGAAAAAGATGTAGTGATCGGCATCGCTGCCAGCGGCACCACGCCCTACGTCATTGGGGCGCTGGAACATTGCAGGAAGAACGGGGTCGTGACAGGAAGTATATCCTGTAACCCCGAATCCCCCGTAAGTGAGGTAGCTGATTTCCCCGTGGAAGTGGTGGTGGGCCCGGAAATTCTGACGGGCAGTACCAGGATGAAAAGCGGGACGGCGCAAAAACTGGCGCTGAACATGATCTCCACTTCTGTTTTCATCCAACTCGGCCGGGTTGAGGACAACAAAATGGTGAATGTGCAGCTCAGCAATGACAAACTCGTGGATCGGGGCGTGAAAATGCTGATGGCCAAGATACATTCAACAGATTATGAAAAGACGAAACAATTATTGCTGAAATACGGAAGTGTAAAAAAAGCTGCGGATTCATTTGGAAAATGATCATCGACCCCTTCCATGCCCTCTTTCCAGGATCATATTGAAGCCAACCGGGCCGCCTATTTTGACTGGCTTGTGCTCGGCATTTCCATGGCACTGAGTTTTATTTTTCCGGTCCTGCCCAGGGAAGAAAAGCTGGATTGGTTTTCCTTTCTGCTCTTCGGAGCACTGATTTTATATACAACCGGTTCATGGCTGAAGCACCTGCCGCTGAGTTACCGGGTCACGACAGCCGGCGAAAAATTCAGGACGATCCCCTATGTTTTTTTCCTTGTCGTGGGCCATTGGTTCATATTTATCGTTGTGATGATCTTTTCGATGGGAGCGGTGTATAAAATGTTCCATATCCGGGTCCCTGTAAAAGATGCGTATATCAACAGTTATACCATCCCGCTCTGTATGCTGGGATCCCTATTGCTTACCTGGATGGTATACAGGACAAAGTTCCGTCTCAAAGACCCTGGACGCTACTCGAAACAATTTTTATTCCGGCGGGAACTGGTCAGTGATATATGCCTGGTTGTTTCTGTATCGGTACTCAGTTTCATTTTCTGGGAAACAGGTGTCATGGGCATGATGGTAAGAGAACGCATCGACACATTCGTTGATATCATTTTTTTATTTTTCATGATGGGGATCCTGTTCATGATCTGTTACCTGCCTATCCGCTATCTTTTTTTGATAGAAGACCATACCAGCAGGCAGACCTGGCAGCGGTTTCTTTTCATCTTTGGCATATTCCTGGTAAGGTTCCTGTTTTCCGTGGTTCACTTTTAGGATACGCGATTCGCGCATCCGTATCGCATATCTCATATCCTTCATTAAATTTGCATCAGCTATGCAGGATATCGAACCCTATTATAACTGGCGCCATATTTATATCAGTGAAGAGGATAAACGTTCCCCTTTTTATGGCCGCGAATATTCCGAATTCGAGTTTTCACAGACGGTCTACAATTATTATATCCATCCCCAGTGGGATGATTTCGGCAGCCGGACGCTCTATTTAAAGGTGTTGCTTGCGGATTATGAAGAAAAATATGCCGTGATCGAACTGATTGGTGAATGGAATGACGCCATCGAGAATGATATCATGGAATTAAAGCGGGAAGTGCTGGACGTGTTCATGAAGGAAGGGATCTTCAAATTCATCCTGATCGGGGAGAATGTGCTGAACTATCACAGTGACGGCAAAGAATATTATGAGGAATTATATGAGAATGTGACCGATGAAAAAGGCTGGACGGTTTGCCTGAATATGCCCGAGCAAACGCAGTATGATTTTAAAAAGGCGCATCTCGATCAGTATATCGGGCTAATGGAACTGGATAACTGGCGCACCTACAAACCCTTTCATTTATTCAGGAAAATAGATGGCGAAATGGCCGTCAGGCTTATATCAGGCGGTTAAAATCGCCTGACCGACCTCATATCATTCTATTACCTGTATCATCATTTTTTTCTGTTTTATTTAGCGTGCGGGTGTTAATTTTGCGCAAAACGCAATCAACCCCATTCCGTTATGGACCTTGCAGCCACTTTCACTTCTTCGATCGGTAAAAAATGGGTAATGGCTTTAACGGGTTTGTTCCTCATCAGCTTTTTGGTTGTGCATGCCGGCATCAATGCCTGTATCTGGGCCAATGATGGCGGCGTGATGTTCAATACAGTGGCTCATTTCATGGGATCCATGATCCTGATCAGGATACTGGAAGTGGGCTTATTCCTGGGTTTTTTCATCCATATCATCCAGGGCCTGGTGTTGGTGTTTCAGAACCGGGGAAAAAGAAAAACCGGTTACCGCGTACCGATGGGCAACCATGGCAGCAAATGGTATAGCCGCAGTATGGGCCTGCTCGGAACGATCATTTTATTATTCCTGGTCATCCACTGGACGCATTTCTGGATACCTTCCCGTTTTACAGGGATAGAAGAAACAGTTTTACCAAATGGCCGGTCAGTTCACAATCTTTTTGCCTTGATGAAATCAACCTTCAGTGAATTATGGGTGGTCATTCTTTATGTTGTGGCCGTCATTTCCCTGTTCTGGCATTTGCTGCATGGATTTCAGAGCGCTTTCAGGACGATCGGGGTAAGCAACAAAAGATATTTGAGATTGTTGAATGGGGCTGGTATAGGTTATTCGATTATCATTTGCCTGGCATTTGCCATGATGCCGGTAAGTATGTACCTGGGATGGGTGAAATGAGGTTTAAGGTTTGATATTTAAGTTATTTTGATCAACTCCGAAGGAGCGGCATTTATATAGATGATTAATGTTTTTTGAAACCTCTAAGGGATGATATTATTTGATGAATAGAATTCGGAACGATGAAGTGTGCGACCTGCCTGCCTGCCTTCGGCAGGTAAACCGGCAGGCCGGCGCAACAGACGATGAATTGCGAATTGAACGATGACAAATAATTAATTTAAACTGTCCATGCTGGATGCTAAAACACCATCTGGAAAACTGGAAGACAAATGGAATGAGTACAAAGGCCATTGTAAACTGGTAAATCCTGCTAATAAAAGAAAGCTGGAGATCATTATAGTGGGTACAGGTCTGGCAGGAGCATCTGCAGCTGCTTCGCTGGCAGAGCTGGGCTATAAAGTAAAGGCATTTTGTTTCCAGGACTCCCCGCGAAGGGCCCATAGTATTGCCGCGCAGGGTGGCATTAATGCTGCAAAAAATTATCAGAATGACGGAGATTCCATCTACCGTTTATTCTATGATACCATCAAAGGAGGAGATTATCGCGCCCGGGAAGCCAATGTTCACCGACTCGCGGAGGTAAGCGTCAATATCATTGATCAGTGCGTGGCACAGGGTGTTCCCTTTGCACGGGAATACAGCGGCTTGCTGAATAATCGTTCTTTTGGCGGTACGCAGGTCAAAAGAACTTTTTATGCGGCGGGTCAGACAGGTCAGCAGTTATTGCTTGGAGCTTACCAGGCCCTGGAGCGGCAAGTAGCATTGGGAAATGTGGAGATGTATAACCGGCATGAGATGCTGGATGTGGTGATCGTCGATGGCAAGGCAAGAGGTATTATCTGCCGTGACCTGATCTCCGGTAAACTGGAAAGGTTCTTCGGCCATGCTGTATTGCTCTGTACCGGTGGATATGGGAATGTTTTTTATTTATCAACCAACGCCATGGGCAGCAATGTGACAGCCATTTGGAAAGCGCATAAACGAGGAGCATGGTTCGGCAATCCCTGTTTCACGCAGATCCATCCTACCTGCATACCGGTAACAGGCGATCATCAAAGTAAGCTGACACTGATGTCCGAATCATTGCGGAATGACGGGCGGATCTGGGTGCCGAAAAATAAAGATGAAAAACGTTCGGCTAACGATATCCCTGAGGAGGATCGCGATTATTTCCTGGAACGGCGCTATCCCGCCTTCGGGAACCTGGTGCCGCGGGATGTGGCCAGCCGGGCTGCCAAGGAAAGATGTGATGCAGGTTATGGCGTAGGTACGACCCGTCAGGCTGTATACCTCGATTTCAAATACAATCTTATCAATAAATATGGGAAAACGGAAGCCGGCAAGCGGGGTATGCATAATGCTGATGAAAAGACACTGATCGGTTTGGGAAGGGAAGTTGTGAAAGAGGAATACGGTAATCTTTTTGATATGTATGAAAAGATCACCGGCGAAAACCCATATGAAGTCCCAATGAGGATATATCCGGCTGTTCATTACACGATGGGGGGACTGTGGGTGGATTATGAACTTATGACCACGGTGAAAGGATTGTATTGCCTGGGAGAAGCTAATTTCAGCGATCATGGAGCCAATCGTCTCGGCGCTTCAGCGCTGATGCAGGGTCTCGCAGATGGTTATTTTGTAATTCCCTATACCATTGGCAATTTCCTCGCTGATGAGATTGCTACCAAACCCATACCGCTAACGCATCAGGCATTCGAGGAAACGGAAAAAGCAGTCTCGGAAAGGATCAATGGCCTGAAGAATATTAATGGAAAACAAACGGTGGAGAGTTTTCACAAGCGACTGGGAAAGATTATGTGGAATAAATGCGGGATGGCCCGTAATGCAAAGGACCTGCAGGAAGCCATCAAAGAAATTCAACAACTGAAAAAAGAATTCTGGACTGACCTGAAAATACCCGGTGAGATCAATGAAATGAATCCTGAGCTGGATAAAGCAGGAAGGGTAGCTGATTTCATCGAACTGGGGGAATTGATGTGCATGGATGCCCTGCAACGCAATGAAAGCTGCGGCGGACATTTCCGGGAAGAATACCAGACGGAGGATGGTGAAGCCAAAAGGGATGATAACAATTATTTTTACGTGGCTGCCTGGGAATACCAGGGGGAGGGGAGTTGGCAGATGAATAAAGAGCCGCTGGTGTATGAAACGGTGAAACCTTCAACGAGGGTATATAAATAAGATTTTTTTTAACCTAAAATAAAACCAATGAACATCCAACAACGTCTAAACTCGATCATTGAAAAATGGGATTTGTTGAATCATCCATTCTATAAAGCCTGGAGCAACGGCACTTTACCGGTGGAAAAACTTAAAAAATATTCCGGTGAATATGCCGCTTTCATTAATACTGTTGCTGAAAGCTGGGAAACCTGCGGCTATTCGGATATCGCGGATACAGAGAGAGGGCATTATATGATGTGGAAGGATTTTGCGGCCAGTCTTGGCAATGAACAAATTGAAAGCAACCTGCCGGCCATCAGGGACCTGGTAGATACCTGTGAAGGGAATAACGGTTCAGTGGCTTCTTCATTGGGCGGTTTATATGCGTTCGAAGCCCAGCAGCCGTTTACGGCACAGTCGAAACTGAAAGGCTTGCGTGAACATTACACCGATCTTCATTGCAATGAGACCTATTTCATTGTGCACGAGAATGATTTTGATGAACCTGCCATCCTGGCAAAGGATATAGATGCATTGCCGGAAAAGGAACAGGATGCCGCAGCGATCGCCTGTGAGACAACCTGTGAGAAATTATGGAATGCATTAACAGCCATTCATAACGATCCGACAACTTGTAATTAAAAAAACTTCCTCCCCCTCTCTGTAGGAGAGGGGGCTGGGGGTGAGGCCTATGGAACAAACTACAATGAATCTAACACTCAAGGTCTGGCGGCAGAAAAATGCCGGCAGTAAGGGAAGTTTTGAGACCTACGCGGTAAAAGACATTTCAACAGAAATGAGTTTCCTGGAAATGTTTGATGTGCTGAATGAGGAACTGATCCGGGATGGAAAGGAGCCGATTGCATTTGACCACGACTGCCGCGAAGGTATCTGTGGCATGTGTTCTATGTATATTAATGGCCGCCCGCACGGCCCCTGGCAGCATAATACCACTTGCCAACTGCATATGCGCGCATTTAAGGATGGGGATACGATCGTGGTGGAGCCCTGGCGGGCCAATGCATTTCCAGTCATTAAAGACCTGATCGTTGACCGTACAGCCTTCGACCGTATCATCCAGGCCGGTGGATTCATTTCTGCCAATACGGGCAGCTCGGTGGATGCCAATGCCACGCCCATTGAAAAAGATAAGGCCGATGCTGCCTTTGCTGCAGCTGCCTGCATCGGCTGCGGAGCCTGCGTGGCTGCCTGCAAGAATTCTTCTGCCATGTTATTTGTAGCTGCCAAGGTTTCTCATCTTGCACTGTTGCCTCAGGGCAATCCTGAACGAAGGACCCGGGCCCTGAATATGGTGACACAGATGGACAAGGAAGGTTTTGGCGCCTGCACAAATACCGGTGCCTGCGAAGCCGTTTGTCCCAAAGGAATCTCCATTGAAAATATTGCACGCCTTAATCGGGAGTTTGCTGCGGCTGCTTTTGTGGCGGAGAAATGATCTTAAATTATTTTGATTGCATGACATTCCGGCGCCTCTGCCGGAATCTTTTTGTAGTTCCAATTACCGGCTACCTTTTTTACCTTTGTATAGTCCCCTGAGCAAGTCGAAGGGCGCCTCTTCGCCATGCTCAAGGCCGCCAATCCCAACCTATTGAAACCTAAACCAATATTATTGAAATTCATTTTCAAAATATTCCTTGCCGCTATTTCCCTGTTATTGTTTGAACAAACAAGGGCGCAGCTGCCGGTCATTGCAAAACAATCCAATTTCCGGATCAAAAAAATAATGACCGGTGCCGATAGTGTTCTGATCGACACTTTCAGTATAGTCCCCAAAACATTCAGGATAAAAAATATACCTGCGGCTGACTATTCATTGGATGAAGTCAAAGCAGTGCTGCGCTGGATCAAAAAACCCCTTGCAGATAGTTTTGAAGTTTCTTACCGGGTATTTCCCTTTCAATGGAATGCCGTACTGCAGCATAATAATTACGACAGCCTGCTCAAAAGACCTGACGCATTTCCACTTGTCATCAACGATAATATCAATGTAACGCAGAAAAATTTCTTTGATTTCGGGACCCTGAAAGCAGAGGGAAGCTTCGGGCGCCAGATCGGTTTTGGCAACAGCCAGGGCACGGTGGTGAATTCAAATCTCAACCTGCAACTCAGCGGCCTGTTGGGCGACAGCATCGAGATCCAGGCGGCCATTACGGATAATAATATTCCTATTCAGCCCGACGGGACCACACAGCAACTGAATGAATTCGACCAGGTATACCTGCAATTCAAAAAAAAGAACTGGCAGCTCAGCCTGGGTGATATCGATATCCGGCAGAACCAGTCTTATTTTCTCAACTTTTATAAACGCCTGCAGGGCATTGCGTTTAAAACCGAAAATGCCATTTCCAAAAATGTTTTATCCAAATCCCTGGCCAGCGCTTCCATCGCTAAAGGAAAATTCACCCGTAATGTCTTCCAGGGCCTGGAAGGCAACCAGGGTCCTTACAGGATGACGGGTGCCAATAATGAATTCTTTTTTATTGTATTGGCCAACACAGAACGGGTTTTTCTTGACGGGGAACTTTTACAGCGCGGCCAGGACCAGGATTATGTGATCAATTATAACTCTGCCGAGATCACATTCACGCCGAGGCGTCTCATCACAAAGGACAGCCGTATACAGGTGGAGTTTGAATATGCCGACAGGAATTACCTCAATGCGAATCTTTATCTTTCCCAGGAATTTGATTTTAATAATAAACTGAAACTGCGCATCGGGGCTTTCAGCAACAGTGACGCCAGGAATTCCACCATCAACCAAAGCCTTGACAACAATCAAAAACAATTCCTGGCCAACCTGGGTGACAGTATCCAGAATGCCTATTATCCTATCGCTACAGTAGATAGTTTTTCCGCGGATAAGATCCTCTACGCAAGAGATTTCAACGGAGTTGATTCGTTCTACCGCTATTCAACAAACCCTGATTCTGCAAAGTATAATTTGAGTTTTGTGGATGTTAAACAGGGCCATGGCGATTATATTCCTGATTTCAACGGGGCCAATGGGAAAGTATATAAATATGTGGCGCCCGTTGCCGGTGTGAAGCAAGGGCAGTTTGAACCCGCAGAGATCTTGGTAACACCCAAGACACAACAAGTTTTAAGTATAGGCATGGATTATGCCATCAACAAGAACATTTTGCTGAAAACTGAACTCGCAGCCAGCCGTTATGATATCAATACCTTTTCAAAAAAGGACAAGGGTAATGATAAGGGCGTAGCAGCTAAAATTCAGCTGAATGGTTCCAGGGAACTTCACACAACCGCTCATTGGCAACTGAACTCTTCCATTGATTATGAATATGTGCAAAAACAATTCTCCCCGCTGGAGCGGCTGCGTACGGTTGAATTCTCCCGCGACTGGGGCCTGCCCCTTGTTTTGAATTCAGCAGATGAAAATATCCTGAGACTGGGCGGGGGTGTGAAAAACAATGTTCATTTAATCAGTTACCAGTTCACCAACTACCATCGCAGCGATACCTACAATGGCTTCCAGAACAGTATCAGCCAGCTTTTCAATAAAAACGGATGGGTGTTCAATGACGAACTCATCATCACGAATTATCATTCTTCTTTCGACCGCGGCATTTTCATCCGCCCCACACTGGACTGGAGCAAACGCCTGACCCACCTGAAGAACTGGCGACTTGGATTACGGTATGCGCTGGAACAAAACACCCAAAGGAACAGTTCCAATGATACATTGACGGGCCAGGCCTTCTCGTTTTATGAATATAATCTCTATGCCCGTTCCGATGAGAACAAAAAAAATAAACTGGGCATCACATTTTATTCGAGAACAACACAATACCCCCTGGCGCAGCATTTCCTGAAAGGCGACAGGAGCTATAATCTCAACTTACAGGCATCCCTGTTAAAAAATCCTCACCGGCAATTATTACTGAATACCACTTTCAGGAAGCTAAAGGTATTTGATTCGGTGATCTCCAAACAAAAGGATGACAGGACGATCCTGGGACGTATTGAATACAATATGAATGAATGGAAAGGCTTTTTGAACGGGAGTATATTTTATGAAGTAGGGGCGGGGCAGGAACAGAAAAAAGATTATGCATACCTCGAAGTGCCGGCGGGCCGGGGACAATATGCATGGATCGATTATAACAATGACGGTGTGCAGCAGCTGAATGAATTTGAACTGGCCGCCTTTCCCGACCAGGCCAAGTTCATCCGCATTTACACACCAACCAATATCTTTATCAAGGCGAATTATGTTACCCTGAATTACCGCTTTGACCTCAACCCAAGGATGCTGATGAAAAGGTCAGGCCTGAAAGGGATGAAAGACCTGCTGAGCCGGATCAATTTTCTCACAGCATTACAAACCAACCGTAAATCCATTGCCGCCGGTAATTTTGAATTTAATCCCTTTGAATTCGTGCTCAACGATACGGCCCTGATTACTTCCTTCAGCGACATCCTAAATACTTTTTCGTTCAACCGGATGAGCAGCCGCTGGGGATTTGACCTCAGTAATCACCGCAGTAATGGGAAATCATTGCTTACCTATGGCTACGAAAGCCGGAAATTGGTTGACTGGCTTCTCCGCACCCGCTGGAATGTCAGCAAAAACTTTTCCTGGAGCATGAACCTGAAAAAAGGCAGCAATGCACTTTATACGCCACAATTCGCCAATCGAAATTATCAACTGGACATATACCAGCTGGCGCCTTTTTTCACGTTTCTGCGCGGTTCATCCTTCAGGCTGATCCTCAACTACCAGCTCGATTATAAGAAGAATACACCGCTGTATGGCGGAGAGATCTCCACTGCCCATTCGATGACGGCAGAAAGCCGGTATAACATTCTTCAGAGCAGTTCCTTTAATGCAAAATTCACATTCAGTAATATCATATTTAAATATCCTGCTAACACAACGGTCAGTTATATCATGCTTGATGGGTTATTGCCGGGGAAAAATTATTTATGGTCCCTGGGTTTTACGAAACGCCTGCTGAACAACCTGGAATTGTCGGTCAATTATGATGGCAGAAAAGCAGGTTCATCAAGAACGGTGAATATTGGCCGGGCTTCCCTGAATGCACTATTCTGATTTTTTTCCAGCTGATTCCATTGCAAAACTTGTTATGTTTGCCGTTTTTATATGCTCGAGGAATTTTTTTCTCCCCTGCTGATCAGCTTGATGGGCTCGCTCCCTTTCGGAAACGTGAACCTCACGGCCACGCAACTGGCTGTACAGGAAAATTATAAAAGCGCCTGGCTGTACAGTATCGGGATCGCTATCGTGGAGATCATCTATCTGCGCATCACCCTGACCGCAATGAACTGGGTGATACAGCATCAGACCATCTTCACGGTCATGGGATGGCTTACCGTGGCGCTGTTTCTCTTTTTGGGGATCATGGGATTTGTCGCTGCCAAAAAACAGGCGCCCGATAAAAAAGGATTTTTGCTGAACAATAATATGAACCGGTTCCTGCTGGGTGTCAGCATATCGGCTGTCAACCCGGCCCAATTCCCCTTCTGGTTCATGTGGAGCACAACCTTTATCAAACAGGGTGTGCTCCATACCTCCAACTGGCATTATAATAATTTTACTCTTGGGGCGGGTATCGGTACCATCATTGCAATGGCCATCTATATTTATGCCGGCAAATGGGTGATCCAGAAATTAAAAGCCAGCAATAAACAGCTGAATATCGTGATGGGCGCTGTATTTATTATCTGTGCCCTCTACCAGGTATACACCATGCTGACCAGCCCGAATTTTGTCAAGCATTAAAAATAATCCGTTGTTCTTGCTATACATCATCGCCGGTATCATCATTGCCTGGGTCATCCTGGCGCAATTCATTATGACGCGCAGGATCAGTGATGGAAGGGCCATGCGTATTTTTGAAGCGGCAGGCATCAGCCTGACCACTGCTTATACCGATGTGAATGGTTTCAGGCTGCATTATGTGAAAACAGGGCAGGATGCATTGCCCACCCTCTTCCTGGTCCACGGCACGCCCGGTAGCTGGAAACGATGGAAGAGATACCTGATGGACAGGGACCTGCTGCTTCATTACAGGATAGTGGCAGTGGACCGCCCGGGTTTTGGTTACAGTGAATTCGGAAAAGGGAAAAACCTGCAGGAACAATCGGTCATCATCTCAGCATTGATAAAAGAACTGGAGAATGGCATGCCTTTTTTCATCCTGGGTCATTCTTTCGGCGGCCCTCTGACCCTTCGGATGGCAGCCGATGATCCCGCTTTGTTTTCTTCCATTGCATTATCGGCGCCAGCATTAAATCCCCGATTTGAAAAGATCTTCCTTTTGCAGCCCGCTTTATTTCACCCGGTGATAAAATTATTCATACCCGGTGCGTTGAAGGCCAATGTTGAAGAATTGTATTACCTGAAGGAAGACCTGAAAATGCTTTCTAACGATCTTTCACGCATCACTTGTCCTGTGACGATCCTGCACGGTGAAAAGGACGGTTTGGTACCGGTAAGCAATGCGTGGTACGGGAAAGAAAAACTGGTGAATGCAAAAAAGGTCAGTATCTGCATCATCCCGAAGGTCGGGCATTCCATTCCGGATACCAGGTTTGAGATCTTTAAGGAGACACTATTGTCCCTTTCTGAAAATAAGGGCTAAATTGCTTTTCATTTTTAAAATCATTAATTATGATCAAAGATGCACTGATCGCCGAACTGAAACATGAATCTTCCATGACAAAAAAAATGCTGGAGGCCGTTCCCCTGGAAAGACAGGACTGGGCACCGCATAAAAAATCAAAATCGCTGGGCGAACTGGCCCTGCATGTAGCAAGGATCCCCTCCTGGGTAAGCAGGATCATACATCATCCTGATTTTGACATGGCCACTACGAAGTTTCCACCCTATCATACTGTTACAAAGGAAGATTTATTAGAAGCATTCAAAGAGAATGTGGATAAAGCCCTTGCCGATCTGAATGATGTTACAGATGAGAACCTGAATACGATGTGGAAATTCCGGATGGGTGACTATGTGGTCTTTGAAATGCCCCGGAAAGTTTCTATCCGCAACCTGGCCTTTAATCATCTTTATCATCACCGCGGGCAGTTATCGGTCTATCTGCGCCTGCTGGAAGTACCTGTGCCCGGCATGTACGGACCCAGCGCGGATGAGAAAATGTAATTTTCACTTTATCATTTTATATGAGCGCTATCAGCCTTAAACCAACCCTGGGACTGAAACTGGTCATTGTTTTTGTCATAGCCAATATCATTGGTTCCGGTGTGTATAAAAAAGTTGCGCCCATGGCCGGGGCCCTGCATTCATCGGGTTGGGTCCTGATCGCCTGGGTGATCGGGGGCATCATCAGTTTATTCGGCGCCCTCAGTTATGCTGAAGTGGCCGGCCTGTTGGCGGATACCGGCGGTGATTATGTGTATTATAAAAAAATATACAACCGCTTTTTTGCCTTTGAGTTCGGATGGTCAACTTTTACGATCATACAAACAGCCGCTATTTCATCACTGGCCTATGTATTTGCCGAATCACTGAACAGTATTGTTCATCTCCCCGCTGTCTTGCCTTCTCTTAATGACTTTAATTTCTTTGGGATCTTCTATCCGTTCAAGGATTTTAATGTGAAAGCTGCTGCCATCGTCCTGATCATTTTATTGACGATTATCAATACCAAGGGACTTAAAACAGGCGCATGGCTCAGTACGGTCATCTTCCTGATCGTAATTGCCAGCCTTTGCCTGATCGGGGTATTCGGGCTTACCAGTTCACATGCTTCAGTGTCAGCAGCATTCAATTTCACCACCACGAACCACCAACCCGTTACATTCAGCGCTATGTTCACTGCTATGCTGGCGGCTTTCTGGGCCTACCAGGGCTGGGCCTCGGTAGGTTATGTCGGCGGAGAAATTAAGAATATGAACCGGAATGTACCCCGCGGCATCGCGATCGGTGTTTTTATCGTGATCGCCGTCTACTTGCTGGCCAATACGGCCTATCTTTCCCTGCTGCCCGTGCAATCGCTGGAGCATATCAATTCATCCGGGACGGGTATTGCGGCCATTGAAGCGGTAAAGTCATTCTGGGGCAGGAACGGGGAACTTTTTATAGCGTTACTGATCGTCCTTACGACGGCCGGATGCAATCATGCCACCATCATCACCAGCTGCCGGATTTATTATGCCATGGCAAAGGAAGGGCTGTTCTTCAAAAAAGCAGGAGAATTGAATAGGCACGCAGTACCGGCCAATTCATTGCTTTATCAATGCATCTGGGCCAGTATCCTTGTGCTGTCCGGAACATTTGACCAGCTTACGGATATGATCATCTTTGCTGTATTCTTATTTTACGGAGCCACGGCATTGGGCGTATTTATTTTAAGAAAGAAAATGCCTGATGCACCAAGGCCATATAAGGTTTGGGGCTACCCCGTCGTACCGGCCTTAGTGATCCTGTTTTCCGCTGGTTTGTTCATCAACACCCTTGTTACACAATTCAGGGAAGCCGGTATCGGCTTAGTGCTGATGCTGACCGGTGTGCCGATGTGGTATTGGTTTACCAGGAAGAAGAATAGATCTCCTAATGCGCGGCATTAATTTTCCTTTGCCCATTTATCCCTTTCATCGGGGCTGAACTTCCAGGGAGCGAAATTATTCTCCACATTGCTGAACATAGCGGCCCATTCGGGCGGGGTGTTGCTTTCTTCCATTACCAGGTAACGGCGAAGCTGTAAAATGATATCCAGCGGGCTGATACTGACAGGGCATTCCGTTACACATGCGTTACAGGTGGTGCAGGCTCTTAACTCTTCTTCCGTAATGTAGTTGTGCAGCAGGGATTTATTGTCGTCTTTGAATATTTTATTTGAATTGATATTCCTCCCCACTTCTTCCAGCCGGTCGCGGGTATCCATCATGATCTTGCGCGGTGATAATTTTTTTCCCGTGATATTGGCGGGGCAGGAAGCCGTACATCTTCCACATTCCGTACAACTGTAAGCATCCATCAGGTTTTTCCAGCCCAGGTCAAATACATCTTTGGCTCCGAATTTTTTTTGCGGCTGAGCCTGGTCTGCAGCGGGAGCCAATTCCGGCTGCATGGCATAAAGCACTTCTTTTTGAATGGCCGGCATATTCTCCATCTTCCCCGCCGGGTCTTCATTTTTATAATAGGCATTGGGGAATGCGAGTATAATATGCAAGTGTTTTGAGTAAGGAAGATAATTCAGGAAGGTGAATACACCCACAATATGCAACCACCAGCAACTTCGTTCAATATTGCCCAGCACGCCATTGCCCGAACCGTTCAGCAATGGGTGCAGGTACTGCGAAACGATAAAATTTCCGGTAGGATGAACCGCATAAGGCTCGACTCCCCGCGACTGCAGCAAGGTATCCGATGCATTCATGGTCAGGAACAGGCCCATCAGCAGGATCTCTGTGATCAGGATATAATTGGCATCGCTGCGGGGCCAGCCGTCAAGGTCGTGGCTGGTAAAGCGTTTGAGCCTGATGATATTCCTGCGGATAAGGAAAATAAGGCATCCCACCAGTACGAGCAGGGCCAGTATCTCGAATGCATTGATCAGGAATGTATAGAATGAACCCAGCGGGGAAGCGAATAAACGGTGCTTGCCCAGGATCCCGTCGAGAAAAATTTCCAGTATCTCAATATTGATGATGATAAAACCCGCATAGACGAAGAAATGCAGAACTGCCACCAGGGGATTGCGGAACATTTTTTTCTGTCCGAAAGCCAGGAGCAATACATTTTTCCATCTTTTGCCCTTTGGTGTACTGATCATCACGTCCTGGCCCAATAAGATATTCCGGCGGATCTGCTTTACTTTCCATGTAAAAAGAAAGATTGCCAATGCGCTGATGACGAGAAAAACGATTTGTTGAACCAATTCCATTGAATCCCCTGCAAGTTAATACCTGCATGCCTGTTCTTAAAAATAAAATCCGCGAAGCATGAATTTTCCCTGTGAGAATTCCAGGGCAGGGGCAGGGAATTTGAATGCACTGAGAAAAGTGAGAAAGAAATTCAGGGCCTTGCTCCGGGTTTTGATCTTGCTCAGGTCAATATCGGGTGCCAGGTACCATTGCCTGCGACGGGCAATATCTCTCCGGTCAAATATGATATTGCCATTTGCGTCACGCCCGATATTTGAAGAAGCGCCGAACATGCCTTCGGCACCATAGCCCAGGTCCACTTGCAGCCATGCAGGCCATTTGCTGCGGGGAAAAAAATCCTTCACATTCACGCACAACCAATATGACTGGCCATTATAGTCCTTGATAAAGCGGGAGGGGAGGGATTTACCAAATAACATATCGCTGCGCTGGTTAAGCGAAGGATCAGCATAAGATTTCCGGTGAAAGGAAAATTTGAGTTTGATACGTTGTTCATTCCAGGCCAGCTCCTCCGCAGTCAGTAAGCCACTGCCAAGGATATTGCCTGTAAAATCCCCCCAGCTGAAGCCCCATTGTGAACTGAATCCGTCCAATACCTCGATCACGGTTTGATAAAAGGCTCCGCTCATGCCCCCGAGCCAGATCCTTTTTTTGCGGTCAATACCGGTCCAGCGCCAGAGTTCCATACTGCCCCGGCTTTCTATGTAGGCGCTGTAAAAATGGCCGGCCTTGTCCACTTGCAGCCATTCATTGTTATCATTGAAAAAATGAAAATGGGATTGGGGGTAATTTTTATACCATGCGTTGTATAAACCTACCATGGCAGCACTATATCCCACTACATTACCTCCGGCCACCAGCCAGGTGCGGCGCCGGACCTGTTCTTTTGAAAGGGAATCAGCTTTTCTCCTGTCAGCGTTTTTTTGCTGTGCAATAGAATTGATGAAAACACAGCAACTTATTAAGGATATGATTATTTTTTTTACCACGGAGGATACAAAGTTTTTGCACAGAGAGGATCGACAAACAACAAATTTACGTTTCCCCATGCTTTTTAGTTTTGAAAAACTAAATTTTAATAACTTTCAGGCCCATAAAATCGCTTCATGGACAAGGTCACGCAAAACAGGATCAATATATGGCTTAACGGAAATTTCGACCCTGATACAAAACAGGAGATCCTGCGTCTGCAAAAAGACAGACCTGATGAACTGAATGAAGCATTTTATCAGAATCTTGAATTCGGTACAGGTGGTTTAAGGGGTATCATGGGTGTGGGTACCAACCGGATGAACAAATACACAGTGGGGATGGCCACACAGGGATATGCGAATTACCTGAAACAATGTTTCCAGGGAACGATCAGTGTTGCGATCGCTCATGACAGCCGCAATAACAGCCGTTTTTTTGCCGAAACGGCAGCACATGTCTTTGCCGCCAATGGAATTAAGGTCTATTTGTTTGAGGATATGCGCCCGACCCCTGAGCTGTCTTTTGCGATACGAACCCTGAAATGCCAGGGGGGAGTGGTTTGCACGGCATCTCATAATCCAAAAGAATATAATGGTTATAAAGCTTACTGGAATGACGGTTCCCAATTGGTACCTCCACATGATAAAAATGTCATAAAGGAAGTTGATAAGATACAATCCGTGGATGATGTGAAATGGTCGGGATACGATGAAAATATAACGCTCATCGGGCCTGAAATGGATAAACAGTATATCGCTATGTGCAAAGGACTGAGTGTATACCCGGAGATCATTGCCAGACACAAGGATCTGAAGATCGTGTATACTTCGATCCACGGCACCGGTATTAAATTGGTGCCGCCCGTATTAGAGACTTTCGGGTTTACCAATGTTTCCATTGTGCAGGAACAGAAAATACCGGACGGAAATTTTCCAACGGTTGTGTATCCGAACCCGGAAGAAAGTGAAGCCATGAGTTACGGATTGAAACTGGCAGAAAAAACCAATGCCGATATTCTTTGCGGTACGGACCCGGATGCGGACAGGGTTGCTATCGGTGTCAGAGACCTGCAAGGCAAATGGGTATTGTTGAATGGTAACCAGACCGCTGTGCTGGCCTTCAATTATCTGATCGAAGCCCGCAAAACCAAAGGCATTGCCCAGCCCAATGATATGGTGATCACTACCATCGTGACCACGCCCATGATCGATACGATCGCAGTCCGGAACCAGGTAAGTTGTTACCGTGTGCTCACCGGATTTAAATGGATCGCAAAAATGATCCGGGAAAAAGAGGATAAAGAAAATTATATTATAGGAGGAGAAGAAAGTTTCGGGCTGATGATCGGCCACCAGGTGCGTGACAAAGACGGGATCAGCGCCGTAGCGCTTTTATGCGAAATGGCGGCATATGAAAAAGAAAAGGGGAGGAGCCTGTATGAAAAACTGGTCGATCTTTACCGGCAGTATGGATTTTTTAAGGAACACCTTGTATCCATTACCAAAAAAGGGATGGATGGCCAGCAACAGATCGCAGCCATGATGGAAACTTACAGGAAGAACCCGCCAAAGGAGATTAACGGGGTAAAAGTGGCCATGCTGAAAGATTACGAGTCATTGAAAGAAACAAACCTGTTTACCGGTGAAGAATTTACACTGGACCTGCCGAAATCAAATGTGCTGCAGTTTGTCCTTGAGGACCTGACCCTGATCTCAGCCCGGCCCAGTGGCACGGAACCAAAAATTAAATTTTATTTTAGCGTGAATGAACCACTGAATGCTGTTGATGAATTTGAAAAAGTGAACAATAAACTGGATGATAAAATAAAAGCAGTGATAAAGGATATGGGGCTGGGTGATCAAAAATGAAATTTGTAAGATGAATCTTAATTTTGAACTGATATGAAATTTTTAACCGCAACGGTTCTTACTGGCGCCCTGGCTTTCATCGGGGGTCTCTACCTGCCCTGGTGGAGTATTGCCCTTGCCGCACTGCTGGTGGCGGCATTGGTGCCTCAAAAACCCGGCAAGGCCCTGCTCGCAGGTGCCCTTGGTGTATTTTTACTCTGGGGAGGGTTGGCCTGGTGGATTGACATGAAAAACGATCACCTGCTTTCCAGGAAAATTGCATCCATCCTGCCACTCGGAGGAAGTTCGGTCCTGCTGATTCTCGTAACCGCGATCATCGGCGCCCTGGTTGCCGGCTTCGCTGCACTCAGCGGCAGTTACCTGCGTGCTTCAGCTAAATAAATTTATCTTTGCACCGGTTTAGAATTTTGCTCAGCCTGCAACTGAGATTCTGATCGAATTAAAATTCAAATGGCAACCCTGCACAACCGCATTTCACGGAGGGAGCTGAAGGATCGTATAGAAAAGGACCCTACGCCCCGCAAAACCATTTCCTTTTACCGGTATTTCAGGATCGAGGATCCTAAAGCATTCCGTAACGATCTTTATTCACATCTCAAATCCCTGAATGTGCTGGGGAGGATCTATGTGGCCCATGAGGGCATCAATGCCCAGGTAAGTATTCCCGCCGCATCCTTTGATCTCCTGAAAAAATACCTGAACTCCATCAAATTTCTCACTGGCCTTCGCCTGAATATAGCAGCAGATGACAATGGGAAAAGTTTTTATGTACTGGATATCAAAGTGCGCAACAAGATCGTGGCAGATGGTATTGAAGACCCTTCTTTCGATCTGTTTAACAAGGGCAAATACCTGGATGCAATGAATTTCAACCGACTGACTGAAGACCCGGAAACGATTGTGATCGATATGCGCAACCATTATGAATATGAAGTGGGCCATTTTGAAAATGCCATAGCGATCCCCAGTGACACTTTCCGTGAGCAACTGCCCATGGCTGCGGAGATGATGAAAGGGAATGAGGAAAAGCATATCATCATGTACTGTACCGGTGGCATCCGCTGTGAAAAAGCCTCAGCATACATGATGTTCAAAGGGTTCAAAAATGTTTTTCACCTGGAAGGAGGGATCATCCACTATGTCAACCAGGTCAGGAAGCAACAACTGCCCAATAAATTCCATGGCAAAAATTTTGTCTTTGACCAGCGGCTGGGCGAAAGGATATCAGAGGAGATCATTGCCCGCTGTCACCAGTGCGGGAAACCGGCCGATACGCATGTCAATTGCGCCAATGATGGTTGTCATCTCCTGTTCATACAATGCGAGGATTGCAGGAAGAAAATGAAGGGTACCTGTAGCCGGGAATGTTTTGACATTATCCATTTGCCCAAAGAAGAACAAAAAAAACATCGTATGAGGAAGGACAAAGGCAGGAATATTTTCAATAAATCAAAGGCAAGGGCAAAAAAAATCCAGGGTTGATCCTGGCTTAACTTTTTATTATAAGTATCGGTATATGATCAGCCCCGACACGGACCCCGAGGCAGAAAGGGTTTTAACATATCCCTTAACACCTGCCATTCTTTTGGCACAATCTTCTGATAGGTTATAATAAATAATAATCATGAAAAAGATTTTTACCCTATCAGCAACAGCCTTGCTCTTTGCATTCCTTTTTACGGGATGCCTGAAAAGTGATTACGGTAACAACGGTAATTACTGGTATTCCAAGGAAAGGGGACAGGTCGTATTCAGCAGCCTGACCTGTAATTATTTCGTGGTCCAGACCATCAATGGCTATGCAGTGGTGCAGGCTTATGGTATTAACAAACCTTTTGAAGGCGATATCGTGTACGGGAATTTCAGTTCCTGGGGTTCACGGGATATCCTGGATGACAGTTCAGGCACGATCTTCAGTGTTACCGTAATGGATTACTGGCTCACGTATATCCAGGCACAGGTCATCATCAATGACAATTGCCCGCTGGGAAGAAAATTCTAAATTCAGGGCAGGTCAGATCGCATGTATGTCTTTTAATGCAGCAATGATCTGCCCATATGTTTCTTCCTCTGAAAAGGATTGCGGGATGAATTTTTTCCCGGTCAGTTGTTCATACAATTCAATATAACGGCCTGAAATGGTCTGTACCCATTCATCAGACATGAGGGGCACAGATTGCCCCGGCTTTCCCATAAAGTCATGGGCGATCAGCCATTCCCTGACAAATTCTTTACTGAGTTGTTTTTGGCGTTCCCCCTTTTTTTGCCTTTCGTCAAACCCATCGGCATAAAAATACCGGGAGGAATCCGGCGTATGCACTTCATCCATCAGCACGATATTATTTTCAAGTTTTCCAAACTCATATTTGGTATCGGCAAGGATAAGCCCCCTCGCGATCGCCATTTGCTTCCCTTTTTCAAACAGTTTTAGAGCATAAGCAGACATGACCTTCCATTCCTCTTCCGTGCAGAGTTTATTTTGAATGATCTCTTCCGGCGTGATATCCTCGTCATGCCCGGCGGCTGCCTTGGTGGAAGGAGTGATGATGGGAAAGGGGAAAAAATCATTTTCTTTCATGTCCTCCGGTAAAATGGCTCCGCAGAGCATTCTTTTGCCTGAAGAATAAGTGCGCCATGCATGGCCGGTAATATTTCCCCTGACCACCATTTCAATTTTAAAAGGCTCGCATTTTTTCCCGACAGAAGCATGTGGTGCCGGTGTGCTGATAAGCCAGTTGGGACAGATATCACGGGTCGCTTCCAGCATAGTGGAAGCAACCTGGTTCAGGACCTGTCCTTTGAAAGGGATCGTCCTCGGTAAAATGACATCGAAAGCTGAGATCCGGTCAGATGAGATCATGACCAGGAAGTCATTGTTAATTGTGTAAACATCACGTACTTTGCCCCTGTAGAATGCTGTCTGGCGGGGAAAGCTGAGATCTGACATTTCCCGAAATTAAACAGGCCTGGAAATCAGCCAAACTAACCCCGGATGAAGATTTCAACATTTTTTTCTTTTGCTTAAAAATTAAATTTTTAGATAAAGAATACAATGCTTATTTTTCCATCCGATTCCAAAACTAAAATCATCAGATTATGAGAAAAAGCTATCGCTTTTTAACCTTGGGTGTACTTGCCCTGATCTTTTCTATACGAGCCCATGCACAGGCTGTTACTATTTCCGGTAAGGTTAGCAATAATACCACTAAAGAAAATGTGGGTGCCGTCTCCGTTGTAATAAAGGGCAGTTTGCAGGGTACTTTCACCGATGAGAACGGGAATTTCAAAATGAAGGTTTCCAAGCTTCCCGTTACCCTTGTTTTCTCATCCGTTGGTTATACAACTCAGGAAGTAGCTGTTTCAGATGCTTCAAAGCCGGTCAACGTTAGTTTCGTGGTAAACAATGCAATGGGACAGGAAGTGGTGGTATCCGCCAACCGGGTACCGCAAAGATTACTGGAGGCACCGGTAACTGTTGAACGGCTCAGCAATGCTGCTTTAAAAAGCGCCGCTGCACCTTCTCTCTATGAAGCGATCGGCAATCTGAAAGGCGTGGATGTGCACACAGCCAGTCTTACTTTTCGTACCATGACCACCCATGGTTTTGTAGCCAGCGGCAATACCCGGCTGAATCAACTGGTGGATGGCATGGATAACCAGGCCCCGGGCCTTAATTTTTCTGTCAGCAGTATCGTCGGACTCACCGACATGGACATCGAGAATATTGAAGTGCTGTCCGGTGCTTCTTCAGCCCTTTATGGTTCCGGTGGTATGAATGGAACCGTCCTGATCAGCAGTAAAAACCCTTTTAAATACCAGGGATTCAGTTTTGATATCAAACAGGGGATCATGCATGTGGACAGCAAACAACGTCCTGCAGCTCCCTATTACAACTGGTCATTCCGCTGGGCAAAGGCATTCAGGAACAAGATCGCCTTCAAATGGGGGGCCGAACTGATCCGCGGGAGCGACTGGCAGGCCAATGATTACCGCGATAAACAACAGATCGGCATCCTCAGCAAAGTAGTGGGCGGGAACCGTTTCAATGACCCCAATTTCAACGGGGTGAATATCTACGGCGACGAGACCAGTGCCGATATGGCGGGGTTCTCCTATTTCGTACAGGACAAGACAAGGAGAACGATCATCGCCAATACTGCCAGTTTGGTGCCTGGAGGTGTTGACGTAGTTGGTTTGCTGAATACTTATTATGCAGCTATTGGCAATCCTGTCTATCCTACGAATACACAGGTTGCAGGGTTTTACACATTTGCACCATTTGGGGCACTGTTGGGAGTGATCAACAACCCGGCCATAAAACCTGCGATCGACAATATGTTTCCTTTCTACAACGGGTTAAAGAACGGGTACTATCACGGTTCAAGCATTTCCAGGACCGGCTATGAAGAGAATCTCCTTGTTGACTACAATACACTGAATGTAAAACTGAATGGCGGCGTGCATTATAAGATAAATGATAAGATCGAAGCTTCCTGGAACACTTATTTCGGAACGGGTACTACGGTATATACCGGTGCTGACCGTTATTCACTTCGTAATTTTAAAGTGGGACAACATAAACTGGAAGTGAGATCAAAGAACTGGTTTGTCCGCGGTTACCTGACCAAGGAAAATGCAGGGGACTCTTATAATGCGACTGCACTGGGAGCCTACATGAACGAAGCTGCCACGCCGAGTTCAACCTGGTTCCCGACCTATATTGGTACTTTTTCTGAAGGAAGACGCCAGAATGCCAATGCGGGAGTTTTCCCCAGTGATCTCCAGCTGCATGCGACTGCCCGGACAACTGCCGATGCAAACCGGCTGATCCCGGGAACCGCCGCTTTCACAGCTGCTTTTAACCAGATCAAGTCAACTCCGATCAAACAAGGCGGTGCCCAGTTCCTCGACCGTTCTGCCCTTTATGTGGGAGAAGGTCAACTCAACCTTTCAGACGCCCTTCATTTCTCCGACAAAGTGCAGGTGCTCGTCGGTGCGCAGGTAAAAGACTGGCAACTGAATTCACAAGGGACCATTTTTGCCGATACGGCCGGAAGGATCAATGTAGTAGAGACGGGTGCTTATGCACAGCTCACCAAGAAACTGATCAAGGATGCGTTGGTGCTGACCGCATCCGGCAGGTATGACAAACAAACCAATTTTGACGGGAAATTCACACCGCGTGTGACAGCCACGATCCGTGTTGTAAAAGATAATTACCTGCGCTTCTCTTACCAGTCAGCTTATCGTTTTCCATCCAATCAAAACCAGTATATCAGCCTGGTCACCGGTTCAGGCGTGCTGATGGGATGCCTGCCCCAGTTCCAGGATTATTATAAGCTCAATTCAACACTTCCGGGATATACTGCCGAAAGCGTGCTGGCTTACCGTGCAGCCACCCTGGCTGATTCCGGCAAACTGGTCAGGGCAACATTTGTACCGGTGAAACCCGAAACGGTCAATTCCTTTGAAGTAGGATATAAAGGACTTATCGGAAAACATTTTATGGCAGATGCTTACTGGTATTACGCCCACTATACCAACTTTATTCTGAATGTGGCCGTGGCGCAGTCCCAGACCGGCAATAAATATGAAGTATTCTCCCCTTACAGCAGCACCAGTCTTTCCTATGTTCAGAATTCAACCACTGCGGTGAACACAGTAGGCTGGGGTATAAGCGTGGATTACAGGTTTGGCAAGAATTATAACCTGTATGGCAATGTGTTCTCTGATGTACTGCACAATGTACCGACCGGAACCGTTACTTATTTTAATGCTCCCAAATACCGTTATAATATCGGGCTGAAGAACGATAATTTCTGTCATAATGTTGGCTTCAATGTGGTGGTGAAATGGCAGGATAACAACTATTATGAAGGAACTTTCGTATCCGGTACGCTGCCTTATTTCACTTCAGTAGATGCGCAGATCAGCTACCATCCGCCCAAAACAAAGAGTGTTTTCAGGGCAGGCGGCACCAACCTGGGTAATAATTATTACAGGACGGGCTACGGCAGCCCTTATGTCGGGGGATTATATTATATCGCATACGGGTATAACCTTTAAAAATCTTTTCCTTCATTCAAAAGCTGCCCTCCCGGCAGCTTTTTTATTTTTGCCAGGAAAAATGTTTTATCTTATTAAATAATTATTCCTATGGCAAAAAAAGTTGGTGTCCTGGGTTCGGGCATAGTCGGCATCACACTTGCGAATGGATTTGTCAAACATGGTTATGAGGTCATGATCGGCACCCATGATATTTCCAAAAGGGAAACCCTGCGACAAAAAACAAATGCCAGTATTGCAACAGGCTCATTTGCTGAAGCGGCAGGATTTGGTGACCTGGTCGTACTTGCCGTCAAAGGATCCGCTGCCTTGAAAGTGCTTGAGCTTGCAGGCAAAACGAACCTGGAAGGCAAGACGGTCATCGACACCACCAACCCCATTGCCGATGCGCCACCGGATCATGGGGTCCTGAAATTCTTCACAACGCCGGACAGATCATTGATGGAACAATTACAGGAAGCTGCCCCGGGTGCGCATTTCGTAAAATCGTTCAGCATTGTAGGAAATGCAAAAATGGTGGACCCTGTTTATGAGAATAATACCCGGCCCACGATGTTTATATGCGGAGATCATGAAGAAGCCAAATCAGCGGTCATAAAGATCCTGGAAGCATTCGGATGGGAAAGTATGGATATGGGTGGCGTGCAATCGGCCCGTGCCATCGAACCGCTATGTATCTTATGGTGCATTCCCGGTTTTTTCCATAACCAATGGAATCATGCCTTCAAATTACTCGTGAAATAACGGTCATTTATCAAAACTGACACATTCTTTCAATTCCTTTTCCGTATAGGATACATTGTATTGCCTAAGCACATCGGCCGGCACACCATTCCATTGCGTGGGATTATTTCCAGCATAACCGATATCCTTTACACCCATCTCCGATGTATAGAACCCTGTGGCTACCAGGTTTCTCATTTCACTGAAGAATTTCACGCCCTGGCTCATGGCCGGCTTTGCTTTTTTCGGATAGGCAATATCGTCCACTACAGAGATTTGCTGATCGTGTGTGCAATCCCTGAAGGAATGATTAAAACGTTTCAGGCATTCCACATCCAGCCATCGCAGTCCGCCCCTTACGGAGGTCTGATGTGACGGCATATCTTTTACGATGAATTCAATGAAATCCGGCACCCTCGCATCGGATGCGCTTCCGCTGACCCCATCTTTCGGAATAATGATATCAGCGAGCAGGGTGATCGTGGCCATTTCCTGTTCTGTAAAGAATTTATCCTTGGCCAGCAGGGAATTTTCATATTTCAACTCATCCGGGCTGCGGTCAAGGCTGAATTTATTTTCTGCAGGAGGTGTTTCTTTCTTTTTTGACTCTTCCGTTTTGCACCCGGCAGCCACAACCGGGGCAGCAATGGCACTTGCTGCGATCAGTTTTAAGGATTTGCGTCTGTCCATACACGAATCATTTAGAGATTATTCTTTTTCATTTCACTCACAATATATTCCGATGCCCGCATGGATAAGGCCAGGATCGTCCAGGTGATATTCTTATCTGCCTGAGAGACGAATTGTCCACCATCCACACAAAACAGGTTCTTGCAGTCATGCGCCTGGCTCCATTTGTTCAGGGCCGATCGCTTCGGATCATTGCCCATCCTTACAGTCCCCGCCTCATGAATGATCTCACCGGGTTTGGAAAGACCCCAGTTATTCTTTTCATTGTCATCCCCGCCCCAGGTGACCACCGCGCCCATCCGGTGCATGATCTCCTTAAAGGTCTCTTTCATGTGTTTGGCCTGTTTGATCTCATGGTCGCTCCATTTCACATTGAACCGCAGTACAGGGATACCATACTGGTCCACCATATGGGGATCAATCTCGCAGTAATTGCTTTCCACAGGAATGGCTTCGCCGCGTCCGGCCATGCCCACGCCGCAGCCATAAAAAAACCGGTAATCTTCTTTCAGGGATGCGCCATAACCTCCTGCTTCTTTTTGTTTTCCTTTTACCAGGTATTTCCCGTTCAGGTCCTCGATGCCCCAGCTGAAACCATAGGAAGGCTGGCCCATTCCGCCCCAGTATTCGATATGATAACCACGGGGAAAATCCAGTTTCTTATTGTCAACCCACCAGGGAGAATAAATATGCATGCCACCAACGCCATCTTCATTGTACCGTTTCCGGTCAAAAAGCTGCGGTAAGATCCCGCCCATGGCTGCACCGGTTGAGTCATGCAGGTATTTACCCACTACATTGCTGTCGTTGGCCAACCCATTCGGATGGCTTTGTGACTTTGAATTGAGCAGCAAACGGGCGCTTTCACAGGCACTGGCAGCCAGGATGATGACCCTGCCTTCCACCCGGTATTCCTGCATGTCGGCTTTATTGATATACGAAACAGATTTTGCCAGGCCGTTGTCGCCGGTGATGATCTCACGTGCCATGGCGCTGGAAACAATATCAATATTACCTGTTTTGAGCGCAGGATAGATCAATACATTGGTCGAAGAAAAATCTGCCTTGAAGGAACTGCAATTGCGGTTGCATTGCCCGCAAAATGCACAGGAACCGCGCCCGGCATCATTCTCGATCGGCTTGGTAAGGATGGATAAACGGGAAGGAATGACCTTTACACCCGCCTGTGCAGCTGCATTTTTAATGAATAGTTCATGCAACCTCGGTTTTGGAGGAGGCAGGAAGAATCCGTCGGGGTCATTTTCGAGTCCTTCATTGGTACCGAATACCCCGATCATTTTATCAACCCGGTCGTAATAGGGTTTGATATCTTCATACCCGATCGGCCAGTCATCACCCAGTCCGTCAATACTTTTTCGTTTGAAATCCCTTGGACCGAAGCGAAGTGATATCCTGCCCCAATGGTTTGTTCTTCCCCCAAGCATCCTGGCCCTCCACCATTGCCATTCGGTGCCTTCAGCATTGGTAAAGGGTTCACCCTCCAGGCTCCAGCCTCCATAGCAGGCATCAAAATCCCCGAAAGGTCTCAGTTTGGTGCCTGCACCGCGACGGGGAGAGTCCCATGGATTTTTAAATTGGGTCACATTTTTCTGCGGATCATACATGAATCCCGCTTCGATGATACAGACTTTCAATCCGGCTTTAGCCAGCATATAGGCGGCCATGCCTCCGCCTGCTCCGGAGCCGATGATCACCGCGTCATACTTTTTAGGCTGTATTTTTACCTGGAGGTCTCCCATAAGATCTTATGTAAATAGTAATTCAAGTTTTTATTATTCAACTAAGCTGCTGACCTGTTGATCAGGTTTTTGATTTCTCGGTATCGATCTTTCTCCCGATGAAATAACCCCCCAGGCCGCCTGCAGCCATGGCTGCCAGCATCCAGACGATATTTCCTGCAGAAGCAAAATACCCAATGGCGAATCCCAATACAGCGCCCAGGATACCAATGACCCATTTTGCCGGGGCCTTACTTTTGGATACAATGTTCTGGTCATCGAATGCATGCCTGAACTGCTGCACATGCTGTTTATGTTTTTTCCTGTGATGGGAACGGGCCATATTTTTTTCTAAAATAAAACTGATTTACCTGATAAAAAAATAATTTGTCAGGCTGCGCTGATAAGCCCTTCATAAACGGCCGCTGCTTTTTTCTTAATGACCTTCCTGAGCAGGTATTTTTCAATGGCTTTATTGATAGGACTGAGGGAAAAAATGATGCCCATCTTTATCCCAAGGGATAAAAAATAATTCTGTGTGGGCAGGACCCTGAGTACGACCCCAAGCAGGAAATCATCAATGATGAAGAGAACGACGGCCACCACCAGGGTCAGGGCCTTGGCCTTGCGGCTGACACGAGCCAGTGTAAGCTCATCAATGGTCTCCTGCAGCTCAATATTTTTTTTCTGGATTTCCTCTTTTTGTTTCTTGATGATAATATTTTCTTTTTTCGTTTGTTCTGCCTCAAATACCAGCTTGGCATCGGACAGTTTACGGGCACTGTCCTCCCTTTCCACCTGTTCACGCAGGCTGTGAAAGATCCTGAAATGGTGCAGGCTTTTCTCGGGCTCATTCATCTGGCTGTATAACTCAGAAAGCATATAATGTACCTGGTAGATCTTGGGTTTCACTTTTGATTGTTCTGCCAGCTCCAGTCCACGCTCCAGCATTGCCTTCGCAGCTTCCCATTTTGACTGCATGATATAAATTTCACCGAGATGAATGCAGTTGGTGATAGCACCCCCGGTAAATTTATTTTCTTCCCTGATCGCCAGCGCCTCCTTGTCCAGTTCTTCGGCTTTGCCAAGATCACCCAGCCTGTGGTAATAGTTGGCCAGTTCAGATAGGGAATTTGCTTCCTGCAGGGAGCTTTTTCCCTCTTTGGCCAATGCCAATGCCTCTTCCAGGCAGGTCCTTGCCTCTTCAAATTTCTGGTAGTGCATTTTCACCTTGGCCAGGCCATGCAATGCATAAATCTTGAAATAGGAGTCGCCGGCTTTATTGCATTCATCGTGAACGACCTGGAACATATTCGCTGCTTCGTCATAATTATGCAGGTCGAGGCTGATATTGGCCATGCTGTTGGCACAGGCAGAAAGGAATACAGGATAATGACCGGATTGTTTCAGCAAATGAAAACCTTCCCATAAAACTTTCATGGCCAGGTCATAGTTGGCGAAACTGCGGTAAATGGCCCCCGTCAGCATCAGGCTCAGGCCCAGGCCCTCCGGGTCATTCCATTCGTCAAAATGTTTCCTGGCCTGTGTTAACAGGTGCAGGGATGTCTCATTTTCTTCACTGATAAAATGATAGATCGCCAACAGGAATTCAGCATAATAAAATTTGAGTGGTTGAGAGGGGGCATTTGTTTTTGCCCAGTCAAAAAAATCACCGGCTACCTGGTGTCTTTCTTCCCGGGAGATAAACCGAAACGTATTGATGACGGAAGGAAAATATTTATTAATATCTGCATCAGAACAGGTTTTCAGCTGACCGATCGACGCTTTAATTTTCTCAATATTTTCCATAAAAAACTTTTTTGAAGATTCGGCCTGGCCAATAATTTAACTCAGCCGGTGTTCTCTTTTAAAATAGGAGATCAGTGAAGAAGCCTTTACTTTCAGTTTTTGAATATCTGCAGCCTGGTCGTGGATCAACATGTTATATTGAAAAAGGATATTGAAATATTTATTCAGCAAAACCGGATTATTTCCGAACAAGACCGCTACCCGGTTTGTTTTCATATTTTCCAGATTATCATTCCTGGCACCCTCGCGGAGCATACCAAAGTTGATGAGTTCATAGATGATGCTCCGTAAAACATTCTGGATTTCCTGCAGTTCGGTGGTCTCACTTCTTTCCAGGACCCTTACAGCATTATCAAAAGCAGTGATGCTGTCAGCATCAGCATTATTCAGCAGGCGGAGGCCACCCGCATTTTTCAATTGTTGCAGGGTGCGTTCGGTATAAATAAAATCCGGGAAACCCGTGGCATTGCCGGTTATATTGATGAGACAGTCGGTTGAGTGAAGCTTTCCATTCACAGAATCATAACAGGTATAGATCCCGTCCAGGACAATTGCTTTTTTTGTATAGGCGTCCACCAGGTAAGAAAAAATCACCGTATCCTGTTCCAGGTCCTCTACGAATGAACGGATATACTGGATTCCCCGGTGCTTCTCTGCAACTTGCTCTCTTTTGTTCTCCACAAAAAAGCCGAGCGTTACGGCAAGGAATAGCATAAAGAATTCCCAGAGATATTCCGTCCATTTCTTCTTACCAGTTCCCTGTTTCGGATGTGAATGGATCTCCATGCTGAATACTTAACCGCAGGATAGTATTCTATCCACGAATAAAAGTAGGTATGACTTGATTAATG
The DNA here is from genome assembly GCA_964652845.1 of uncultured Chitinophaga sp. Taxonomy (GTDB): domain Bacteria; phylum Bacteroidota; class Bacteroidia; order Chitinophagales; family Chitinophagaceae; genus JJ008. The sequence goes on from CAZZDQ010000033.1 coordinate 30,120, forward strand.
AGGAACACCCAATTGCTGCATCATGGCTGGCATGTCCATTTGCACCCAGTTCTCCACGGCTTTCCCGTTCTCCATCCTCCACATATCGATATATTTTACTTTGACTGCACGGCCGGTGGCCGGGATGCCCATAAAAGTACCATTATGGGTACCTGTCCATTCGCCACGGGTGGCAACCAGGTCCCCATCAGCTATCATTTCCGCCATATGGATATGCATATCTGGAAAACCGTCCATAAAACCTTGGACCAGTTTCCTGAACCCGGCGGCGCCCCGTTCTGCGCCGGGCAGATCATGGTTGACAAAATTGTCCGCTACATATTCATCAATAAGGGAAAAATTCTTTCGGTTCATGCCTTCCTCAAAAAGGCGGTGGATGATCTTTTTGTTGGTTTCTGCTGACATAGTTTTTATTTTGAACTGAAGATAGCGTTTTTTAAATATACTCCTAAAAGCTTTCGGTAGAATCATTTAAACGACCTTCAACGATCATAAAAGAATTCTGATAAATTACAAACCAATGGATGACACAGATCATCGGCTCCATTCCTGCATTTCGTACCTTTGCTTTCCCTTAATCATAACATATACATGAAAGAAGTAGTAATCCTCTCTGCAGTTCGTACACCTATAGGAAGTTTCGGCGGAGGATTAAAATCACTATCCGCCACTCAACTGGGAGCTGCTGCGATAAGATCAGCCCTGGAAAAAGCCGGGATCGAACCGAAGCAGGTCAATGACGTGCTGATGGGTTGTGTGTTGCAGGCCAACCTGGGGCAGGCCCCGGCCCGACAGGCAGCCAAATTTGCTGGCCTCCCCAATGAAGTGAACTGCACTACCGTGAACAAGGTTTGCGCCAGTGGCATGAAAGCAATTGCCCTGGCCGCACAGGGAATACGGTTAGGTGATGCAGATATCGTTGTCGCCGGAGGGATGGAGAGCATGAGTAATGTTCCATTTTATTCTGATAACCTTCGCTGGGGCAATAAATACGGAAATGTTTCCCTGATCGATGGACTGGCGAAAGATGGATTGACGGATGTATATGACGGAAAAGCCATGGGCAATGCGGCAGAATTGTGTGCTAAGGAATGCGGTATCAGCCGGCAGGAACAGGATACATTTGCGATAGAAAGCTATAAACGGAGCCAGGCTGCATGGGAAAAAGGATACTTTTCAAATGAAGTGATACCAATCAGCATCCCTCAGCGTAAAGGCGATCCACTGATTATCAACAAAGACGAAGAGCCATTTAATGTAAAATTTGATAAAATAGCCACCCTTTCCCCCGCATTTCAAAAAGATGGTACTGTAACCGCCGCTAATGCCAGCACAATGAATGATGGGGCCGCCGCCCTGGTATTAATGAGCCTTGAAAAAGCAAAAGAACTTGGGCTGAAACCCATGGCAAAAATTCTTTCTTATGCAGATGCGGAACAGGCGCCCGAATGGTTCACTACCACACCTTCGCTCGCCGTACCAAAAGCCGTATCAAACGCAGGATTAAAGATGAGCGATATTGATTACTGGGAACTGAATGAAGCATTTGCCGTTGTGGGTATTGAAAACACCAGGAGGATGAAACTGGACCCGGCCAAAGTGAATGTACATGGCGGGGCCGTTTCATTGGGTCATCCCCTGGGTGCCAGCGGTGCCAGGATCATTGTGACACTGCTCAATGTACTGAAAACAAATAAAGCAAAATACGGAGCTGCGGGCATTTGTAATGGCGGAGGAGGCGCAACAGCGATGGTAATCGAAAATCTTTAAACAGCCTTACATTATTTCATCTCTATAATAAAGCCCCGCTATAAG
>CAZZDQ010000034.1:0-31613 GCA_964652845.1 uncultured Chitinophaga sp.
TAATACCCATATTAAAGCTATAATCTGTGGGCTTGCTTCGGAAATTATAGACGGCGCATCTAAGTTGAAAAATCTTTAAAGTTGCGCTCACTTACTATCTAGAAAAGCCTGATAATTGAGGAGCTTGCTTCGGAAATTATAGACGGCACATCTAAGTTGAAAAATCTTTAAAGTTGCGTCTATAATTTCCTCGCAAGCACTACCGCATTCTTAAAACTATTCTTCTTTCCCTGCAAATTGAATATCTCCGTGAAAACAACATAGGTGCCAATGGGCAATTTGAGGCCTTTATCATCCAGCCCGTCCCAATTCCAGTACCCGGTAAGTCCCAGGGTGCCGTTTTGTACCAGCATGCGCACGGGCCTCCCGGCAACATCAAAGATGGTCACATTGGCAACATATCCCGGGGCCTCTGCTTTATACTGGATCGTGACGATATCATCATGGCCATCATTGTCGGGTGAGAAGATCTTCGGCGTAACCTTAATGGAAGCGTTAATACTTTCCAGCAACTTATATTCAGAATTCTTAGCGGCAGGCGTGCCATAACCCGCTGTGGAAGCAGCGCTATGCCAGTTAGTGGGATCCTGTGAACTCCCGGCCGGATCAATTCTTTCCAGCGCCACACCTTCGGTGTTATCGAGCAGTTTAAAATGCCAGTTGTCCCTGTAATGCACTTCATCCACCACGTTCCCCTGGAAATTCAAGGCAATCACATCCCCTTCATCATCCGGGAAGGATGGCAGGGACGAAAGAACCATCACGTTATCAGGATTGCTGACCAGGTAATTCAGGGCCAGGCTGGATGCATCCTCGGTGGCTACGATATAATCACCGGGAAATATATACCAGGGTGAAGCGCTCAGCGCCTGGATGGAACTGATTACCCCGATGCTGTTACGGTTGGCAATGTATAAACGGGAAGCGTCAAAGATCTTACCACTCTTATTATAAAACTCTACATAATCATAAGCATTGGGTCGGGGATTGAACAGGATCTCATTGATGATCCAATCACCGGTTGCAGCATCCGAAGGCAGTCCGACCCTGGATTTGTTCTTACTGCCAATAATATTATTGCTGCAATCGGCCACATTTGTGGCGGTAATCGTATAAATAATCCCGGTGGTCATTGCAGGATTTATTTTCAACTGGACTTTGTCAAATAAAGGTCCTAACACACTTGCGCTGGTAATGCCGGGCCCGCTATCAAGGGCATAGTTTCCCATCGTCGCTCCCTTCAGACTATCCACAGGCTCATCGAATACCAGGATGATCGTGGCAGAATCCGTTGTATAGGCATTTTTCAGCTGCGGCGCCATATTATCCGGGTTAATCCCATCTACAGAATTTTTTTTGCCCGGCGTACCCCCTTTGGCGTCAGTACTGGCCTTCCAGTTGCTCCCGGCCGTACAGGGATTTTTTGTATCGACCATTTCCAGCGACCACCCCCCATTTGCCTTGAGGGTATTCTGGTACCAGCTGTCTGAATAATTCACTGCATGAATGGTCTTACCATTTGCCGTTTTCAGAAAGATCAGGTCGCCGCTGTTATTGAGTGATGGAAAACCGGTTACTGAGATCGTTGTACCAAATACAGACAGATTGGCTACCGCACTGGCCGTGCAAACGATGACAAAACTGTCTGGCTGCAGGGTGAAATTGGGCATCGCCCCGCTTTGGCCGTTGGTATAGCCAATCCGCCAGCCCTGCAGGTTCAGGGCAGTGACGGAAACGTTCTTCAACTCGATCCACTCATTGTTGGGCAGACCCACCTGGGGCGTAGGGTCGGCCATGATCTCATCGATCACTACATCATAGCGGTTTTGAGCGAAAAGTCCGCCGGCAGGGACCAGGCAAAGTACGAACAGGAGAACAGGGATCTTCACCCGGGCAAAATAGATCAGCAGCTATTAAAATGAATGTTTTTTCGACGGTTGTTTTATGTTTAAAATACATCCTTACATTTGCAAGATATGCAGGCATTGAAACATACAAAACCTTATACCAAGAATTCCCTGAAGGAAGGATCCTGAGTTTTGTATGTGTTCATAAAAAATTGCAGGCCTTCCAAACGGGAGGCATTTTAATTTTTAAACCCCCTGCCTACAGACAGGCCTTGGGGGGAGTAAGGAGAAAATTATGAAAGTCGCTGTAGTAGGTGCCACCGGGCTGGTGGGCGCAAAAATGATCCAGGTGCTGGAGGAAAGGGATTTTCCTGTCACGCAACTGATCCCCGTTGCTTCGGAAAGATCCGTGGGCAAAGAGATCCGGTTTAAGGGGAAAGCATATAAAGTCGTGGGAATGACCGATGGTATTGCGGCAAAGCCCGCACTGGCAATTTTTTCTGCAGGGGGGTCTGTTTCGCTGGAATGGGCGCCGAAATTTGAAGAAGCGGGGACTATCGTGATCGATAATTCATCTGCCTGGCGGATGGATCCTTCCAGAAAATTAGTGGTACCGGAGGTCAATGCCGGAGTGCTGACCAGCCGGGATAGAATAATCGCTAATCCCAATTGTTCCACCATTCAAATGGTGATGGTATTGTATCCGCTCCATCAAAAATATCAGATCAAAAGAGTAGTGGTCAGCACCTACCAGAGCGTGACCGGCAGCGGGAAAAAAGCAGTGGGCCAGCTCATGGGTGAAAGAGACAAAGCGATGAAAGCAAAACAGGAAGAATACCCGATGGCATATAAATACCCCATTGACCTGAATGCGATACCCCAGATCGATACATTCCTGGAGAATGGCTATACAAAAGAAGAGATGAAAATGGTGAATGAAACAAAGAAGATCATGCAGGATGAATCTATACGGGTGACGGCCACTACGGCGCGTATACCGGTCCTGGGAGGACACAGTGAAAGCATCAATGTGGAGTTTGAAAATGATTTCATTCTGAACGAAGTGAAGAACATCCTTAAAAACACGCCGGGGGTTGTGGTGGTGGATGATATTGCCAGGCAGGAATATCCAATGCCGATAGACGCTCATGAAAAGGATGAAGTGTTCGTTGGCCGCCTGCGCAGGGATGAATCGCAGCCGAATAGTTTGAATATGTGGGTGGTATCAGATAACCTGCGCAAAGGAGCGGCAACCAATGCCGTGCAGATAGCCGAATACCTGGTAAAGAAAAAATTCCTGGGATAGCTATGCAACAGTTTTATTGATGAACGCCACCAGTGGTTGCAGGGCAGCAAAAGCATCTGCCGCTTTTTTCAGGAAGTTTTTTGAAGTGATGTCTGCATCCTTTACAGTCGCCATGGCAATATAACTTTTAAGTTTCAGGTATTCCGCAGCCGGATGATCGGGCAGATATCCTTTCGGAACCCGGCTCAGTGAAAGGTCCTCATCCGTACTGAGACCGCCATAAACGGATCTGAATTTATTTCCGGTTATCACTTTTTTGAAGGAAGCAAGATTATAATCGATCTCCTGCCTCATTTTATTCAGTACAGCCGGTTCGGGCATATACAGGCCCCCGCCGATAAAACTATTGCCCGGTTCCAGGTGAAAATAATAACCGGCGCTGTTCCATGCTTTTCGGCCACCTTTATTGATACTGGCCCCGAAATTGACCTTGTAAGGGGATTTATCCTTGGAAAAACGGATATCCCTGTTGATGCGGAACATGCAATCCTTTGCCGATAAATGCTTTAATGTCCCGTCTTTCTTTGCATGTGTTTGGATCAATTGATTGATGAAATTCTCAAAATCCTTTTTGGCTGCTTCGTATAATGATCGATTTGCATCGAACCAGGGTTTATTATTATTCTTTTTCAGGTCCTTCAGGAATTTTAAGGTGGGTGTTTGAATCATATTTTTTGATTTAATATCAAATACTTTTATTCACGCCCCCTTAGGGGAGGGGGTACCATCTTCAAAAACTCTTCTTCAGAAATAATTTTTACAGTATTTAATTTTTTTGCTTTATCCAGTTTACTGCCTGCATCTTCCCCTACCACAAGATAATTCAATTTGGCACTTACCCCGCTGAGAAGATGCCCCCCATTCTGTTCCACCATTGCTTCAGCATCGTTTCTTTTCAAGGTAGGCAGGGTGCCGGTGAATAAAAAACTGAGTCCTTCCAGGCTGCCACTGGCCAGCTCCTTCTTTTGATTTTTTAAGACCACTCCTTTCTTTTCCAACTGATGCAACAGGGTTATATTCTCCTTATCCCTGAAAAAATCATGGATACTGCGGGCTACTTTTGGGCCAATATCCTCCAGTTCCTGCAATTGTTCAAGAGAATAATCTTTGAGTTCCAGCAAATGACCGATCGAATTGGCCAGGGTCTTGGCTGTCGTTTCCCCAATGAATTTTATCCCCAGCCCATAGATCAGCCGGTTCAGGGGCTGGGTCTTTGAATGTTCAATGGATTGTTTCAGCTTCTCCACGCTTTTTTTGCCAAAACCTTCCAGGGATTCGATCTCGTCAAATGGCAATTCATAGACCCCGGCGATATCATTCAGCCACCCTTTTTCGTAGAATTTGGTGATGATCGCTTCGCCCAGGCCGGTGATTTCCATGGCATCCTTGCTGGCAAAATGAATAATACGTTGCAAACGCTGGGCTTCGCAATGATAATTCGTGCAACGCCATGCAGCTTCCCCTTCTTCCTTGCTCAGGGGTTTGCCGCATACGGGACATTTTTCAGGGAACCGGATCTTTTTTTCATACCCCTTTCTTAACTCCGGAAATGATTTTACGATATAAGGGATGACATCACCCGCCCGCTCAACCAATACTGTATCACCGATCCGGATATCTTTTTCCCGGATAAAGTCCTCGTTATGCAGGGAAATGGAACTCACCGTTACACCCCCGATCGGGACAGGGTCGATCTTCGCCACAGGAGTGATATTTCCCGTTCGGCCTACCTGGAATTCCACATTCTTCAAAAGGGAAGTGGCCTGTCTCGCCTTGAATTTATAGGCAATGGCCCAGCGGGGATGGTGTGAGGTCATACCCAGTTTTTCCTGCAATGCCAGGTCATTCACTTTGATCACCAACCCGTCGATCTCGTAAGGAAGTGTGTCCCTTTTTTCTTCGAATTCACGGCACCAATCCACTACTTTATCAATTCCCCTGAATATTTTTTTTTCTTTCTCCGGGCTGCGGAATCCCAGCTCCCACAAAAGAGAAATACTTTCCGATTGCGTACTGAAAGGCTCCTTTTTTTTGACAGCCGCGGTATAATAGCTGATGTGATATAAAAAACCTTCCAGGTTCCTCCCTGCAACAATTTTAGGGTCCTTGATGCGCAGGGTACCTGCCGATGCATTGCGGGGATTCGCGAGGGGTGGTAAACCCTGCTCAGCCAGCTGTTCATTATACTGCTTGAAATTCTTTTTGGCCATCAGTACTTCGCCGCGGATCTCGATCTGTTTGATCCCATGAGCAGAGAACCTGGCCGAAAGAGGGATCGATTTTATTTGTTTGATATTGGTGGTGATATCGTCACCCTTCACTCCGTCCCCGCGTGTAGCGCCGCGACGCAACAGGTCATTCTCATAGATCAGGGAAATGCTGGCCCCGTCAAACTTGGGTTCCACGCAGTATTCAATATTGTCTGTACGCGATAGTTCGCGTGCCTTCCTGTCAAAATCTACCAGGTCTTCTGCATTATAAGAATTATCGAGTGACAGCATGGGGACCAGGTGTTGTACCTGCACGAAATTACCTGTCAGCCCTTTTGCCACCCTTTGAGTGGGAGAGTCGGGTGTGACCAATGCGGGGTCCTCTTTTTCGATCTTCTCCAGGGCCTTGTACAACCTGTCGTATTCAGGATCTGAGATCAGCGGATCATTGAGTACATAATAACGGTATTCATGAAAACGCAACACATCCCGCAATGCTTCCAGGCTTTTTTTGGCCTGCGGCCCTTCGGGAATTTTTTTCAATAAAGCAGCAGTGGCTGTTTGCCATTTTTTTGTTTCTTCTTTGGAAAACATAAAATAAAGATACCGTGTTTGAAAAAAGGGAACTAAAAATTTCAGAGGGAAATGCTCATAACTGAAAAATGATTTTACTTATACGGGCGTATCAACATAGCCATATCAATGCAAGCCCATTCATCCGGCTGAAAATGGCTGAAGCTGGAAAAGCCATGAGGAGTATTTTTCAATAGGCTATCCTGCGGCAAAGAATCGGGGTATAAATACCTTCCCCGGGCAGGCCGGTATTTGAATTTGGTTCAGTAAACCGGCTCCAACCGGATGGCAGTACACATTGAAATGATCCCTATAAGCAAATAAAAACGTGCTCCTGTTGATATGAGTGACAGGATGCCCTCCGGCGGACAGAATATTTTTGTAGCTACCGGGTATTTACTTGGAATGAATACGAATGGGAAAAATGGTTCCCAAAAGTTATGCACCGAAAACATTTGCGGAAATGTTTTCGGTCGAAAGAATTTTAAAGAAAGTGTTAAACATACTTAATTGATTTTAAATTTACAAGGAGCTTTGGTTAAGGGAAAAATCTTTATTGCGTGGCATATATCTTTTAGCCAAGTCGTTTCCAATTATCTAAAACATAAATCGATTGCTTATGTCTGCAAGAAAATTCTTCTCTGCTTTTTTAAGTATGGCGTTGGCATTGGCAGCGCAGGTGTCATTCGCCCAAAACAGGACAATAACCGGGAAGGTAACAGATTCCAAAGACGGGTCGCCTTTGGCCAATGTAAGTGTAACGGTAGCGGGTACCCGTACCGGTACCCAAACAGGAGCGGACGGCTCCTTCAGTATTTCTGTAGGTCCCAATGCAAAAGTGCTGGTCATCTCATCTGCAGGGTTTGAGCTTCAGCAGGTAGATATACAGACCGTCACTACGGTAACTGTATCGATGGTCCCCAATACCAATACAAACCTGAATGAAGTGGTGGTTACAGGATATGGCACTTCAAGAAAAAGGGATTTGACAGGTTCGGTTGTCAGCGTAAAAGCAAAAGATTTTAACCAGGGGCCAGTTACTAATCCGGATCAGCTATTAATAGGTAAGGTAGCCGGTTTACAAATTATTAATACCAGCGGCCAACCCGGTGCTGCTACTATTGTAAAAATTAGGGGTAATAACTCCATCCGCTCAGGAAATAGTCCTCTTTATGTGGTAGATGGAATCCCTTTAGATGGCAGAACGTCAAGACCTGGATTAAACGCAGCAGGTTTAGGGAATACTCCCGGTGGCAATCCATTAACCTATATTAATCCTTCTGAAATTACGTCAATTGATATCTTAAAAGATGCTTCAGCTGCTGCTATTTATGGGTCAAGGGGAGCTAATGGGGTTGTGTTAATTACAACCAGGAAAGGTACAATAGGAGACGCAAGGATTGATGTCGGCGTTTCTTTTGGCGTTTCAGGTATAATGCGGAAAATAAAAGTTTTAGATGCATCTGGATACCGGTCTGCATTAGCAGCATATAATGCTCATTCTGATTCGGGGATTTCTATAAATCCTTTTAAACAGATACTCAACAGCAGTCCTGCTACACAAAATTATTCCATAGCATTTGGGGGTGGTTCCGCAAACGGAAGATACCGGGCTTCATTTTTATATGCCGACCAAAAAGGTATTATATTGAAAAGCGGATTAAAGAAATTTGTTGGAAATTTTAACGGTCAGTACAAATTCCTGGATAATAAATTAAGCCTTGAATATAATATTGTTGCGGCAGATGTTTCGGAAAAAATAGCTCCTATATCCAACGACGCTGGAAGTGCCGGTAATATCATTTCCTTAGCTTTAATTTGGAATCCGACACTGGTTATGAAAAGAGATAACGGATTGTATAATCAGTCAAATCCCAGCGGACAGGTGAACCCACTGGCTTTATCTGATGCCTATAACGATATCGTAAATACCACTACTTTACTCGCCTCTGGATCCGTTGGTTATAAAATAATTAAGAATCTGGAATATAAAATGTTATTTGGTGTTAATTATAGTTCAGGGATAAGAAAGCAGGAAATACAGGGCTGGATAGTGGCATTAGGTTCTCCTGCAGGAGGAGCAGCTGCTGTTAATAATAATCAGTTGCTGTCAAAAACTATTACCCATACCCTAACGTATAATGCGAAAGTAGCTTCGAAGCTCAATTTAAACGCGCTCGTTGGATATGAATACTGGAGTACAACTTTTCAGGGTGGCGGCACTTTTGCCTCGCAGTTTAATTTGAACCAATCCCAGAGCAATCTAACTCCTCACTATCATTATTATGATAATATGCAGGGTGGCTCTCAGGGAAATCTTTCAACTTTTTCCTTCAGGGATCCCAGCGTGGAAATCCAAAGTTATTTTGCAAGGGCGGTATTTAATTATAATGATAAATATTTGTTAACCGCTACCATACGGGGTGATGGATCCAGTAAGTTCGGTGCAAATAACAAGTATGCCTATTTCCCTTCTGTAGCTGCTGCATGGAACATTACTAATGAGGAATTCATGAAAAGGCAGAAACTTTTTAGCCAGTTAAAATTAAGATTAGGATATGGACAAACCGGGAACCAGGAATTTAACCCGGTTGATGCAGCTTTACAGACAGGTACTTATAACGGATATAATAATTTCAGTATTAATCATTTTGGTAATCCCGACCTGAAATGGGAAACGGTTTCATCAGTTGACGGTGGAATTGATTTCACTATTTTGAAAAGCAGGGTATGGGGTTTCATCGATTATTTCTCTAAAACAACAAAGAACCCAATTTTGGATTTTGCTATATCTCAGCCTACTGCAGGAAGCGGTACCATCTTCAAAAATATGGATGGCGTACAGGCTCAAAAAGCTACAGTAACAAATAAAGGATTTGAAATATCAGTTGGTGCGTCTATTATTGAAAAGAAAGACCTCGTTTGGGATTTCAGTATGAACTGGACCATTGTGAAAAATCAATTTGTTTCATCTGCTTTGGCAACTGTTCCGTTTGTAAAGAATACAGGAGCACTTCATGGACAGGGATCCTCTGGTGCTTATTGTGAGGTACTGGCCAATGGCCAGCCGATTGATGAATTTTATGTTCCTCAGTTTTTGGGATTTGACAAAACAACCGGATTGGCAAGTTACAGCCCAACTCCCCAGTTTAGTGGCAATCCTAACCCCAAAGGATTCTATGGATTCGCTACAGATGTAACCTGGAAAAAATGGAACCTGGGTCTGAATTTCCATGGTAATTACGGGAACCTCATCTATAATAACACGGCAATGAGTGTCTTGAATATTAGTAACATTATTGGGGGAAGAAATATTGCGTCAGGCCTGATAGGAAATGGAGAAAGTACAGCCAATGCTATCACCCCATCAACCCGATTCCTTGAAAAAGGTGATTTTGTGAAATTAGGTAATGCAACGATAAGCTATAAATTGGGGAGTCTTGGTAAATATATCAAGAATGCCAATGTGTATATCAGCGGAAGCAATTTGTTTGTAATCAGTAAATATAAAGGATTTGATCCTGAGGTGAATATTGATAAAACATTAAACGGCGTACCTTCACTAGGAGTTGATTACATTGGGTTTCCAACTGCAAGAACCTTCCTTTTAGGTGTTAACTTTTCATTATAGATAATATTTTTTTTACGATAAAATAATAATTATGAAATTAAAAATCACAGCAGCCGGATGCCTGTTCCTTTTGTTTATGGCATCATGTACAAAATTGGACCAAAAGCTTTACAGTCCGATTCTTTATACTCCAACTCCTGGCGGAAGTGCAGCTCAATCTTTGCTGAATGGAGCATATAATGATATTGGTGGCATGCTTCATCCTCAGGATAATATTTTTTCCCTGGAGGAAAATACTTCTGATGAGTGTCTTGTTCCTACCCGCGGCGGTGATTGGGATGATAATGGTGTTTGGCGTGTGTTACATGCACATACCTGGACTTCTGTTCATAGCCAAATGATTAATGTTTTCAATGGATTAGGTAAATTTGAAAGTGATGCATTATCTACCTTGGCGGCCAGTCCCAATGCGCAACAGTCCGATGAAGCATTGTTTCTATTATCGCTGGCCCAGTATTATTATCTGGATTTCTATGGACAAATACCATACCGTACTGTAGCCGATTATAATTCTATTAAGCCGGCTCCGGTTTATAATCCAACGGATGGCGTAAATGCACTGATCACGCAGTTAAATGGTATTATTACCCGCAATGCTATCCCTACTTCTAATATTCCTAAATTGGCAAGTACAGATGCTGCAAGGTTTTTACTAATGAAAGTGTTATTAAATAAAGGCGCATTTATTAATCGCTCCGCTCCAACATTCAACGATGCAGACATGAACCAGGTTATCACTTTAGGGAATCAATTAATAAGCAGCGGACGTTATAGCCTTAATCCAAACTTTTTTAATCAATTTGCTCCCAATGGAGGGGCTACAAATACCGAATCAATTTGGGCATGGCCTAATAATGGAAGTTCAAACCCTTTGCCGGGTATTAATGCCGGAGGTATTAATTCACGCTGGTGTATGACACTGCATTACAATTCCTGGGATCAGAATGGTACCTATGGGGGGGCTGGCTGGAATGGATTTAGTACAGTATCTGATTTTTATAATACTTTTGAAGGTCATGGTGATGGCACAGCCAATACCGTTATTGATACAACAAAAGATAGCAGATTGGGAGGACGTTATTTCCCGGGAGTTACAAACGTATCTGGTTTAAGACCCGGCTTATTGGCCGGCCAGCAAAAAAATGAAGCAGGTGTTAATGAAGTTGACAGGCATGGTAATCCATTAACATTTACTCCTACGGTTAGCCTGGTGGAAGCAAACCCTGCAACGCTTGAAATAACCGGAATACGAATCGTAAAATATCCACCTGATTATAATGCTTACACGGGAGGCATTCAAAAAAATCAATTGCAGATATTCCGTTATTCAGATGTATTATTAATGGTGGCTGAAGCTTATTTGCGCTTACAATCTCCCAATACTGCTGCAGCATTAGTGCTGGTTAATCAGTTACGCACGGCAAGGAATGCCTCCGCTTGGGTTACCATCCCACTTGTAAACACAGGTAATGTTGCCGATCCAAATACTTTGCTAGCGGAAAGGGGACGTGAATTATACTGGGAAAGCTGGAGAAGAAATGACTTGATTCGTTTTGGTGTTTACCTGAAACCCTGGGCACTGAAACCAACTGATGATCCCAGAAATCTTTTATTCCCCATTCCTTCAAATCAATTAATTGCCAACCCTAACCTTGTGCAAAACCCCGGTTATTAGGCACAACTAATTAAAAAAGTTAAAAAAGAAAGTCCTCTTTAAGGGGACTTTTCTTTTTTTAAATAGTCAGTTTTAGTTATACTAATTAGAAACTTAACGTAGTTCGTTTGATTTGCTGTCGAAAAATAAGAATATTAAATTTGAACACCCTGATAGAATACATTATTCTTCAAAACGGTATTATCTTGCAATTTCAATGAACTTATGGAAGGCAAATAGAATATTTTCACTGTTATTTTTTTCAGTTAGTAGTTTATTTATTCAATGTAAAAGTAAAAAGCCCTCTGATGCTTTATTTGTCTTAAAAGAAAATACAGGAATCAATTTTGAGAATAATGTAGAAGACGGTGCCAAAGAAAACAGTTTCCTGTTCCGAAACTTTTACAACGGGGGCGGCGTGGCCATCGGCGACATCAATAATGATGGTCTCCCGGATGTGTTTTTAACATCCAATACTGGCGACAATAAATTATACCTGAATAAGGGCAATTGGCAGTTTGAAGATATTACCGCTAAAGCAGGCATCACATCAGACAGTTTATGGAGCACCGGGGTCACTTTTGCCGATATCAACGGGGATGGCTGGCTGGATATTTATGTTTGTTCTTCCGGTCACATGAGCACCGGCAACAGAAAGAATAAACTGTACATCAACAATCATAATCTCACTTTCACAGAATCGGCGCACAGTTATGGACTTGATATCTCCGCCTACACCACGCAGGTTGCCTTTTTTGATTACGACGGGGACGGTGACCTGGATTGTTTTATGATCAACAACAGCCCAATCCCTGTTAACCAACTGGATTTTACCAAAAGGGACCTGCCGGAAGAACAATGGCCGGTGGCCGCATTTTTAAAGGGCGGAGGCGATCATCTTTACAGGAATGATAACGGTCATTTTACGGAAGTTACCCGGGAAGCGGGTATCCATGGCTCACTCATCAGTTTTGGATTGGGTGCTACGATCACGGATATCAATAATGATGGTTGGCCGGATATCTATGTCTCTAACGACTCTTATGAAAGGGATTATTTCTATATCAATCAAAAAGACGGCACTTTCAAAGATGAACTTACATCCATGATGCAGCATACCAGCTTTTCTTCGATGGGCTCAGATATCGCAGATATCAACAATGACGGCTACCCCGATATTTTTACTACGGACATGTTCCCGCTCAATGACCACCGCCTCAAGACTATGGGTGCATTTGACAATATTGATGTATTCAACGCCAAGATCAGGGCAGGCTTTTATTACCAGTACCCCGTCAATGCCCTGCAACTGAATAACAGGGATGGTATGTTCAAGGATATTGCCCGATACGCCGGCGTTCCGGCCACAGACTGGAGCTGGGGCGCCCTGTTATTCGATATGGACAATGATGGATGGAATGACATTTACGTATGTAACGGGGTGAACCGCGATGTGACCAATCTCGATTTCATGAATTTTTTTGCGGATGAAGTGTATCGCCAGATGGTTTTAAAGGGACAAAAGAAAGAAATTGATGAATTGCTGAAAAAGATCCCCCGGACTCCCTTGCCGAACAAAGCATTCAGCAATACAGGGAACCTGCGCTTTGAGGATGTTACAGACAAATGGGGCTTTAATATTCCCTCGTTTTCAAATGGGGCCGCCTATGGGGATATGGATAATGACGGGGCACTGGACCTGATCGTGAATAATGAAAACCAGCCCGCCTTTGTATTTCAAAATAATGCCAGGACGCTGACCAACAATAATTATATCGCCTTTTCTCTGAAGGGAAAGGATAAAAACACATTTGCTATCGGGAGTAAGATCCAATTGTACCTCGGAAAGCAGATCCTGACAAGGGAATTATTTCCTTCACGCGGCTTCCAGAGCAGCATGGATTATAAATTATTATTCGGCATCGGGAAAAAGGACAGGATCGATTCGGCGGTGATCATCTGGCCTGACCGGACAAAAACCCTATTGTTGGACCCAGCGATCAATCAAACGCATTTCATACGGCAATCAATATCGAATGACACGTTGTATGATTTTTACAGAGAAAAAGACTCATCCTATTGTACGAAAGTGGACGCTTCCTTCGATAAACACATCGAAAACGAAATGATCGATTTTTATAAAGAAAGGAATATACCCAGGCTTTTATCCCGGGAAGGCCCAAAAGCAGCCGTAGGGGATGTAAACGGCGATGGCCTGGAGGATGTTTTCATCGGCGGAACACCGGGACATCCGGGGCAATTGTACCTGCAGACAGCATCCGGAGGATTTGTCAAAAAAAAGGAATCTGTCTTTAGCCAGTTTGCAGATTTTGAAGATGTGGCTGTTTTATTTTTTGATTGCGATGGGGACGGGGACCTGGATTTAGTGATTGGCCCTGGCGGCAATGAGGCTGCTGTTAACAGCAGACAACTTCAGCTACGCTTATTCAAGAATGATGGAAGGGGAAACTTCACCATTGATGTAAATGCGTTTCCGGCAACCGGCATGAATATTTCCTGTATCGCTGCAGAGGATTTTAATGGGGACGGCAGTAAAGACTTATTTGTAGGCGCCAGAAACTATCCGCAGCTTTATGGCGTTGACCCCGAAAGTTATTTGTTTCAAAACGACGGCAAGGGACATTTTACTAATGTGACAGCTACTATCTGCCCGGCTTTAAAAAATATCGGGATGGTCTGTGGCGCAGCCTGGGCGGATATTACCGGGAATCATGCAAAGGACCTTGTTGTCTGCGGGGAATGGATGAAGCCGCGCATTTTTGAATTTAAGAACAATGCAGCCACTGAAATCAAAACAAACTTAGATGATATATATGGTTGGTGGCAGACAGTAACTGTCGCCGACATTAACGGTGATGGCAGGCCGGATCTGTTATTGGGCAATATCGGTGAAAATTTTTACCTGTGCCCCGATCAACATAACCCCATAAAACTCTGGTTGAATGATTATGACCAGAACGGAAGCCTTGAAAAGATTATGACCTATACCGTTGAGGGAAAGGATATGCCCGTTTTTTTGAAAAGAGACATGGAAGACCAGTTGCCTTCCATTAAAAAAAGCAATCTTAAAAACGGGCAATATGCAGATAAGCCGATACAGGATCTTTTCCCGGATAATATTGTAAGGGCGGCTACCGTGAAAAAATTCGATTATCCTGCTTCCTGTATTGCCGTCAACCTGGGAAATGGCAGGTTCGAAATTCGAAAACTGCCCATGATGGCGCAACTATCATGTATCAATGTTTTTAAAGTTCTGGACGTTAATGGCGATGGTTACCCTGACATTGTTTTTGGCGGTAACCAGTTCGGTTACCTGCCCCAGTTTGAACGGCAGGATGCTTTTTTCGGCGATGTCCTGCTGAATGACGGGAAGGGAAATCTTTCCTGGATGAATAATAATATATCGGGGTTTCGTTTGCGGGGAGAAGTGCGGGATATTGCTTTGATTCATACGAAAGCAAACCCTCTGATCGTATTCCTGCAAAACAATGATGAACCTGTTTTGTACAGGTTCAATCTTAAAAAATAAGGATCTGCAATCGTGCGAAAGCTATTGTCATTTACTGTTTTAGTGATCTTCTGTACCTGTCAAAACAAACAGGTTCAAAAGCCATTATTTACCCTGGAAGAAAATACTGGTATACATTTTACCAACACCGTTCAGGATACCAAAACCCTGAATATCCTCAACTACCGGAATTTTTACAATGGCGGCGGGGTGGCCATCGGGGATATCAACAATGACGGCTTACCGGATATTTTTTTTACGGCTAACCAGGGCAGCAATAAACTTTATTTGAATAAAGGAAATTTTACATTCGATGATATTTCTGCCCGGGCAGGGTTTACGGACAAGGTACAATGGAGCACCGGCGTGGTAATGGTGGACATCAACAATGACGGCTGGCTGGATATCTTTGTCTGCAATGCCGGTCATATGGAGGATTCCAGCCTGCGGAAAAATCAGCTTTTCATCAATAACCATGACCTCACTTTCACTGAATCAGCAGCAAAATATGGGTTGGATAATACCGGCTATACCACCCAGGTCTCTTTTTTCGATTATGACGGTGACGGTGACCTCGATTGTTTTATGATCAATAACAGTCCCATCTCTCCAACGGAATTGAATTATGTGAACAAGAGAGATATACCGGATGCGCAATGGCCGGTCGCCCCCGAACTGAAAGGCGGCGGCGACCATTTATTCCGGAATGATAACGGACATTTTACCGAGGTCACACAACAGGCCGGAATTCACGGGAGCACACAGAGTTTCGGGCTGGGCGTTACCGTGGGAGATGTGAATGATGATGGCTGGCCGGATGTATACGTATCCAATGATTTTTATGAACAGGATTATTTATATATCAACCAAAAGAACGGAACCTTCAAAGATGAAATGACCGACTGGATGCAACATACCAGCCTGGCTTCCATGGGAGCCGATGTCGGGGATATCAATAATGACGGTTACATGGATATTTTCACCACAGATATGTTGCCGGATGATGATTACCGGCTGAAGACGACCCTGAATTTCGAGGACATCAATGTTTATCGCCTGAAGCAGCGCAACGGGATCTATCACCAGTTTTTCAAGAATACGCTGCAGTTGAATAAACATAACGGAAAATTCGCGGACATTGCCAATTATGCCGGAGTTTCAGCCAGCGACTGGAGCTGGGGTGGCCTTATGTTTGATGCCGATAATGACGGGTACCTGGACCTGTACGTGTGTAATGGGATCAATCATGATCTCATTAACCAGGATTTTATCGATTTTTCCGCTGGTGAGATCATGCAGAAGATGATCGCCACAGGCAGGAAAGAAGACCTGAATGTCATCATTGATAAAATGCCTTCGATCAAAGTGCTGAATAAAATGTTCCGGAACAACGGTAACCTGACATTTACAGACATTGGAGCCGGTTGGGGATTTACACAACCTTCCTTTTCAAATGGCGCCGCTTATGGCGACCTGGATGGGGACGGAGACCTGGACCTGGTCCTGAATAATGTGAACCAGCCTGCCTTTATCTATCGTAATAATGAAAACGAACAGGAGCATCACAACTACCTGTCATTATCATTGCGGGGAACGGACAAGAACAGGTTTGCGATCGGGACGATCATTAAAGCATATTCAGGTCACCAGGTGTTCACCCGCCAACTATTTCCCAGCAGGGGATTCCAGTCATCCATGGATTATAAGATCATCATCGGGCTGGGCAAGATCAGCCAGATTGATTCCCTTGTGCTCGAATGGCCGGATAAGCTTTTTTCTGTTTACAGGAACCCTTCCCTTAATACTACCCTGCAACTGGTAGAGGACCCGGAATCAGGGATGGAAAGATCACCGGTTCAGCTTCGGGGGGATAGTTCGGTGCTGGAGAAGATCAGCGCTGCATTTGACAAGCATGAGGAATATGATTATGTAGATTTTTTTTATGAAAAATTAATGCCCCGGATGATGAGTCATGAAGGTCCGAAAACCGCCGTGGGGGATGTGAATGGTGACGGGCTCGAGGATGTTTTTATTGGCGGCACCATCGGTCATCCCGGCCAGCTGTACCTACAAATACCGGGTAAAAAATTCGTCAAAAAAGATCTGCCTGCATTGAAGCAGTTTCCTGACTTCGAAGACGAAGCTGTTTTGTTTTTTGATGCCGATCATGACCAGGACCTGGACCTGTTGGTTTGTCCCGGTGGCAATGCTGCGGCACCCGGAAGCAGGCAAATGCAGTTGCGCCTGTTCAAAAATGACGGCAAAGGGAATTTCACACCAGATATAAATGCGTTCCCGGGGAATCAGGATAATTGCAGCATTGCAGCAGCTTATGATTTTAATCAGGACGGGTATGAAGACCTTTTTATCGGTGCCCGCTGCGTGCCGCAGTTGTATGGGGCCATACCTGAAAGTCACCTCTACATCAATGATGGCAAAGGACATTTTACCGATATGGATCCCGGAACAACCGCCGGGATAGAACATGCAGGAATGGTAACAGATGCCATTTGGACCGATATCGAAGGGAAGGGCAAAAAGGACCTGGTGATTGTAGGTGAATGGATGGGACCGCGGATCTTTTCTTATCAAAACGGCAGGTTTACAGAAATGAACACAAACCTTTCATCCTTGAAGGGATGGTGGCAAAGTGTTACCGCCTGCGATCTCAACGGGGACGGAAAGCCGGACCTGGTCCTTGGCAATGCAGGAGAAAACGGATACCTGCGGCCCGATACAACCCACCCGGTAAAACTCTGGGTAAATGATTTTGATAACAACGGAACAACCGACAAGATCATTACCTATACGGTCGACGGGAAAGACAAGCCTGTATTTTTAAAGCATGATCTCGAAGATGCCCTGCCTTCCCTGAAAAAACAAAACCTGCGCCATGAACAATATGCAAAAAGATCCATACAGGATCTTTTTTCGCCGGAAATATTGAATAGGGCCCAGGTCAGGGAATTCAATTTTTGTGCATCTGTCATTGCGATCAATAAAGGGAGCGGACAGTTTGAGATACGCGCCCTGCCACCCGAGATTCAATTTTCATCCGTCAACAAATCTGTTTGCGTTGATCTGAATAATGATAATAACCCGGATATTATTCTGGGAGGAAATTTATTCAATTTTCAACCGCAACTGGAAAGATATGATGCTTCCTTTGGGGATATTTTATTGAATGACGGGGAAGGTAATTTTTCCCTGGTACCTCCTGGACAGACAGGACTGCTGCTCACCGGCGAATTAAAGGACATTGCTGTGCTGAACAGCAAAGAGGATAAAATGCTCCTGTTCCTTCAGAATGACCGGGTACCCGAATTATACATTAACAGGAAATACCTCAACCTACCCAAAAAGAAATGAAATCTTTATATAACATAGGGAAATGGCTCTGCATGAAACGGCTGTTATTTTTCCTGTTTGGCCTGACCCTTTTCTCAGGCTGCGATCGAAAAAAAAAATTCCCCTCTGCCTGCTTTACCACCCTTGATGAAACAAGGACCGGGATCCATTTTGTCAATAAACTTACACCGACTGCAAAATTCAATGTACTTGATTATATGTATTTCTACAATGGCGCAGGCATTGGTGCAGGAGATTTTAACAATGACGGGAAAACAGACCTGTTCTTTGCGGCAAATCAGTCGCAGGATCAGTTATACCTGAAT
This sequence comes from uncultured Chitinophaga sp., assembly GCA_964652845.1. Taxonomy (GTDB): domain Bacteria; phylum Bacteroidota; class Bacteroidia; order Chitinophagales; family Chitinophagaceae; genus JJ008. Next base: position 18,425 of record CAZZDQ010000034.1, read on the forward strand.
GAGGGCGGGATGCATTTTAAGAATGTAACCGGGGAGGCACAGATCCCTGATGACGGCGGATGGAGTACCGGCGTATCCGTAGTGGATATCAATAATGACGGCTTGCTGGATATTTACATTTGCCGGGTCGGCAATTATGAATCGCTCCACAGCAGGAACCAGCTGCTGGTCTGCCAGGGGATTGATTCGAACCATGTACCGGTGTATAAAGATGAAGCCGCTGCTTATGGTCTTGATTTTTCCGGGTTCAGCACACAGGCCGTATTCTTTGACTACGACCATGATGGCGACCTGGATATGTTTTTGCTGAATCATGCCGTACACCAGAATGGCAATTTTGCTCCCAGGAAGAATTTCCTGGGCACCTATAGCGAATTATCAGGCGACAGGTTGTACAGGAATGACGGAGGTCATTTTACTGATGTCACCAGAGCAAGCGGCATCAACAGTTCGGCGATCAGTTACGGGTTGGGTGTATCGGTGGCGGATATCAATAATGACGGGTGGCCGGATATTTATGTTGGCAATGATTTTCATGAGAACGATTATCTCTATATCAACCAGCATAATGGCACATTCAGGGAAGAAGGGACCGAACGCATGATGCATACCAGCCAGTTCAGTATGGGCGTGGACGTGGCGGATCTGAACAATGACGGTGCACCCGAGATCATTTCCATGGATATGCTCCCGGATGATAAAGTGATACTGAAACGTTCACTCGGGGAAGATGATTATAACCTTTTCAATGAAAAGATCTCCATCGGGTACAGTTACCAGTATTCACGCAATAACCTCCAGTATAACCGCCGCAACGGCCTGTTCAGTGAAACCGGCCTTTATACGGGCATTGCAGCCAGCGACTGGAGCTGGGCCCCCCTGTTCTTTGATTATGACAATGACGGTCTCAAGGACCTGTTCATATCCAATGGTATTCCTAAGCGGATGAATGATATCGATTATGTCAATTTTGTATCGGATGAAGCGAACCAGTCTTTGTTGCTGGACACCAATAAAGCTGAAAGGAACATGACCCTGATCAGGAAATTTCCTGAAATAAAACTGCCCAATAAATTCTATCACAATGCCGGCAACCTGCGCATGGATGATTTTACGGACAGTGTTGACCACAACAGGCCTACCTATTCAAACGGAGCTGTATATGCCGACCTGGATAATGACGGCACCCTCGATCTGGCTGTGAACAATATTGATGACCCCGCATTGATTTATCAAAACAAGACCCATGCCCCGGGGAAAAAGGACTATGTCGATATCATCCTGCATGGTAGTGAAAAAAATATTCATGCGGTTGGAGCAACCGTTGTACTTTTTGTCCAAGGCAGTATCAGGACCTATGAAAAATACCCTGTTCATGGATTTTTATCGTCGATGGAAATACCGTTACATATCGGACTCGCCGGCACCCGGGTGGATTCTGCCTTTTTAATTTGGCCGGATAACAGTTTTCAGCGTATTCATCCCGATACTGCGCATACCCTGTTATCATTTACATATAATAAAGGCCTTCCTGGTTTTAATTATACGCTGCTCAATACTTTTTATAAAAACACAACCAACCCGGTAACAGATATCACCGCTTCATCAGGGTTCAGTTTTTTGCACCGGGAAAATCATTTTCCCGAATTTGACAGGGAGCCCCTGATCCCGCATATGCTTTCCACTGAGGGACCAGCCCTGGCCGTGGCTGATGTGGACGATAACGGGCTGGAGGATATTTTTATCGGCGGAGCCCGCAACCAAAGGCCGGGATTGTTCCTGCAAACCAGCCCGGGCAAATTTACCAGGTCAATTCAGCCGGCCCTGGATGCAGACAGCATTTATGAGGATGTGGATGCCTGTTTTGCTGATATCAATCATGATGGCCGGCCCGACCTCGTAGTGGCCAGCGGGGGCAATGAGTTTTACGGGAATGATGAGCACAATACACCCCGGGTCTATTTGAATGACGGCCATGGACATTTCAGCAAAGAGCCGGATGCATTCGATCATTTATATCTGACAGCTTCTTCTGTGGCGGCCTATGATTTTAACGGGGATGGCTTTACCGACCTGTTCATCGGGGCACGCACCGTTCCCTGGGAATATGGGCAATTACCCCGGTCTTATTTACTGATGAATGACCAGCATGGTCATTTTAAGGATGTAACGGAACAATATGCTCCCGGCTTATCCTATATCGGTTTTGTAACACAGGCACAATGGATCGATATCAACCATGATGGCCGTCAGGACCTGTTACTGGCATTGGAATGGGGCAGCCCGACAGTATTCATGAATGAAAATGGAAGATTTAAAAAACAGGAACTGACCGTGCAGAAAGGCTGGTGGAATTTTCTCACACCCTGCGATATCAACAAGGACGGGAAAGTGGATTTCATAGCAGGTAACCAGGGGCTGAACAGCAGGTTAAAAGCCTCAGCTGCTGAACCCGTACGTTTATATTACAATGATTTTGACGATAACGGGAAAAAAGAACAGATCCTCACTTATTATCTCAACGGGACAGAAATTCCTTTTGCCAATAAAATGCAGCTGGAGAAACAAATGCCGGTTCTGAAAAAGAAATATTTATACGCCAAAGATTTTGCCAGTGCCTCCCTGTATGATCTGTTTGGCACAGAAAAACTGACCGGTGCTACACAGTACAGCGCAGATTATTTTGCCAATGCGCTGTTGCTCAATAAAGGGGATGGTCAATTTGAAGTAAGGCCCCTTCCTTTTGAAGCCCAGCTGACCAGCTATAAAGATGCCGTGGTGGTCAATGCAAATAATGATTCCCTGCCGGATTTGCTCCTGCTGGGAAATTATTATGATAACAGTATTGAACTGGGACGTTATGATGCTGATTTCGGCACTCTTTTGCTGAATAGGGGTGGTGGACAAGTTGCAGTGTCATCCCTGAATGGCCTGGTGATTAAAGGACAGGTACGACGCATCAGGAAAATTATGCTGGGCAGGGAGGAAGCTTTTGTGCTGGCCAGAAATAATGACAGCGCCATGTTGATCCAAATAGCCGGTAACGCGGAAAAATGACCCTTACATGACGGGGTAATAGATCTTTGTGATCCACCGGGTACTGTCAGTTTCCGCACGACGGTCTGTTATTAATGACTGGTAAGGAATAGCCGGTGGTACACGGTTATGATCGGAAATATACAATTGGACCTGCCGAAAAGCTTTTTCAATTTCTCTGTTATCCCCTTTCACTTCCGTGATCAGCATGTTGCCCCCGCGGGGCATCCATTTATAAGAAATATCCTGCGTCGAATTGAGCTTCCTGTTCACCGGCAGGGCCACTTTTACCAGATAGCGGCTGTTGTCCGTCTGCGTGATATTGAGCATGGGAGCATTGTCCGCAGCGGCATTGTTTTGCTTTAGAAAGTCCCGAAGCTTGTCGATGAGGGTGTAAATAAAACCCGTGTTCGGATAACTGTCCGTTTCCCTGGATGTGAAAATAAAATTTGAATCGACGACTGTAGATTCCCTGATGTCATACCCGTAAAGATTTCTGACAACCGCATAATAACGGGAGAGGGTATCCAGGATCTGCAGAAAATCATTCTTTAATCTTTTTGCCTGGAGCCAGGCAGTTACGCGTGTAACCGGTGAATAAGAAGTAGACGCTTCTAAATTCCAGAATAATTGTGCACTGTCCTGAGTAAGCCTTGTACAGGTAATACCTGCCAGGAATTGCCGGCCCTCCCTGTTGATAGGGATGCTGATCGGCACGACCGGGGCAGTATTTGGTGAAAAGTGAAATCCGTCATAATCAAAATAGCCATCTTTTTTTTGTTGGCCGGGCCACCATTCCACCCATTGTTTTTTATCCTGCAGCACCCTTGTAATGGCTTCATGACTGCCCTGAATGTACACGACGCCCGAATAATGAATGATCGTGGGAATAAAAAAATATATCGCCGAAAGCCCCAATACCAGGATGAAAAAAATAATGATCAGGAATCTTTTCATAAGGGAATGATGATGCGATTATTTACATACAAAGATAAGCCCGTAAGCTTTTTAGGATGGATCAAAGCCGGGCATCACCGGCGTACATGATTTCCCCACATCAAACGTTTGCACAGGATGGCCCCAACCATGTTATTTGATCACCCGAGTGAGAAATGTTTCAACATAGGCCATGATCATGCGTATTTTATGTTGCCACCATTTTCTTTTTCATCCTGGAACCCCGCTGAGTATATTTTTCAGGGCAAGGTACACCCCATTTGTCCAGCCAAATCCATCTTGACCGGGATATTCGCCCCCGCCGGCTTCAAGGGCCGTATCGATCACATTGTATTTCTCCATCAGCTTACCTGTGCGGAAGAATACTTCTTCATTCAATTTTACCCAACGTTCCGTGATCATTTTTGCCAAAGCATTAAAGCCATATTTTGAAAGCCCTTTGATGGTGAGCCATTGCAGCGGGGCCCAGCCATTAGGTGCATCCCATTGCTGGCCTGTCTCTTCAAGGGTCGTGACAACACCGCCGGGAAATAAGAATCTTTTTTCAACCAGGGAAGCGACCTGCTTTGCCTGCCGGGCAGTTGCCAGTTCAAAAAATAGAGGATATACCGCAGCCAGTGTCAGCGATTTTTTTTGTTTTCCCGTGACATAATCATAATCAACATAAAACCCCTCGTCTTTTTTCCAGCAATAGGTATCAATCGCCAGTTCTCTGTCCTTTGCTTTAGCCTGATAGAATTTACTCAAATCATTTTTCCCAACCAGTTTACAAGCCTCTGCAAGGGATATTTCGAGATACCATAGCAGACAGTTCAGATCCACCGGGACGATCTCCGTTGTATGAATACTGCTGAATTCTTTTTCTTTGAACCAGCGACTGCTGAAATCCCAACCGGATTCAGCCCCGGCTCTCAGGTTCCTGTACAATTTTTTTTCATCCTGGCCGGAATGATACGACAATTCAACATCCTCCCGGTAAGCTTCCGGGCGCGGGCTGTCCTGTTCATCCCAGTAACGGTTCATCACTTCTCCGCCCGGTAATAAAACAGTATGGGCCATAGAATTAATTTGCGGGGTCAGTTGCTCTGCACCCTTCATCCAGAAATGATATTCTTTTTCAAGCTGGGGCAGGTATGTTGTCAGGATCGCTTTACCTCTATGATCTGCAAGCAGTTTTATCATCAGGGAAAAAAAAGGAGGCTGGGAACGTCCGAGAAAATAATCCCGGTTCCCGTTCGGAATATAACCATAGCGGTCGATCAGGTAGGCAAAATCCCTGATCATATTCTCTACCATGTCAAACTGTCCCGATTCCACCAGTCCCAGCATGCTGAAATAGGAGTCCCAGTAATATAACTCACCGAAACGTCCGCCCGGTGTGATATAGGCATGGGGCAAAGGGAGCAGCGTGCCGGTCTGACCATCAGGATAACGGGTTAGAAAATTCCAAAGCTGCCGGATATTTTCAGCTACCGGTTTATTCCTGTTGGGTGTGAAGTCGGAAGCATGGGATAATGGATTGTCGAAAGATTCTGCCACGAATCTTTTCAGGTCAAAACCGGGAAGGGTTTTTTTTTGGTTGAATTCCTGCTCAATGCTTTCCCAAGGCTTTTTGGGTATGCAATCCACAAAGGTTTTACCGTCAGGAAAGATCCTGGCCATTTGAACCGCGGCTAGTAGACCCTCATTCATGAACAGTATTTTTTTGACTTTGACGGACAGAATATTTTTTCTGGATCCTCTTGAAAATAATCAGTATGATGACCAGCAGGGAAATGGGAATTAAAGCTGTATAAAAAGCAGTTTGTCCTCCGTAACGGTCGAAAATATATCCCGTTAACAGGGAACCGGTTGTGCCGCCGATGGCAGAAAATACAATGATCCATCCGCTCATCCATCCATGTTGTTCCTTTGGCAGTGAACTTAGGATCACGGAATTGATGGCAGGATAAACCGGGGCCAGTAATATTCCGATCAGGGGAAAAACATAAGCGGCAAGGGGGGCATCGAGCCAGCCATTTATCACATGCTGACCGGCATTTTTTGCCAGGGGCATAGCGATCAGGATGATCGCAGCGGCCAGGGTAAGGCAGCACAATAAGACGATCAGCCAGTTCAGCTTCTTCATCATGACCCCGGCCAGGAATCTTCCCAGTGCCGTGGCGCCGGCCAGGATACTTCCCATCTGGATACTCAACACGGTGGGGAGTTTTAAAACATTTTTATTGAAGGTGGGCAGAAAATTTTGAATGCTTTGCTCGATCAGGACATAAAAAAAAGCAGCAAAAATAAATGAGATCACGACCGGCTTTGCTATAATGGTAAACATCCCCCTGACTTCATCCCGAATGGTCTTGTTCTCATGGCTGACCGAAGATTCATTCAGGGGTGCCAGGAATAACAGGATAAATGCAACCAGGCTCAGGCCGCCAATGAGGTAATAAGCATGCATCCAGGAAGTGGATAAGGGATCTTTGTCATTGGAAAAATAACTGAAGATGAAATACAGGCTCAGATTCCCGATCATAAAAAAAGATTCAATGAAATTCATCAGGCTGATATGTTCTTTTTCATCTTTGGTGATCAGCCCGATGGTAGAATATACGCTCATCTTGATCAGGGCAAAGCAAATGCCGATGGATACGAACAAGAGTTTTATGGATAAAAAGGAAGGTACATTGGGGATCACGAAACAAACAGCGGTGACCGCGCCCAAAGCGGTCAGCATGGCCCTTTTATATCCGAACCGGGTTATAAAGCTTGCCAGTAAAAAAGAAGCGATGGCGATGCTGAAATCCTTGCAGGGATCGATCCAGGAAGCAGCTCCTTTTGACACGCCGAAATTATCCTGAACCTGCAGAATAGCAATTCCTGAGCTGTTCAGCAGGATAGCAAATACGAAGTAATTGATAAACAGAGATATCCTGATGCGGAGGTTTGACATGGCCTGTTTGATTTGAAAAGATTGATGTGTGCTTATGAAGATAAAAAAGGGCGGCAGAATAAATGACAGAACCCGAAATCTAAAACGTTTTCGGTGAAAATCTATTCCCTAAATCGACCCTCCTTTTACCAGGATCGATTCCACAAAGGTTTCATCAGGCAGGGGTTCATTGTGGAGGGCCAGGAGCATTTTTGAAAAAGCCAGCCGGCCCAGTTTGGCCCCGCTGGTTTCTACATAGGTTATTTTGGGATGATACAGCGTGGGAATAAGCCCGTTGCTGATACTGATCACCGCAATATCATCGGGAACTTTGAGTCCCATTTCGTGAATGGCATACATGGTCCCGATCAGGATCATGTCTCCCATACAAAAAATGACATCAGGCGGAAATTTTTCTTTCAGGTAACGCGTCGCTACGATATCCGACTCCACGATTTTTTCAGGGTATTCGCATATAACCTTGGTCTTTGGCGCCTTTGCCTTAAAAGTTTTCCGGAATACATCGCTCCTGATCTTTGAGATACTCAAATGCGGATGACCAAACAGGGCCAGTACTTTTTTCTTTTTACTCTTGATGATCGTTTCAGCTGCGATGCGTGCCGCATCGGCGTCGGACAGGCAAACTTTTTTGTAGCCGGGTTCCTGGGGAACCCGGTCAATAAAAATGACAGGGATCTTCAGCTCCCTGAATTTTTCAAATGGTGTCATATCCTCTGTTTCCACTGAGACAGACACAAAGAGACCGGTCACCATACTTTTTCTCAACAGGTGGAGATTATTTTTTTCCAGTGCTGCTTTTTCTTTTGATTGCACAATAATGACCGAGTAGCCGTGCAGCCTGGCTTCCTCCTCGACGGCGGCAATGAACGTATCATAAAAAAAATTATCGATGGTCGGGACCAGGATCCCCAGCACATTGCTTTGCTTGGTGCGTAATTGTACCGCATAACTGTTAGGCTCATATTCCAGGGCATCAGCAAGTTCTTTTACTTTGCGCTTTGTTTTTTCAGCAATATCCGGGTGATTTTTTAAAGCACGGGATACAGTTGAGATGCTGATTCCTAATGCTTCCGAAAGTTTTTTGAGGGAACTGATTTGCTGCATGCCAAATAACATTATACGGCCGGAGCCTTGATTAAAGATAAACTTTTATTCGCTAGTTATAAAAACCGGTAAAGCGAAAAGAAGAAAAGCCCGCGCAACGGCGTTTCCGGATATACCTTATAACTTAATGGTGATCCCCGCACTGATGAGGTAATCCGCAAAAGCGGCATCCCCCTGAACATGCTTGCCTGTATCTGCCGATTGTCTTTTATCTGCATTGCTTTGGGTCCGGTTCCTGACCAGGGCCACAGGCAGGGAAAAATTGAGCATTGATTTCTTTGATGAATAGACCAGGGAGGGCTCTGCGGATAAAATATATCCCGGCCGGCGAAAACCACGGCTGCCTCCTAGCAGGTCATGAGCAGGCAGACCCTCTATACGTAACCCTGCTGAAAAACTGAACCGGCCTGACATATAAGTGGCACCACCACGGCACATGAAGAGATCTGGCACACTCATTACATCCGTATTATATTTTTTTGCGGTAGCCGAAGGCGTGCCTCCACGGGCTGTTGAGGTACCATTCACTTCACGCGGATTGATGAGGTAATAAAAATTACCATAGAGGCTCATGCGGTGACTGAAATTATAAAAAGCATTTAGATCAACTGTGATTCCCGTGCCACCGTCACCCGGCTGAATAGACTGATCGACTGCGCCCAGTACGAGCGAATCGGGCTTCTTATAGAAATAATCCTGGTAATGAGCATTGCCTGTCGGTAATTTAATGCCCAGTCCTGTTTGCACATTTCCATGGGGATGTTTCAGCGGGTTGATCAGCCAGCGGAACAGATCGAACCTGATGTCCCCGATACCGAATGAATGTGTGACATGACGGTTCTTGCCGTCGTGCTCGTAGAGCGAGGAACGGGAAAAATCCATGACCGGCATGGTAAGTGAAACAGACCACCGGGTTGTCAGTACTCGGGTAAGCGTCATATCGAATTCATAAGAGTGGTTCATAACATTGGTGCCGCTGTCCACCCGTTGTTTTTGCTCTTCCGTACCAATAAAATGTTTATAGGATCTGAAATACCGGTTGTTCAGGTCAAGGCTCCATTTTGTCGTATCGCCAGGTTTTCCGCAGACCCCGGGCATGCCTTTGATGGCGACACATCCCTGGGCTTTCATTCGGGAAATGCTCATGAATAATACCGATATGATAAAGAGAAAGTGTTTCACGTTGATTTTTTTTCTGGCTTACAAATCTTATTTCTTCATTTTAAGGCGATCATTGATAAAGTCCCCGATCTTTCTTCCCTGTATATTGCTTTGGATGCATGAATTATGAAAATGTATCCCACCGTAAAACCGGGCCCAGTTATTCTCTTCTGCGGCCTGCCTGAAGGAGGTGAAGGAGCGGTTATCGATCCCGAACTCAAGTTCGGATGTGTCTGTATAAGCAAAGTGATCGCCAAACACCCTTGTCAGCGATTCTGCCGCTGCAGCGGAAACCGTACTATGCCCGCAGGTATATTCCGGGAATGGGGGTGTCTGCAGGTAGGGCCGCCAGTTGGGGTCAATATATTTATTGATGACCGTTTCCGGCCTTGCGGTATTATATTTATACTTGACATCCCAGCATTCGATGAATGCATCGAACATCGCAATAGAAGTAAGGGCATAAGCATAGACCGTGGTATTGAAATCTGCTTTTGATTTCTCTGCGGCGATACCGACAATATTCATCCAGTGACCCGGAGGAGAAAACTTCTTCGTGAGAAACATGATATGCCCGCTGACATTCATTTTTGTGTTCAGGTCGTCCCAGAAATCAGCGATATGCTTTTGTTCAGGAGATAAGCTATCACCCGCAGTTTTTACTTTCAGCACTTCCTTAAAATAGGGGCTGCTCTGATCTTTTACTGTAAATACCGGTGGCGGCGGGGGCATGAACTGGCTGGCGGAATCCATCACCAGGGAACGGATCTCCATCCAGTGCGGCTCAAGGGCCGACAGGTAAGCCGGGGGTGTGGGGATCCATCTCCCGGGGGTATCAATCACATTATATCTTTCGGCAGAGCGGGTCTCCGCATATTTGTCCCTGCGGCTCCACCGCATCATAACCGCAACGATGGAGTCAGAAAAAGCAATGGTGTTTTTCAAAACCGGGGACGGCATTCCGACGCTGTCTGCCATTTTCTTCAGGTCATCATAATAACCCATCATACTGCCTTCCGGGAAAGTGACGGCATTCCCGATCCTGACAAATGCAAAAAGCGCTGCCAGGTGATAATCAATTTCTTTTCCTGTTGTATCCGGCCGGGGCATGGGTGGCAATTGCCTGATCTGTCCGCCCAGGCTGGTATAATTGCTGTCACCTGCGGCAATACATTCGTAAGCGGCAATATTTGCATAGGTGTAATTTCGGGAAGCGATGATCGGGGGGAAATTGTTTCCCATCACCACTTCATTGAGCTTTTTCACCGTCTTACAGTAAAGGATCGGGTCGCTGAAGAATTTTTTATAATCACCACCCTGTTTCTGGCTGCATGATGAGAACAATATGATGGCCGCTGCAACAGCGGTAATTACTTTATTGAACATAAGATAATTTTCTAAACAAATGGATCGGCCGGGAGGAATACTACAGGAAGGAAGCCTGATCGGGTGGCTGAAGGGGAGTGATGCAAAACCCTGCTGACAACGTGGCCGTCAATTGACCAAACATATTTTTTTTATCGTAAACACCGGGAGAAACCGTTCCTGCCAGGGTCAAAATTGCACAGTCAAAACCAGCGCTTTTTAAAGGAGAAGGCAGGCTGTTTTTTGCTGGAGATTTTTCATTGGTGGTTCCGGCATTGGATTGTGTGAGTCCATCGCCGATCGCTTTCAATTCTTCTTTTGCCCGGTTGGGAATACATTTCAGGATGAGCAGATCACCCTGGATCTTGCTTTTTACATAGGTGTAGGATCTGCCCCCGATTTCAATTTCGCCGTAATGTCTTTCAAATTCTGTATAGCGTTCCTGGTAAGGCATATGCAGGGGTAGCCTGATTTCCACGAGCTGTGCTTCCTCATAATGATGATCATCGATCGCGGATACCAGCCTTGTTGAGGATTTTTTTTGCAGCCAGTGGATGAAAAACTGATAGGCACCGGTATTGAAAAACAATACAGCTATGAATAATATGGCGAAGGCTTTTTTCATTTCCACGCTTCCTTGCAATATACCCAATAATGCAATTTTTAATCTGATAGCGGGCTTTATTTGTTGACCGTATAAGTTTTTTTCTGTATTCCCGCTCCTGCAATCGTTAGCATTTTCCAGTTTTGAGGCAAACTGGTTTTTAATTGCCGGATCCCATCGCGGGTAATATCCAATCCCCCAAATCCCATAATAATACTTTGCAGGACACCGCCGGCGCCGGTTCCGAAATAAGGATTGGTACCACCCTTTGTTTCCGCGATGACCCTGAAGGGAGGATTAAGATTTGGGATATAAGCATCCCTGAACCATTCATATGCTTTATTGGGATCACCAAGTCTCGAATATAAAGTGGCAAATACCGCCTGCGTCATGGCCGGCGTGCCTTCATTGGGAATCCGTGTTGAATAATATTCCAGGTCTTTTCTTACCTGCACAGGGTCGGTGATCTCTTTGAGCGGGTAAGCAAGGAGGTTTACATCTGCCTGTTTGATCCCTTCTCCCGAATACTGTTCATGTTCTTGTGTAATGCCTGTTTCAAATTTTAATACGGGGATATTGCGGGCCACATAGAGCCAGTCCGAATCAGGAGTCAGTCCCAGGATCCGGGCAGCTTCGGCAGCGTATTGCAAATTGGCCTTTGCTGCGGCATTGGTAAATGCATCATTATTCACGTTCTCAGCCCATTCATCCGCAGCTACTACATTATTGATATCAAAATGACCCGGGCCATTCCTTTCCACACGGCTGGCCCAGAAATCAGCAGTTTCTTTTAAGATAGGGTAACCTTTCTCTTTCAGCCATATTTTATCCTGTGACACGCAATAATAGTTCCAGGCTGCAATGGCCACACAGGCTGTGATATGATGCTCAAATGGTCCGCTGAGTGCCCATACCGGCGTTTCTTCCACACCGGTTTCTGCACTTTCCCAGGGAAACATAGCGCCCCTGAACCCCTTGCTGAATGCATTTTTCCGGGCAGCATCGAGGCGTTGATACCGGTATTCGACCATGCTTTTGGCCAACTCAGGATGCATGATGAGCAAGGGCGGAAACATCCATAGTTCGGCATCCCAGAATACATGACCGTTATAACCCAGGCCGCTAAGCCCCATCGGGGAAGGGGAGAGCGCCGTACCTTCCCGCGTAAAGGAATAAAGATGGTATAACATATTATGGATATCCTGCTGTGCCTGGGGATCTCCCTCGATCCGGATATCACTTTGCCAGAGTTTTTCCCATTCCAGTTTATGGCGGCTGACCAGCCGGTTATGGCCTTCCAGCCTGGCGAAAATGGTGGAACGTTCCGCTTCATTCAGCGGATCAGGATGATGGGCCGACGTGATGGATGTGCCTGCAACAGAAAATGAATAAGTTTCCCCGGCTTTCAGGAGTTTGGAGAATTTCATGAGGTGCATGTTATTATCCCACATCTCATGGATCACCCTGGGTTCCTCCCCGTGTTTTTCATTGAATAAAAAAGTATTGGAAGCACACATCATCAGTTTGCCGGTGGGACTTTTGGCAGTGGAACTAAGCAAACTGATCGTGACATGCGGCCTGTCAATCTCATTAAAATAATTCTGTACATCCTTCAGCGCATCCGGCGCTTCCATCACGCTGCCGGCTGTGATGGTCATTTCTTTCCGGACAGTAATGGTCACATCCATCAAAACAGTAAAGGGAAGTTGCCGCAGGGAATAATAAGTATAACTGACCGTGGCATCGTCGCCGGCTTCAAATGCAGAAGTAAAACTGGCTTCTTTCATATTCAATTGCTGCTGGAAATGCCGGATATTGCCTGACGTGATCCGCTTGTTGTTTATCTCTAGAAACATATTCAGCAAATTGAAGCTGCGCAGGAAATTACTGACTCTCCCCCTGCCATAGAGGTCATAAGCGCCCGCAAGTACCACATCCTTCACCTGAAAGGGATCAGGTGATGAAACCACCCCGATCATACCATTGGCCACGGTCACGCCGTAATAATTACCCTTGTC
>CAZZDQ010000035.1:0-30829 GCA_964652845.1 uncultured Chitinophaga sp.
AAGTAATATTCGTGATCGGTGTATTGATACAAACGGTCTGGTTATCCGTACCGGGGGCCGATGTAAGCGTAATCGTACCATCAGGCTGTACAGTGAAGGTCATTGAAAATACATTACTTGGGCAACCTGTAATAGTCGTAACGACAAGTGTTGCTGTATATGTACCGGCCGTAGTATAGGTGTGCACCTGGCTGGCATTGGTAGACGCTATTACAACCGGTGAGCCATCTCCGAAATTCCAGGTCCATTGGTTCAGCGTGCCACCTCCCGGATCAGAAGAATGATCAGTGAATGTTATCGGGCTGTTGATACAATAGGGCGTGGAAGTTGTAAAGTTTGCGATGGGCTGTGCATTCAGGCTGATAATATGCGATGCCGTATCAGAGATACATCCCACATCCGTGATGAGGTAATAAGTGGCGGTATAGGAACCCGGTGCAGGATAAGTATGTTGCAGGGGCGGAGAGGCGATGCTGTTTGTCGCATCCCCGAAATCCCAGAAATAATTGATGATCGCTCGCCCCGAGGTATTCGAATTATCATTGAAGGTGACCGGATCAAGGACACACCCATCCGTAGTAAAGGTGAAATCGGCATGGGGAGGTTCAAATACCTGGAGGTCAAAATCGATCTCCTGCGTATTGCCGCAACCATCCGGTGTTGGGTTCGTTGCTGTGACATGAATCGTATAGGTGCCCACCGTATTAATAGAATATACCCTGGGAAGGCGGTACTGGTAAAGCGTTTTTCCACCCACGATCAGGGTCGTATCAGGCGGTAAAGGAGCCCCGCCGTTGTAGATAGTAGTGTCGTTAAATCCCATGGCATTGAGAAGAGGCCCGAATACCCAATCGATCTCGGTGGGTTGGTAAGGGAAGGTCATGGCCAGGTTAAAGGGCGTATTCCTGCAGGTAGCGGGGAAGTTCACCGTACCATGTTGGTTCTTTACACTGATGAACTGGTAAAGGTCACGAATATTCGTGCCCCCATTATACCCGTATGATTCTGCACTGCCAAATCCATAGGCGATACAGTTGAACCCGGAATCAGATTGAATAACGTGCGGACCTACGCTGACAGCTTTTCTTAAATAAACAAAACCCGGATCCTGCGGATGGACCACAAATTGCCCAGCCGGAACAGGTACACCATCCAGTTTGAATGAACTCACGGCCGTTCCTGAATTCTGTATCACTACATTAAAATAATGACCCGTTATCTGGTAATTCGGTGTCGCATTCCACAGAACTTTGTTGATATTCTGCTCTACCGAACTGAGGTAAATAACTTCCGGGTCACCAGGATTCCCGTTTCCGCAAGCACCCTGGGAAGTGAAATACTGCGCAACGGTGATAGGTTTGTCTCCCTCGATGAGTTGTGGTTGATTGGTTTGTGGTATTTCGTAATAAAAACCATTTTGCAATGGTAATGCAGTAACAACACCGTTGATCCTGACCGTGGTGCTAGGGTCGGTAACACAGACCCTGTAAAAATTATAAGCTTCATTACCCATCGGGTGTGTCCCGTCAATGATTCCCAATGCCGGGGCTGTTAAAAACTTCTTACCCCAGGCCGAACTCGGAAAGGCCTGGACCATGTAATTGTCTGAAGAGGAATTATTGTTATTACAGGTAATACTGATCCTTCCGCTTCCTGAAAAAACTGCAATTTTTTTGCATTGTCCTGAAGCACTTACCACACTTTGAATCTTTGAACCTGTCAGGTCAACTGCAGTGCAAACAGGATTGCAGTTTGCTGGGCTGTTGACCAAAACACCCATCACATTGTAGATCTGTCCCTGGGTAAGGGTAACCGTATAAGTAGTATTGGCCAACCATCCTCCGACGGTATTGGCTGTAGGTGTGATCTGCACTTGAGTAGTCCCGGTATCGGTTGCCACCACGTAAAAGAAAGGATTGGCATTTGTTAGATTTGACCAGTTCTTGTAGTTGATCGAATAATAAACTTTTCCTAATGTAGCTGTAGGGAAGAGAATGGTTGCGCCCGAAACGGATGCATTATAAATATGGGCATAGGCAACGATCGGGTGATCGGCAACTATATGGATGCCTTTATTGAATAAACCTTCCGTGTTCAACCTTGCATCCTGAGCACCGGCTTTCGGGATCGTACTGGTCGTGAGAACCGTGTTGGCTGCAACAAAATAATTTTGTGAATATCCTAAACCGGGAATGCTGACTGTGACGTTTGTATTTTGCTCAGCAGCAAAATAGAGCACCATATCCTGGGAATTACCACCCCCAACCATTCTTTCATGATAACCATACCCAACCCAGAAGTCTTTTCCCTTATTGGAAAAATCCTGTGCATGCAGGATCGATCCTGCACAGATTAGAAAAAGTAGTGTAAGGGTACTTTTACGTAAAAGTTTTCTCATTACCAATGTCCAGTTGGTGAAAATAGAAACGGCTTTAAAGTTAATAAAATCGTTTGATAAAAAACAAGTTCGGAGCGATAATCCTTGTCATGAAAAATCCCTATACCCCGGTAATCCACATTTTAAAACCCGGGGCTGCCCATAGCGGAATTTTACCCGTTTTATATTCTACCTTTCATTAATGTCTACGCTTTTCAATCTTTTCAACTTGCATATCCTATATAAATATTTTATTATCAAATATTTATAAAAAAACATCCAATCAACTCTCATGGCAAGTTTTATTTTACATCTCTTATCTTTTAGACACTCATTATTCAGATATAAAATATGAGTTAATGATTATAGATCATTAAAATTTAATTATTTATGATAATCCTGAATACTAAATTTTTTTGAGGGAAGTGAGCTCAGCAAAAAATATCAAAATACTAATTGAATTAGCCTTTTTTCAATCCATTATTGAGGACTTAACTTCCGAAACTCCCCCACAAAAAGACAATGGAATTAGCAAAGAAGATGTGGATAACTCTACAAAAGATGGAGATGCTAAAGAATTGGTGAACTCCCCTACTAAGGAATTTGACTACCTAAATAATCCGCAACAAAATAAGGTAAAGGAAATATTGCCCCTTCTGAATGGTTTTTCGGCAGCAGAAATTGAATGGATTCTAATTGCTATAAAAAGAGAGGTTAGCCTTTACCCAATAACCATTCCTAATCTAAATGTAGATAAGCCCACAAATGATGGGGATGCTAAAGAATTACCTCACACTCCTGTTAAGACTATTGGGCCGGCAGACATAGCCCATTTTCCCCAAGACGTTCAAGAAAATATTAAAAAACATGGGATGGGGCAGTTCACGACCAATTCTAAGTATATAGATCATCTTCAATATAAAGATTAACCTTCTTTATGAAGTCTGAAAGATTTTCTTTAACCTGGAAAGAATATTTAGCACCCACTTCGGGAGGCCCATCAAAGATAATTTCTACATATCCTTCGTTGTCCTCAAACTCCTGTTTATATGGCCCAATTTTTCTTATAAAGATTTGTTTGGCTTCTTCTATTCTTTCAGGCGAAACACCATCTGCGTTTTTGTATCCCCAACGTATCATAAAAGTTGTTTTGACGAAATTAAACTAAAAAACCATGAAACAGTTTACCAACCTTGCCGAAGTATTAGAGTTCTATAAGTCAGAGGATAAATGCCGTGATTTGATTGAACACAATAGATGGCCTGATGGGAATATCATTTGCCCAAAGTGTAAGGGTGAAAAGTGTTACAGAATGTCTGATATGAGGCATTACAAGTGCCGTGATAAAAAGTGTGGCAATAGGTTTTCTGTTACCAAAGGAACGGTATTTGAAGCCACTAAACTTCCATTGTCTAAATGGTTTACGGCTATGTACCTTGTAACGGCTCATAAAAAGGGAGTAAGCAGCCATCAATTAGCCAGAGATTTAGGAATAAGGCAAAAGGCAGCATGGTTTTTAATTTCACGGATAAGGATGATACTGAAGTCCAAAACATTTGAACTGTTGGATAATATCGTGGAAGTGGATGAAACCTATGTAGGCGGCAAATTAGAGAATATGCACAAGGGCAGACGTAAAAGGATAAATGATAACGGTGAGGATAACAAAGTTCCTGTTATGGGATTATTGGAAAGGGATGGCAAAGCAAGGTTTAAGGTAATAGGGGCGCAAACATTTAAGGAAATGGTACGGCAATATGTAGATGAAGATGCCATGCTTGTAACGGATAACCATAAAGGCTACCAGGGATTAAATTATGAGTTCGCATCACACGCAACGATTGACCACACCAAACAGCAATACAAAGACGGCATCTTTCACACAAACAGCATAGAAGGTGCATTTAGCCATTTTAAGAAAATGATTGGCGGCATTTACCATTCAGTAAGCCCCAAACACCTACACAGGTATTGCACAGAATTTGAATACCGTTGGAACAGCAGAAAGCTAAAAGACGTTGACCGCTTCCAAATGGCTTTAAAAAACACAGAAGGCCGTCTAAAATGGAAGGATTTAACAGCTAAGTAGTAACTTAGCATTAATGGCAAAAGCGGCTAAAAAGAAGCGTAAATCCAAATACGATATAACTGTCAAAGTACCGGAAGGAATGACCTTTGAGGAATTACTCAAACGGGCTTCCACTACTCCATTGCCCAAAAAGAATAAAAAACCCCGGCCGTAATCTACACCCCTGAAATCATTTTTCCTGCGAAAGTTATAAGGTGGTTGTTTTAGCGAAATTGTAATTTTGAAACCGAACTACAACCATTCAAAATTTCCCGCAATGAGTAACCTCACTTTAGTTCAAAAATTTGATGCTGTATTATTCTCCCTTTATGAATTAAGTGGCCAACGACCAACATTCAATAGAATAATGGCTTTTCTTAGAGAGAAAAATAAAAAAGTGCATAGGGGTGAAATTTGGGACATTTTTATAAAAATGAGGAGGGAAGGATTATTACACCCGGAAGTAGGGGCTATTCATTTAAATAGAATGGAAATTTTAAATCTTATAACATTTGAGGGAAAAATGATGTACGAAAAGAAGGGATTAAGAGGAAAATTAAAGCGAGAAAATAATTATAAAATGTGGCTTACCTCTGCCTCTATACTTACATTAGTAATAGCCGGGTTGTCTTTCTACTTCTCCCTACGATCCGTTAATGACTCAACTTTAAGTAAAGTAAACGAAACGCTGAAAAAAGGACAATTACAAGAAGAGCGCATTCTAACAATAGAAAGACAGTGGCGAGATAGTATGATGACTGTTCAATTAGAAATTTCCAAAAAGAACGTAAATATCGTTTCAAAAAAATAAACATATAAATAATATTATAATGATGACGTTTGTCTTTAAAGAAAAAACCCACCATAGTTTACAAGAAAAAGAAGATGCTAAAGATTTCTTTATAAGATATATTGGTGAAGTGAGAAAATATTTTGATGAATACGATGTATATGTTGAAGTAAACATGGATGCTACAAATAATGAGAACAAATATATTTTTACATCAAATAAAATTATGATTGGGGAGTTGGTGTTAAAGGTTGCGCAGTACCGAGAAAGGAATAATCTTTAATAACACCCATTCTCATAGTAGCAGCACCTTTAGTTAGCCAATAATCCCGTTGTGATTGCTTATCGGCAGGGAATAGCTTTTCGGCCTCTATTTTAGCCTCTAAAAGCGTTTTTTCATCGGGGGCAGTTAAAAATCCTACTTCACCCTTACCTAACATTTTACTTTAACTCCATGTATGGGAATTACTTACATATCGCTACCGCATGATTTGACAGGTACAGCTAAACACTTTTAGAGTATTTAGCCTTTTTATATCTGCCTGTTACTCAACATGAGGGTATCTTTTAGAAGTTATTCCCATTATTGAGGTATGTGGATATTAAATGATCTGTTTCTGCCGGTCGGGATGTTGATAATTTATAACCTCCTACCCTATTAAAATGAATTTGCTAACCTTAGATCAAAGGCTGAACAGGCTCGGAGATTGTCTTTACAAACTCGTAAATAGATTCCTGGGATGCAAGGGCAGGCTGGCCTGGTTCGGGAACGATCTTCAGGTTTTCATATGCAGTATTGAACATCACAGCTTTCTTTGTATCCGATAATTGCAACTCCAGGATCCGCTCTACCTGGTCGCATAGTGTTTTATCATATAGCGGGAAAACCACTTCAATGCGGCTATGCAGGTTACGGTTCATCCAGTCGGCGCTGCCCGCATAATAAAGCGGCTCTCCCCCGTTCATGAACTTATACAAACGTCCGTGCTCAAGGTAGCGATCCACGATCCGACGTACAGTGATATGCTCGCTTTGTCCTTCCACCGCTGGCGCCAGCGTACAAATGCTCCGCAGGATGAGCTGTACTTTCACCCCGGCATTACTGGCCTCATATAGTTTCATCACCATATCCTTTTCCTGAAGGTTATTCATTTTAATGATGATGCCCGAAGGTTTTCCTTCCCTTGCATTCCTGATCTCGTTATCGATGAGTTTTTCAAATCTTTTTGTGAGGTTGAACTGCGAGACCAGCAAATGGTTGAAAGTGGATTTGGAAAATTCATGAGGCTGTTTGCGTGTTTGCAGGTATTCAAATAAGTTCTCCAGGTCGCGGCAGAACTCCTCATGACTCGTCAGCAAGGCATGATCGGTATAAAAACGGCCGGTGGCTTCATTGAAATTACCGGTACCCAGAAAACAGTAATTCTTCCATTCCTTGTTGACCTGCCTTTTCACAAGAGCGATCTTCCCATGCACTTTCAACCGGGGTATGCTGTTGATAATGCGGATGCCCGCCGCCTTCATCTTTTTACTCCACTTTAAATTATTCTCTTCGTCAAACCGGGCTTTCAGTTCCACGAATACCGTCACTTTCTTTCCATTGCGTGCAGCGCTGATGAGCGCATTCACGATCAGGGAATTGGTAGCCACACGGTACAACGAGATATAAATTTCCTTCACGGTTGGATCGATGGCCGCTTCATTGAAAAAACGAAGGATATAATTATAGGAATGAAAGGGCAGGTGCAGTAATTTTTCTCCCTGTTCTATGGAATAAAATATGGAATGATCATTATGGAATCCTGATGGCACCATGGGCGGCCAGGGCTCCTGGCTCAAGGACCTGTCTTTTAAGGTACCCGGCAGATCGGCCAGGTCCTTCAGGTTATGGTAGCGGGATCCCTCAATGAATTCTTCCCGGTGCAACCCGAAATAATCCTGGATAAAATCCTTTGCGTTCTCAGGCATCCGGCTGTCAAAGAGCAGGCGGGTCGCATTGCCCGCATCTCTTTTTTCCAGTTGTTTCTCTATTTTCTCTGAGATATCGCCGGTGAATTCATCTTCGAGGAAAAGCTCGGCATTCCGCGTCAGTTTGATACTGTACACCCCTTTCACAAGGTATCCCTGGAATACTTCCTGTATATTTTCCCGGATGATATCATCAAGAAAAACAAGATGCCGCTGCTGATCCTGCCGCGGGATCTCAATGAAACGGGGAAGATGGGGTGTGGGAATATTCAGGATCGCATACCGTTGTTTGGATTTCTCATCCTCGGTCTCCAGGTCAACCAGGAAATAAAGCGCATTGCTCACCAGGAAAATGTTCCCCTTGTTTTCCTTTAACAGGAAAACGGGCTGAAGAAAAGCAAGCGCCTGCGATAAAAAATGATCCCGCATGTATTCACTGTGGTCTCTTTCCGGCGCCTCGTCGTAACAGAGATGAATCCCGTTCTGCCTCAGTTCGGGCAGAATATGTTCCTTCAATATCTTTCCGAATTCAGCCTGGTGCTGCAGTACCATGGCCTGAACAGATTCTACCAGTTCACGCGGGTACTCCTCCTGTATATTTGTTTTTTTGGCCTCCATGGAAGAGAACATCAGGATCGAAGGCATGCGCACGCGGAAGAATTCATCGAGGTTGGAAGAGAAAATAGAAAGGAAATTGATACGGCTGAACAAAGGTACGGAAGGGTCGGCCGCTTCCATCAGCACACGGTAATTGAAACTCAGCCAACTGAGGTCACGGTTCAGGAAAACATATTTTTTTTCGTCTGCCATGCAGGGAAAGATTATAGCGAACTAAGATAATTGATTTTTGCTTTGTCGGAAGATGAAATATTACCGCTGACTACATGTAACGCAATACCACGGACGCTCCTCCGTGATAGACATAGATGTAAAGTAAGATAATGACGAAGACCAGCCCGATCAGGCCGATCAGCCATATAGCAAGCACGAGCCGGAAGTATCCGCCTGCAGTCCTGTACCCGAAAAAAGTTTTCAGTCCCCATGCATAATAAAATGCTTCCAGCACGATCCCTGTCCAGTAAATATAATTATGTGCTGCAGTACCCGCGAAAAAATAGAGAAGGGGCGATGTGATGGCTGTAAAAAGAAGTGTATTGAAGGAGGTCAGTAAAATATAGGTCACCGCTATTTCGGCTATGTTCCTGCCACGCCTTTTGAAAAAAAGCCAAAGGAAAAAGGCGTAGAAAGGAGCAGTAATAAGGGTGCCGAATTTTACATTCTTATTGAAAAAGTTTTCCGCATCTGCCATTCTTTTGACGGTGAGCAGGTATAACCCCTTCGTTTTTTCATCGGGCATGCGGACAGCGATCCGTTGATTCGGTACAGGTATTTCCACATTCGTGCTGAGCCAGCCATTTATCAGCACCATGATCGCAATGCAAACTGCGAGGAAACTGAAGGGATTGAAATATTTTTTTCTTTTCCCCTCAACATATTCGGTTACCACCCTGCCCGGGCGTGAGGCCAGTCCCACCAGCAAGTTGCCGATCCCTCTTTCCCCATGAAGAATGATCCTTAAAAAATCCTGCACCAGGTACTTCACCGTGATCCGCGGGGTATCTGATTTTTGCCCGCAGGAAACGCAAAATTTCTGACCGGGACTGATGAGGTTTCGGCAATTCTTACAATATTCCCCTTGCAGATGATCCATGGAAGTAAAGTT
Source organism: uncultured Chitinophaga sp. (assembly GCA_964652845.1). Taxonomy (GTDB): domain Bacteria; phylum Bacteroidota; class Bacteroidia; order Chitinophagales; family Chitinophagaceae; genus JJ008. The sequence continues at coordinate 8,927 of CAZZDQ010000035.1, forward strand.
GCAGTAAATGTAATAAATTGCCCCATGTCCAAATCGAGGCTGGAAGCATTCAGCGATGGCGTTATTGCGATCCTGATCACCATCATGGTACTGGAGTTGAAATTACCCAGGGATGTAAGCTGGCAATCCCTGGCGGATCTCTGGCCGGTCTTTGCCAGTTATGCCGCAAGTTTTACTGCCCTGGGTATCTATTGGGTGAATCATCACCACCTGGTGCATACGATACAAACGATGAGCAGCGGGATCATGTGGGCCAACCTGCACCTCCTGTTCTGGCTTTCCCTTATCCCATTTGCTACGGCCTGGATGGGAGAGAATAGTTTTGCACAGCTTACCGTGATCGCTTATACCGGGCTGGCCGTGGTCTGCGGCTTTGCTTATTTTATCCTGCTATCTGTGATCAAGAGCTGTAACCGGGATAATGCCGTACTGATAGAGGTTCTGAGAAAACAATCCCGGAAAGGGATGCTCTCGAATGTGTTGAACATCGCCTCCCTGGTGATTGCTTTTTTCCAACCGGTAATTGCTTTATGCCTCCTGCTGGTCGTTTTCATTTCCTGGTTCATGCCTGACAGGGATATTGAAAAGGCTATCAATACTAAATAGCAAATCTCAAATGAAATAATATGAAAAGGATGGCATGTTTATTCAGTGAAGCCCGGATGGAAAGGTTTCCGGTTTTTCATTCGACGGCATTACTTATTCCAGGAAAGAATAAATGTTCAAGGGAGATCATACTACCTCAGCCTCCAGGTCGTAATCATAGGCTTTGGTGATCCGGGTATGCACAAATTCACCAGGGTTCAGATCTTGCGGTGATGAAACAATGACCTCATTATCCACTTCAACCGAATCATACTCGGTGCGGCCCAGCCAGCGGCCGGCTTCTTTTTTATCAATGATGGTCTTAAATATTTTACCCAGCTTTTGCTGGTTTAATTCATAGGAGATATCCTGCTGTGTTTCCATGATCTCCCCTGCCCTTCTTTCTTTTTCTTCTGCCGGCACATCATCTTTCAGTTTAAAGGCGGTTGTGTCTTCCTCGTGTGAATAAGTGAAGATGCCGACCCTGTCAAAACGATGTCTGGACAGGAAATCTTTCAGTTCATCCACATCCTCCGGTGTTTCCCCGGGGAACCCGGCGATCAGCGTGGTACGCAGGCAGATGCCTGGAATTGCTGAGCGGATCACAGCGATCAATTCTTCCATTTCATTTTTTGTGATCTGTCTTTTCATTGCCAGCAGCATTTTATCCGAAGCATGTTGCAGGGGGATATCAAGGTATTTACAGATATTTTCCCTTTCCCGGATCACTTCCAATATCTCGAGGGGGAATTTTGAAGGATAGGCATAGTGCAGCCGTATCCATTCAATGCCTTTTACATCACTCAATCTTTTAAGCAGTTCAGGCAGCATACGCTTTTTATAAATATCCAGCCCATAATAAGTGAGTTCCTGTGCAATGAGCATGATCTCTTTCACTCCATTCCTGGTAAGGTTCTCTGTTTCCTGAACCAGTTCATCCATGGTTTTGCTCCTGTGTTGCCCGCGCATGAGGGGAATGGCACAAAAAGAGCAGGTGCGGTTACAGCCTTCAGAGATCTTCAGATAGGCATAATGCTGCGGAGTGGATAAAAATCTTTCACCGATCAGCTCAGCCCTGTAATCAACATTGAATCTTTTGAGTAACAATGGCAGGTCCATCGTGCCGAAAAAAGCATCTACTTCCGGGATCTCAGTTTCCAGGTTCTTTTTGTAGCGTTCGCTGAGGCAACCTGTCACATAGACCTTGTCCAACCTGCCTTTTTTCTTCAGTTCCACTTGCTCCAGAATCATATGAATGCTTTCTTCCTTTGCCTTTTCAATGAATCCGCAGGTATTTACCACCACCACATTGTGATCCTGGTCACGGTTCTCATGCACCACGTTGATCGCACCTGTCTTCAATTGGCGGCCCAGCACCTCACTGTCTACAAGGTTCTTACTGCATCCCAGCGTGATGATGTTCACCTTATCTTTTTTGACTTTTTTTGTTTTCATGAATCAGCAAAGGTAAGATGTTAACAATGAGCGCGCTGCACAAGCGCAGCTTTTGGAGTGGTTTTTGTGTCCTATCTTATAAAATACACGTTATGAAATATGTGATCATTCTGGTTCTGTATATTATTACCGGAAATATTTCATGCAGTAAAAAGAACAGCTGCACCTGGGTCACGATCACGAAATCAACCGCTCCCTGTACTCTTTGGGGCATTAAGGTGAACGATCAGGTATATCCTTCCGGTAATATACCGGCAACTTACCAACAGGAAGGGTTGGTGGTCTGTGCTGAGTATACTTTATATCAAGACATGAGATTATGTGCCTGTTGCGGCGGCACCTGGGCCAATATCAGCGCTATCGATAAGTAGTCCTTATTATTTTCCCAGGCTGAAGAGGCTGTCTGCAAATTCGTGCTTGTTGAATACGAGCAGGTCATCAATTTTTTCTCCCACACCGATGAATTTCACCGGGATCCTGAACTGGTCGGCAATGGCCAATACCACCCCTCCTTTTGCGGTTCCATCCAGTTTTGTGACGGCCATCGCGGTCACATTTGTGGCAGCTGTGAACTGTTTGGCCTGCTCCAGTGCATTTTGACCTGTGCTGCCATCCAGTATAAGCAGCACTTCATGCGGCGCTTCGGGTATTTGTTTCTGTATTACCCGCCTGATCTTATTCAATTCATCCATTAAATGTGCCTTGTTGTGCAAACGTCCTGCTGTATCGATGAGCACCACATCTGATTGTTTCGCCAGGGCGCTTTCTACCGTATCGAATGCGACAGCAGCGGGATCACTTCCTGTATTTTGTTTTACGATGGGTACCGCTGCGCGTTCACTCCAGATCGTGAGCTGGTCGACGGCCGCAGCCCTGAATGTATCGGCGGCACCCAGCAATACCTGCTTCCCTGCTTTTTTGAACTGGTAAGCCAGCTTACCGATGGTGGTTGTTTTACCGACGCCGTTTACGCCCACCACTAAAATAATATAAGGCTTTGCCGGCAGGTCGCTGTCAAATGCATAACTATTATGTGCCGGCGCTTCCGTTAAGATCTGTTCTATTACATTTTGCAGGATGGCATTCAGTTCTGCCGTATTCATGTATTTTTTTTCAGCCACGCTTTGCTGCATCCTCCGGATGATCCGGATGGTGGTGTCGATGCCTACGTCGGCGCCTACAAGGGCCTCTTCCAGGTTATCCAGCACTTCTTCATCCACTGTACTTTTTCCTGCAAATACGCGACCGAGCCTGGCGAAAAAACCTTCACGGGTCTTTTGCAGACCGGCGTGCAGGGTTTCTTTTTCTTTTTGTCCGAATAATTTATTAAAAACCCCCATATTTAAATGCAAAATAAAAGCTGCCCGTTCAGGTGCAGCTGAAAAAATAATTGCCTCCTTTAGAGGACGGGCTATTTCTGCGACAGGAATCCTTTTATTTTATCCTTATGTATGATCGCCTCCTTAAAAGTATAAGCGCCGGTCTTGGGGCTTCTTACTGCCCGGATCACCTTTGTCCAGTTCTTTGCTTCAGAAGCGGCCTTCTGGTCCTTTACCTTGATAGCGGTCTTTGCTGCTTTTGCCATACCGAAAATTTTGAAATTTTGTAATCGGGAAATTTTGGAAAGTCATCTGTAATAATGGGCAATTCCCCAATGGCGCTTTTAAAAATTATTTGATCTCTTTATGTAAGGTAACTTTTTTGAGGATCGGGTTGTATTTTTTAAGCTCCAGCCGCTCCGGGTTGTTTTTCTTGTTCTTGGTAGTGATATAACGGCTGGTGCCGGGTAACCCGCTGTTCTTATGCTCGGTGCATTCCAGAATGACCTGTACGCGGTTTCCTTTCTTTGCCATGATCTTGAATTTTAAAGGTCCCTAACTTATTTATATATGTTGTCCCTGCGCACGCATTTCCTTCACCACAGTATACAAACCTCTCTTGTTGATGGTGCGGATCCCGTTGGTCGTCAGTTTCAGCGTGATCCATTTATCTTCTTCGGCCAGGTATAATTTTTTGGTCTGCAGGTTGGGTAAGAACCTGCGCTTGGTCTTGATATTTGAGTGCGAGACCTTGTGTCCCGTTAAAGGCTTTTTTCCTGTCACTTGACAAACTCTGGCCATAAATTATTTTTACATTAAAATCGGGCAGCAAAGGTAAGGTTTTACAAAGGAAACAGGAAAGATTATCTGCACAATTTTTCCCGCCCTCTTCCTCTAAAAATGCCTGATAACCGGTTTGTTATCAGCAAAAGGCAACCTGGGCCGCTGATTTGCCAAATGGCTGAATTACGTTAGCTTAGCGGCTCAATAAAAAAATTATGGCTTACGATATTACTGTCCTGGGCAGCGGCCCCGGGGGCTATGTAGCCGCTATCCGTGCAGCGCAACTGGGCTTTAAAACTGCAATCATCGAAAGGGAAGCCCTGGGTGGTATTTGTTTGAACTGGGGCTGTATTCCGACCAAGGCCCTTTTGAAAAGCGCCCAGGTGTATGAGGATATCAAACATGCAAAAGATTTTGGTATCAGCGCTTCTGGGTCGCCTGAAATTGAAGCTGTTGTTAAAAGAAGCCGCGGAGTGGCGGATAAAATGAGCAAAGGAGTACAGTTCCTGATGAAGAAAAATAAGATCGATGTGATCATGGGATCAGGTAAATTAGTTGCTAAAGGAAAGATCGACGTCACAGCCAATGACGGTACAAAGAAGACGATAGAATCCAAGCATATTATTATCGCAACCGGCGGCCGGAGCCGTGAACTGCCTGCTTTGAAAATTGACGGCAAAAAGATCATTGGTTACCGTGAAGCACTGGTATTACCGCAAATTCCTAAATCAATGATCATCGTCGGGAGCGGTGCGATTGGCGTGGAATTCGCCTATTTTTATAACAGCATGGGTACAAAAGTGACTGTTGTTGAATTCCTTCCCCGTATGGTTCCCCTCGAGGATGAAGAGATCTCCAAAGAACTGGAAAAGCAATTCAAAAAGAACGGGATCGAGGTCTATACCAGCAGTGAAGTGACGGCAGCTGACATTTCCGGAACAGGCGTCAAAGCAACCGTGAAATCACCCAACGGTGAAATGAAAATGGAAGCAGAGATCCTGCTCAGCGCTGTAGGTATCAGCGCCAATATCGAAGGTATCGGGTTGGAACAACTGGTGGTAAAAACGGATAAAGGGAAAATATTGGTAGATAAATTCGGACAGACCAATGTACCCGGCATTTATGCTATTGGTGACTGCTCCCCGGGCCCGGCCCTGGCGCATGTGGCCAGTAAGGAAGGTATCGTTTGCGTGGAAGCGATCGCTTACCAGGAAAACAAATATCATCACCTTCCGGAACCGATCGATTATAATAATATTCCGGGTTGTACGTATTGTGTACCGGAAATAGCATCAGTAGGCTACACAGAAAAAGCAGCGAAGGAAGCTGGCTTTGAGGTCAGGGTTGGTAAATTCCCCCTGAGTGCAAGTGGTAAGGCTTCCGCAGCGGGACATACAGAAGGTTTTATCAAGGTTATCTTTGATACCAAATATGGTGAATGGCTCGGCACCCATATGATCGGGTATAATGTCACGGAGATGATCGCGGAGACTGTAACGGCACGCAAACTGGAGACCACTTATCATGAAGTGCTAAATTCCATTCATCCTCATCCAACGATCAGTGAAAGCGTAAAAGATGCAATCGAGGTGGCGTACAATGAAGCGATCCATTTGTAAAACTACCCTATCTCGGGAAACTGGTTTTTTGAATTTAATCTGCCAAAAAAATGATTAATTAATTTTACAAAAACTTGTTATGCCCAGCCAAAGCCACAAAGAAAGATATTTCACCAAGATGCTCATTGCATTCGGTTCTGTTATTGCCAGTGTCCTGATCATTTTTTATTGCATTTTCGAGAAATCGAGGGACCCCGGTACCAATTGGTATTTCTGGGCCGTGTTCAGCGCATTCCTCTTATGCAGCGGTATCTATTTTGGTTTACAGGCTTTCATTCATAAAATGAAATCCGATCTGAACAACCGCCAGAAACAAAGGGAACAGCAAAGGACTTTTACGGCTGATAACTGATCACTTATCAGTTTTCCAGGCTTCTGAAATCCACAGGCACCAGTTTGCTTACGCCGGGTTCCTGCATGGTCACACCATAGATCACATCCACCGCATTCATGGTCATTTTATTGTGGGTCACAATGATGAACTGGGAGTTCCCGCTGAATTCCCGAATCATATTGGTGAATTTGCCCACATTGGCGTCATCGAGGGGAGCATCCACCTCGTCGAGGATGCAAAAAGGAGCTGGTTTGATCAGGTAAATGGCGAAGAGTAAAGCAGTAGCGGTCAATGTTCTTTCTCCGCCGCTGAGTTGTGTCAGGGAAGTGGGCCTTTTGCCCTTAGGTTTGGCAATGACATCAATGCCGCTCTCGGCAACATTCTCGGGATTCTCCAGGATCAGGTCGCAAAGGTCATCTTCTGTGAAAAGGGTTTGAAACACTTTCTGGAAATTCTGCCTTACCAGTTCAAATGTTTCCAGGAACTTATTATTGGCCGTGGATTCCACCTCCTCAATGGTCCGCAGCAGGCTTTCCCTTGCATTCACCAGGTCATTTTTTTGCTCTTCAATGAAATCATAGCGCTTCTTCATTTCCGTAAACGCTTCAATGGCCGTGGGATTCACATCGCCAATGTTTTCCAGTCTTTTTTTCAGCCTGTCCGACCGCTCTTGTAGCTCTTCGAGGGGTGTTTCAGTTTCTCTTGCTTCTCCCAGGATGGATTCAATATCCACCCTGAATTCCACATTCATCCGCTCCTTCATGCCTGCCAATTGCAACTTCAGCTCATTCAATCTGTCCTTGATCGCAGCGAGGGTATGGTCATGTTGTTCTTTCTCCCTTGCCTGCTGCCTGATCGAATGCTCCTTTTCGGCGAGCCTGTTGCGCAGGTTATGATAATCCCTGTCAGTGGCATTCAGAATATTTTCCTGCAAATCCTTTTCCCTCAATAACTGCACAAGCTCCCGCTCAATATCCTGTACAGACTGCCGGGTCTTCTCCATGGACTGCCTTGTTACCTCCAGTGCCTCACTATTCTCCTTCACCTGCTGCTCCAGTTCTGCCAGTTGGTGTTTTTTAAAATCAAGTTCCTGTTGTAATGACTGTATCTTGCTTTGCTGCCGGGTGAACGTGATGTTGAAATCATTGTAGCGCTCATTCGCCTCGACATACACCGATTCAGCTTCTTTATAATGCACCGTGGTTTCCTCCATCTCCCCTGAAAGCCTTTTTAATTCCCCTCCATAGCGGGATAAATTGTTTTGTTCCTGCAGCGCCGAGCGGCGGGTCTGTTCGAGCAGCAGGTTCAGTTCATTTGTTTTGTTCTGTGCATCAGTCTGCAGGTGATGAATGCCTTCCAGTTTATTTTGTAAAGCGAATAACCCTGTGGTCAGCACCTGGATCTCCTTTTCCGTATCCCGGATGGCCGTTTCACGCAGTTCTTCATTGAAAGCGATCACTTCATTACGGATGGATTGTATTTCCGTCCTTAATTTTTCCGTTTTGGCATCCTGATCGGCGATCTCGACCTGCAGTTTTTCCAGGTTCTTGATACGACCTATTTTTTTGCCCTCGATCAGGCCTGAACTGCCCCCGGTGAGGGTATATTTCCCCTTCACATATTTCCCGTTCTTCTCGATCACCACAAAACCATTGCTGTTCTGCAGGGAATCCTCATTGTCTGCAATGAAGACATGCTGCAGCAGGTATTCAGCGAGACGCCTGTATCTTTCTTCTACTTCAATCACGCCCAGGGCCGGGATCAATCCTGCCGGAGGAGGGGTGGGCTGAAAAAAATTCTTTTCATCGGCGCTGATCTTATCGAGCAGGAAAAAATTGGCCTTCCCTTTTTTATTGTCATCCAGCAAATGAACTGCTGCCAGGCCTTCCCTGAGATCCGCTGCGATATAATAGTTGAGATAGGGTTCCAGCACGTTTTCCAGCGCCAGCCTGTATTCTTCCTTTACATACAATACATCCGACAAAATAGGCGTCTGCGGGTTCCATTGGGGATTGTGATGCAGGAACTTCACCGATTCGGGGTATCCCTCCATGGAATCGATCATGCTTTTCAGCAGTTCATATTCATTTTTCCTGGCATCCAGTTTCCTGGACTCATCTGCGAGTGTATTGCGCAATTCATCCAGGAAATTCTGTGACTGTATGATCTGTTCCTTTGTTTTTTCATGATGCTGCTGTAACTGTTCCAGGTCAACCTGTTTTACTTTCAGCTCTTTTTCCTTTAATTGCTGCAATTCCTCCTGCTGTTTCTTTTGCTGATCCCTGAGCACCGTTTCATCACTGATCTGGGTGAGGGTCTGGCGGATATTCTGCACGGCGGAATCAGAGACCGCGACCTTTTTTTCTGCATCAAACAACTGCTGCTGTATTTCCTGGTGATGGGAACGCAGTTCATCAAGGACCTTTCTTTTTTCATCCAGCACGGTTCTTTTCTTATCCGCCTCATTCCTCAGGGTGGTGAGGTCATTGTATAATGCGGATAATGCTTTTTCTTCTTCTCCCAGCATTTGTACGGTCTGCCCGATGCTATCCCCGATATCAGTTTTCCTTCCACTTGCCTTTTGCAGGAATTCCTCCAGTCCTTTCTCCTTTTCTGCAAGGTGCTCCAGTTTTTGGTTGGATAGGTTCTTTTCGCCCGTCATAGCCTGGAGTGACTGCTGAATCTGATTAAATTCCAGTTGCAGCCGCTGCAATTCATTTTCCTTTTCTACGCTGGCAAGTTTCTCGTTCTCCAGTTCTGCTTCGTCACGGACTATTCCTGTTTCCAGTTTCAGCCGCCTATCGGTTTCCGTATCATGTTGTTCATTCAATTCCTTATAGCTCAGGTTAAAACCTTCGAGCGCCGCTTTGGCTAGTTCAATACTGATGCTGCGATATTCCTTTTTTATCTCCTGGTATTTCTCGGCTTTCTTCGCCTGGCTTTCGAGCGACTTTAACTGGTTGTTTATTTCAAACAGGAGGTCTTCTATGCGGGCCAGGTCCGATTCCGTGGCTTCTAATTTGGCGGTTGCTTCCTTTTTCCTTGTTTTATAAATGGAAATGCCGGCTGCCTGTTCCAGCATGCGCCTGCGGCTGTTTTCCTTATCCTTGATCAGGTCGTCCACCATGGCCAGTTCAATGATAGCATAACTGTCAGTGCTGATACCCGTATCCATAAAAAGGTTCTGGATATCTTTAAGGCGGCATTGAACATCATTCAGCCGGTATTCGCTTTCGCCGCTTTTGTAAAATTTCCGGGTAATGGTAACAGTATTGAATTCTGTGGGCAACAAATTCCGGGTATTCTCAAAAGTGAGGCTGACTTCGGCCAGGCCTGAAGCGCTGCGCGATTTGGATCCGTTGAAAACAAGGCTGTCAAGATTCTCGCTGCGGAGATGACTGATCTTCTGCTCACCGATGACCCATCGTATACTGTCAACAATATTGGATTTCCCGCAACCATTGGGGCCGACAATACCTGTAATATTTTCATCAAAATTTACAATAGTTCTGTCGGCAAAGCTCTTAAAGCCTTTAATTTCAAGGTTTTTTAATTTCACGGGTCAAATTTATCCCGACAAATTTACAGATTCGGAAGGATTTGCCATGGCCGATAAGCAGTTATCCACAGGAACTGTAAAAATGTGGGAAAAGGGAAAAAGGACATGAAATAGACCTTTCTCTTGATCCGTTAGATCAGTTGTCCGTTTCAGCGCTGAAGAAGCCGAGATCGGCCAGTATGATCCCGGGTGAGGTGAAATTGAACAAACTGCTGCGCAAGTTCTCACTCAATTCTTCCTTTGTTTTACAGAATGAAGATTTGATCAATGAGAGTTTGAATGAATTAATCTTGAAATAAGCCAGCCTGGCGGTCTGTTCGGTGAAATTCTCTGTTAGCTGGAAGGATTCGGCAATATAAGCCTGGTCGTTGTAAAGTTTTTTCATACAGACGATATTGGATTATAGGTAGAACGGGAAAACCGGGACGGTAGTATGCGGATTTTTACGCTTTTCGGGGCTTCTTTCCATCTCTTTGTAATTTATTATCTTAGCCAGCGTTTTCGGCAACCCAATTAAACCCAACCTGCTATGAAAAGACTGATTTTTTTTCTGCTCGTTCTCTGCTTTTTTGCCTGTAATAACAAATCTTCCACTACTGACACAGCCCGTGAACCCCTTGTTGAAAATATGGATGCCCCTGCAAAGGATTCTGTGCATATTGATTCCGTTCATGCCATCAAATTCACAAAGCGGGATCTCACCATTCAGCCGGCCAATGCTTATAATGACCTGTTCCTGGACAGTATGGCGATGGAAAAATATATTGCCGGACGGAATATCGGGGATAAGAAAATTGCTGTAAAGATCCGCAGCTTTTACAATGCCAGGAATTACCAGTTTGCCTGGTTCACTTCCGAAGGGCTCAGCGAGCAGGCCCGGTTTTTCTGGAACCAGTATGATTATTCCGTTTCTACTTTGAAAGACACCACGCTGACCAATCCCGAATTCTATCGCCGTGCAAAGGACCTGGTGGAAACAGAAAAAATAGCCGTGGGAAAAAATGATCCCGCCATCCTGAAAGATGAATTCTCTTTTACGGAATATTTTATCCGTTATATCCACAGCAGCTACCAGAAAGGATATGTGAACAGGAAGGAACAGGAAAAATTCATCCCCCTGCAGAAAATGGACCCTTTGCAAATGGCGGATTCATTGCTGAACAAGAAACATAAGGATAATAAGTATTATGAAGACGTCAATTCCTGGTATGCTGGCCTGAAAAAGAACTTGCAGCTCTATACAGATATTGCCAAACAGGGCGGCTGGCCCCAGGTTACTGCGTTGACCACGGCCCTGAAAAAAGGGGATGATAAGCCTGTGATCATGCTTATTAAGAAAAGATTAAAACTGACACATGACTACCAGGGCACCGACAGCAGCACCTTATTCACCGATAGCCTTGAACTGGCTGTAAAGAATTTTCAGCAAAGAATGGGCTACAAAACGGACGGTACTGTTAATGCACAGCTGATAAAAGACATGAATGTCCCTGTTATGGAACGGGTAAAACAGATCCTGCTCAATATGGACCGCATGCGCTGGATGCTTCCCCGGCCGGAGGGCAACCTGATCATTGTAAATATACCCGAATATATTCTGCATGTGCTCGACGGTAAAAACAAAGTATTCGATATGGTCGTTGTGGTGGGCAAGGTGGGTAAATACACAATGATGTTCAACGGTACGCTGAACCAGATCATCTTCAGTCCATACTGGAATGTGCCGGATGATATTTATAAGAATGAGATCCTTCCAGCGATGAGAAAAAATCCTAATTACCTGGCGGAAAAGAATATGGAAATGTCCGGTGGCTCAGTACGACAGAGACCCGGACCGGGTAATTCCCTTGGAAAAGTGAAATTCATTTTTCCTAATAGTTTCAGCATTTATTTTCATGATACCCCCGCGAAAAGCCTGTTCAGCGAGGACAAGAGGGCATTCAGTCATGGTTGTGTGCGGTTGGGCGAACCCCAGAAAATGGCGGAATGGCTCCTGCGCAACGATCCTGCCTGGCCAAAAGATAAGATCGTAACTGCAATGAACAAAACCTATGAGACCTATGTTTCTTTAAAGAACCCTGTCCCTGTTTTTATCATTTATTACACCGCCTGGGTCGACGGGGACGGGCTGCTCAATTTCAGGGATGATGTATATAGCCATGATAAAGACCTTATGAAAAGAATGTTCACCAAATAACCCATTCACTGAATCAAGCCGTATGCACCGGATTATCATACCCGTCGATTTTTCAGAGACCTCGTTGAATGCAACCCGCTTTGCAGCCGGGATGCTGAAAGGGATAAAGGATGCGCAGGCAATCTTGTATAACAATTACGAAACAAAGGGGGATAAGGATATTTCCGCCATTTACCTGGAAACATTAAAGAAGGAATTGATCGAAAAGGGGGTAAAGAAAGTGCAGGTAGAGCAGGAAATGGGTGGTGACCTGATCAAAAACATTTCTGCCCTGGCGCATACCATACGGGCTACCCTGATCGTCATGGGTATATCGGAAAAGACGGCTTTTCGCCAGGCGGTTTTCGGGAGCAATGTCCTGAAACTGATCGATCATAATCTCTATCCTGTACTGATCATCCCTCCCGACGCAAAATTCAAGAGCTTTGAAAACGTGGCATTCCTGACGGATTATAAGAATGTGAAGGAGACCACCCCCACTGCCCTGTTGCAGTCGGTGCTGGAGATGTTCAATCCAAAACTGCATATTGTGAACATCAGTGCGGCGCACCATGTATCCATTTCCCGGCATTTCCAGGAGGGGAAGGAGGAATTTCAGAAGATGTTTGCAGCTTTTAAAACGGATTTTTATTTTATTACCCGTCATGATTTCTTCAATGCCCTGGATGATTTTGCAAAAGATTTTTCTATTGATATCCTGATCGCGATTCCCCGTCATCATGCCAGTTCGGCTTCCATTTTTAAGACCACACACACAAAAAAACTTGCCTTTCACAGCCATGTTCCGATTCTTGCCGCGCATTGAACAAAGAATAATTCATAATGAAGATTTAATAGGAGCATTTGCAGGGGCAGCAGTTATTTTTTACCTTTGAGCCTGCCACAGCAGGCACCCGGTCATGCAAAGTCGGGTCATGTATCTGTACAGTTGTCGCCGTTTACCCATTATCTTCTTTCCCGAGACTGATTGTGATTAATATCACTAAAAGATGAAGAATATCAAGCTGATAGAAGTGCCTTCGGAGATCGGGGCCGGCACCCGCGGCGCCAGCCTGGGTATTGATGCGATCAAGATCGCTGCCCTTGATTTTATGAGCAATTTCTTTATTCATTTCCCTTCTGAAAAAATTCCCACAGAAAACAAGTTACTGTACGAGCCTATCGAGTCGCCATATGCAAAAAGGATAAAGGGCATCGTTACGATGTTCGATAGGGTCAGCAAAACGGTATCCGATGCGCTGAAAAATAATTTTTTCCCGATCGTTCTGGCCGGCGACCATAGCACCGCCGGCGCCACGATCGCAGGTATAAAAATGACCAAACCCAAAAGCCGGATCGGCGTGATCTGGATCGATGCCCATGCCGACCTGCACACCCCCTACACCACTCCCAGCGGAAATATTCACGGCATGCCCATGGCCATTTCCATCAATGAGGACAACACCGAATGTGGCGTTCACCGCATCGATGCGGATACAAAAAAACAATGGGAATACCTGAAACGTATCGGGAAAACTGCGCCGAAGGTGTTACCCGAGGATGTCGTGTTCATTTCCTTGCGGGATTATGAAAAAGAAGAAAAACACCTGATCGATAAATACGGAATGAAGGTCATTACCACCAAAGAAATCAGGAGCAAGGGAGCTGAAAGCGTGGTGCGTTCGGTGATCCGCTACCTGGATGATTGCACCGACCTTTATTTATCTTTTGATGTGGATAGCCTCGACGCTTCCATATCCCGGGGAACCGGTACGCCGTTCGGCAACGGGCTAAAGGAAAGGGAAGCCGAAGACCTGGTCAGCAAATTCATGCAGAACCGCAAGATCTGTTGTTTTGAGATCTCGGAAGTGAATCCCACACTTGATAAGGAGAACCTGATGGCGGAGATCGCCTTCAATATATTGCAGCGCAGTGTCAATATCCTGTTAATGAATTAAACACATCATTTCTTTTTCGCCGCTTTCTTAGATTGTAAATACGCTTCCCTCATTTTCACCAGGTCGATCGGTGCACAATCGTCCACCAGTTGTTCAAAAACAGCAAGGGGAATTTCAGCCGGGCCTGAAAAATTGATACACCCTTTCTGGAAACTGGCACCTGGCAGGAGTTTTTTGTATTTGTCGTGCAACCTGGCCGACCCATACATCGGTAATGCATGGAAGGACATATAATTTTTAACGCTGGCAAGGCCGTATTTCATCATTCCCCTGCATTTGTAAAGGATCATTTCTTTTCCCATCATCGGTTCAATAGCAGCGGAAACAGTTTTATCATGTGCGATAATGATAGCATGCATGTCCTTTAATAAGGAACGCCTTTCCTCAGGCTGACCGGAAATATAAGATGGTATGTCCATAAAGAAGATTAAGTGAATGATATATGCGGGAAGTTACATAAATGTCTTTTTCATACCCTCTTCAAATGATACGGGGTCGAAACCCAGTTCTTTTTTTGCTTTCTCTATATTAAAACCCGTTCGTAAAGGGCGTTTAGCCGCCTGTAAGAAATTTTTTTCCGTTACTTTTTCAAGGAGGGAGCTATCCCGTTTTAAATAAGCAGCTGCTCTGATCGCCATCCTGTATGGCGTTAAAAGGTCTTTACCCGATAAATGGTAATAACCCTTTGCCCTCTTTTCAATGACCAAAACGATCCCCTTTGCAAGATCCTCCACCCAGGTGGGCGTTCGCCACTGATCATCCACTACCCTGTACCGCTCGCCTGCTTCCAATTTCCTTTTTACCACGGTCAGGATATTATCTTTTCCACCCTGTGGCATGCCGTAGACCAGGCAAGTACGGGCAATAACCCATTCGTGAGCATATTTCTCGACTGCCTTTTCAGCCAGCAATTTGGTCATTCCATAATAATTGACAGGTCCCGTTTCATCGGTCTCCCGGTACATTCCGTTTTTCCCGTCAAATACGAAATCAGTGGATAAAAAAATAAACCTGCCGGTCCGTTCACCTGCCTCTGACAGTAAATTCTCAGTTCCTGTTACATTGACCTTATATGCTTCATCCCTGTTTTCTTCACATGCATCCACCTGGGTCATGGCTGCAGCATGAATGATACAGTCAGGCCGGTGTTTTTCAAAGATCGGTTTGATGGTATGGCGGCGGGTGAGATCCATTTTCTCATATATGAAATGTTCAGGGGAAAAGGGCAACCTGCTTTCATTTTTGCCCGTGGCAATCACGGTATATCCTTTTTCCAGTAATAGTTTGCAGATATAATAAGCGGTAAACCCGTTTGCACCTGTTACCAGGATTCTCATTTTACTCTTTGAATTTCATGCCGAGATGGTACATGATAAAGCTGAAGATATCTGCCGCTTCATTTATCTGCTTGCTGGTCGGCTTACCCGCCCCGTGCCCGGCATTGGTTTCGATCCTTATCAGGGCCGGATTATCCCCGGCATTATAGTCCTGCAGCCTCGCTGCAAATTTGAAAGAATGCGCCGGTACCACCCTGTCGTCATGATCGCCTGTTGTGACCAGTGTGGCCGGGTAATGAACACCTTTATTCAGATTGTGATAAGGAGAATATTTATAAATATAGGGAAATGCGTTTGCTGAATCCGGATTGCCGTATTCCACCATCCAGCCCCATCCGACGGTGAATTTATGAAACCTGAGCATATCCATCACGCCCACCTGGGGAATGGCGACCTTGCAGATATCAGGTCTTTGTGTCATCACTGCGCCTACAAGCAATCCTCCATTGCTGCCCCCGCGAATGGCTACCCTGTTGTTATTTGTATATTTTTCCTTTACCAGGTAATCGATGGCGCCCATAAAATCATCAAACACATTTTGCTTTTTGTCCAACATGCCGGCCTGGTGCCATTTTTCGCCATATTCGCTTCCGCCCCGCATGCATACCGATGCATAGATCCCTCCCTGTTCTATGAAAAAAGCATTGCTGATGCTGAAGGATGGCGTGGTAGGGATATTGAATCCGCCATAGCCATATACCAGTACGGGATTGTTCCCGTCCTTCACCATCCCTTTCTTATAGGTAAGGAACATGGGCACTTTTGTACCATCCTTACTTGGAAAAAATACTTCATCGGTGATCATTTCATCCGTATTGATCTTTGTCTCCGTTTTCCTGAAGAGGGCAGATTGCCCGGTAGCGATCGTATAATCGTAAATGGACGGAGGTTTGTTGAAGGAAGAAAATGTATAGAAGAGATCCTTATCCGTTTTTTCACCGTCAAACCCGCCCGCAGTGCCGATACCCGGGAGGCTGATCTCCCGCACCAGTTTTCCGTCATAGGTATATTGGAACACCTTAGTCGAAGCGTCTTTCAAATAATCCAGGAATAAATAGCCCCCGCAGGTGCTGACACCCTGAAGGGCCATATCTTTTTCGGGGATGATAATTTTCCATTTTTTTCTGTCGGGCGCCTTGGGACTCTCATTTGGGTCTTTTATTTCATTTGGTTTTATCAACACTATCCTGTAATTGGGCGCATCATAATTTGTCCGGCATAATAAACTGCCGCCCACATTATCAATGACACCTGACTGGGTGTCAAAATCCCGGACCAGTTCGCTAAATTTTTTTTGGTGCTTGTCATTCAGGTCAATGTACCAGAGCGCTGTACCGCTTGTCCCTTCAGATATATAGAGAATGAGAAAACGCTGATCTTCTGTCAGGTTAATATTGCAGTAGCGCAGCGGATGTTCGTTGTCCCGGTAAACCAGGATATCATCCTTCTGCCTGGTTCCCAGCTTATGATAAAAGATTTTATCATATTGATTCTGTTTGGTCAGGACGGAATCCGCCTTTTGAGGATCATAGCCGCTGTAATAGAATCCGTCATCCCCCTTCCATGCAAAGCTTCCGAATTTAATCCAGTTGATGGTATCCGGGAGCGCTTTTTTCATGGCAGTCTCGAAAATAATACCCTGGTGCCAGTCGCTCCCTGCTTTCGCCACGGAATAAGAGGTATACTTCCCTGACTTGCTGAAACTGATACTACTGATGGCAGCGATGCCTTCTTTGCTCATCGTGTTTGGATTGATGAATTCTTCGGGATTGCCCTTCATTCCTTTTTGCCGGTACAGGACAGATTGATTCTGGAGGCCGTCATTCTTGAAAAAATAATAATAGCCCGCTTTTCGGAACGGGGAAGAATATTTGGGGTAGTTCCATAATTGCTCCAGCCGCGTGCGTATCTTATCCCGGTCAGGAATGGTATTCAGGTAAGTAAATGTCACTTTATTTTCTTCCTGCACCCAGGCCTTTGTTTCAGCACTGTTATCGTCCTCAAGCCACCGATAAGGATCAGGCACTTTCGTCGTGCCGAAATATTCTTCCGAGAACGCTATTTTTTTTGTATCAGGATATTTCAGCTGGGCGCTGACCGCGATGGTAATAAGGAATGAAAAAAAGGTAAGAAACTTTTTCATATACTGGTATTTACGAATAATTGTTCGGATGGAATGCAGGCAAAATAATAACAATAAAATTTAATCCTGTGATATTTACAGGAATATTTACCGTCTGACCTCATGAAAAGGAGCTATTACACGAGACCAATGGCAGTGACAACTTATATTTGCAAAAATTCTCAGGCTGTGCCTGACCTTCCTTCACCGAAAGAATGAATAAGAAAATTGCAAATATTGGCGTACTCACATCTGGCGGTGATGCCCCGGGCATGAATGCCGCTATACGGGCGGTGGTCAGAACCGCTTTGTATTATGACCTGAAAGTATTTGGCATCATGCGGGGCTACCAGGGTATGATCGAGAATGATATTCAACCGATGGAATCCCGTTCTGTTGCCAATATCATCCAGCGGGGAGGGACCATTTTAAAGACCGCCCGCTGCAAGGAGTTCTTTTCCTGGGAAGGAAGGAAAAAAGCTCATGATAGTTTATTGAACCGGAAGATCGATGCCCTGGTTGTCATCGGCGGTGATGGCACTTTCCGGGGTGCAGAACAATTCAGTAAGGATTTTGACATGCCCTGTATCGGTGTTGCTGGCACCATCGATAAGGATATTTCAGGCACCGACTTTACTATCGGTTTTGATACCGCCGTGAATACAGCCGTGAGTGCCATCGACAAGATCAGGGATACAATGGAAGCGCATGACCGGATCTTCATCATAGAAGTGATGGGTCGTGATGCAGGCTATATTGCCCTTCACAGCGGGATCGCCACCGGGGCGGAAAACATCCTGATACCTGAAAAGAAGACGAATATCAATATGATCGTGGATTCATTGCTGGAAAAAGAGAAAAGAAAAAAACTGGTGAACCTGATCGTCGTAGCCGAGGGGGATGAATTCGGCGGGGCTACCGAAGTGGCCAATGCACTCAGGGAAAAAATGCCAAAGGCGGAACTCAGGGTGTGCATCCTCGGACATATTCAGCGGGGCGGCTCCCCTACCTGCCTGGACAGGCTGATCGCCAGTCGCATGGGATTCCATGCGGTGGAATCGCTGCTGGAAGGAAGGTATAATGTTTTTGTGGGTATCCTGAATAATAAAATGAATTACCTGCCGCTCAGTGAAGCGGTAAAAAATAAAAGAAAGATTCCCGATGAGTGGATGCGGATCGTGAAGATCCTCGCCACTTAACTAACCACTTCCGGTCAATCCGTCTCATCTTACCTAGAACAATATGAGTAAACACGCAGCAAAATACTATCATGAAAAAATGGACAGGGATGCAGGGCTTGCCCATACTTCCCACCGGACAAAAATAGTGGCAACGGTGGGTCCCGCCTGCGATACCTATGAAAAGCTCCTGGACCTTGTAAAAGCAGGCGTTAATGTCTTTCGCCTGAACTTTTCACATGGTACCCATGACGAGAAAGCGAAGATCATCCAGTTTATCAGGAAGATCAACCGGGAAGAACCTTTCAATATCGCCATCCTGGGCGACCTGCAGGGCCCCAAACTTCGCATCGGTCTGATCAGGAATGAGAGCGTAGAGATCCGGGAAGGAGATACGATCACATTCACCGGTGAAAAGATCCTTGGAGACGCCGAGCGGGTCTATGTTTCCTACCCCAATTTTCATAATGATGTCAAACCGGGCAATACTATCCTGATCGATGACGGAAAACTGGAAGTAAAAGTTAAAAAGATCCTGAAGAATGATGATGTACAGGCGGAAGTGACAATGGGAGGAATGCTTTCTTCCAATAAAGGAATCAACCTGCCCGACACCAGGATATCGCTGCCGGCGCTCACCGATAAAGACCTGGAGGACCTGGCCTTTATCATTGATCAGAAACTCGATTGGGTTGCACTTTCATTCGTGAGGAAAGTAGAGGACATCGATATCTTAAGACAGAAACTGACCGACCGGCTGAGTAAGACAAAGATCATCGCCAAGATAGAAAAACCTGAGGCCCTTGAAAATATTCGCGATATCATCATTGCCTCCGACGGGATCATGGTTGCCCGGGGCGACCTGGGCGTGGAGTTGCCGGTAGAAAAGATACCGCTGCTGCAAAAGCAGATCATCAAAAAATGTATTCACCGCGCAAGGCCGGTGATCGTGGCCACACAGATGATGGAAAGTATGATCGAACGCAATAAGCCAAACCGGAGTGAGATCACGGATGTGGCCAATGCGGTACTTGAAGGGGCCGATGCAGTGATGCTGAGCGCAGAAACAGCAGCCGGGGAGCATCCCGTACTCGTCGTGGAAACCATGACCAAGATCATCAAGGAAGTGGAAACAACCGATTATCCTTATAACCTCGGCGAAGAACTGAAGCCGCAATTACATTCACCATCCTTATTAAGTGATGCCATCTGTTACAATGCCTGCAAACTGGCCGAGGATGTGAAGGCCGATGCACTAATTGGAATGACCCAGAGCGGATACACGGGCTTTGTCCTGAGCAGTTACCGCCCCAAGGCGCCACTCTATATTTTTACTAAAGAAAGGTCGCTTGTCAACCAACTGAGCCTGAGCTGGGGTATCCGGGCATTCTTCTATGACGAGGAAGAAAGCCTTGACGACATTTTTGCCGACCAGATCGATATTCTGAAACAAAGAAAATTCATTCAGAAGGGACAGGTGATCGTCAGTACAGGCAGTACGCCTGTTTCTCTCCATTTACCTACTAATGTGCTTAAGATCACGAAAGTTGAGTGAAATATGGAATAAAATAAGGAATGAGTAAATAATATTCTCTCATCCCTTAGTTTAAATTTCTTATCCCCAAAACGCTTACATACCCATCGCGATCTTCTGGTGTTTGTAGGCAGAAAGGCCGGGATCCATTTCAATGGCCTTATCACATAAATGAATGCCCTTGGCCAGATTGTCCTTGCCGCCTTTTTTCTGGTAACACATACCGATCATGTACAGGGCCGCGGCATTATTGGTATCGTATTCCAGGATCTTATCCCAGTAGGTGATGGCATCGTCATATTTCTTTTTATCATAGAGCGATTCAGCCACCATATTCAGTAAATTAAAATCACTGGGTTTCTTCAACAGCAGTTCACGGATCATAATGATCCCACTGTCCAGTTGCCCCGCATTGAGATAAGCGATCGCAAGGTTCTCCATGTAATCATTGTCCATTTTATAACCCTTTTTCCCGGCTTCAACGATATATTTCAGGGCGTTCATATCATCCCGCATGGCATAGCAGATCAGCCCCAGTTCATAGATCCATTCCGGGTTATCAGGCTTCATGGAAATGGCCTTCTGGAAATAAGGCACGGCCTGCTTATAATTCTCCATATCGGCATAGGTATGCGCTTGCATATAGGGTATCTCGGCATTCAGTGAATCTTCCAGGGCGGCAAATTTCAGGTAGTGTAAGGCTTCTCCGTAATCATCCTTGTCATAATCCACTTTGGCCACATAATAAGCTACCGGTTCAGCAGGATCCGCATTTTTCAGTTTTGCGGCATAAGTGATCACGTCATCGGACTGCTTCAGCTGGAAGGATAACAACATGATCTTTTTCAATGTAGCTGAGGAATTGTCACCCAGGCTTTCAAGTTTTTTATACTTCTCCCTTGACTGGCCATAACGCCGCAGGTCATAATAAGCAGCAGCCAGTTCCGCGGTTATCGGGCGGCTGTTCTGATCATAGCTTTCTGCTTTTTCAAAATATTTCAAAGATTCCAGCCTTCTGCCATTTTGCTTTTCCACCAACCCCTTCTGCATGTAGTATTCAGCACTGTCGCCGATTGGCTTAGGCTGGGAAAAAGATGTCTGGGAATAAGTATAAGTAAACGATGCGGCCAGTATGGCACCGATTGAGAGAGTGAAGCGTAACATAGGGTTTTCTTTTAGGTAGCGTGCAATTGGATTTTTCATTGCTAAAATAGAATTAAACATTCACAAATCAGAGCCTCAACAAGGTTTATACTACCAAAACCATTCCAAGATAGTATTATTTCAGAATTATTCCTGCCAGCGGAGGTAAATTTACTGTGACCTTATATTCATTGAGGGCCTTGTTGACCAATTGGTTGCGTATGTCAGGATTGAATACATCACCACTACCCCAATATTTTTTGGCATCGCTGTTGAACAGCTCCTGTTTATATATTTTCCCCCTCACCATTATCTCCCAATCATTCCTGACTACAGGGGTCATATTCAATATGATCAGCAGGTCTTCTCCTTTTTTTTTGGTCTTTCGCTTATAAGCGATCACAGATTCAGCCCGATGGTTCAGATCGACCCATTCGAAACCTGAGATATCAAATTGTTGCTGGTATAAAGCTGTTTCCGATACAAGGAGTTTATTCAGGTCAGCGACACAGTCTTTTAGCAACCGGTGACAATCAAATTGCAGGAGTTCCCATTGCAGCGCTGTTTTATAATTCCATTCATTGGTCTGGCCGAATTCATCGCCCATGAACAGGAGCTTGGCGCCAGGATGCGTAAACATATAGGTATATAAAAGCCGCAGGTTGGCAAATTTCTGCCATTCATCCCCCGGCATTTTATAGATCATCGGGCTCTTGCCATGCACCACTTCATCATGGCTGAAAGGCAGCATGAAATTCTCATCATAATAATACATCATGCTGAAGGAGAATTTATCCTGGT
>CAZZDQ010000036.1:0-13019 GCA_964652845.1 uncultured Chitinophaga sp.
AATTGCTGCTCGCCACCATCTTGATATACTTGATGATATTGCCGAAAGTTCGACGACCGTAAATGACCCCTTTCTGCAGCACCATCAGGTCCTTTTCCAACAGAATGATATCTGCACTTTCTTTCGCAATGTCCACGGCAGTGTCTACTGAAATCCCTACATCTGCGTCCTTCAATGCAGGGGCATCATTAATACCATCCCCGAGAAAACCGACCGTATGCCCTTTTTGCTGCAAGAGCCGGATGATCCTCGATTTCTGAAGCGGGCTCAGCTTGGCAAATACATTGGTTTGTTCCAGCTGATCCGCCAACGCAGCATCTTCCATTGTTTCAATATCAGCGCCCAGCAAAACATGCTGATCGGGAATACTCACTTCTGAACAAACTTTTTTTGTTACAATATCATTATCTCCCGTCAACACCTTGATCGTCACGCCCAGGTCTTGCATGGCTTTGATAGATGCAGTTGCCGATGGTTTCGGCGGGTCTAGAAAACCTATAAAGCCCGCCAGGATCATTTTACTTTCATCGGCCACAGAATAGGTCAGTTCACCCGCATCAAATTCTTTTACCGCTACCAGCAATACACGCAAACCTTCCTGGTTATATTCATTCCTAAGCTCAAGGACCTTGCTGCGGATCGTATCATCCATCGGGATCACAGTGTCGTTTTCTACATGCAACTGCTTGTCCTCTCCGGGATCATAGGCCTGTGTACAAACGTCCAGCATTTCCTCCACCGCCCCTTTACAGATGAGCAGGTGTTTGCCATTTTCTTCTTCCAGGATCACGGACATACGCCTGCGTTGAAAATCAAATGGTATCTCATCCACTTTTTTATATTTCTCCTCAACTTTCAGTAAGTGGTGCACTTCAAAATGTTCCAGCACAGCAATATCCATCTGGTTCTTCAAGCCGGTCTGGTAATAACTGTTGAGATAGGCCCATTTCAGCACTTCCAGGTCTCTTTCCCCTTTGATATTCCTGTGTATCTGCATCACGATCTTGTCTAAGGTCAGTGTGCCGGTCTTATCTGTGCATAAAACATCCATGGCCCCCAGGTTCTGAATCGCATTCAGTCTTTTGATGATGACTTTCTGGCGACTCATATTCACTGCGCCCTTTGCCAGGTTGGTGGTTACGATCATGGGCAGCATTTCGGGCGTCAGCCCCACTGCCACGGTCATGGCAAACAGAAATGCTTCCACCCAATCACCCTTGGTAAATCCATTGATCAGGAATACGAGTGGCACCATCACCAGTATGAAACGGATCAGCAGCCAGCTCACGCTTTTCACTCCTTTGTCAAAACTTGTTTCAATATTTCCTCCGGAAATTGCTTTGCTGATGGAACCGAGAAAACTTTGTTCCCCGGTTTCGATCACTACTGCGGTTGCCGATCCGCTCACTACATTGGTGCCCATAAAACAGAGGTCATCCAGTTCCAATGGGGATCTTTTTGCAGCATCATTGACCGGTGATTCATTTTTCTCAACCGGCAAGGCTTCACCGGTGAGCATGGACTGGCTGATAAAAAGGTCTTTGGAGTGCAGGATCCGGCAATCGGCAGGGATCATATCACCGGCTGAAAGAAAGACCATGTCTCCTGGCACCAGTTCTTTCAGGTCTATCTCCTGCTTCCCGGTTTCTTTCCGGAGTATGTTGGCCGTTGTCCTGATCATTCCCTTTAGTTTCTCCGCCGCTTTATTGCTCCTGAATTCCTGCCAGAAACGGAGCAGGGAGCTCAGCAGGACCATGGAAGAAACAAGGGTGACCGTTTTATATTCTCTTTCCGCGGGACTTACCAGCATAACATCAGTGACAAGCGAAACAATGGCAACAAGGGCAAGCAATGCATTAAAGGGTGTAAGAAAGGAATTCAAAAGTTGTTTGTACCAGGCCGGAGCCTTTTCATGAAGTATCTCATTCAGGCCAAATTCCTGCTTGCGCAGTTCCACTTCATCAGCAGAAAGTCCTTCATCACGTGTTCTCAGTTCGGCCAGCAGGGTCGTCTTATCCATGCCTGCCATTTCCTTCAGACGTGAAGTCATTAAATTCTCATCGCCTTTCTCAGTGAATTGGCTGATCGCCTTTTTTTTCAGCAGGTTGAACATATCATTTCAACTCCTTAATTAGTAAAATTAAGAAGCTTGATATTCGAATTTCATAATTCTTATTAACCGGGATTATTTTTTTGAGTCACGAATTCCCGAATGATATATCAGTGAAGCCGGTGTTTTAAAAAAAGACTTTGGATATCAAATTCCCTGCGGAACATATAGTTTTCAAATAGCTACTTAAAAGCATTATTCGTGCATTCGTGGCCTTCCTGAACTGTCTTTTTATAGTATTGCTTAATGGCCAGGGCGCGAAGGCGCTAAGATCTTTGCGGCCCTGCCGGTTTACCTGCCGCAGGCAGGTTGGCGTGAATTTTTCTTTGCGTCGTTGCGTGAAATCTCTAAAACGGAAATCAATACAAAGTAAAAAATATAGATTTCAATCATCAAACCCAGGCCTTTTGAAGGCCATAGCATGGGGAAATTCTTCCAGTGCTTTTTGTTTGAGCTTGCTGAGAATTGAAAGTGCTGTCAATGCAGTGTCCTCCGCTTCCGGAAGTAGTTCATAAAACCTCAACCATGCCCCGATGCTTTGTTCAATCCCGATAATGGCGACCTTGGCGCTGCCATCGCTGTCTTTCTGATACCCATTATCCTCCTCCCAGTCTTCTCCTTCGAGTTTTCCATGCAGGGCCCTTTGCAGTTTCGCATCAATGAAAAAAAGATACCAGCAGATCACATCTTCGCACTCTTCCAGTCCGGTCATGGCATCCACCGCCTCTTTTTTGGTTTTAATCCCCATTTCCAGGTGACTGACCAGTTCTTTTGACTTGGCCAGCAGTTCCTGGCGGGCTTCACGTTTAAAAAAGGGAGTGACCAGGTTCCGGTATTGCTTGCTGAGTTTGGAAAGATCATGCTGGCGGGTGGCGGTATTGATGGTTCTTTCTCTTTCTTCGTAAGCCTTTTCCTCTTCGGGATCCATTTTGTTCAGGTCAATGCCATGTTTCCTGGCTGACTGATGCAACCATTCCATAGCTTTTTTAAAATTATCGGAGATATTATCCCAAAAGACTTTATTATGTATGTCCAGTTGCTCAGGTGAAAGTTTACTGGTGCTTTCATAATTCCGGCAACGGCTGGTGTAATTACATCTTTCACACCAGCGGTCGCAATAGTTATAGATACCTGGTATGAAAGCCTTGCCCATAGGGTGAAATTAATAAATTCCCTTTAGTATCCATCAAAAATAAACGTGATTTACTATTTTTTTCCCCGACTTGACCTCGGGTCGAGCTATAAACAATATTGTAAAGGAGGCGCGGGTGGTAAAACGGCCGGAGGCATTCGTTTTACCTTGATTTTTCTTTTCGTACTTTTCTTTGTATCAAGACAAAGAAAAGTACAGAAATTTGATTCAATAAGTGTCTTCAATTGCAATAAAGACTAATTGGAATCTTTAGCAAGATCTGAAATTTCAAAAAATAGTGAGTTTTCAAATTGAGAAGCCTTATTCCAGATTATAATTTTTAACCTAAATATTGATTTAAAACCCCGCCCGGTTCTGTTCATCCTGCGAACTACCTGTATCCCGGCGCTTTTGATTGACTGATTTCCCAAAACGGTAGTTGAATGTCATGGTCAGCCAGCGGTTCTCAGGCTTGCTATTTGTCCGGGTATAAAAACTGCTTTGCTCAGAGTAAAGATTTGACCTCAAAAGCCAGAACGGATCATTCATATTCAGGGTCAATGTAGCTTTATTTTTCATCAGCTTTTTGGAAACCCCTGCTGAAAAATAATAACTGGGCAGTACGTGCACATAACCGCCTTCCAATCGCTTGCTCCTGTAAACCCCGCTGGCATCCAGGGTCCAACCCTTTTTCAAAGGGAACTGGTTACTTATATTAAGTATCAGTACGGTTGCTGATGATGCAGGAAGTGCAGGATCTGAATAGGCTGCAAAATAATTATTGAAGGCAAATGCCGAGCCGGTGAACTTCCACCATTTTTTAATTGCTCTGTTATAATCAACTGAAAAGTTGATGAAGCGCCTGAATGCAATATTTCCCCGCTGCTGGACAAGCACATGATCGGTACCCTGCAATTCATTCCGGAAAATGACGCCATACGCATTTTTGATGTGCGTATAACCTGCGGCAATATTAAGCTGGTTGTTATAATTGTAAGCCAGCTCAAAATCATTGGAGAAAAATGGCTTCAGGTCTGGGTTCCCTTCCCGGGCATTGAATTTATCAATATAATAAAGGAAAGGATTCAGCTCCTGGTAACCCGGACGATTGATCCCCCTGCCGTAACTGGCAGTGAAAGTATGTTTGTCATCAGGAGCATACCTGATGTAAATAGTGGGGAATAGTTCTGAGTAATTCTTTTCAAACTGCACCCGTTTGGTCAGTTGATTGCCCTTGGCAATGGTTTGTTCCCAGCGGAGGCCTGTCTGCAGGGACCATTTCTTTCCCAACTTTTGATTATAGTTGACATAGGCGGCATTGATATTTTCCCGGTAGATGAAATGATTGCTCAGCCCGGTATCCGCCACCCATTTTTTAAGCTGCTGATCATATTGGCTGTATTGCCCGTCATTATCGGTCTTCACATAACTGTTCTTGATCCCCGCTTCCAGCTTTCCTTCTTTTTTCAGGGGCTGCGAATAATCAGATTTGAAACTGTAAATATCAAGGCCAAGGGGTATGTGATTGCGCAGGATAAACGCATCCTGTAAAACGCCCCCCATATTATACAGATCATTTTCAGTAACCTGCTGATTCAGGTTATGATAAAATACATAATCTGCATCAGCAGTCAGTTCCTTTCCTTTTTTATCCAGTTTCTGCAGGAGGTTCAGGTTGAATCCTGCATTGGAGATGGTATTATGCGGTGTGGTGGTGGACAAAGTATAAGAAACGGGGGTATGAAGGCTGTCAAACTGATCCGACCGGCCCGAAACACCCGGTTTGTTCAGGGCAAAGAAGCCGGTCACAACTGCCCCGATGGTCGTATTCTTGGAAGCGGCAAGATCCGCTGTGATCCGGACATTATGTGGGATGCTGCCGTTTACGACATATAAATTCTGATCAAGATAACTATTGAAAGGAACTGAATAATCCGTCCTGAATTCACGCATAGTATGCTGCTCCGAGAAATTCCTGGTATCTGAAATACCATAACTGGCCGTTGTGTTGAGCTTTCCCTTTTTCCAGTTCAGGGTCAGGTTATCCCTCGTCTTAAAATATTTTCCGAATATGGCTGTTGTAGTAATGCCGCCGCTGAAACCATTGTTTTGGTTCTTTTTCAGTTTCAGGTTGATGATACCCGATATTCCCTCTGCATCATATTTTGAAGAGGGTTGGGTGATGATCTCCACCTGGTCCAGCTGTGCCGCCGGCAGACCGCGGAGATAATTGGCCAGGTCATGCCCTGCCAGGTAACTGATCTTGCCGTCAATGAATATGGCAGTGCCTTGTTTCCCGTTCAGGCTGATATTTTCATTTTCATCAATGATCACACCAGGAGATCTTTCCAGCACATCCAGGGCCGATTGTCCCGCGTTCACCGGCGAAGAGGATACATTGACCACCAGTTTATCGATCTTTCTTTCCAGAAAAGGCCGCTGGGTGGTTACGGAAACATTTCCCAGGTTTTTGACGGAGGGTGAAAGGCTGATCACCGGCATTGCCAGGTCGTGATTCGAAGAATCCAGGATTAACAGAGCAGTTTTAAAGTCTTGGTAACCGGCAGCGCTGGCAGTAAGAATATATTTTCCCCAGGCAATTTTGCTCATGATGAACCTTCCCTGCCTGTCGGTGACAGCAGCTTTGGCAACTGAAGAATCCTTTTGCTTTAATAATAGTACCGTGGCAGCATCCAGGGGGCTATTATTAGATCCGTTAACGGAACCGTTCACCGTTCCGTTTTTTGGTTGAGCAACTGTTGATAAGGAAACATAAATGCATGTGGCGAAGAATAAATTTCTTTTCATGGCTGGTTTTTTCAGGTCAAATATTGGAACAATATTGAAACGGGAAAAAGCATTTACACAAAACCCGTGGTTTGATGTAAATAAACAGAATGGCGGTGTACTAAGTTCCCATATAGGTGATGAATGCATCTCGTCCCCGTTTATGCAACGCTGGTGTAATAATGTTTTTGAAATTACCGGCAACGGTTCCGATTGACTAATTTCAGCCCTTGCAAAAGATCCCCTTTATATTTTCTAATCGCCCCGTTTATCGGATCAGCCGTCATCTTGCATTCTGGGTCGCTGCTACGATCTCACAGGCG
Organism: uncultured Chitinophaga sp.; assembly: GCA_964652845.1. Classification (GTDB taxonomy): domain Bacteria; phylum Bacteroidota; class Bacteroidia; order Chitinophagales; family Chitinophagaceae; genus JJ008. The sequence goes on from CAZZDQ010000036.1 coordinate 6,353, forward strand.
ATGGTTGGCTTTCTCGTCCCGGCCCTTTTCAATGAAAGCACGTATAACGGCCTGATGGAATCGATCTTTATTCCCCTGCTTTACATGCCCGGGCAGATGGTTCTTACCTACGGGCTACTCTATTTTGCATTGCCCCGCTTTATTCTGAAAGGAAAATATCTATTGGCATTCATCTGGATCGTGATCTTCTGCATACTCGCCGGTTTCATCGGTTCTTTCTCTTATTCCGCATCCATTGATTTCATACGGAGCAATTTCTTTCATCTCATCCGGCATGAGCCTGTAAACAAGGCGTCTTTTGAATTTGTTCCCTTTTATTTCGCACTCAGCCTGCGCAGCGCTATTGGCGTAGCGGGGTTTGCCCTTGCCATCAAGCTCATTAAATACTGGTATGAGAAGGAATACCGCAATACCATGCTCCAAAAAGAAAAGCTGGATGCCGAATTGCAGTCGCTCAAGGCCCAGTTGCACCCGCATTTTTTATTCAATACCCTCAACAATATCTATTCAATTACCCAGAACAGTTCTCCGCCTGCTTCGGAAATGCTGGTGAAGCTCTCGGGGCTTTTGAGATATATTCTGTATGAATGTGATCAGCCGTTTGTGATCCTTTCCAAAGAGATCACAATGCTGAAAGATTATATTGAACTGGAAAAGATCCGGTACAGCAAAAACCTGGAACTGGATATTTCCTGGCCGGAGGACACCAATGGTTATATTATTGCACCGCTCCTGTTATTACCCCTCGTGGAAAATTGTTTCAAGCATGGCAGCAGCAGGATGCTGGAACAGGCATGGATAAAGATCCAGGCTGAGCTGAAAGAAAATATTTTTACTATCAAGCTGATCAATGGCAAGCCTGCTGAAGAATTGAGCAGCACATTGAATTATGGAATTGGGCTGGGCAATGTGCAGAAAAGGCTGGAACTGCTTTATCCCGGTAAACATGAATTTAAAATAATTTCGGAGCAGGAAGTCTTTATCGTGAACCTGAGACTGGAGCTGGATAAAATAAACGGCGCAGCAAATGGACAAAGCACTCAATAAACTGAATTGTGTCATCGTGGATGATGAGCCGCTGGCAAGGGAAATAATCCGTCGTTATGCCGAGCGGGTGCCTTCCCTGCATGTGATGGCAGAATGTTCCAATGCCATTGAAGCAATGACTATACTTCAGCAAGAGTCGGTACAATTGCTCTTTGTGGATATTCAAATGCCCGAATTGCTGGGCACCGAACTCATCAGGGTATTGAAAGATCCTCCTGATATCATTATCACCACGGCTTACCAGCAATATGCCCTGGAGGGTTATGAACTGGATGTGACCGATTACCTGGTGAAGCCCGTACAGTTTGAGCGTTTTTTAAAAGCGGTGAACAAAGTTTTCCGTAAAAAAGGGATCGCCTCCCAGTCATCCCGGCAAACTGAAGAAAAACAGGAGGCCAGGCAAAACCCCTATCTATATTTCCGCACAGATAGGAAAATGATGAAAGTGATGGTGAATGAGATCATTTATATTGAGGGAATGAAAAATTATATCAAGATCGTTACGGAAACCGGCAATATCATCACCAAAAATTCCATGGCTGCTGCTGAAGCCATGCTGCCAGAGAACCAGTTCATCCGCGTGCACCGCTCCTATATTGTCAGGAAAGCGAAGATCAGTTCATTCACCAATGAATCCATTGGTATTGGTAAACTGGAGATACCGATCGGAAAATTATTCAAGAATGCAGTGAGAAAGGCGCTAAATGATTAGTGAAAAATACAATTACAATTAATATACAGGTTCCAGCACTACTGTAAGATTTAATTTTAATCTCACGAAAGTCCCTCATTTCTTTTTACGTCAAATGCCGGTTAGCCCCTGACGCAAGCCGGTGCCTGCCGGGAAATAATTTATTTATAAAACCCAATCACCATGAAAAAGACAGTTTACCTGCTTTTATTTATTTCTATTGTCAGCGGGTGCCGCAAGAATATCAACCGCATCACCAATGATGCAGACCCCAAGAGCGGCTCTATCTACCTCTCCCCCTTTAGCGTGGGCGATAGCTATGGTCAGCTCCTGGTACTGGACAAGAACGGCAATCAGCAAGCCGCCGTGAATACCCCAGGCGTGGCCCTCAACTATGAAAAATGGGACATTGGGGGCAAGACCCGCTATACCTGGCTGGTGGAGGAAGTCAGCGGTTTCCATATCCCGAATTTCGGGGGCTATGTGCCCGGCTATGAGGTGATCGCCGACGAGAATATGAATGAACTCCAAAGGGTCCACCTTCTCTCCCATGATAACCTGGACGCTTCTACGCAGAACCTGCTAGACGCCCACGATTTTATCCTGCTCAGTGACAGCGACTATATCTGCGAGGCTTATTATGAAAAGCAGGTGAATAATATTCCTGCTTCACTGAACCCTGCGGCTTCAGTAACCGTGGTGGCACCCATTATCCAGGAAATAAAGGAGGGCCAAGTGGTCTGGCAATGGGACGGCACCGAACACCCCGAACTTTATGCAGAAAGTGTGGAAGGAAATAATTTTTCCAGCTCCACAGCCGTGAATGATTACCTGCACCTGAATTCGATGACCCTTGATCCGACAGACGGAGACCTGGTCTGCTCCTTCCGTAATGCCAACCTTATTTTGAAGATCAACAGGGAAACAGGAGAAATCACCTGGAAACTTGGAGGTAAGAACAGCGACTTCACTCTTTCTGATGACCAGAAATTTCTGCGCCAGCATCATGTGACCTTTACGGACAACGGGGCCACCCTGATGATATTCGATAATGGTGAAGTGTCCGAGCGACCCTATACCCGGATCGATGAAATACAACTGGACCAGGCTGGGAAGCAGATCACTCATTTTAAGTCGGTGAACATCCCGGGCACATTTGTGCAGTACATGGGTTCGGTGCAGAAGATCGATGACCGGTATTTTATCGGGGGCGGCTCATCGAAATATATCATGGAGTTCAACTACAATACCGGGCAGATCTTCTTCAATATGCAACTGGCAAAAACAACTTACAGGGCATTAAAATACCTTTAATCTTTAGCGCTAAGACTCCAAGTTTCACAAAACGTTCTTTGTGTGGCTTAGGTCTTTGAGTCTTGGTGGCAAACTAAAATTGCACATAATAATATATATCCTATTAACTTTGCCGCGGTTTTGAAGACGGATGATTGATTCCTGTTATGCACACGTTCCCGGTCTCTTCACATTTATTTAACATATCCCAACCCTGCTGAAATAAGAAAATCCGGCAATTTGCGTTCTCGAATTGGTTATGGCACTTGCCTATTAAGTGCAAGTAATTCAATAGACATGAAAAAAAGGCTCAGAAATCTATATCTTATTCTCTCTTCTTTTTTCATTGCTATCCTGCACCTACCCTTCGCCGTTGCCAAAACAGCCACCGGCACCATCCGGAATATTTTTACCCCCTTCGATTCAACGGTGCATGAAAGATCGGATTCCATGCAACTGATCCCGGCCCTGCGTTCGGTTTATGACAGCCTGCACCTCAACCTGGCCGGATTAAGCCAGCAAGCATTTGACTATGCCAAAAAAGGGTTGAACCGGCTGATCCAGGAAGGTAAACTGCTGAATGATTCTATCATATCCATTATTGACTTCAGCCTGCCCAGCAGCAAAAAAAGACTCTTTGTCCTGGACCTGAAACATTACAAGGTCCTCTTCAATACACTCGTGGCACATGGGCGTAACTCGGGCCTCGATTATGCTACATCCTTTTCCAATTCCGGCGAATCATACAAAAGCAGCCCGGGATTCTATGTGACGCAGGAAACTTATGAAGGCAAGAACGGCTATTCCCTCCAGCTGGAAGGCGTGGAGCGGGGAATCAATGACAATGCATTAGATCGTGGCATTGTACTGCATGGGGCAGCCTATGTTTGCGATGAATATGTGAATGCCCAGGGATATATCGGCCGCAGCCAGGGATGCCCGGCTGTACCGGCCTATATTTCCAATCGCATCATCAATACGATCAAGAATGGCACCTGCCTCTTTATCTACCATCCTTCTTATGTCAACCGTTCCATTGTATTGCGTTGAACGGTATTGAACTGCAGTTTTTTTTACCACAAAGAACACGAGGAATACACTGAGATCACAAACTATGTGTGAGAACGCTTTGTGTTCTTTGAGTTAAACTTTGTGGTTAAAAATTTATGCCTCTTAGTCCCGCTATTGCAGCTTATCTTTGGATGTTAATTCATTGATATGCTGAAAGTAGGCGTATTCGGGGTCGGGCACCTGGGAAAATTTCATCTCAACAACTGGAAAGAGATCGCCGGGGTGGAAATAACAGGTTTTTATGACCCGAATGACGATACCTCCGCACAGGTCGCCGAAAAATACAAGATCAAACGTTTTACAGATCCAACTGCCCTCATCGAAGCCTGCGATGCCGTGGATATTGTAGCACCTACCAATCACCACTACGAACTCTGCAGCATGGCCGTCAAGCGATCAAAACATGTATTCGTCGAAAAACCCATGGCCGATTCACTGGAAGAAGCCAAACAACTGGCCCAACTGGTGGAAGAGTCCAATATCAAATTCCAGGTGGGGCATGTGGAGCGCTTCAATCCGGCATTCCTTTCCGTCAAAGACCTCGGACTGAATCCCATGTTCATTGAAGTGCACCGGCTGGCCCAGTTCAATCCCCGCGGTACAGAGGTAAGCGTAATCCTGGACCTGATGATCCATGATATCGATATCATCCTCAGCCTGGTGAAAAGTGATGTGAAATCCATTTCGGCCAGTGGAGTGGCGGTGATCACAGAGACCCCGGATATCGCCAATGTTAGAATGGAATTCAACAACGGTTGTGTGGCCAACCTTACTTCGAGCCGTATCTCGGTGAACCGGATGCGCAAAATGCGCTTTTTCCAGAAAGATGCCTATATCAGCATCGATTTCCTGAACAAGAAAACGGAGGTGATCAAACTGAAGGACCCGGGCGATACCCGTTCCTTTGCCTTCGACATTGAAACGCCAACGGGGAAAAAGACCATTGCCATCACGCAGCCGCTGGTACCTGAGGTCAATGCAATCAAGGAAGAACTGCTCGCCTTCCAGCAGGCAATCATCAAGAACACCAAACCGCCCGTTTCAGAAACGGACGGGCTCATGGCCCTGGATGTGGCTTACCAGATCCTGGAAAAGATCGGGAATAACATTATCACCCGCTGATGGCCAGTGCCAGAAAAATACCGGTGAGGCTTTATGTGCTGACCGATTACCTGGCGGCAGCACTGAGCTGGCTGCTTTTCTATTTTTACCGCAGTAAAATATTGCATGATGCGGGAGCTTATCCCATCAGTCCACTTTCCTGGTTGTTGATCTTTCTCATCGTGCCGGCGGGATGGCTGATGCTTTACACATTGACAGGTACCTATCATGATCTCTATAAAAAATCCCGTTTCTCTGAATTCCTGCTCACAGTCAAATGCACAATTGCAGGTGCGATTGTATTGATGATCGTATTCGTGCTGAACGACCCGCATACGGATCAGTATTATTATCTCAAGACCTTTTTTTTCCTGTTCCTGGTGCATTATTCTATCACGTTCATCATCCGATGGTTCATCCTGAATATTGTGAAAGGACAGTTGATCAAGCAAAAGATCGTATTCAATACCTTACTGATCGGAAATGCCGACAATGCAGAAAATGTATATGAGGAAACAAAAAAATATTTGCAGGATGGCGGTTATCACTATACTGCCTTTATTCCCGCTGATGGTAACGGGATAAAATTACCCGTACCGGTAAGCGCTGTCATAGCTGATTTGGAAAAGATCATTGAGGCAGAACAAATAGAGGCGGTGGTCATCGCATTGAATGAGCAGCAGCAAGAGCTTTTGAAGGACCTGATCAACCGTATGAGTGAAAAAGATGTGGAGATCAAGATCCTGCCCGGTTTGTCTGCTATCTTAAGCGGTACGGTGCGGACCAGCAATGTGCTGGCTCCGTTGATCGAATTGCATACGGGACTGATGCCGAACTGGCAGCAAAATATCAAACAATTAATGGATATTATCATTTCCATCATTGGAATCATCCTTCTTTCTCCCCTGATCCTCTATGCCGCTATCAGGGTTAAATTATCTTCCCCGGGCCCGGTGATCATTGCCCAGCAGCGAACAGGTTTTAAAGGAAGATTTTTCTCGATGTATAAATTCCGTTCCATGTTCGCGGATGCTGAAAAGAACGGTCCTTTATTATCATCTTCCGATGATGCCCGTATCACTTCCTGGGGGAAAACCATGCGCAAGTGGCGGATCGATGAACTTCCCCAGTTCTGGAATATCCTGAAAGGTGATATGAGCCTCGTGGGTCCCCGGCCTGAAAGACAGTATTATATCGACCAGATACTACCACTGGCTCCTTATTATAAACTTCTCCTGAAAGTGAAACCAGGTATCACCAGCTGGGGTATGGTGCGCTTCGGGTATGCAGAGAATGTGGATGAAATGATCGAACGCAGCAAATTCGACCTGCTCTATATTGAAAATATTTCTCCTGCCCTGGACTTTAAGATTCTGCTGCATACCATTCGTATTATCTTCTCAGGTAAAGGGAAATGAATCCTGGTTATAATAATTTAGTTTTAGCAGATCTGTTCGTGAATTC
>CAZZDQ010000036.1:13119-30590 GCA_964652845.1 uncultured Chitinophaga sp.
AAGTCGTAATTAAATGCATTTGAGAACGCTTTGCGTCCTTTTTGTCAGCATTTTCTTTGTGTTCTTTGTGGTTAAACAATTAAACCAATAAGAAAATTAGTATTTGCAGATTTGTTTTTAATTTTGAAAAACTATACGCCCCCATTGAAAAAATTACTATCCCTTATTACACTCCTTTGTCAATTGCGTATTGCTTATTGCCAGTCGAACTACTGGCAACAACAGGTCGATTATACCATTGATGTCACCCTTCATGATTCGGACAATACCCTCAACGGGTTTGAAAAGATCATTTATACCAATCATTCCCCCGATACCCTTTCCTTCATCTGGTTTCATATCTGGCCCAATGCTTATAAAAATGACAAAACTGCTTTTTGCGAACAGGAACTGCTGAACGGCAATACCGATTTTTATTTCTCCAACCCGGAACAGCGGGGTTATATCAACCGGCTCGATTTCAGGGTGAATGATATAACGGCAGAAACCCAGGATCATCCGCAGTATATAGATATCATCAAACTCATTTTACCCTCCGCGCTTCTGCCCGGAGGCCGGATCACGATCACTACCCCCTTTCATGAAAAACTGCCTTTCAATTTTTCCCGCGGCGGACACGACGGCGAATCATACCAGGTGACCCAATGGTATCCCAAACCGGCTGTCTATGATAAAAAAGGCTGGCACCCCATCCCCTACCTGGACCAGGGAGAATTTTACAGTGAGTTCGGCAGCTTTGATGTCAGGATCACTGTTCCCAGAAACTATGTGGTGGCTGCTACCGGTGAGCTGCAGAATGAAGATGAAAAAAATTGGTTGCGGTCAAGGGCAAATTTCGACTGGACACCCGAAAAAAGAACAGAAAAAAATGTATATGGGCAAATAAAGAAGGTCACGCAATCATTTCCAGCTTCTTCCAAAGAATTCAAAACAATTCAATACAGGCAAGCCAATATCCATGACTTTGCCTGGTTCGCCGATAAGCGTTTTATTGTAAATGCGGATACCTGCCGGCTCCCATCCGGTAAAACAGTAGAGGTATATACTTATTATACCCCTGATAACCGCAAACAATGGAAGGGAAGTGTACAATTCGTGAAAGATGCCCTGCGACATTATTCATCTTATGTGGGCGAATATGCTTATCCGGTGGCCCAGGCTGTTCAGGGCCCCAAAAGTTTTGGAGGTGGCATGGAATACCCTACCGTCACAGTCATCTCCCCGGAAAAAAATATCATTAACCTGGACGAAACCATTGCACATGAAGTGGGACATAACTGGTTTTATGGTATGCTGGGAACCAACGAACGCGACCATGCCTGGATGGATGAAGGCATCAATACTTTCTACGAATACCGGTATCGTCTGAACAAATATGGCAAGAGGATCGTTCCGGAACGGTTTTTATTCGAGACGCTGGAAGCAGAAAGGCTGGACCAACCCATTGAGCTGCCTTCAGAAAAATTCACGGAAGTCAATTACGAAGCATCTGTGTATTTTAAAACAGCCGAATGGATGCATTACCTGGAAACAGTGATGAGCCCGGACGCATTCAACAAAGCCATGCAGCAGTATTTTGCGGATTGGAAATTCAAACATCCCCAGCCGGAGGATTTTAAACAATCAGTGGAAGGCTCATCCGGCAAGAACCTGGACGAGGTCTTTTCCCTGCTGAATAAAAAAGGTTCCCTGCCCACCTTAGCCAAAAAGGGAGTACAAGCATCATTCATCCTGGATATAAAGCACCTGAAACGGTATCTAATGGATCCCTCCAAAGATCTCATTCTTTATTCCCCCATTGCAGAAGCCAACAGTTATGATAAACTGATGCCCGGCATCTTTGTCACGAATCTGAAACTACCTCCCTCCCGGCTGGAATTCTATACGGCACCCCTTTATTCTTTCCCTGCCAAAAAATTGGCCGGTAACGGGAGGATAGATTATTCCTTTTTCCCAGAGGGCCCTGTACGTAAGATCACAGCTTCCCTGACTGCATCCTCTTTTACATTTGATCAGTATACCGACAATGCCGGCAAAAAAAACCTGCTGCGTTATCAAAAAATCGTTCCTGGACTGCGTTTTGTATTTCGTGAAAAAAATCCCCTCAGTCATTTTACACGGTCCATCAGTTTCAGATCCTATCTCTTCACTGAGGACCGCCTGAATTTTTACCGGGATACCGTGATCTCCGGAACCGATACCAATATTGTGAGCAAATACAATATCCTGAAAGATCACCGGTATATCAACCAGCTGAAATTCACACTGGAGAACAGCAGGGCCCTGTATCCTTACCGTGCCGAACTGGCGATAGAACAAGGACAGGATTTTATCCGAACCGGTTTTACCGGCAATTATTTTTTTAATTATCCCCGCAGCGGCGGGCTGAGCCTGCGCTTTTTTGCTGGGAAATTCTTTTATACCACTGACAAGACCCCGGAAAAAATGTTTGAGACCGACCGCTACCACCTGAATATGACCGGGCCGAACGGGTACGAGGACTATACGTTCTCTGATTATTTTATCGGACGGAATAATTTCACCGGCATTTTCAGCCAGCAGATCAAGGAGCGGGATGGTTTTTTCAAAACGAGGACAGACCTGCTGGCCGATAAGGTAGGCAAAACAGATGACTGGCTCATGGCCCTGAACCTTGTTACAACGATCCCCGATGCTGTGAATCCACTGCATCTGTTGCCATTAAAGATCCCCCTGGACCTTTTTGCCGATATCGGCACCTATGCAGAAGCCTGGAAGAAGGATGCACCCACGGACCGGTTTCTCTTCGATGCCGGTGTCTACCTGCCGTTGTTCCGTGGACTGGTGAACATTTTCATTCCCCTTTTGTACAGTGATGTATACAAAAACTACTACGAATCGACAATTGAGAAGAAGATCAGGTTCTGGAAAAAGATATCTTTCAGTATCGGGTTTACAGGTTTCAAACCAATGGGTAAACTGCGTGATATCCATTTTTAATGTCTTCGGGTGCTTCCATAGAATACCTTGCCCATTCAACCATCGATAAAACAAAATGGGATGCCTGTATGGACCGGGCGGAGAATGGCCTGGTCTATGGTTATTCTTATTACCTTGACAGGATGGCTGATGATTGGGATGGCCTGGTGATGGGTGATTATGAAGCCGTGATGCCCCTTACGTATAAAAAGAAATACGGTATATATTACCTGGCCCAGCCTTTTCTATGCGCTCAATTGGGAATATTCGGAAATAAAATAGACGCAGGGATACTGGAAAATTTTTTGAAAGCGATCCCGGAAAAATTCAGGTACCGGGATATTTACCTGAATGATAAAAATAATTTTCCGGTAAAAGGTTTCAACCTCTACCTCCGAAAGAATTTTGTATTGGATCTTAACAGTCGCTATTCAGAAATAGCAACCGGTTACCGTGAAAACACAGTCCGGAATATCAAAAAAGCCATGCAGGCCGGCTGTGAGTACCAAAAGAATTTTGAGGTGGAAGAACTGATCAGCCTGGCCCGGGATCAAATAAAGCAAACCGGTAGACAAGTGGAAGAAAATATTTCCCGGTTCAGGGATCTCTATACTTTATTGAATAAAGAAAATAAAGCGGAAGTATACGGTGTTTTTTCCCGGGAGAAAAAATTATTGTCTTCCGCAGCATTCTTCTATTCGCATCACCGGGCTTATTATATTTTAGTGGGAAATGACCCCGAAAGTAAGGAGCTTGGTGCTTCACATGCCCTGGTCGATTATTTTATCAGGGAAAATGCCGGCCGGGATCTCATTCTCGATTTTGAAGGCTCGGACCTGAAAAGCCTGGCATTTTTTTACAGGGGTTTCGGGGCGAAGGAAGAAAACTATCCATCGCTTAAACAAAACCTCCTGCCTTTTTATTTAAAATGGCTGAAAAAATAATTTGCCCCCATCCAGTCAGCTATTTTTTATTTGTCCTTACAGTTGTTAAGCATTTCCCAATCATTTTCTAAAGCATTTTAACAGAGCGGCGGCGGAAATAATTCAAATGGTGCATCGTTTTGGTTAAAACAACCACCATGAAAAAGCTCCGACTGGTCTTCTTTTTACTGCTTACAATAAGCGTAAAACAAATCACTGCCCAGCAGGCAGTATACGTGGGCATCCCCCGCGAGAAATTCAATTACTTTGCCTCCAACCAGCACAATACGAACTGGTGCTGGGCGGCTTCCCTGCAGATGATCTTCAATTATTACGGCGTAGGCATCACCCAGGAACAGATCGTCAAACGAACCTATGGTACTGATGCTACTGGCCACCTGCCCAACTGGACAGGCAGTTTTCCCGTGATCACGGAGAACCTGAATAACTGGAATGTAGATAACAGCGGGAAAAGGTACCTGGTGCAGGCTTCGATGAACTGGGGTGCTCCCTCACCCACTTACCTCGTAGAGGAACTGCAGGCCCAGCATCCCATTCTGATCGGCTACACCCCGGACGGATATACCGGGCATGCCGTGGTCATCACGGCCTGCAGTTATGTCCAGACGGATTATGGTCCCGAGATCGAATCCATCGTGGTACGTGATCCCTGGCCCAGTGTTCAGAACATGGCTACCAATGGACGTGTTGAATACACAGGCAGCAGCCTTGCCAACGTGATCCAGGCGCATTGGTATGTAAGGGTGAGTTTTTAAAAAGGCTTAGAGATTTTTGCCACCAGGTGCTAAAACTCAAAGTCACACTAAGATCATAGCGAAACTTAGCGCCCTCGCGTCATAGCGCTTAAGTCTTATGAAAGAATTAATAATAAAAAAAAATTCCCGCCGATAGCGGGAATTGGTATTAAAGTTTCCTGATAATTAATATCTATAATGTTCCGGTTTGAAAGGACCATTCTTGCTGATGCCGAGGTATTTTGCCTGTGCTTCACTTAATTCATCCAGTTGAGCCCCGATCTTGGCCAGGTGCAGCATCGCCACTTTCTCATCCAGGTGCTTGGGCAATACATATACTTTATTCTCATATTTGCTGTGGTTGTTCCAGAGTTCCATTTGTGCCAGTACCTGGTTGGTAAATGAATTACTCATCACAAAACTGGGATGACCAGTGGCACAGCCCAGGTTCACCAGCCTTCCTTCGGCCAGTAACAGGATCTCTTTCCCTTCGATATTGTACAGGTCCACCTGCGGTTTGATGGTATCCTTGGTATCGCCGTAATTATTATTCAGCCAGGCCACATCGATCTCGATATCGAAATGGCCGATATTGCATACGATCGCCTTATCCTTCATCAGCCGGAAATGTTTTTCCGTGATCAGGTCGCGGCAGCCGCTGGCTGTAACAATAATATCTGCTTCCTTCACTGCATCGATCATTTTCATTACGGTAAACCCGTCCATCGCAGCCTGCAGGGCGCAGATCGGATCGATCTCCGTTACAATGACCCGGCAGCCGGCTCCGCGCAGGGAAGCGGCCGAACCCTTGCCCACATCTCCATAGCCCCCCACCACAGCGATCCTTCCCGCCAGCATCACATCCGTGGCACGGCGGATCGCATCCACCAGGGATTCGCGGCATCCGTATTTATTATCGAATTTGGATTTAGTCACGCTGTCATTCACATTGATACAGGGAATGGGCAGGGTGCCATTTGCCATACGTTCATATAAACGGTGAACACCCGTTGTGGTCTCTTCACTGATCCCTTTCACATGCTGCACCAATTCAGGATATTTATCCAGCACCATATTGGTCAGGTCGCCGCCATCATCAAGGATCATATTCAAAGGCTTATCCTTACTCCCAAAGAAGAGGGTCTGTTCAATGCACCAGTCGGCTTCTTCGATAGTCTGCCCTTTCCACGCAAAAACCCCGATACCGGCTGCAGCCATGGCGGCAGCGGCATGGTCCTGGGTGGAAAAAATATTGCAAGAACTCCATTTCACTTCGGCACCCAGGGCTTTTAGTGTCTCTATGAGCACGGCGGTCTGGATGGTCATATGCAGGCAACCGGCGATGCGGGCTCCCTTGAGCGGCTGGGAACTGCCATATTCCTTTCGAAGGCTCATCAGGCCCGGCATTTCAGCTTCAGCCAGGCGGATCTCCTTCCTGCCCCATTCAGCTAATGAAATATCGGCTACTTTATAGGGTAAACTGAAATCAATGGATTTGGTCGTTGTAGACATAAATATTTAATTGATTTTCGGCCGCAAAGGTAAACTAAATATCAATAATAAGCAGGTTTGTCTCCTGATTTCAATGGAAACTGAAACCTAATGCCTGACTCAGGACACTGATAAATTAAGGTAACTTTGATGTATAGTTTTATATGTATTCCTACGATACAGTATCGGAAGCAGTAAATGGTTTAAAAAAAAGAGGCTTTACCGCCGATTTCAATATACTTGAAAACAGCCTGGTAGGGCCCGACTGCAAATTCGAAGCGGATGAGTTCGTGATCGTGGAAATTCACCGATTTGAAGGGGATACCGACCCTTCTGATGAAGCGGTGGTCTATGCCATTGAATCAAAAAATGGCGTGAAAGGAGTGTTAGTAAACGGCTATGGAATTTCCGCCGAAACAATGGGGGCAGAACTGGTAAAGAAATTAAGTTTACGCAGGCTTTGACCCATATTCTCTATAACAAATCAGTTCATTTCTGAAAATAACCCGCCTCTGCTATCTAACAGCTATATAATTTAAAGCAAACCATCATCTTAATTTTTTCTCCATCACAAAATCATTCATAAAATAACCGTTGCCGATATCAAAATCGGCTTGATGCAGGACCTTGAAACCGAGGCGCTCATAAAATTCCTTCGCTTTATTATACCGGTTCACCTGGAGCTGCAGGGCAGCCGCATCCTTTTTTTTGATCTCCTCAAGAATAGCATTCATTAAAAATTTACCGGCCCCCTTCCCCTGCTGATCCTGCAGGAGATATATCTTATGTAATTTAAAAACCCCGTCGCCCATGTCCTGGTGCGAGGAGAACCCGATGGCTTTGTCATCATCATACAGGATGAAAAAACGACAACCTTCCTCCATTTGCTTTTTCAGCGAACTTTCACTGTACATAAGGTCCAGCATATAAACGATCTGTTCCTGTGAAAGAATGGAAGAATAGGTCTGCGGCCAGGTCTTAAATGTCAACTCGCGGATAAGCGGGATATCTTTCGCCGATGCTTGCAGGGTCTTAAACACGCCGTTTTATATTGACTGGGTTTGCATGCTGTTACCAAACTGGACGATCATCTCAATGCGTCTGGCTCCGAAATTAACAATTATAGTAGTGCTTTGAATAATCAGCTCCTGTAAATTGTATGCATAAAACGGGAAAGAGAAATATACCTTTAGTCCTTGTTCCCCCCGAATAATCTTTTGAAGAATCCTTTCTTTTTTTTAGGCTGTTGACCGGGGTTATTCATGGACTTATTCAGATCATCATCCTTTTTAAGGGCCGATTTTTGAATGGAATCCTTTCTTAACTGTTTATTTTTTTCATCATTACCCGGTTTGGGTCCGGGCATGGCAGAATCATAATAATTATAATTCATCTGGTTGTTATAGTCCTCCTGCGTACCATTGCCCTGGTCATCCCCTTCAGCAGCCGGTATGGGGTCCTTGTCACTGACAACAATATCAGCGCTGATATTCTCATTCTTCATTGCCATAGGTATCTCAAATTTGGCACTACGGTCGATACCGCATTTCTTATCGCCCAGTACTTTCCTGAAAAAATATTCGGTGATGGGACGGGCAATGATGGTGGCTTCAGACTCATTAAACATGAACGGGTATTCGAATCCCACCCAGGCGCCTGCCAACAATTGGGGAGTATACCCGATGAACCAGGCATCGGCATTATCATCCGTGGTACCTGTCTTACCCCCCATTTCAGCGGCGCCTACCCTTTCCCGCATGCCCCGGGCCGTACCCTTGTCAACCGGGCCCTGCATCATACGGGCCATGGTATAAGCGGTTGCTTCACTCAATACTTCTTTCCGATTCAGGTTATTATCAAAACGAAGGATCACATTCCCGTTCCTGTCCTCAATTCGGGTTATCAGAAGCGGTTTGGTTGAAAAACCATGTCCGGCGAACATGGTATAGCCCCATAGCATTTCATAGAGAGAAATACTGCAGGTCCCCAGTGCAATGGAAGGATAGTTGGGGATCTTCGACTGGATATTGATCTGGCTAAGAAAATTGACGAATTCACGCGTACCGACCTGCTTCATGATATAGGCCGTCGCACAGTTCTTGGAATAAGCCAGGGCATCAGCCATACTGATCTCCCCGCCTGTGCATCTCCTGCCGTTGGGCACCCAGCCGGCGCCTTCGAAAAATTGTGCCACATTCTCACATACCGTTTGCGGGGTGAAACCGCGGTCTTCCACTGCTTTGGCATATAAAAAAGGTTTGATGGTGGAACCGACCTGGCGCTTGGTATTGATATTGACATGGTCGTTCTTAAAGGTCCTGTAATCAATGCCGCCGACCCATGCTTTCACTTCGCCGGTGATGGGGTCCATCGCCATGAAGCCGGATTGCTCCATTTGAAGAAGGTATTTGATGGAATCGATCGGCGTCATCACCGTATCCTTCAGACGTTTGGCATTCCAGGCAAAGATCTTCATGGGTGTCTTTACATAAAAGCTTGCCCTGATCTCTTTTTCATTATATCCATCGTCTTCCATGTTTGACCAGCGATCACTTTCATTCATTGCCCTTTCCAGTTTATCCTCCCTTCCCTTCCAAACGGTTCCATTCTTCATATCAGGCCTGGCATTGATCCCTTTTTGCAGATAAGCCATCTGCACTGCCATCCCTTCTTCTGCATATTGCTGCATGATGGGATTGACCGTTGTGTAGATCCTTAACCCGTCCTTGTAAATATCATAGGTGCCCCCATTCTTTTTCTTTACATCTTTCAGCATATCCCTGATCACGGGCTTCAGTATTTCCCTGAAATAGGGAGCAAAGCCGGTATTCTCATCCATTTTTTTATAATGGCTCATATCAATAGGCAGGGCCTTGTATTTTTCCGCATCTGCGGAGGATATCTTATCGTTCGCCGCCATTTGTCCGAGTACTACATTGCGCCTGTCCAGTGCCGCTTTAGGATTCCTGACAGGATTATAGATGCTGTTCCCTTTCAGCATACCCACCAAAAGCGCCGCTTCATCAACCGATAACTGGTCGGGTTCTTTCTGGAAAAATGTCCGGGCTGCATTCCTGATTCCGTAGATATTGTTACCGAACGGAACGGCATTGAGATAAAGGGTTAATATTTCTTCCTTCGTAAAATTTTTCTCCAGTTTGACGGCTACGATCCATTCCTTAAGTTTCTCGATCATCCGCCAGGCTTTGTTCTTACTGCCCTGTTCCAGCAATGCTTTGGCAAGCTGTTGTGTGATGGTGCTGCCCCCGCCTTCATGTCCTAATGTGAAAATGGCCCGCAGGGTGGATTTGAAATCGATCCCGCTGTGATCATAGAAACGTTCGTCCTCGGTGGCGATCAGGGCATCGATCACGTATTTTGATATCTCGCGGAATTTGACATTGCTCCGGTTACCGTGTTCGGTATAGTATTTCCCCATCAGTGTGCCGTCAGTAGCGTATACTTCCGAAGCCTGTAAGATGGATGGGTTTTCAAGATCGGCCAGGGAAGGCATTTTTCCAAAGACGCCGAAATTCGCCAACGCGATCAGCAGGACGATGGCTAAAAACCCGAAGAGGAAAATCCGCCAGAAAATTTTTACTGCTTTCTTCATAAGGATTGAAAAGGGAACCGGGTTGGTGAAATTTAGTTCGAAAGTAATAAAAACCTCAGTTGGCCGGGAGCGCTGCTTTGATAATTTTTTGTAAAATATGGAACACGAATTGATGAAATTCGTGCAATTTGTGCAATTCGTTTATCAGAATTTACCTGGGAAGAACCGGTTGAGCCATGTCCTGTATTCCTCAATATTTTTCCTCACCTTGAGAAGGTCGAAATTATTATCAGAGAGCATGATAAAACTGAATTTACCGCCCTTGAGCCAGGGAACGATCTCCGAAGCCATCCTTGGTTTCGTTTTGTCAATATAGCTGATCGCCTCGGCAGTGTCTTTGAAAGTGCTGACAAGGACCAGGCGATTATCCGCATCCAGGTCGAAAATATAAGTGGATAAATTTTTGGAAGGATAATTGTCCCGGTCATAAAGATCGATGGCATTCCTGGTCTCATTGACAAAGACCGGGTCCACTTTATTCAGCACGACAGCCACATATTGCGTTTCACCCGCACCGAACCAATAAGAATTAGGGGGCGGTTTAGCGTGCGTTGTATCCTTTGGCTGGTTAATGACAGGCTGAACAGGTTTCTTGGTGCTGTCCTTAGGATTTGTATAGACAGGCACTTGCGTGGAGAAAACCAGTACTGTATCTTCCGGGTATCTTTTGATATTAAGCCTTGTCAGTTCCTCCTCGATCTCTTTCCTCCTTTTCAGCACATTGATCAGCCGGCTGGCTTTGGCAGCCATCGGCGAGGACTGGTATTTACTGAGCAGGGCATTCAAAACATTTATTGCTGTACTGTCATTCCTTTGTTTGATATAATAAACGGCTTCAATATAGAGCAGCTGCGGTGTCCAGTAATTGTTTCCGTACATACTGTCTGCCGACCGCTTCCGGCTCACTGCTTCATCAAACTTCCCTTCAATGAACAGGTCATAAATATCCTCATAGGTCTTTGTTGCTTCCTCTGTAGCGGTTCGTTTAGGGTCTTTCCCGGTGATCACGATCTTTGTCAGTTTGCTGGTGTCAAATTTTTCTGACATGAGGTTTTTTATAGCTGATGCCTTAGCGTTGTCCCCATTTTTGTTATAACAATAATATAAATTGAAAAGGAGCTGGTCCATAGGTATGAAATCCGGGAACCGCTTCCTCAATTCTTCCAGTGTACGGGTACCCTCATTACAATCCTCGATATCCATCACATAGATCTTGCCGAGCGAGAACAAGGCCGTTTTCAGAGAATCGTTGGATTGTTTGAGATGATTTTCTTCAATGGGCAGGTTAGCATAGAGCCGTTCAAAAGAGATCGCTGATGCAGTGCCCTGTACTCCCTTGCCACTGACGGGCGCGAAATTATTTCCCTGTTGGACCTGGTTATTGGGATTGTTATTCATAAAGCCAGTGACTGCGGCACTACGGCGCCAGTTATCAGCATTCGGCCGGTTGCCCCATTTATTCTTGAAATCGGCAAGACCCTGCGTCCGGTAGTCCGTATTATAGAAATACCACTCGCCTTTCGAGGAAACAGGGAATAACGTATTGGATACAGTATTATTGGCCGGGAGCGTTGTCCCGTTGTTGACCGTCTCATCCTTCAAACCCTGCTCTTTTCTCAGTTCCTTCACCAGCTTTTTTACAAACTCCTTACGCTGATCCTCGGGAAGCGCTGCAATACGCTGCAAACTGTCCTGCCTGTAGATAATATCTATATTCCGGGCCAATTCATCCAGTGATTTTTTCCTGCTTTCTACCATTAATTTATTCTTCAGCGCAGGGTCGCCGAGGTTGATACTATCATAAAAACTGGCTGCTTTGCGGTATTGTTTCCTGTCATAATAGATCTCGCCCAGCTGCAAGAATGCTTTATTGCGCTGGGAAAGATTATTGGCTCCTTCTTTTGTACTTTTCTCCAGCAAAGCAATGGCCTCATCCAGTTTTCCCGCTTCGATCAGCATCTCCGCCGCCATATAATAGATGATATCCTTATAATCCTGGTAACGGTCGTGTTTAGCCATTCTCAGCAGGGCATCGGCATTTTTCTGGATATCCTTTTCGCCGGCATTGTCATTCCTGACCGCATAGAGTTTTGCATATACTTCCATCACGGGATCATTGGTATGAAGACTGGCTTTCTCAAAATACCTGGAAGCTTCCTGGTGATGTTTGGCAAGCGCAAAAAGCTGTGCCGCCAGGAATTCCCACCTGGCTTTTTCCTGCAGGTTGGTGGCATTGCTCAACGCCTTCACCAGGTGAATGGCTGCACTGTCGTACATATTCTGCTTATAGAACCAAAAGGATTGCACTTCTTCCAGGTCATTCTTCAGACGACTGGGGAAGTTAGGATCCTTTTTCAGGGATACGATCAGGCTGGCAGCTTCGGCATAGGAATCCTGTGCCAGATAATTGCGAATCTGCCAGATAAAGGCATCATTGCGGCTGGGCGGGACAGTAAAGATCTTTTTGATCAGGCTATTGTCTTCTTTGGTGGAAATGCTGAATACGGAATTCCCGTCACGGTTGCTGCCAATGGTCTTGAAGCTCCCGTCCTTGTACCTGGGGGCAAAAGCGTAGTTGATGAATTGCAGCATCAGGTAGGCTGAATCAAATTTTTGCTGGAGGTAATATGAGATACCCCAGAGGAGATACATATTATCGATCCAGTCGTTGCGAAGGTCATGCAGGGCAATGTCAGTGGATGATTTATAGCTCACCGAGTCCAGTTGCACGGAATCCTGTTGGGTGGCATCCAGGGTATAATTGTAAAAAGAGAGCAGCTCAGAATAATCGTCCTTATGGGCGGCCTTGGCCCTTTCCAGCACGCTGTTCAGCTTATTATTGGCATTGAAAAAAAAATTATAATGCGTTACTGCATTCTGGATGATATGACGGGGCAGGGTGAACTTTTTTTCCTCGGTTTTTTCAGAACCCAGCTCCTGTTCATCGTATTCTTTGGGTTTCTTGATCTGGAAATGGATACCCAGCTGGCAAAAAGTGGAAAAGCCATTCAGAAAGAAGAAAAAACACAGGGCCAGCCTGGTATATCGGAACGGTGACATTTTGCAGCGCAATCTAATCTCTTATTAACTGTAATTCAAATATTTTAGTATAAAATTAGGCCATTTTTTTTGTGCGAAAAAGACACTGATTCAAATCGAAACCGGCCGGTTGTTTTACCTTTATTTTTTAAACTGATTTTATGCTGAAATTTGATGCTGCCTCCACGTTCAAAACACTGCGTAACCGCTACCGCCTGGTGGTGATGAATGATGACACTTATGAAGAAGTAGCGACATTCAAATTGTCCCGGCTAAGTGTTTATGTCGCGCTGAGTTCTCTCTTTGTCCTGCTGGTAGGCCTGACGGTAGCGTTGATCGTTTTTACCCCCCTCAAATATTATATTCCGGGGGCCGGCGGAAACTATCATGAGGCCATGGAACTCCGCCGCTTGAAATACCGGGTCGATTCGCTTTCCAAACAGGTGCTGTATAAATCGCAATATATTGAAAGCATTCAGAAAGTACTGAACGGGAGCAATACGGTTCAGCTCGATACTACCAAACTGGTTTTACCTAAAAGTGATACATCAGAGGAATAAAGATGGATAGTGATAAAAACAGGAACGATGTGATGCGTTACGCAGGATTGGCTGCACAACTTTTAGTTGCCATCGGCCTGGCCGTCTTCCTGGGTATGAAGGCAGATAAATGGCTGCATTGTTTCCCGCTGCTGACCTGCCTGCTGCCCCTGCTGGTACTCACAGGGATTTTTTACAGGATATTCCAGGACACTTCAAAGAAACAGTAAATGAAAAATAAAAGATCCTTCCTACCCATCGTCGTCTTTTTTATCATCACCACCGCTGTTTTTTTTGCGGGCGGAAAGCTGCTGGAGAAAAATAATATCAGCCGTGATGTTTTGTTTGCCGGCAATACTGTAATATTTGCCGCTACGCTGCTCTCCTTCCTGGTTTATTACCGTTCCCTTCGTTCCGCTGCCGCCACCGGTGTGATAAAGGGCATGTACCTGAGTTTTGTTGTAAAATTTTTCATTTGCCTGCTCGCTGCCTTCGCCTATATCCTGATCGAAAAGAAAAATATCAATAAACCGGCCCTCTTTATCTGTATGGGGCTATATATTTTTTATACGGTCATTGAAGTCGCTACCCTGCAGCGCTTACTGAGATCGGCAAAAAAAGATTCAACCCTGACTTAATTTCCTCATGCCAAAAAAAGAAGTACCCCTTCATTATTTAGAAACTTACTTGCCGCCGGGAACGGCACAGGCCGTGATTCACTACCTCGAAACCTACCATATCCATCTTACGGTGACCCGGAAACGAAATACCCTGCTGGGGGATTACCGACACAGGACCCTCGTCAACAATCACCGGATCAGTGTGAACGGGAACCTGAACCCTTTCGCTTTCCTGCTCACTTTTATTCATGAACTGGCCCATTTGCTGGCATTTGAGCAATTCGGAAACAGGATCCGGGCACACGGAAAGGAATGGAAAAAGGTCTACGCATCTCTGTTGAAAGATTTCCTGGAACATAAGGTTTTCCCCGGTGAAATTGAAAGAGAGATCCTTTCATCATTGAAGAATCCGGCTGCCAGTAGTTGCGCAGAAACGGGTTTGATGCGTGTACTCAGGAAATATGATAACGGGCCGGGGCACTTATTCATGGTTGAAGAGATCAGTGCCCATGCTATTTTCAAAACAGGGGAAGGAAGGGTATTTCAAAAAGGGGAAAAGCTGCGGAAGCGCTTTAAATGCAAGGAACTCAAAACAGGCCAGTATTATTTGTTCAGCCCGGTGCATGAGGTGGAACTTGTCAGCGCCGGATAATAAAAATGTTTCCCTTTTTAATCAGTTCACAGGAAGGAATTCAGTTTGTCTCTTTTATAAAGGAGCCAGCTCCTTCATCATCCAGATACTGCAACCGCAATGGCCGCTTTTTCCCATCGGCCCGCCGATATCCGTATACCCCGATCGCTTGTACATATTCAGGGCAAGTGTCAGTTCGGGCATCGATTCCAGGTAGATCTTCGTATATCCCAATTCCCTTGCTTTTTGTTCACATTTTTCAAGCATCATTTTTCCGAGTCCCATGCCCCTGGCCTTCGGTACCAGGTACATTTTGACCAGTTCACAGGTATCGAGCGGTAACCCTTCTGTCGGGTAAATACCCCCGCTTCCCACGATCTCATCATTCCATTCGATAACGAAAAAAAAGGATCTCTCTTTCTGAAAAGATTCATACAAAGCATCCGTGGTCTTGTCATAATAGACCGTATCGGGTTTCACCGCGCCGAATTCTTCCAGGGTCTGACGGATGATACGTGCCAATACCGGGTTATCATCCTTCCTGATATTCCGCACCGAATAATCCATATTTAAAATTATGTTTTTTGATATAATTGACGCGCCGCTCATCATTTTTGTGAACGGCATCCCCGATTCGCCGCTTTCTTTTATTTTTACCCAAATTAATTCATATGCGTATACGCTTTTCCCTGCTTATCCTGCTTCCGTTTTTTGCCGCCGCACAAAAAAAACAGGTCACCCTGGAAGATATTTATAAGAACAGAACATTCACCAGCGAACAGATCAACCCGGATTTTATGAAAGACAGATCCCGGCCTGAGATCAATGCCAAGGACCTCAAAGATGAGAACGGTAAACCATTCGACCGGGTGGAAGATGTCATTTATTCCCCCACGGATACCAACCTCGCATTGATCCGCAGGGGCGTGGAACAGATCTACCGCCGTTCTTCCAAATCCTTTCTTTACCTCTATAACCGCGCAACAAAGGATCTGAAACTGCTGGAAAATGAAAAGGTACTACACCCGACTTTTTCTCCGGATGGCAGGAATATTGCATATGTATTGAACAATAACCTTGCTATTTATTGGATCGATGCCCACAACAAAAAATTCATTACAAGCGACGGGAAATGGAATAATATCATCAACGGCAACTGTGATTGGGTATACGAGGAAGAATTTGAATTCACGCAGGCCTATCAATGGAGCCCGAAAGGCAATTACATTGCCTATTACCGTTTTGATGAGAGCAATGTAAAGGAATATGAATTCACCAAATTCGATAATTCCTACAACAGCCAATACAGTTATAAATACCCCAAGGCCGGAGAACAGAATTCAAAAGTGGAGATCCATATCTATGAGGTGAACAGCGGGAAGGATGTGCGGGCCCGTTTTGATACCGGTGATATCTATATCCCCCGTATCAAATGGACGCAGGATGACAGGTCCCTGGTCGTATACTGGATGAACCGCCACCAGGACGATCTGAAACTCCTGCTCACCAACGCACAAACCGGTAATGCCGGGCTGCTTTATGAAGAAAAAGGAAAAGATTATGTGGAGATCAATGATGACTGGTGGTTTCTAAAAGACGGCAAAAATGTATTATATGCCAGTGAAAAGAATGGCTGGCGGCAGCTTTATCTCAATGGTATGGACGGGAAAAGTTCGGTGCAGGTATCAAAAGGCAATTTTGACATTTCAGAAGTATGCGGAGTAGACGAAAAGAATGGTCTTGTCTATTTCCTGGCCGGCTGGCCCCGGCCGATGGACCGTAACTTGTTTGTAGCCGGGCTGGATGGAAAACAGACCAGGGAACTGACCAGTGATATGGGTTGGCACCGGATCGCATTCAATCCAGATCTTACCAAATACTACGACTACTATTCAACGATCAATACACCGGCTGTGGTGACTGTCAATGATATTGTGTTGGATAAAAAGAAACAGGTCACCACTTCAATGGAAAAAACTGTCGGTAAGAATGAAAAGCTGGTGACCAAACTGAACGAATACCAGATCGGAAAGGCTGAATTCATACGTATACCGAATTCCAAAGGAGATACCCTGAATGGGTGGATGCTAAAACCCTGGAATTTCGACCCGTCCAAAAAATACCCTGTATTATTCTGTAATTATGGCGGGCCCGGTTCCCAGCAGGTAGTGAACCGTTTTGGCGCCGTGAGCTATTGGCACCAGTTGCTGGCAGAACATGGATTCATCGTCGTGAGCGTGGACAATACCGGAACCGGCTTCCGCGGGGAGGATTTCAAGAAAAAGACCTACTTACAGCTTGGCAAATTTGAGATCGAAGACCAGATCGACGCTGCCAAATATATGGCTGGCCTGCCCTATGTGGATAAGAACAATATCGGGCACTGGGGGTGGAGTTACGGCGGTTTTATGAGCGCCCTGGCCATTACAAAGGGGAATGATGCATTCTCAGCGGCTGTTTCTGTGGCGCCCGTGACCAATTGGCGTTTCTATGATAATATCTATACCGAACGTTATATGCGTACACCCCAGGAAAATGCAAAAGGATATGATGATAACTCACCCATCAATTTTACAGACAGGATAAAAGGGAAATACCTGCTGATCCATGGCACGGCTGACGATAATGTGCATTTCCAGAACAGTGTGCAGATGGTGAAAGCGCTGGTAAAAAGCAATGTTGACTTTGACAGCTTTTATTACCCGGACAAGAATCATGGTATTGCAGGTTCTGGGGATAATACCACCTTCCATCTCTGGAGCAAGATGACCAACTGGATCATCGATAACATGGGGAATAACAATACGCAGAAATATAAAACGACCGGCACGGGTCAGAAAGCATTTTAAAAAAGACCCCCGCCAAAGCGGGGGGCCATAATCAAAAACCATTAACCATTAAA
>CAZZDQ010000037.1:0-29921 GCA_964652845.1 uncultured Chitinophaga sp.
CAAAATTAAAAGAACTGTGGGCAAGGATGGATTCGAACCACCGAACTCCGAAGAGGACAGATTTACAGTCTGTTGCCGTTGGCCACTTGGCTACTTGCCCCTGTTATAAATTTCGAAATTGCACTTCCCCAAATTTCAAAATTCCCTTGAGCCACTTGTCGGAATCGAACCAACGACCTACTGATTACAAATCAGTTGCTCTACCAGCTGAGCTAAAGTGGCGATCATAATTCAAATAGTGCCACTTTGTATTCCAATGACCTTCCCGATCTTAGATCGGGATGCTCTACCAACTGAGCTAAAGTGGCATGATTGGTCTCTGCCACTTTTTGTGGTTTACACAAGATTATCCGCGGTCAGAGCAATAAAGAGCTACCCCCCTTTAAGGGGATGCAAAGTTAGGGGGTTTTTGAGAATTTGGAAATTAGTTTGGAGACTTATAAAGCAACAATTTAGATAGGCTCAGGCCGCCATTTTTTCCTTTCTCTTTTTTACCTGGGAAACCATGGTATCGAAGGCATCGTCAAAGGACTGCTCGAACGACTTGGTCGTGGTCTTTACAAAAAAATAATGGCGCGGTACATGCACCCTTATCTCCGCTGTTTTATCCTTGATCGTATGGGCTGGGTTGTCCAGTTTCAGAAAAACATGCACTTCCTGGATCCGTTCATAGAAATGGGAAAGTTTTTTGAGTTTTTTTTGAATGTATCCGATCAATTTTCTGTCTGCATTAAAATGCACCGGTTGAATGATCACGTTCATGGTACAAAATTTATCATTGGTAATGAAAGAACTGCGGGTGCTGAAATAAAGCACCCCCAGGCATCAAGTTAAAACAAAATTTTTCTTTTAAAAAAAATGCAGGCAGCTTTTTTTAGCCTTCCTGGTAATTTTAAGATTTCGGATGGGCTTTTTTATGAATTTTTTTCAGGGTATCGATCGTATTATGCGTATACACCTGCGTAGAAGCCAGGCTGCTGTGTCCCAGTAATTCTTTCACAGCATTCAAACCGGCACCATGGTTCATCAGGTGCGTTGCAAAACTGTGGCGCAACACATGCGGGCTTCTCTGTGAAAGCGGTCCCGCTTCACCCAGGAATCTATTCACCAGCAGGTAAGCATACTTGGGATATAATTTCTTTCCCTTTGAGGTGACCAATAATGCATTTTCATTGTCCTCAAAGTTTTCTTTTCTCAGCTCCTGGTATTTCTTTATCTCCTGCAGAAATTCCCTGCTGACGGGTATGATCCTTTCTTTGTTTCCCTTTCCCAATACCTTGATCTGCCGCAGGCTGAAATCGACGCGGTCATCCGTCAACCGGATCAGTTCACTGAGGCGAAGGCCTGTGGAATAAAAGATCACGATCAGCATTTTGGCGTTGAGGGATTCCCAATCCTCGGCAGCAGTGTCCAGCTGCTTCATCAGCCGCTCTGTTTCCTGCTCTTTTACAAAAACGGGTAAACGCCGGCTGATCCTGGGGCTAATGATCTTTTGCAGCGGAGTGGAAGAGATCCAGCTGCTTTTGAGGCCAAATCTGAAAAAGGATTTCAGGCCGGATATTTTACGGTTGATGGAACGGGCACTCAGTCCCTCTTCCTTTAGTTCTGCCAGCCAGCTCCGGATATGGTCATGCCTGATCGTATGCACGGCTGCAATACCATATTGATCACTGAGATAAGAAATAAAACTTTCCAGGTCCGTGCGGTAAGAGATGACCGTATGGGGGGAATATCTTTTTTCATGCTGCAGGTATTCCAGGAATTGCTCCAGCGCGGCGTTGATCTTTAAACTGCCCATCGGGTATAAAGCTACAAATAGAAAATAAAAAAGCTGCGTGTTTTACCGCAGCTTAACTATTTTTTCAAGCGCATTATGCCTCGATCTTTCCGCTGATGATCTTTTGCTTGTACACCGCTTTCAATACTTCGCTGCGGCGTTTTACGGAGGGTTTGGTATAGGCCTGGCGCTCCCGGAGCTGGATCAGGATCTTGGCCCGCTCAAATTTCTTTTTATATTTTTTGAGCGCCTTATCTATGTTTTCGCAATCCTTTGAATCAATAATGAGCATGTATATACCTCCTTGGTATGTTTTAACCGGTTCTTTTACCGGGGGAGCAAAGATAGGCCATTATGCTGAAAAGCGGAAATGCAGTGTCCTGTTTCTGCAAAACATGTTTTTGCCGGTAGCCGGGGATAAAATAATATTGTAAAAATGGATGCCCCCGCTTTAAAAAAACAACATTTCCCGGCACTTGACGGCCTGCGGGGAATGGCCATCCTCATCGTGGTCATCTATCACAATTTCGGGTTCATCCAGCGCTATATCTTTTTTGGCTGGGTGTCGGTGGACCTGTTCTTCGTCCTCTCCGGTTACCTGATCACCGATATATTACTGAAAACGGTCCATAAAAAGAATTACCTTAAAAATTTTTATGCCCGGAGGGTGTTACGCATATTTCCGCTTTATTATCTCAGCCTTATTCTTTTCCTGATCGTTCTGCCCCGTGTCCAATCGGTCCTGGATCTTTCCTATTATGTGAAACACCAGGCTTATATCTGGACATACTTGCAGAACTGGCTATACGTGTTTAAGGATCCTTCGCCACAAACAGGATTGAACCATCTCTGGTCACTGGCCGTGGAAGAACAGTTTTATATCCTCTGGCCATTTGTTATCCTGATCCTGAAAAAACCAAAAAGACTGATCTTTTTCATGATCCTGCTCCTGCTGTGCGTGATCGGTCTGCGCTTATGGGCGTGGATGCAGCAGGTGAGCCAGCTCTCCTATTTCAACCTTTATACATTTACGCGGATCGACGGCATTTGCCTGGGTTGCATCACTGCCCTGGTAAGGCATATTAACCCCGGCCTGTTCAAAAAGATCACGCCCTATGTGGTATCATTATTTGCCCTGCTGAATTTCGGATTCTATTTTCTGGACAGGCTCCATCCTTCGCAGTTCCCTTATCTTGCCCTCATCGGGTATACCACTTTTGCCCTGCTGCTGGCGCTGCTCGTCAATGAAGCGGTGATGGGTGCATCAAAGATCGTATCCTTTATTTTCAATATTTCTTTCTTGCGTTTCCTGGGAAAGATCTCATACGGATTCTATATTTTTCACTGGCCGCTTTACCTCATGCTGAGTCCCTGGCTCTATACTATTGTAAACCGGTATATCAATGGACAGGGTGCAGACCTGGTGGTTTCAACAATATGCAGTGCAGCGGGTCTTACAGCCGGATGGCTGAGTTTTCATTTATTTGAGAAATATTTCCTCCGGATGAAGGAAAAATTTAACTGAATCAATTAAGTTTACGCACCTGTTCCGGGATCGCTGCAGCTGACCGCCATGGCATTAAAAACCGTCATACTGATTCCTGTTTACAATGATGAAGAATCATTGAATCTCTTGCTTCCTCAATTAAAGACATCGTTCAGTTCCGTCAGTGATGACTTTTCCGTCTTGTTGATCGATGACGGTTCACCTGCTATCAGCCAGGTGAAAACGGATACGGGATTCCCGATCAGGGTCCTGCACCTGCTCCGCAATATCGGCCACCAGAAAGCTATTGCAATAGGGCTGGCCTATATCCGTGAAAATATGGAATGTGACAAGGTACTGGTGATGGATGCAGACGGGCAGGACAGGCCTGAAGACGCTTTCAGATTACTGCAGGAGAGCTTGCTCAGCCCCGGAAAAATTGTATTTGCCAGAAGAAAAGAACGGCAGGAAGGAAGGGGGTTCAGGTTTTTCTACAGGTTGTATAAATTCCTGTTCGGGATACTGACGGGGAAAAAGATCGCCTATGGTAATTTCCTGGTCATGCCAAAGAATTTGCTGGACAAACTTGTTTATTACAGTGAAATATGGAATCACCTGGCAGGAGGTATATTACGGTCCGGGCTTCCCTACAATTCCATTCGGGCAAACCGTGGTAAACGTTATTTGGGCTACTCAAAGATGAATTTCCAGTCCCTCCTTCTTCACGGATTCGGCGCCATTGCTGTATTCATTGATGTCATTGCTTCGCGGCTCCTGGTCTTTTCTTTACTGCTTATCGGCCTTTCACTGGTTGCTATCATCCTATTGCTCTGTATAAAGTCATTTACCAACTGGGCTATACCGGGCTGGACGTCCACGGTGTTATCGGCCATGCTGATCATATTACTGCAAAGCTTCCTCATCTCCCTGTTCACGGTGTTCCTCTACCTGTCCTCGCAATCCCAAAGGAAATTCATCCCAGCTATTCATTATAAGGATTATACCGGCTCATCAGAAATGCTTTCCTGATGAATGACCCGCTGACATATCCCGGTGAAGAGCTGGCCCTGTTTCAGCAAGCGATTCACTGGAAAAAATATTTCAGCAGATATATCCGTCCCTACATCAAGGGCAAGGTGCTCGAAACAGGCGCAGGCATGGGTGCCACCACTCCCTATCTGCACAACAATAATTGCACAGGTTGGGTGTTACTGGAACCGGATCATGCAATGGCTGAACTGCTGAAAAAAAAATCAGGTTCAAATGAACTTCCTGCCGGTTGTTCGGTCAGGGAAGGAACGATCGACAATGAATCCGGGATCTTTGATACCATATTGTATATCGACGTACTGGAACATATCAAAGATGACAGGGCTGAACTGCAAAAGGCATTCCTGCACCTGAACAGCGGGGGCTGTATCGTGGTGCTGGCACCGGCCCATCCTTCTTTATTCAGCGCTTTTGACAGAGCGATCGGCCATTGGCGCCGCTACACAAAAAAAATGCTTCGAAAAATTTCTCCTCCAGGTGCCAGGATTATATCCAATAAATATTTTGACAGCGCCGGTTATTTTACCTCCGGCATGAATAAGCTCGTGCTGAAACAAAAATACCCTACTGCAAAGCAGGTCCGTTTCTGGGACAGATGGCTGGTGCCTCTCTCTTCCCTCACCGACAAAATTTTTTTTCACTCCTTTGGCCGGAGTATTATCACGGTGTGGAGAAAATAATGGGGGGGAGGTTTTTTTTTGAGGTATTTTGTAAACGCTTTTGCAATGAAGCCTTTCAGCCTGTCCCCTCAGCAAAAAACCTATACCAGGAATATTCTTTTCCTGCTCCTGGTTTGCTTACTCACCTATTGGCCGCTCACTTTCGGCCTTTTCAGCGTAAAGAATGATGCCATTCATTATTTTCTGCCTTACCGTTTTGCGGTAAGTGAAGCCATCCGGCACGGGGAATGGCCATTCTGGAGTCCTTATATTTACCTGGGCAATCCGATCTACGGTGATATGCAAAGCGGGGCCTGGAATCCTTTTGTGTGGGTATTTTCCTTGCTGGGACGTTATGATATCACCCTGTTTCATGCCGAGAACCTCCTCTATATTTTCCTGGGAGCGACAGGCATGTATAAACTTGTTTTTCACCTTACCCGGGAAACAAGGACGGCCCTGCTCATCTCCACTGCATATATGCTAAGCGGCTTTATGCTGGGAGGGCAGCTGATCAACTGGCTGGCATCGGCTGCATTCCTGCCCTTCGTGATCTTGTATTATTTACAATTACTGGAACAGTACAGGTGGAGCAGCGCCTGGAAAACGGGCTTTTTCCTGTACCTGCTGCTTGTTTGTGGTTATCCTTCTTTCTTTATCCTTATTGCTTATCTGTTATTGCTCCTTTTTATTATTCATGTGTATGACAGGTTCAAAAAAAACATACTCATTAAAAATATTTCCTGGAAAAAATTCTTTTCCCGGCATGCATTGCTTCTCCTGACATTCACCTGTTTGTCCCTTCCCGCCATTATTTCATATATCGATCTCCTGCCCTATTATGCCCGTGGCAGCGGGGCAACCTACCAGGAGAGTATCATCAATTCATTTGAATGGCAGCACCTGGTCACGCTCATTTTCCCGGCCACTGCGGGCGCCCATGACCTGGTGACGACGACAGACCTGACCTGCAGGAATATTTACCTGGGCATATTTACCCTTGTATTGCTGCTCAGTTTCCCGCCAAAGATGAACCGGCGCAATATCCTGCTATTATCCCTGATCATTTTTTCTTTCTTATTCAGTCTTGGCGACGTCACGCCGCTGAGAAAACTTTGTTATGATTTCATCCCGTTGATGAATAGTTTCCGGCATCCTTCGCAAATGCGGCTGTTCATGATCTTGGGTTTGCTGCTGCTGGCAGCACCGGGGTTAAAGGCTTTTCTGCAGGACAATATTTCCACGAAAAATTTCAGAAAGCCCGTTTTCATCACTGCTGTTTTCTCATTCGCAATTTTACTTATCGCGGTCTTTTCATTTTTTCAGTCGGGTTTCTCAGTCAGGGCCACATATAACACCGGGAATTTTATTTCTGCGATCAAAAGTGAGATCGGAAATCTTTCTTTTTCCGATGCGGTTTTGATCTGCTCCCTGGTACAGCTTTTTTTTATGGGAATTCTTCTTTTATGGATGTGGAAGAAAAGATTATCTGTAGGTCAGTTTTCAATTCTATGGGTGCTGAATCTGTTTATTATGGCACAAATGGTTTTACCCATGAGCTTTGTCAGTAAAACCCACCCAACCGCGATCAATAAGGTCATCCATGCCTCACCCCCGGGATTTCCTGTCAATGAACTCAATAAAACGATCGGTGAGAACAGCATTGATGCGATGCAGCACTATGATATTTCGGGATTGGCGCTATTTTATAATAAAAGGATCGGGCTCAGTCACATCAGCTATTCGCCATCCTTTCTCCTGGAACTGGAACCGATTTTTAACAGTAATACTTTCTATAACTACATTTCTGCCAAGCCTGTGGCCTATATTGCAGATTCTGTCATTAAAACAAAGGATACTTCTTTATTGAAAAACATTTCTGCCTGTCAATTTGTAGTGTGTGACAGTTTCGGAGTAGCCGGATCCTGCGGAACCTGGTCAACCGCTTCAGTTACGGAGCTTTCAGCCAATCATTTTACGATCCATACGAGCAATGAGGCAGATGGTCATCTTGTTCTGATACAGAGTTACCACCATTACTGGAAAGCCTGGGTGGATGGCCACCCTGAAAAAATTTACAGGGCCAATGCCGGGTTCATGGCCATTCATCTATCTCCCGGTAACCATATCATTAAATTCAGTTTTCTTCCGTATGATACATTACAAATGACATGGGTCATGCTGGGGTTCATCATCATTTTCCTGCTTGTTTCTGTTGTGCTCATCCTGAAAAACAGGGGGTATCGTTCATGAGCAGAGCGCAGAAAATATTATTTGCCTCTCTGCTTTCGCTGCCCGTTGTTCTTTTTGTGCTGCAGCAATATTTTGTTCATCCCGCAGCGTTGAGGCCCACCGGTTTTACCGTGGATGAGAATGTATTGTATATGTCTTATGCGCACCAATATCTTGACGCGGATAAATTCTCCCTGTTCTATTCAAATCCCTTTGATGGCGATCCCGCCTCCCCTGCCATTTATTTCCAGCCACAGGTACTCGTACTGGCAGGATTTTTAAGACTGGGGCTGGATCCAGGACTTTGTTTTTCCTTATTCGGGATCATTATGACCTTTTTATGCATGTATACCGGCCTGGTAGTATTGGAAAAATTGATCACGAAGGAAAAAAATTTTAACCTGATCTCTGTTCTGTTCAGTTGGGGAGGAGGGCTGCTGGCCCTGGGCGGAATAGCAGCTTCCTTGCTATTGAAACAATATCATACGGCACATCTCATGGACGGTATTTACGCCGCCGATCCGGGCAACGGCTGGTGGATTTTGAACTGGGGCCGGAATGGCTTTCTCCCTTTTGAGGCTTATTATCATTTTATTTTTTTGCTGGCCATCTATTATCTGCTGTCCCGAAAATGGCGGGCTGCATTGTTATTAGGATTGCTTATATCGGCTTCCCATCCGTTCACCGGTATCCTTTACCTGCTGATCGTGACCGGGTGGGTCTTTTCCGAAAAAATTTTCTGCCATAACAAGGATATACCCTGGTGGTTTGCAGCCGGGAACCTTGCTCTTGCTGGTTTGCATACCGGGTATTATTTATTTTACCTGAACAGTTTCCCCGGGCATAAAAAAATATTCGAACAATACAGTGTGGGCTGGACCTATAGCCTGCTGATAGCTGTTCCAGCCTATTGCTTTGTGGGAGTACTCGCTGTATATTATTTGCTCAATACCAGGCCTTTTAAGAAAGTCCTGCAGCAGCCGCACCAGCGTTTGTTCCTGGGATGGGCGCTGATCTCTTTTCTTTTGTCCAAGCATGAGTGGTTCATGAAGCCCATGCAGCCCATCCATTTTACACGGGGTTATACCTGGGCCGGGCTTTTTTTATTTTCCCTGCCGGCACTTCAATCAGTTCTCACCAACCTGCAACATAAAAAAAGAATGATAGCGCTTATTATTCTTATGCTCCTGTTTTTATCAGATAATATTCTCTGGACAGGGAAGTTACTGTCAGAAAAAAATAATATAGAATGGGAGGGGCATATTTCCGCGGATACCCGGCAGGCACTCGATTTTATCAGGAAAGAGTCATCTCCCCGGGACCTTCTGATAGGGAATGCATCGCTGGTCAATTATTTATGTAATGTGTATACACACAGCAATGCATGGGTATCACATCCATATAATACGCCTGAAAGGGAAAAGCGTACTGAACAAATGAAACAATACCTGTCCACAGGTAACCTGCCCATTTTGTGGAATGGCCGGAAGATCATCATTGTCTGGAATAAAAAGGAAGCAATGAATATAAAAGCCTCCCTGCAGTTAAATAAGGTATTTGAGAACGGGAGCTATGCTATTTTCACTCCTTAAGGTTTTTGCCCTTCATGGCCCTCCCGATGGCCTCATTCATCAGTCTTTCTGCGTAGGGTTTTGAAATAGCATTGAGCTGTTCAATGGCCGCATGGATATCATCTTTATTCCCCTGTACCATGATCTTTTCCAGTGTTTCCATTGCTGATCTTGTTGCCTGTAATTCCGTTGCGGTCAGGAAGGATCCATTCTTTTCCATGAAAGAGCGGGTGGTGGCCAGAATTTGGTCAGCTTCCGTTTGCGCTTCCACCAGGGCCCTGGCCCGGATATCCTCGCCGGCATGCCTGATCGAATTCAAAAGAATATTTTCCACCTCTTGATCCGTCAATCCATATTGTGGTTTCACTTCAATACTTTGTTCCGCTCCGCTGCGTAATTCCTTTGCTGTTACCCGTAAGATACCATCTGCGTCAATGAGAAAAGAAACCTCCACTTTCGGCAGGCCGGCGGGCATGGCCGGGATGCCGGACAGGTTGAACTCCGCCAGTTTGCGGTTATCTTTTACAAGGTCCCTTTCCCCCTGGAATACAGATATGCGCATATTCACCTGGCCATCCTTTTGCGTGGTATATTGCCTTCCCGTCTTCGTGGGGATCTTCGAATTGCGTGGGATCAATGTATCCATCAGCCCGCCCATGGTCTCAATACCCAATGAAAGCGGGGTGATATCCAGGAGTAAGAGGTCTTTATTGTTCCCTGCCAGAATATCTGCCTGCACCGCGGCTCCCAGCGCAACCACTTCATCGGGATTCAATTTATCGTTCAGTTCTTTCTTAAAAAGAGCTTTCACTGATCTCTTGACAAGCGGAACACGGGTAGAGCCTCCTACCATGATGACCTCCTCAATTTCATCAATGGAAAGTGCGGCATCGCGCAAAGCACTCCTGCAACATTCAATTGTCCTGTTCACCAGCGGGGTGATCAGTTTTTCAAATCCTGCCCGGGAAAGCATGACAGGATGGCCTGAGATCGTTGTTGAAAATGAATCATGATCACTCAGATGAATTTTGGCTTCTTCCGCTTTCAATCGCAACTCCTGCGCCAGGTTCTTATGAAGAACAAGTTCATCCTGTGTGAGCCCAACCTCCCCGCACCAGTAATCAACAATCGACCTGTCAAAATCATCACCTCCCAGATAAGTATCACCATTCGTTGATAATACTTCAAATATCCCGCCCGTGATCCTTAATATGGAAATATCGAAGGTTCCTCCGCCCAGGTCATATACCGCTATTGTTTTATTCAAAACTCCCTTTGGTTCCCCCAACGGGGGAGAAGATATATTTCCCAGTCCATAAGCGAGGCTGGCGGCTGTGGGTTCATTCACAATGCGGAGTACATCCAGTCCGGCCAGCTTTCCTGCATCACGGGTCGCCTGTCTCTGTGCATCATTAAAATAAGCCGGCACTGTAATGACGGCTTTTGTGACAGGCGTTTTCAGTATATGTTCAGCCCGGTTCTTTAATTCTTTTAAAATGAGAGAGGACAATTCCACGGGTGAATAGAATTTTTCGCCGACCTGTATTTTTACCAGGCTATCGGAATTGTCATCAAATATTTTGTAGGTAAAGAACCCGGCATGATCCTTCACATCCTTATAAGATTTACCCATCAGCCTTTTCACCGAAAAGATCGTATGCTGCGGTTCGCTGACCAGGTATTTTTTCGCCTCCTCCCCTACGGTTATCATTCCGGCTTCCCCGAAATGGATCACGGAGGGCACCAGTGCCAGGCCATCCTGCTCTTTCAGCACGACCGGTTGTCTTGATTCAGGGTGGATGATGGCCACCAGGCTATTCGTTGTACCCAGGTCGATGCCCACGATCATATCTTTCTGCTGCAGGCTGCCGGTGGCGATATTGATGGCAATTTTTCCCATGATTATTGAAAGGTTACGAATTCATGATCGCGAAAAAATGATTCAGGGTAAAAGGACAGAAAGGTTTCCTTTTCATTGAGCACCTGTTCAGCAGAAACAACAGGGATATCCTCTTCCTGCGGTACAAAGAAAAGATTATATCCTTGTTTATTCGCGCCAACCAGTTTATATCCCTTCTCTTTACCGAGCCGGATGCATGCATTTACCGAAGCGCCGTTATACATTTCATTTACCGAACGATGATTGCCAATTCCGTAGGGCACCACAATATTTTTCAAACCGAATTCCACTTTAGCTTCAATGATCACCAGCCGGGGTTTAATGCCGCTGATGGCATTCCAGATCCAAAAATCATTTCCGTCAATGTCAATGGAAAGCAATCCTGCTTGCCTGCCCCCGCTATGCGCTCCAATCACTGTATTGATATTTTCGGGTGTGACCTCTTTTTGGATGAATTGCAAATGCCTTCCGTCCTTTATTTTAGTGCGGTAAAATTCTTTCCCCACCGACAGCTGTGTCTCCTCCCTGTCTATGAAAACGCCCTCCCAGTTGAAATGCCAGGCCAGGGTTGCGCAGTTGCTCCGGATACAATCCCCCGCACCGATATCGAGGAAAAAAGAAGGCGTCCCCTTTAACTGGTTCAGCAAATAAAATATCATGCCGTCCTCCCCATGGTAGGTGAACACATCAAAGGATGCATCAGAAAGTTTTCCGGGCGCAGGGGCCGGCAAGCTCGCTTCAAATTTCAACAAAGCATTCCTGGTCTTTTCACTTCTTTGCTTCCTGTATATAAGATCGGGAAAATTCTTTTTAAGCCATTGTTTGACGGATCCCATGACGGCGGCAAATTTCGCCTGTAAACAGAATAAAAAAAAACGCTGTGTCTGCAAAACAGGCACAGCGTTTCCGCAATCGGTAAAATCTTTATCGCATCAGGTACATTTTGCCATATCCTTTTGTAAAGAATTTATCTGTATGATCGCCGTCGGCTGTATACTTGTCCAGCGATTTACCATTGAGGTTGGTCACCACGCGGTACAGATAAATTCCATTCGCCAGTTTTTGCCCGTACATATCCGTACCATCCCATTTGAAATCCGTGATGTTCCGGCCTATATGGAGCGGACCCAGCTCATCTTTCGTTATCTCCCGCACGATCTTCCCGGTGATGGTCATGATCTCGATCTTGATATCCTGCGGCACATCTGCACCGGTGACCGTGAATACAAAAGCTGTTGATGTGGTGAACGGGTTCGGATAATTGAGCAGGTTGGAGATCATAGGTTTGTTAATGACCTCGAAGATGACCCTGTAACTGATGGCGCCTGCTGTATTATTGCTTTTATCCCTGCCGGTAACAATCAGTTCATATTCCCCGTCCTGGGTAAAATACGGGCGGAGATCGACTGAAGCTGTATTATTCAGGTTCGGTGCCGGGCCTGCAGGTGTAAAATGAACCGTATCATTATTGAAATAATAGCGTCGCAAGCTGCCATTGGGAAAGCGGATCTGAAGTGTGAGCAGGGAAGTATCATCCAGGATCATCCATTTGGCCTCATCCTTCAATTTGATGATGATATCGGGTTTGGATGAAACGATATCCCTGTTGAGGATATGTACGCCGTCAAAGGTCACATCCAGCAACGGGTTCAGGCTGTCAGGTTTTACATAAAGGTTCCTGAATGCAAAATTGTTGAAATGGAATTGTTCAGGCTGGTCATTATCGGGGTTGGCCTCGATATACCAGGTGTTCGTTCCGGCCAGGGTTGCTGTGGTGATCAGGGTTCCCAGTTGCAGCGTATCACCCGCCGGTAAAGGCCTGCGTTTCAGCAATGGAATGATATGCGGCACATTATTCCTGTCAGTGATCACGAACTTGACCTTCAGGCTGTCGAAGGACACATCACTGATGTTCTTAAATGCGATCTTCATATCGATAGGTTCACCCACATCCACAGAATCCTTTGTTTTGAAATAAATATTGGGCGAAATGGCACCTTCGGGAACAGGCGTATAGGTCAGCCGCCAGTACCGTAACTGGTAAGGCGTGAAGTGAGCTGTATCCAGGGAAGTTAATTTCAATTGCACATACGGATAGACCGTTGCATCAATGGAGGACACATCAAAATCCTGTTGCGTCGTGGTGAGGTTGCTGAAAAGGGTCGTCTGGCTACCGTCATTTTTTATACCGATCACATCCACGGTGGCTACATCGCCTGGCGGAGGTTCGCTGCTGCCACGCCATTTCAGTTGTTTCCATGCTTTGGCCGGGCCAAATACCGGTGAAGTGATATAACCCAGGGTATCCGGGCTCGGGCAGTCAACAGACATGGTAGGGTTATCATAGATTCCTTCTCCCACTGTCCATTTAGGTATAAAGGAAGCATCATTCTTTTTATAGATCAGGCAGAAGGGCCTCGCCCTGTAGAAAGAATCTATCCCCGCAAAGCCTGCATTCTTCAATGAATGATATAATGATTTCCCCGGTCCATAAATGGCCGTATCCCGGATCCAGTCTGCAGCATACGCTACCGGGAAGCCGGGGAAGGTGGCAGGGTCAAGGGTGAAATTCCTGACCACCACATAATAACCGTCAGGAATTGAATCCTTCATCAGCTGCATCATCTTCCTGCGGCTGGAAGTATCAGCATACCGGTATTCGAAATTATAGAGGCGGTAATTGCCATAACAATCATTCGGAGAAAGACTGTTATACAGGCCCTGTCCGAAAGACGAACCCCCGCTACAGAAATTGGGAGGAACCAACTCATAGTTC
This sequence comes from uncultured Chitinophaga sp., assembly GCA_964652845.1. Taxonomy (GTDB): domain Bacteria; phylum Bacteroidota; class Bacteroidia; order Chitinophagales; family Chitinophagaceae; genus JJ008. Next base: position 13,452 of record CAZZDQ010000037.1, read on the forward strand.
ACCCAGGGTTTGAAGGTGACCGGGTTGATCACATTAAATACCAATGAAGAAAACCAGCAAACCAGCCTGATGGAAGCCACCCCGTTGATCGCAACGGACAAAGCATCTTCCTGCACGGCGCCGCTGCTGATCCAGGTACCCATGCGCACGAACAGGTTGTTGGTGATCGAACCGAATTTCAGGGTGCGGCTGGCAGAATCAAGTATGATGCGATTGTATGTTGATTTGGTATGCTGGTAAAAATGCGATTGGTTGAACCCTGGCTGGCTGGCATTGGGTCCGCTGTTGCTGAGATAAATAAAGGAAGACTTATTCCATACCGGCTGGCCGGTGGTCGGAACCGGCGCTACCCGCCAGTAATAAACGGTACTGTCCGTAAAGGCAAACCCGGGCGTGAATTCAAGTACTCCGCCGGGTGAAGTGATGGTCTGTGTTTTCTTGAACGCGGAATTGAATAATTCAGTCGTGTCAATTTCAAGCGTGTATTGTTTTGTAGCCACGAAGGGGTTGGCTGTAGAAGCTACCAGTTTTGTATTTGGGTTGGTGACGATGGAAAAATTATAGGGGAAAACCGGGCGAGCCTCATCTTCATAAACGAACACGTCCTTGGTAATGCAGTTATTGGTCTCATAGATCTCATCCACAGCATTATCGGCATCCACGCAGATACTTATTTTATTCAGTCCCTTGTCGCGGATGGGTACGATGGGAACATCAAAGGAAAGGGAATCGATATAACGTATTCCGGGAATTGTATCACGCCGGATCACCTGCGTGGTATTATCCGGGTAGGTACGCCGGGTCTCTACGACGATCTTTTTATCTATGGCTTTGCCGAGGTTCATCATTTTGGCATCCACATGAAAATGCGTTTCGGCCACCGAGATAAAAGAGGGAGATACTTTCACCAGTGGATCCTCGATCACATAATCCGGTTTGGACATGGAAATATCGAGCCGCAGGGCCGGATCGCCATGAAGGGTTTGCTGTTCGCAATGCAGTCGTGCATAATAATCGAGCTGGGTCGTGAAATTGAAGGTCTGGACGATCGCATCCTTTATGATCTCTCCGAGTGTCTTGCCATATTGGCTCACCGCCATGGCCTGGTACAGCCGGGTGCTGTAAATATCGAGATAGTATACAATCCCCAGGTGCGTGCTGGCCAGGTAAGCAATGCTTCCCCCCTGTGGGGCGAGCACGAATTTTTCAGATAAGGTTTCTTTCGTCAATAACCGAAGGGTATTAAAGCTGAAAAAATTCCCGGCATTACATCCTAATACCACGAAAAAGGGGTACTTGCCCACATTATTGTAATTCTGCGGATCATCGAGGTTAAATTCAAGCGTGCTCGATGAAGAGTGCCCGAAGTATGTCAGCAAACTGATCCCCTGGTTGAAGAGATTGATCAGCCGCTCATTGGTGGCCTGCTGTACCGGGTCAGGCGACACTTTGCTGAACAGATTGACATTGCCGCCATATAATGTATCCCGGATCTTGGCGGTATAATTATTCATGGCTGCCTGCAGGATTGCCCCCAGGGTCGGATCACTTGATCCCACCACATGCACCACATTTTTATTCCATGCCTTATCACTGATGAGGGGAGATTGAAAGACGAGTTGTTGTTCGTATTGCTTTACTTTATTAAGATAATCCGTCAGCTCATCACCTGAAATCACGGCGAGGCGTCCTACCGGGATTTTGGGAATCTCATCTGCACCGGGCTCCGCCATCAGCAGGTTATCGGAAGCCGGTTGTCCGAATGTAGGAACAAAGGACAGTTTGGCGAGGTTGGAATCGCTCTCATAGGACCGGTAATCCATATAATTAACCCCTTTGCCGATCAGCAAAACATCCTTGATGGTGGCCGGGAAATTATTGCGCGCCCAGCGCACAAAGTTGCGTATCGACAAAGGATTGTTTTTTATCCCGAACGCGAACTGGTCGATCAGGTCATCGATCCAGTAAGTTTTGACATTATAACTTCCGCCCGCGGCCGAACTGCGGTAGGCTTTGTAGTTATCTACAGGTGTGGAGCCGGCCGTGCCGCTATTCAAAGCAGGGTGGGAAATGATCAGGTAATTGCCCTGGTTGGCCGCCAATGCATAATTGGTGAAATTCTTTTGCTGTATACCTGTCACGGCTACCGGGTTACCGGCGTTTTCACTGACGAGCACCAGGTTCCTTGCCGTAGCAGAAGCCAGGAGAGCCACTTTTACCAGTGCAGGATTGGTGATATCACATACATATCTTTTTCCGTTGGTCAGGTCATACAGGACCGGGGCCGTTCCTCCATGATTGAAATTCGAGATCTCCAGGTAATTCCCGGCCGCATTGGCCGGCAGCTGAAAATAGAAATTAGCGTAACCACCGAAATTGAACTGGCGTGCATAATTGATCTCGATCTTCGATATCACCATCCGGTCATTGGAAACCGGACAGTTATTGGTGACATCCACCACCGCATCCCCGTGGCTGAGGTCACTGAGTAATAAAGGCGTATTGGTTTTCACATAATCCATGAAATCCATTGTCTGCAACAACACCTGGCGTCCATACACTTTCACCGAGAATTGCCGCGGGTTCAAAGGTTGGTTGCCGGCAGCGTTCACAATAATGGAAGGAGCGGGAGCGCTGATATCCAGGTCAGGATACATGTATGGGAAAGAAGATTCCTTGGTGAGTCCGGCGCCCACGTCAAATGATGTGAATCCTTCTCCCTGATCATAGGCGGATGAATAAATATATTCCCCTACGATCTGGGCATAGCCGGGGTTCAATCTTTCTTTGTAATAATTCCCCACCGTGTACATAAAATATGGTTCGACCGGCAAAGCGGAAGGAAGCACATTAACGGTGGGTACCAAACGGAGATTATTTCCAGCAGGATTGACGGTCAGAAAAAAAGCAGCTGTATCGGTTTCAAGACTCCACTTATTATCGAGTTGAAAATCCCCCACGCGGTACAGAATGCTGTCAGGCTTGCCATCATTCATCTCGCCCCAGAACTCAATATAATCACCTGCCGACATTGGGCCTGTTTGCACCGAAGTATACAACGGGATTTCTTTCCCGTTACGCCAAAGCTGGAATTGCTCGGCAGGAACGCTCCCGATGCCCAGGCCGGCCAGGGAAGGCTGCGAGATCCGGAAAAGGCCGGTTGCCCCCACTTTGAACTTATAATAAGTGCGGCTATAGTTGATCCACTCATTATTGTATTGCTGTGAAAAAACCTTTGCAGTAGTAAGAAGGAATATCGCCAGTAACAATTTTTTCATACATCCGTATTTAGACCGTTCTATTTATTTTTTTGTTGCTTCGCCTGCTTTCTTTTGTCAGGGGTCAGGTTTACTTTCAGGGAAAACACGTGGGTAAAAAGCGGATTCGACTGGTTGGCCAGGTTCACATAGGCATAATCAATGAACACGTTGCCGATGCGGAAGCCGGCTCCTGCCGAAGGCTGGTAGATCCAGACTCTTTTCTGGTTGAGCGTATCCCCGTCGGCCAGGGCCCGTTGAAAATTATTGATGCCGCCGCGGAGGAATACAATATTCCTGATATTCAGTTCAAGCCCCAGCTTGGGATCAGCACTCACAGGGTTTGCACTGAGCAACACATTCCGTTTCCCGTCGAAGGTCAGGTCGATATTCGCTTCAGCCAACAAGTTCAGTTTCTTTCCCAATTTAAAATCACGGGCCAGGGCCAGCACCAGGCGGGGAGCCGTCAGCTCGGTGGATTTGACCGGGATATCATTTTTGGTCAGGTAGAGCACCTGTTTCTCAGCATCTGTAAAGGAGAACTGCCATGCATTGAAAGTGGTGGTGATATCCTTTCCTACGATGCCGAATTTCCAGTGATCTTTCAGGATCTGGACGCCTGCATCAAATCCGAAGCCGAAGGCCTTTGCAAATTTTCCTACGTTGCGGTAGATGACCTTTGCATTCACACCAATATTGATATTCCTTTTTTCAGATTGTTTGAACCGCTGGCCATAGGAAAAAATAAATGCATAATCGGCCGAGGAAAAAGCCTGAATATTATTGTAGTTCAGTGAACCGTCAGGTTCAACAAGAAACAAAGTGTTGGGGATATCATCCACGCCGAAACGCAGCCCGGTGATGCCGATGGTCCTTTTCCCGTTGGAGGAAGGAAGCGCTACGCTGGCATAATCAAATTTCCCGATGCCGGCAAAATATTCAGCATGCATGAGGTTTACCTGCGGGTAGGTTTTTACTTCGGCAAGACCGGCCGGGTTCCAGTACCCTGCCGTTCCGTCATTCACAGAAGCGGCCTGGGCGCTGCCCATAGCTAATCCTCTCGCACCCGTGCCAATGTTCAGGAATTCATTTGAATAAGTTCTGAATTGTGCCCGCGCCCCCGATACTAAAAATGAAAAGAAAATAAATGAAACTAAGCGGTTCGTTTTCATGTATATTGGTTTTCCTATAAGCGATCGCTAAAAAAAGCTGGTATAGGGTGCGGATAAGGTGGTAAAGTTAGGTTTTATGCGTAAACTTTCATAGCGTAAAACTCCTCTTGTTTATTTGTTGAAAACGAATGGATTAAAATAATATTGCTCCCACAATCAGGCTGAATTAAACTGCCTAATTTTGCCCAAATTTTTTTCCTGTTATGAATTTCATTGAAGAACTGAAATGGAGGGGAATGCTGCAGGATATCATGCCCGGAGCGGAACAGCAACTGAATAAAGAAATGACTTCAGCCTATATCGGCTTCGATCCGACAGCGGACAGCCTGCACGTGGGAAGCCTGGTGCAGATCATCCTCCTCAAACTCTTCCAGATGGCGGGCCATCAGCCCATCGTATTGGTTGGAGGCGCTACTGGACTGATCGGCGATCCTTCGGGGAAAAAAGATGAAAGAAAATTACTGACGGAAGAGGAAGTGGATCGCAATGCCGTCTCTATCCGTAAACAACTTTCGGCCTATTTGGATTTTGAATCCGGACCCAATGCAGCCCTCATGGTAAATAATGCGGACTGGTTCAGGGGTATCACCACGATCGAGTTCCTGCGGGAAGCGGGGAAATATCTCACTGTCAGCTACCTCCTCAGTAAAGGTTTCATCAAGGACCGCTTGTCGCAGGACAATGACATTTCATTTACCGAATTCAATTATATCCTCATGCAGGCTTATGATTTCATGTGGCTTTACCAGCATAAGCATTGCAAACTGCAGATGGGCGGGAGCGATCAGTGGGGTAATATCACAGCGGGAACCGAACTGATCCGGAAAAAACTCCGCGGGGATGCATTTGGGTTGACCTGCAAATTGCTGACCAGAACGGATGGTACAAAATTTGGAAAGACCGAACAGGGAAATATCTGGCTGGACGGTCAAAAGACTTCTCCTTACCAGTTTTACCAGTTCTGGATGAATGCCGGTGACGAGGATGCGGAATCATGGATCAGGGTCTTCACCTTTTTACCAAGGGAGGAGATCATCACGGTGACAGATGCACATAAAAAAGAACCTGGCAAACGAATCCTGCAGAAAAAACTGGCCGAAGAGATCACCCGTTTTGTTCACGGGGAAAGCGGACTGGCTGATGCTGTTCAAACAACAGGTAAATTATTTGCTGACCAGCACGCGCCTGCAGAGAATATGAGCATCGAAGACCTTGAAAAACTCGAAGGAGTGGTGAAGATCAGTTTCCAACGGGATAAAATTGTAAAGGGCCTCGATATGGTGAGTTTCCTGGCGGAAACAAAGATCCTGCCGAGCAAGGGGGAAGCAAGGAAAATGATCCTGGGAGGCGGGATCAGCATCAACCGTAAAAAAACAGATTCGGAAAAAATGATGATCAGTACTTCCCTCCTGCTGCATGATAAGTATTTACTGGTACAGAAAGGGAAAAAGAATTATTTCCTGGTTCAGTTCAGTTAAGTGATTTCAATATCTTCCACATCGCTTCCGCCACCACTTCATTCCCTGTAGCATTCAGATGGACCCTGTCCGTGGTAAGTATGCCATGGTCCTTGTTATCAGGATTGTGCTTGTTGTTATATCCCAGGAAAACTCCTCGCAGGTCCACCAGGGGTAAACTATTTTTTATTGCCAGTTGGCGGATGATCTTGCTGTATTCATTCAGGTCGCCGTCCTGCGGGTTGCTGAAATCTGTTTTCTCCCCGATGACGGCCGGTGTGCATACTACTACCCGGATACCGGCGGCATCCAGTTTATTGAGGATGGCCTGGTAGAATCTTTCAAATTTATCGGCATCGGTTCCGGTTCCTGCTGATACTTTATGCCAAACATCATTCACCCCGATATAAATGACCACCCAGTCGGGTCTCTTGGCCAGTACGTCGCTGTCCATGCGCAGGTAAAGGTCATACACTTTATTGCCGCTGATGCCCGCACCGGCGAATTCATAATCGGCCGAACGGCCATCTGCCTTACAAAGACTGTCGATCCGGGTGATATATCCCCCGGGCTGTGCGCCCTGCTGCGTAATGGAATCCCCGAAGAAAATGACCCGTTTCTTTTTCTGCTGCATAAATGAGGTAAGCAATGATAAGAAAAGAAAGGCTGAGAATATTTTCATAAAGAAATTTTAAAGTGAATGATGATTTTCCCTTCCCGGCTTACAATTTACTACTTACCCATCATTTCTTCTTTATCACTGGTCTGCCTGCCTTCGGCAGGTAAACCGGCAGGCAGGTTCCTTATTTTATAATCCTCACTCCACATCAACTGCTTTCCTGATCACAGCCCCTTCCGAAGCTTCGGGCAGGAATTTTCTTTCTTTGATCAGGTAGCCATTGCCTTTCTCGCAAAAATGTACTTTCAGGTTTTCAATGGAAACAGGATTCCCTTCAGGGATGTCCGCAATATTGGAATGAAGGATCTCATGCCCGTCGATGATCACTACCAGCCCGCTCCCGATAGCTTCCATTTTATTCCCTTCGGTGATCAGCATGCCGGTGTCCTCACAAAGACCGATCCCGGCACAGGAAGGATTGGTGGCGATCGCCTGTGCCAGCCTGCCAAAACGCCCCCGCTTCTCGAAATGCGAATCGATGATGATACTGGGGATGAATCCAAGGCCCGTGGTCATTTTCACTTCTCCCTTCAGGTGTGCACGTGCTGCATTGCCTTCGTAGATCATGGTTTGCCCCAGGGCCATGGCGCCGGCAGAAGTACCTGCAATAAGGAATGGTTCGGTAGCATATCTTTTTTTCAGCAAGGCAAGAAAATCAGTGCCGCCATCCGTTACGCCCAGTCGTAGCTGGTTGCCTCCGCAAAACATCACTGCCTGGCAGGCTTTGATACGCTCGGTATATTCTTCAATATAAGTATCCTGGCGGGTGCGGATATGCATCACCCCTATATTCCCGCAGCCGATCTTACTGAATGCACGGATATAATTCTCACCCACTTCCACAGGGATGCTGGATGCGGTCGTGATGATCTCGATGCGGGCAGTTGCACCCCCGGCCTCCTCCACTACCCTGCGCAGGATGCCAAGTTCAAAAAAATTAAGGTTATTCCGGTGGATCTCACCGGTTTCGAGGTCTGTGCCCTTGTCTTCCGCCCCGCCGATGATGATGAGTTTTCCAACAGGTTCATTCATTCAAAAGGGTTTGATCGGGGACAAATGTAAAAGAAAAAAAAGTTTTACGAAATTCGTACAGGAAGCTGATATAATATGTATGCGATTGTTGACATCGAGACCACGGGCAGTTATGCCTCCGCCAACGGTATAACCGAGATCTCCATATTTTTTTTCGACGGCGAAAAAATAACCGGCTCTTTTACATCGCTGATCAACCCGGGGCAGCCCATTCCGCGTTATATCCAGGCCATGACAGGCATCAGCGATGAGATGGTTGAAAAAGCGCCTGCGTTTGAGGAAGTGGCGGAAAAGATTCATGCTTTGCTGCAGGATAGAATTTTCGTAGCGCACAATGTGAACTTCGATTATTCATTTGTAAAAAGTCAACTCGACAGCTGCGGGTTCATGCTGGACTGCAAAAAACTCTGTACCGTAAGGCTGAGCAGGAAGATCTTCCCGGGACTGCCCTCCTACAGCCTGGGAAACCTGTGTCATTCCCTCGAAATAAAAAACAAACGGCACCACCGGGCTGCCGGTGATGCGGAGGCTACGGCAAAGATCTTTGCATTGCTGATACAGCATGACAGGGACGATCATATCAAAAAAAGCCTGGCAAGGAGTTCCAAAGAATCATCCCTGCCTCCCCATGTGCCGAGGGAAGACTTTGAAAGATTGCCCTACACCCCCGGGGTCTATTTTTTTCACGACGCGAAAGATAAGATCGTTTATGTGGGCAAGGCGGCCAATATCCGTTACCGCGTCAGCAGTCATTTCAGCAACAATTCAACCGGGCGGCAAAAGCAGAATTTCATGCGTTACGTCCACCGTATCAGCTATGAACCCTGCGGCACAGAGCTGATGGCATTTATCCTGGAATCGGTAGAGATCAAAAAAAGATGGCCTCCTTTTAACCGTTCCCAGAAAAATTGGGAGGATATATACGGGTTGTTCTCCTTTGAGGATCAGAAAGGGTATCTCCGGCTGGCAATCGATAAATTAAAAAAAAGGCAGCATCCCGTGATCACCTTTCATTACATGGTGGACGGCCATAATATCCTGCGCAAACTCATACAGGAATACGGGCTCTGCCCGAAACTCTGCTTCATGCAAAAGGACAACGGCCCCTGCGAAGGGATGAAAACGGGCTATTGCCGCGGTGCCTGTGAACAAAAAGAGAAGCCGGCAAAATATAATAAGCGTGTGAAGGAAGCCTGTCATTCGCTCCAGGAACAGCCTTCCTTTGCCATCATTGATAAAGGGATCGATGGGCAGGACCGGTCCTGCATCCTGATCGAAAACGGCAAGTTCTATGGTATGGGATACCTGCCCGAAGGAACCGTAATCACCAGTGTCAATGGTTTAAAAAACTATCTGACGGCTTATCGCGAGAATAATTATATCCGTAATATGGTCACCAGTTATGCATCCCGGTTCCCGGCCAAGGTGATCATGCTGGAGAATGAAACAGTCTAATTCCGCCATTCAAAATCCCTGCTGATGGGCATTTGTGAAAATACTTCTATCGCTTCGGGTAAGGGCCCTGCGAGTTTTCTTTTAAGGGTATCAATCCAGGCGCCTTCAACAGTAATGATCGCGCAGGGTATATCTGTTTTTTTAGTGATCTGATGCCGGATAGACCATCGTGTAAAATCTTTCCGGGCCCATACTATTTCCAGGTTGATGGAAACGGAATCCTGCAACCGGACCTCCTTGCGGAAAACACATTCTTCCCTGAGCAAAACGGGTCCGAAATGCAGTTGGTGCATTCGCTCCATGGTGAGGCCTTGCTGGTTCAAAAAAGCGATACGGCAGGCAGCTCCCCAGTCATAATATACGGAATGGCGTAAATGATTGTTGGCATCAATATCGGCCCAACGCACCTGCAAGGGCATGGAGAATTCCTGCATCCCAAAAATTTTATAAATCAATATGAAGATAGCCGTTTTAAAAATCCAAATTGTACTTTTGAAGCTTAATCAAAAAATTATGAAGAGATCAATTCTATGTGTATCCCTTTTTGTAACTACTGCAACCCTATGGGCACAGCAGCAAAAATCAAAAACAAAAACCACCACCCCGGCCACGAAAACGGTTACCACCGTAAAAAATACCGCTGCCGATCCCGGCCTGAAGACCCCTGCCGATTCCATGAGTTATATACTGGGTGAAGTGGCCGCCTTCGGTATGATCAACCAGGGCTTCGGGGATGTAAAGATCAATACCAGTGTTTTCATGAAAGCATTCAATGATATCATCGGCAAAAAATCCACGCAGATCGATGATGTGACCGCCAATGCCATGCTCAATAATTTCCTGGTAAAAAAACAACAGGATGATATCAAGGCACAACAGGCCAAATCACAACCCAATATTGATGCCGGTGCAAAATTCCTGGCAGAGAATAAACAAAAACCCGGTGTGAAAACAACAGCCAGCGGCCTGCAGTACGAAGTATTGAGAGATTCCACCGGCATCAAACCCGGTGCGGCAGACACGGTTGTATGCAATTATAAGGGTTCCCTGCTCAACGGGACGGTATTCGATGAATCCTATTCGAAAGGGCAGCCGGTAACATTTCCCCTGAACAGGGTAATCACAGGCTGGACCGAAGGTTTACAGCTCATGAGCACAGGCAGCAAGTATAAATTCTACCTGCCTTATAACCTTGGTTACGGGGTACCCGATCATGGTCCCATTCCCGGCGGGTCCACCCTGGTATTTGAAATTGAATTATTACAGGTGAAGAAACCGAAAAATTAAAAAGGGTGGCCAATGCCACCCTTTTATTGATCTGATATCCGAAGATCAGTTAGCGTTTGTTAACTACGAATTTCTGAACTGTCTGTTCGCCTGTTTCCACCGTGATGATGCGCACACTATATAAGCCGGGCTGAAGATTCTCTATCCTGACATTGTTCTCAGTAGTATTATTCAGTTGTTTCACCAGTTTGCCGCTGAGATCAATCACCGAAATATTCCGCAAGACATTATTCTGATCCATTGAAATATTCACGGCACCGTCAGATGAAGGGTTGGGATAAATAATTACTTTACCCAGTTGTGATTCGCTCTTTACGGTCCTGATCATGCTGTACTTTGACTGGCCGGTGAGGTCAACTTCACGCAGGCGGTATTGGGAGATCCCTTTAAAATTATTAAAGTCTGTATACTGGTAATCCAGCTTATCCGTGCTGTTGCCGCCGGTCGCCTGTGAATTCACAAAGGCCACCTCTTCCCAGGTTCCAGTAGTATTCCTTTCGATTGCAAAGCCGCTGTTATTGCTTTCCGTGCCGGTCTCCCAGGTCAATGAAACCGTGGAATTATTCCGGGTCGCATTGAATGATACCAGGTTCACCAATAGCGGTGAACAGGTATTCACCAGTAATATGGAATTACTGTTGCTGATACCTGACTCCGTTACAACCACCCAAATATTATACTGTGATCCGGGTCCTCCGGGAAGGTTATAAGGTCCGTGCGGGTTGTAAGTGATCCCGCTAGGATCACCAGGATTGGTTTCTGTTCTCGGGCCGTCAACTATGTTTGCCTGGTCGTTAGCGTCAAATACACCAAACGGTGCCACATCCTGGTAAGCGGTCCATGTGATGGGAACATTGGTGTTTTTGGTCTGTACCAGCAAAGTATAAGCCCTGGGTGTTGTACAACTGATAGAACCATTTAATAAAGGTTCGTCAGTCCTTACTTGCAATCCCGTTATTGCACATCCAACATTCTTACCATTATTATCCTGGGCTGACCAGACATCTCCTCTCAAATTGAGCGGATTACAATTATTAGAGGCCACGCTGATATTTTGAATGAAAAAACGCACAGTGGTGGAATTAACAGTTGTCCTGGTAACCGCTATACCGCCTGTCGTCTGGGGTGTAACGTGTGTTGGATCGGGACCATAAGTACCGGAAATAACGGGAGTACCGGAGGTATAATCCATGGCCACTGTAGTCCGGACAGGGTCTGGTGCTCCTGCACCTCCATCCAATGTGGTCCTGCTGGGTCCGGTCCCGTTTCCGTAAACAATGGCCGGGTATGCATTCGCATCCCATAAATGGATATAGGACCATTTGTTACCGCCGTTATTGGCAATATCATAGGTCAGGTCGAATACGGTGGTGCAACCAGTTCCATTGGAGGTCACAGAGTGGATGTTTACCACAATTGAACTCTGGGCAATCGAACACTGCGCCCATACCTTGCTTTGTAATCCCGCCCATGTGGCGAGGAATAGTAAAATAATTCTTTTCATAGTGTAAGTTTTATTTGTTAAGAAATTTTCAGTGATTAGGTTTAGTTTTTATTGACAACAAATTTCTGTACGGCCTGTTCACCGGTTTCCACGGTGATGATACGTACATTATAGATGCCGGGTAAAAGATTATCCACCCGGATATTATTATCCATGACATTATTCATTTGTTTGACCAGTTGTCCGTTGATATCAATGATGGAAATATTCCTGGCTGAACTGGACTGGCCGAAGGAAATACTGACCGATCCGTTCGGGGAAGGATTGGGATATACAATTACCTTATCGGCCTCTGCATCGCTGTTCACTAACCGGATCTGGCTGTACCTGATCTGGCCATCCAGGTTCACCTGGCGCAGGCGGTATTGCGAAACGGTACGGGAATTATTTGCATCCGTATAATTATAATTAAGGATCTCTGTACTGTTGCCGCCGGGGGCCTGGGTGGGAACCCATGCCACTTGCTGCCAGTCGCTTCCGGTATAACGTTCAACTGCGAAACCGCTATTATTCTTTTCTGTTGCAGTCTGCCATTTCAGAATAACCGAAGTATGATTCCTCATAGCGACGAAAGAGATAAGATCTGCCGGCAACGGGGAGCGTGTAATACTTCTTTTCACTGCAGTACAATTATTACCGCCGCAGGAATTGCTTGTCCAAATAAGCACCATGACATCAAGCGTACCACTCGTACAGGTTGTAACAAAGGAACCTTCTACGTGGTGCGAACCACTTGCCGAATCCTTTAGCTTGGGAATACAGGTTTCCGCATGCTCGAATACCCCGTTACAGGTATCGACAACCTGGATAGAAGCGTTCCCCAGGACAAAGGTCCAGTCAAAAGAATAATTCACAACATTGCCGGGGGCAAGAACCACAAAATTTGTGACCGTAACAGCTGCGCCGTTACACTGCGCATTCACTCTGTTTAACACGCCCACGCATAAAACAAAGCTCACAAAAAGTAAAACTTTTTTCATTTTTAAAAGATTTAAAATTCAATAATCATAGATACTTACTGTCCATGCAGGTCTCTACCGCATGAAAGTTCCATGGATATCGCGTAGAGGTTCAGAGGGATTGGAAAGACGGCTTCAAGCCGTAAAATAAAACATAAGATAACCTGGATCTTATCCTATTGGCAAAAATTACAACGCCAATGGGTGATCGTTGGTTTCTTCAAAGGAGTAAATTCTAAAGTATAAGTAGTTGGTGAATGTGTAAAAATATATCACTTTTCAGGAATATGCAATCTTTTTGGCAGTTTTTTCTTTTACCCATTCCAGGGCCTTGTTAAACTGATCTTTTTCTGAAAGATGGGTCGTGTTGAGCATGTGGGAGTCTTTCGCGGGTTTCAGTGGGCTTATATCCCTGTGAGAATCAATATAATCCCTGAGTTCCAGGTTGTTCTTTACCTCCTCAATACTGATATTGGGGTTCTTTTCATATAATTCTTTGAATCTTCTTTGCACCCGGACCGAATTCTCCGCGGTCATAAATATCTTTAATTCCGCCCGGGGGAAAACTACGGTACCGATATCCCGGCCATCCATAATGATCCCCTTTTTTCCGCCTAATTTTCTTTGCTGCGCAACGGCGAATGCACGGACCTCCCGGATGGCAGCCACTTCGCTCACTTTTTCAGCTACCACGAGGTCGCGGATCACATATTCCACATTTTCCCCGTTGAGATAGATTTCGCTGAGTTTTGTTTTGGGATTGGTAATGAACTCCAGGCTGATCCCTCTAAGCGCTTTTTTTACCTGTTTCATGTCGGTCCAATCGGTATGGTTCCGCAAAAAATACAGAGTGATGGCACGGTACATCGACCCGCTGTCAACATAGAGGTAGCCTAGCTCTTTGGCAAGTTGTTTTGCCAAGGTGCTTTTTCCGCAGCTGCTCCAGCCGTCGATGGCGATGATGATCTTTTTTGCCATATTCTTTGCAAAAATAAAAAAGAGCGTTCGATCAACGCTCCTTTCTTTTCTGATCAATGAATAGTTTATGCTTTGGATTTCTCTTCGATCTTCTTTTTGAAGGCAAACACCAGCTTCCCGTTCTCAGTATCCGCATCCGCCACCAGGATATCGCCCGCCTTCACATTCAGGCTCAGGATCTCCTCTGCCAGCGGGTCTTCCAGGTATTTCTGGATGGCACGGTGCAACGGCCGGGCGCCGAATTGCTGGTCGTATCCTTTCTCTGCGAGGAATGATTTAGCTCCATCCGTCAATTCCAGGCTGAAGCCCAGGTTGCTCAAACGCTTCATCACACCTTTCATCAGGATATCAATGATGGAGAATATATTGTCGCGGCTCAGGCTGTTAAAGATCACCACATCATCGACACGGTTCAGGAATTCAGGTGAAAATGTTTTGCGCAATGCTTTTTCAATGACAGCCTTGTTGGCTTCTTCTTCATTTTCCATTTTGGCGGAAGTGGTAAATCCAACCCCTGCACCAAAATCCTTCAGCTGGCGCACGCCGATATTGGAGGTCATGATGATCAGTGTATTCTTGAAATCCACTTTCCTGCCCAGCCCGTCTGTCAGCTGGCCGTCATCCAGCACCTGCAGTAATATATTATATATATCGGGATGCGCTTTTTCGATCTCATCCAGCAGGATCACGCTGTAAGGTTTGCGGCGCACTTTTTCAGTCAGCTGGCCGCCTTCTTCATAACCCACGTATCCCGGGGGGGCGCCGATGAGCCGGCTCACGGTGAACTTTTCCATGTATTCGCTCATATCCAGCCGGATCAGCGTATCCTCACTGTCGAACATATAGCGGGCAAGGGCCCTTGCCAGTTCTGTTTTACCCACGCCGGTCGGTCCGAGGAAAATAAAAGTACCGATCGGTTTTCTCGGATCCTTTAAACCGACCCGGTTGCGTTGAATGGCTTTGACCACTTTGCCGATGGCTTCTTCCTGGCCGACCACCATGTTGCGCATATCATCGGCCATCTTGCGCAGTTTCTCTGTTTCCGCCTGCACCATTCTTTTCACCGGAATACCGGTCATCATGCTCACCACTTCGGCAATATCCTCTTCCCCGATAGGAAAACGTTTATGCTTGCTTTCCTCTTCCCATACCTGCTTGGCCTTTTCCAGGTCTTCCTGCAATCTTTTTTCCGCATCACGTAGTGAAGCCGCTTCTTCGAATTTCTGGCTCTTCACCACTCTATTTTTCTCCACCTTCACGTCCTCGATCTTTTTTTCAAGGTCCACGATATTCTGCGGGACATTGATATTCTTCAGGTGCACCCGTGCCCCCACTTCGTCCATCACGTCGATGGCTTTGTCTGGTAATAACCGGTCGGTGATATAACGATCGCTCAGTTTCACGCAGGCATCGATGGCCTCACTGTCATAATTCACATTATGGTACTCTTCATACCTGGGTTTGATATTGAGGAGGATCTTGATGGTATCTTCCACACTGGGCGGGTCCACCATCACTTTTTGAAAGCGCCGGTCAAGGGCGCCGTCCTTTTCGATATACATGCGGTATTCATCCAGGGTGGAAGCGCCGATACACTGCAATTCACCGCGGGCCAGGGCGGGCTTAAAAATATTGCTGGCGTCGAGTGAACCGCTGGCGCCACCGGCACCGACAATGGTATGCAATTCATCGATGAATAGGATCACATCCCGGTTCTTTTCCAGTTCATTCATGATCGCCTTCATCCTTTCTTCGAACTGACCCCGGTATTTTGTTCCGGCCACCAGGGCAGCCAGGTCAAGGGAGATCACTCTTTTGTCAAACAATACCCTCGACACTTTTCTTTGTACGATACGCAGGGCCAGTCCTTCCACGATGGCCGTTTTGCCCACGCCCGGCTCACCGATCAGGATAGGATTATTCTTCTTCCGGCGGGAAAGTATCTGGGAAACCCTTTCGATCTCGGATTCCCTGCCCACGATGGGGTCCAGGGATCCGTTCTCGGCCAGGCGGGTGATATCCCTTCCGAAATTATCCAGCACCGGTGTCTTGCTCTTTGCCGTGCTTTGCGACTTGCCGGATCCTTTTTGCTGCTGGTATTTTTTTTCATCTTCGAAATCATCATCATTCTCGTCAGTATATTCGGAATGCGGGTCACTGGATTTGACAATGCCCAGTTCCTGCCGGAAAAGGTCATAATCCACATCGAACTGGTTGAGTATCTGGGTAGCGATATTTTCTTTGTTCTTCAGGATGGACAGCATGAGATGTTCTGTTTCCACGGTGGCGCTTTTCAGCGCTTTGGCCTCCAGCACGGTAACGCGGATCACTTTTTCCGCCTGACGGGTGAGCGGGAGGCTGTTGATATTGGCGATATTCTTTCCCGTTTTATCTTTCACAGCGAGTTCCACTTCCTTGCGCAGTTCATAGAGGTCCACGTTGAAAGTTTTCAGGATGCGTACGGCCGCATTATCTCCTTCCCTGATCATGCCGAGCAACAGGTGTTCCGTGCCGATGAAATCATTGCCCAGCCGCAGGGCTTCTTCCCTGCTGAATGAGATGATCTCTTTTACCTGTGCTGAAAAATTATTATCCATTTTACGATTTTATGTGGCGATACAATATTAACAAATTATTTTTGATTCCGGTTCCTCCTTCTTATTAACGAAATGTTGATAAGCTTAGTTGTT
>CAZZDQ010000038.1:0-29807 GCA_964652845.1 uncultured Chitinophaga sp.
CCCTAACCGCCAGCAGCCTTCCTCTCCCGTTCCCGTTCGTATATTCGCATCCATGCAGGACTTAATGTATCAACAGTTCACCGAGGCGGCGCATAGATATGGAACACCCCTGTATGTATACCATGCTGAAAAGATCAAGGCCCAATATGATTCCCTGCTGGCTGCATTTGAACATACGGATACAACATTCTTTTATGCCGCCAAGGCGCTGACGAATATCAATATCCTCCGTTATATCCGCAGCATCGGATGCAATGTGGATTGCAGTTCAGTCAACGAAGTGAAGCTGGCCCTCTATGCTGGTTTTTCGCCGGACAGGATCCTGTACACATCGAACAATATATCATTTGATGAAATTGCAGAAGCGAAAAACCTGGGCGTTTCTGTCAATATCGACAGTCTTTCCAACCTGGAAAAATTCGGGAAAGAATTCGGCCATGGCTGGCCCGTCGGGATCCGGATCCGGCCCAATATCATGGCTGGAGGCAATCTCAAGATCTCCACGGGACATGACAGCAGTAAGTTCGGCGTGCCGGTGGATGACCTGGGTGGTATCCTTTCTGTAACGGGGAAATATAAGATGCATATCCGGGCCCTGCACATCCATACCGGCAGCGAGATAAAAGATGTGGAAGTCTTTGCCAAAGGGATCGAGGTATTGCTGAACATGGCCAGTTCCTTCCCCGAACTGGAGATCATCGACCTGGGCGGAGGCTTCAAAGTGCCCTATGAACCCGGAGAAAAAGGCACCGATATTAATCTGCTGGCAAAGAAAGTGAAGGAAGAATTCGGAGCATTTGAAAAAAAAGAGGGCCGCCGCTTGCGGGCATGGTTTGAGCCTGGAAAATTCCTGGTGAGTGAGGCCGGCTACCTCGTTACCAGGGTCAATGTTCTTAAGAAGACCAATGATATTGAATTCGCGGGTGTCGATACCGGCCTGAATCATTTTATCCGGCCCATGTTTTACAATGCTTACCATATCATCGAAAACATTTCCAACCCGGCGGGGAAAATGAAGAAATATAATGTGGTGGGCAATATCTGTGAGACCGACACTTTTGCCGGGGACAGGATGATCCCTGAAATAAGAGAAGGTGACCTGCTCCTTTTCAGAAATGCCGGGGCCTATGGATTTGAAATGTCCTCCAATTATAATGCCCGCTTCAGGCCTGCAGAAGTGTTCTTCCGCGAGGGACAGATGCAACTGATACGTAAAAGGGAAATATTCGAAGACCTGCTAAGAAACCAGGTTGAGCACGGAATTTGAGGTGATTTGAAGCAGGACAACCCCCGGCAGCCGGGAAAAATTACCCTAATTTTACCTCTTTCTTAATTATCTTAAATGAAAAAAAGAATTTATCTGGCCGCATCCGTTCTCTTTTTGTTTTTCCTCAGAATGGAGGGCCAGAAAACTGAATTGATCGGCAAACCCACCATTGGGGTTATGGGAATAAAAGTCTCCGTTGCCGATTTAATGAAGCAGTCAGCAATAGCCGATCAGCATCCCAAAAAGATAAAGGTGATGCGTGAGCATGACGCGCATTTACATAAACGACCCAACCCTGATGCTCCCATCGTATCACAATGGCCTGTATTGAACGGGCGGGACAGCAACCAAATCAATTCTCCCGGCTCTCCTCAGCAGTTGGAAGCCACTCAGACGATCTGGTCGAATTTCCTGGGTATTGATCTTTTTTCCGAAAGCGCATTTGTACCCCCGGACAGTAACGGGGATATTGGCTCTACGCAGGTTTGTATTCTCGCAAATGGCAGGATAAAGTTCTACGGCAGGAATACGGTCTGTCAGACGGCACAAACTACCCCTGCAACCGGGTCCACCCCGCTGGCATCCCCTGCATTTACATCTGACCTCGATGTGTTTTTCAATTCAGTCCGGAATGGCTCGGGTATCACCGACCCCCATGTGCGGTTCGACAGGAATACCGATCGCTGGTTCATTGTTGCGGTCAATGTGGCTTCTTCTTCCAACCGCTGTGTACTGGCGGTCAGCAGCGGACCGACCATTTCTTCTGTATCCGATTTCACTTTTTTCTTTTTTGTATTTGATACGATCAGTTCCCCTCCTTCTGTTCCTGCCGGTTATATCGGCGGGTTTTTTGATTACCCCACTCTTGGCGTAGATGCAAATGCCCTTTATATCGGGGGAAATATGTTCAATAGTGCAGGGACAACTTTTTTCGGTTCCACTATTTTTATCGTTAGAAAATCATCCGTCATTGGCGTCGGCCCGATCGTGGTGACCGCCTTTCACCTGATCGGGACAAATACTTCGGGGATTTATACACCACAGGGAGTGGATAATGATGATCCCGGATCAACTAGCGGGTATTTTATAGGCTCTGATGCCGGAGTATTCAGTTTGTTAGATTTAGTTAGGATCTCTACTCCAGGCGCAACACCCACCGCTTCTTCCAGCACGCTTACCGTACCTACGACCGTTGCTCCGATCGCTCAAAAAGCCAATGGAACCCCCGGGGCAGGACTGGATGCGCTAGACGACCGCCTTTTTGCTGCCATGATACGCAAGAACAAGATCAGCGGTACAAGCTCTATCTGGACCGCCCATAATATTGAAGTAGATGCTACAGGCACCGGCGTTTCCGGCGGAGGACGCAACGGGAGCCGCTGGTACCAGGTTGATAACTTTTCCACCACACCTACTCTCACGCAGTCCGGTACCCTCTTTGATAATGCTGCCACCAACCCGAGAGGCTATTGGATACCTTCAATCGCAATGAGCGGCCAGGGACATGCTGTGCTGGGCTGTTCAACCGCCGGTACGACTTTAAAAGCTGATTGCGGTATCGCGGGCCGGTACCGGACAGATGCAACAGGTTCTTTACAGACCTTCAGCTTTGCTACTGCTTCCATAACCAGTTATCACCAGTCCGGCAATCCCGAACGCTGGGGCGATTTTTCTCAAACCGTTGTTGACCCGCTTGACGATATGACCATGTGGAGTTTCCAGGAGTTTTGTGATGGTACCAATGACTGGGGGGTCAGGGCCATTCAATTAGCAGCTCCTCCACCGGCCACACCGACGGCACTGGGAACGATCGGTTGCGGGAATGCAGCAGGTCCCAATCATTCTACTTCGGTGACCCTGAACGGAACTTCAACCAATAACTCGGAATTCTATGACCCCGGTTCATCTTATACAAACAGGCTCTCGGTAACAACAACCGGTTCCGGGGCATCTATCAGTAGCCTTGTATTTGTCAGTCCTGTTCAACTGACTTTTAATATTGTATGGCCTTCCGCCCTTGCGGGTACCACGCAGACCCTGACGATCACTAATCCAGACTGCCAGAGTGTAACAACTACTTATACGCTTCCGGTCGGATGTGCTTCCGTGCCTGTTCGGTGGATCAGCTTTACAGGTAAGCCATACGGCAGGCAGGTGCAGCTAAACTGGTCAACCAGCCTCGAGCCGCAAAACCAATTGTTCACGGTTGAAAGAAGAAATCCTGATGGTTCATTTTCTTCAATAGGAAACGTGAACAGCCAGGGTATCAACGGAGGGAGCTATGAATTCTTTGACAGGAATCCGGATGAGATCAATTTTTACCGCCTGAAACAGGTGAATGATGACCAGACCTACACTTATTCCGTCATCATCAGAGTGGATCTGGCCGCTATTTCGGACCTGCTCATCTATCCCAATCCTGCAGTTAATGAAATGACCATCGAAATGCCCATCAGTTACCGGGCCGGGGTCCTGCGGATCATTAATACCAAGGGGGAAACTGTTTATTCAGCACAGCTCGCCAATGGTACCAGGAGAACCGTGGCGGTGAATAATTTCCCTGCCGGAATTTATGTTGTGGAAATCGAAAATGGAGCGGGCCTCATGATACGTAAACCGGTTCTCATTCAAAAAGATCAACCGGTTCCCTAAAGCGACGAAATAAAATTTAAGCCGCAGTTGCTTGCTGCGGCTTTTTTTATTAATATTTTCATTAATCATTTCATGGAATGCAATAATTTCACTGTACTTTCTTTGATCACCTTGTCAAAAAATTTTCTATGCCTATTCGAATGACAGATGATCCTGTTGATCCGAATGAACAGCAACAGGACGACAGTGGCGGCGGACCACAGTTCCCTGGTGGCGGAGGGGGAGGAGGGCTACTTTCCTTCTTACCCCTGATACTAAGCCTTGCTCGCGGCAGGGGAGGAATTGTGATCCTCATCCTGTTGGCGGGGGGATATTTTTTATTGCGAAAAACAGCCTGCTCTCCCGCATCGACCGTACAAAAAATATTTTCCGAAAGCGGTTACAATTTTGATCCTGCGCGGTTCAGCAAAGCTTCCGTGTATGAAGGCCTGAGTGATGATGCGGGAAAAAACCCATTGCCCGAAGCTGTTTCATTGCTGAAGTTTGCTCCTGCTCCGGGCGACCAGGGTCACCAGGGCAGCTGCGTGGCCTGGAGTAGCGCTTATGGGGCCCGCACCATTCTCGAAGCGGCTTCTACAGGTGCAGATCCCAATGATATCCGTTTCAGTCCTTCCTTTTTATATAACCAGATCGGCATGAACGGATGTGATGGTTCTTATATTCAGAATGCGATGGAATTCATGAACAGGAACGGGGCCCTTCCGCTCAAAGAATTCGCCTATAATGACCAGGATTGCTCCCGCCAGCCCAGCGGCTCACAGATGCAGGAAGCGCAGCAGTACAGGATCCATGGTTTCACCCGGCTCACCGAATCGGATGATATCAATGGATTCAATATACGGGCAGTGAAGGAACATTTATCTAAAAATGCACCCGTCTGTATCGGCATGATGGTAGGCGGTACCTTCATGCAGGATATGATGGGTCAGGATGTATGGCATCCGCAGGGACTGGACCGTTCACAGATGGGGTTTGGAGGGCATGCGATGTGTGTGATCGGCTATGACGATAACAAGCAAGGCGGGGCTTTCCAGATACTGAACAGCTGGGGTCCCGACTGGGGACATAATGGTGTGGCCTGGGTACGGTATAATGATTTCAAACAATATGTCCGTGAAGCCTATGGCATGGATCCCCTGCCCAAACGCGGCCCGATGGCCAATATCCCGCTGGAATGCACGATCGGGCTGGTCATCAATAACAATAAACAATATATACCGTTCAGGAATAATGGCGGAAATGAATTTGAGACCACTAACCCGATCCATAAGGGAACCCGCTTTAAGATCGAATTGAAAAATGCCACTGAATGTTATATCTATCTTTTCGGAAGGGACACGGATGGCAGCAGTTATGTATTGTTTCCCTACCTCAGGCCAGGAGAAACCATATCCAGGTATTCCCCTTATTGCGGTATAACAGGCTACCGGCTGTTCCCGCGCCTGCAGTCACTGACCGCCGACAGCATCGGCAACAGGGATTATATGGCCATCGTGACCAGCAGGGATTCACTGGATTATGACCAGCTTAACCAGGCCATCAACCAGAGTCGTCAAAGTTCTTATGCCGCTAAGGTCAACGAAGCACTGCAAAACATCCTGATCGCTTCTGCCCGCTATTCCAGCGGCCCGAATGGGACAGTTTATTTCAAGGTGGATGCCAACGATAACAAAGCCGTGGCCTGCGTGCTGGCCATCGATAAAAATTGAAATGAACCCGGCCTTTCATCAATTTAAAAGACTCATGAAGCATCGTTTGAAATTCAGGATCTTCCTGCTTACACGTTTGCCCGCAGCATTCTTCGCAGGCTTGCGGATCAGGGAATTTGATGAGAATAAATGCATGGTTTCCCTGCCATATAAATGGATGACGAAGAATCCGTTTCGCTCAACCTATTTCGCGTCCTTGAGTATGGCAGCCGAAATGAGCACCGGCTCCCTGGCCATGGGCCAGGTATATAAAAGGAATCCGCCTGTTTCCATGCTGATCGTGAAGAATGAAGCTGAATATTTCAGGAAAGCGACCGGGAGAACTTATTTCACCTGTGAGGACGGTCTGTTATTTCAGCAAACCGCCGAGGAAGCCATTGCCACGGGGGAAGCAAAGACCCTCCGGGCAAGATCCTCAGGTAAAAATAAAAACGGTGAATTGGTCGCTGAGTTTTATTTTACATGGTCATTCAAAGTAAAACCTCAAAAGATCATTCAACCATAATTCCGGCATATGAAGATTGCATTTCATGGTGCGGCCAGGACCGTCACCGGCTCCAAACATGTCATCACACTGAATAACGGGAAAAAGATCCTGCTCGACTGCGGCATGTTCCAGGGCCTGGGCGACCAGACGGATGAACTGAATCATGATTTCGGTTTTGATCCCAAAGATATTACTGCAATGATCCTTTCACATGCCCATATCGACCATACCGGGTTGATACCGAAACTGGTGAAAGAGGGATTTACCGGGAAAATATTCTGCACGCCCGCCACCCATGAACTTACCAATGTATTGTTACAGGATTCGGCCAAGATCCAGGAAGATGAGGTCAAGTACAGCCAGAAAGGAGGAAAGTTCATGCACGGAGAACACGGCAATCGTACAACGGCCGCCCTGCAACCTTTGTACACTACGGAAGACGCCACCCTGGCCATGCAAAATTTTGTTTCGGTGGAATACGATACCCCGTTCCCCGTCTTCGATGGTGTGACCGCACAGTTTTCCGATGCCGGTCATATCATCGGCAGCGCCTGTGTGCATGTGAAGGTCACCGAAAATGGCAAAACCACAAGACTCACTTTCAGCGGGGATGTGGGCACCTATCATGATGAGATCCTCCGTTCCCCTGCTGTTTTTGACCAGGCGGATTATATTGTCATGGAATCAACCTATGGCAACAGCCTGCATGACCGCTCTCAAACCACACCCGACGTATTGCTGGAATGGATCAATAAAACCTGCCTGCAAAAAAAAGGCAAACTTATCATGCCGGCATTCAGTGTGGGCCGTACGCAGGAGTTGCTTTATTCCCTGAATCAGCTGGAACTGGAAAAAAGGCTCCCCGACCTGCCTTATTATGTGGACAGTCCCCTGAGCATCCAGGCAACGGAGATCGTAAAGAAATACCCGAAATATTTCAATAGGACCATACAACAGATCCTTGAGACCGATGATGATCCCTTTGCTTTTAAAGGGTTGAAATATATCAATACCCCCGATGAATCAAAGCAATTGAATTTTCAGAACGGACCCATGGTCATCATTTCTGCCAGCGGCATGGCAGATGCGGGCAGGGTGAAGCACCATATCAGCAATAATATCGAGAACAGCAATAACAGTATTCTTTTTACAGGTTTTTGTGAACCGCATTCACTCGGAGGGCTCCTGACAAGCGGGGCAAAAGAAGTCAGTATCTATGGAGTGCGCCATGAAGTACATGCAGCGATCGGCTCCTTGCGCAGCATGAGCGCCCATGGCGATTACCAGGATCTCTGCCAATGGCTTGCCTGCCAGGACCCGCGTGGGGTCAAAAAACTATTCCTGGTGCACGGGGATTATGATGTGCAGCTTGATTTCAAACAGCGCCTGATCAAAAAAGATTTTTTTGATGTGGAAATACCTGAAAGGCACTATGAAATAGGGTTAAACTGAATTTTTACAATTCTTTCACGAAGATTTCACATTTTTTTTCAAAGATTTCGTACGGTTTTTGACGTTTATAGTCTATAAACTTCCTTGACTATGAAACATTTAATTAATTCATGGATAGGGATAGTTTCCTTATCCGTAGTGATGGCAGGGTGTGCTGCAGAAGCACATATTAAAAAGGATAAATCCCTGAATTTTCATGCCTACAAAACTTTTTCGTGGGAAGAGAAACAGGGTAATTCAAAACGAAATGACCTGACCGCAGGAGCGATCAAACAGGCGGTGGACAAAGAATTGGCAAAGGCCGGATGGCGGCAAGTGAGCAATGATCCTGATATATTGCTGACCTATGATGTGCTGGTCGAGAAAACGGTAGAAGAAAATAATAACCCGGTCTATACTATGCCATATTCCCGGCTCGTTTATAATCCGTATTCAAGGCGTTATGTGAGCCTGTATTATCCTTCGGAGTTTTTGGGGTATGAACGCCTAGAGCGCCCTGTGAAAGAAGGCACGATCACTATATCGATGATTGATACGCGGAGGGATAAAATGGTTTGGCAGGGCTGGACCTCAAATGAAGTGAACAGTAATAACCTGACAGACCGGGAGATCGAATCAGCGGTCAGGGCCATTTTCAGGAAAGCAGACCTGGCGAGCAAATAAGAATTTTAATTGGGACGGTTACGGACAGGCCTCTTCTTCGGGAGAGGCCTTTTTATCTGGTTATCTCAAAACCTTTGAATTCGACAAGCGGTATTGATTCAGTGATCACTGCTGTAACGATGGCCCTTGCCGGACCGCGATAGCACCAGGCGATCAATTCATCCAGTTGCGCTTTTGCTCCGGTGGCCATGATCTTCACGGAACCATCTGCACAGTTTTTAATGGTACCGGTCACTCCTAATCCATCAGCAATTTGCCGGGCCGACTGTCGAAAAAAAACGCCCTGCACTTTCCCGGTCACTATGATGGATACTGTTTGAAGCATGGATCAGAATTCGACCAGGGTGGAGATCTCTTCCAGGAATTGTTTATCCGTTTCATCAAAATGACCCAACTGCTCGCTATCAACATCCAATACGGCCACTACTTCCCTGTTCTTAAAAACCGGAACCACGATCTCCGACCGGGATAAACTGCTGCAGGTGATATGACCCGGGAATTGCTCCACGTCGGGAACCACTAATGTTTGCCCCTGTTCCCAGCATGTGCCACAGACCCCGCGGCCTTTTTTGATCCTTGTGCAGGCTACCGGTCCCTGGAATGGGCCCAGCACCAGTTCATCATTCTTTACCAGGTAATAACCTACCCATAACCATCCGAATTGCTCTTTTAATGCTGCCGTGATATTGGCAAGGTTGGCAACAAGGTCAGCTTCACCTGTTACGAGGGCCCTGATCTGTGGGAGCAGGGACCGGTATTGCTGTGCTTTTGTACCCGTGTTTATCTGTAAGTCCTCGGCCATTGTTCAAAGTTAATCATGGCATCAGCCCCATGAAAAAAAAATCAGTAAAATAATTCGTCGGATGCATTCCTGTTGTAATTTTAAAGTCCCCATTAAATCATCAATCATCTTATAACATAAAACTTCTCATCATGGCTACCAAAAAGAAAGCAAAAAAACGTTCTGCCAGGACGTCTAAAAAAAGAACTGCCAAAAAAACTGCCCGCAAACGCAAAGCTGCAAAGAAAGCTGTGCGCAGCAGGAAGGTAACCAAAGCAAGACCCAAACGTAAGAAAGCTGCTAAAAGGTCCGCCAAAAAAACTGTTCGCCGCAGCAAGAAAGCCCCGGCCAAAAAGAAAGTTGCTAAAAAAGCAGCCCCGAAAAAACCTGCAAAGAAAAAAGCATCTGCTCCCCGGCCCAAAGCCGCAAGGCAGGTGAAACCCGTATTAGTAGAGGAAACACGTGAAGTGTATATTACGCCCGCTTCCACTGTTGAAGTAACGGAAACTACGGTTACGCCTGTGGAGGAAAGCCCTGCTGCACCGGTCGAGCCGGTGAATAATTCAAATAACGGGATGTGATTTTTTAAATGAATAGAACAACCATTCTGCCGCGGCCAGGATGGTTTTTTTATTTGGTCAGGATAATAAGGCAGCCTCTGTTTTGTTTTCAAATACTTTTATTTCGTGATAGAGGGTGTCCCTTTCAACGGGGATCCTGTCGACCTGCCTGATCAATGCAACGATCTCTTCAGTTGTCATCGATGGATTTTGCTCTTCCGCACCGGCCATACTGTATATTTTGGTGGTATCATCGATGGTTCCATCGATATCGTCCACACCAAAGGCCAGCGAAAGTTGTGCATTTTGCCTGCCCAGCATAGGCCAATAGGCTTTTATATGAGGGAAATTATCCAGGTAAATGCGTGACACTGCATACATCTTCATGTCTTCCACGATGCTGCATTCAGGGATATGGGACATGTCATTGTCCTTGTTCCTGAATTTTAATGGAATGAATGTATTGAAGCCATGTGTTTCATCCTGCAAATCCCTCAACCGCCGCATATGGTCAATACGATGCCCATAATTCTCTATGTGGCCGTACAGGATCGTGGCATTGCTGTGCAGGCCCATCTTGTGTGCAACTTTATGAATGGCCAGCCATCCTTCCGTATCCACTTTATCGGCACAGATCTTTTGGCGGATCTCCGGATCGAATATCTCAGCCCCACCCCCGGGGACGGAATCCAGCCCTGCTTCATGCAGGTATGCGAGCCCTTCTTCATTCGTTAATTTCGCTTTACGGAACATATAATCCAGTTCCACGGCCGTGAATGCCTTGATATGCAGGGAAGGACAATGGGCTTTGATCCTGCGCAGCAATTCAGCAAAGAATTCCAGGTTCATTTTCGGGTGCACGCCGCCTACGATATGAACCTCCGTCACCGGTTTCCCGTCATAGCTCCTGACCCTGTCCAGCATTTGTTCCATGCTCAGTTCCCATCCTTCATCGCGATGCGCATAGCGCCTGCTGTAAGAGCAGAAATCACAGCTGAAGACGCAGACATTGGTGGGTTCGATATGAAAATTGCGGTTGAAATAGACCTTATCGCCCAGTGATCTTTCTTTGATTTCATTGGCCAGGCTGCCGAGAAGACCCGGGCCGGCTTTTTCAAAAAGCAATAATCCTTCCTTATCGGTGATCCGCCTGCCGTCTTTTATTTTTTCAGCAAGTGATTTTAATTCTGGTAAAATGGTCGGGGAGATGAACATGCCATTAATTAATAATGCAAAATTACAGATTATACTATTGATCTTTTTTGATTATGAACAGTGCTAAAATCATTATCTTCCCTTTTTTATATCATTTAAAAGCTGCAAAATGGGTATAAAGATCCGCCTGACAGTGCTCAATTTTCTTCAATTTTTTCTCTGGGGAGCCTGGCTAATTTCTTTCGGGGGGTATATGATCGTTACACTTCATTTCAGCGGAATACAGGTAGGCAGTGTATATGCTACGATGGGACTGGCTTCGTTGTTCATGCCTGCCCTCCTCGGCATTGTTGCTGACCGATGGGTGAATGCCGAAAGAGTACTGGGTATTTGTCATATTATCGGGGCAGGATTATTATTGTGGGCTTCGACAGTAACAGATTTCAAGACACTTTACCTCATTATGCTTTTTAACTCGATGATGTATATGCCTACCATTGCGCTTGCAAATACAGTTTCCTATACTGTACTCGAAGGGAAAGGGTATGACGTTGTAAAGACATTTCCCCCGATCAGGGTTTTTGGTACGATCGGATTTATTGCTGCCATGTGGCTGGTTGACAGTATGCATTGGACATTAAGTGCCAACCAACTCTATGTTAGTTCATCTGCGGCATTAGTAATGGGCCTTTATTCTTTCACAATGCCGGCCTGTCGGCCTGTTAAGACTAAAGAAAAAAGGTCGCTGATATCCTCACTTGGCCTTGATGCTTTTGTGTTATTCAGGCAAAGGAAAATGCTTATTTTTTTCCTTTTCGCAATGTTCCTTGGCGCCGCTTTGCAGATCACCAATCTCTTTGGAAGTACTTTTCTGAATGATTTTAAAACCAGCTACCCTGATTCATTTGGCGTAAAACATCCCAATATACTGATATCAATTTCACAGATGTCAGAAACACTATTCATACTCACCATACCATTCTTTCTCCGAAAACTCGGCATTAAAAAAGTTATGCTAATGAGTATGTTCGCATGGGTATTCCGTTTCGGATTATTCGGAATTGGTAATCCGGGCAGCGGATTATGGCTTCTCATTCTCTCCATGATCGTATATGGAATGGCTTTTGACTTTTTTAATATTTCAGGATCTTTATTTGTTGAGCGGGAAGCAGATATTAAGATAAGGGCAAGCGCACAGGGCTTGTTTATGTTAATGACCAATGGCATCGGGGCCTTCTTCGGAGGAATGATCAGCGGTTGGGTGGTGGATCATTTTACTTCCAACGGAGTCAGGGACTGGCAACAAATATGGTTCTGTTTTTCCGGTTATGCGCTGGTTTTGGGAATCATTTTCCCATTAATATTCAAGTATAAACATGATCCAACCATGGCCGTACAGCATGGGCATTAATTAAGCCTGCATAAAAAATCCCAAATTCCATCATCTGGAATCTGGGATATACGATCTTAAATTTTTTTTTTAGATGTGCGCTTCGATCCTTTTTACAAAATTGGCCTTGGGCTGAGCGCCGATCATCTTGTCCACCACATGACCATTCTTGAAAAATAAGATGGCGGGTATGGAAGTGATGCCATAATTCATAGATATTTCAGGATTCACGTCCACATTCACTTTCCCGATATTGATCTTGCCGTTATATTCCTTGCCCAGTTCCTCGATCACCGGCCCGATGGCCCGGCAGGGGCCGCACCATTCCGCCCAGAAATCAACCACGGTGAGCTTATCTGCATTCAACACATCATTCTGAAAACTTGCATCTGTGAATTCTTTTGCCATGTTAAGATTGTTTTATATTGATTGAATATTTATGTTTCCTGTTTTGTACGTCATTAAGAAGGGGTGCAAATATAGTTCCATCGGCCCAGTGCAGCAAACCTGTCAGTCATGTGTGCAAAACTTGTCATACAAATTGGTTCTTTCGGTCATTTCGCTGATAAAAAGTCCTGTTCTCTTATGCACTGACCACTTTCACTTCCAGTTCGGGCCTGGATTCAATGAAATGAACCATTTCTTCATTCATCTCAAACCCGTTTTGGGATGTGATCAGGCCCAGCTTCAGCTGTGATCCTGCATCATTCAGCAAGACCTTCAGCGATGATTTCCCGGGATGATAACGGATATTCTTTTCCATGAAACCGATCATCTCCGCCGATAAGATGCCGGGGTGAGCCTCAATGATCACCTGGCGGGTGAAATGTTTCTTCAGTGTCTCTGCCAGCATCACGGCACTCAGTTTGAGTTCAAATTCATCCTTGTTGAAACGGGGTCTTAAATAACCGGTGATACATACGGCTGCTCCCTGCTGCAGGATCGGCGAAAAGCGCAGATAATCCTCACTGAACAGCAGCAATTCAGTCTTCCCGCTGTAATCCTCAATGGTAAAACTGCCGTATTTATTCCCGCTTCGGGCGATCTTATGCTGTGCCTGCGTGACAAGCGCCAGGAAACGAAACAGTCTTCCCGGATTGGCCTGCGACCTGATATTGTCCCGGAATTCATTGAACTCTGAAAGCGGGGTGATATTATAATGCCTGATCTCAAAACGGTAGTTGTCCAGCGGATGCCCGCTCAGGAACATGCCTGTCACTTCTTTTTCGTGTTCCAGTTTTTGGATCAGTTGCCAGGGTGGACAGTCAGGCAGGCGGGGTATGGGGATCTCCAGTGTTACAGGCAGGTCACCGAATAAAGTATTGGTCGCAGATGCATTTTGGGATGACATTAATTGCCCGTGCTTGATGATCTTTTCAAGCCCTGATACGGATTCTCCCGGAGGTACATAAAAATACTGCGCACGGTGTACGTCGGAAAAACAATCGAAAGCACCGGCAAATGCGAGACTTTCCAGTGTCTTTTTATTCACGCTCCGCTGGTTGATGCGCCTGATGAAATCAAACACATCTTTAAATGCGCCATCCTTTTGCCGGATGCTGATGATACTTTCCACTGCCGCTTCACCCACTCCTTTTAAGCCGCCCAGCCCAAAACGGATCTCGCCATTTTTATTGACGGCAAACCCGTTCAGGGATTCATTGATGTCAGGCCCCAGCACCCGGATACCCATCCGCTTGCATTCCTCCATGAAGAAGGTGATCTTTTCAATGCTGCCGGCATTGTTCAGCACAGCAGCCATATATTCTGCGGGATAATGGGCTTTTAAATAAACGGTTTGGTAAGCCACCAGCGCATAACAGGCCGAATGCGATTTGGTGAAAGCATATTGTGCAAAGGCTTCCCAATCGTTCCAGATCTTTTCGAGTTTTGCGGGCGGGTATAATTTTTCCGTGGCACCGGCGATGAACTGCGCTTTCATCTTGTCCAGCATGGCTTTTTGTTTTTTGCCGATGGCTTTTCGCAATACATCCGCATCACCCTTGCTGAAACCGGCCAGTTTTTGCGCCAGCAGCATTACCTGCTCCTGGTAGACCGTGATCCCATAGGTCTCCCTGAGGTATTCTTCCATTTCCGGCAGGTCATAGGTGATGGCCTCCCTTCCGTGTTTCCGGTCGATATAATTAGGGATATACGCGATGGGACCCGGACGGTATAATGCATTCATGGCAATAAGGTCTTCCAGTTTATCGGGCTTCAGTTCGCGCAGGTATTTCTGCATACCCGTGCTTTCGAACTGGAAAGTGCCCACGGTGGCGCCATGCTGGTACAGTTCAAATGTCTTTTTATCGTCCAGCGGGATCTTATCAATGTCAATTTCAATGTCATGATTTTGTTTGATCAGCTGCAGGGCATTTTTAATGATGGTCAGTGTTCTCAATCCCAGGAAATCCATTTTTATGACGCCCGCTTCTTCTATGATATTTCCCTCGATCTGTGTCACGCAGAGCGAAGAATCTTTGGCCGTAGCGATCGGGATCAGTTCCATCAGGTCGCAGGGGGCAATGATGATGCCGGCGGCATGGATGCCCGTATTGCGGACCGAGCCTTCCAGCCTTTCCGCTTCATGCAATACCCTGGAAGCAAGTGTATTTTCCTCTTTATAGATCTCGCGCAACCTTTTGATATTTTCCATGTCATCATTTACCAGGCCGTCCCTTTCTTCGAGTGATTGTTCGCCTTCACGTAATTTCATGGGTGCATGTAAAATTCTTTTTAGTTCAATACCGGGCCTTTCAGGCACCAGTTTGGTCAGTGCGTTGGAATCATTCAGCGGCAGATCCATCACACGGGCCACATCCTTGATGCTCATCTTGGCAGCCATGGTGCCATACGTGATGATCTGTGCCACCTGGTTCTTCCCGTATTTGCCCACCACGTAATCGATCACTTTTTGCCTGCCTTCATCATCAAAATCCGTATCGATATCGGGCATGGATTTGCGGTCGGGATTCAGGAACCGCTCAAAAAGCAGGTTGTATTTGAGGGGATCGATATTGGTGATGCCGGTACAATAAGCCACCACGCTGCCCGCTGCTGAACCCCGCCCCGGGCCGATGAATACACCCTTTTCCCGGCCCGCCCGGATAAAATCACTGACGATCAAAAAATAACCGGCAAATCCCATGGTTTTAATGGTGAAAAGTTCAAACTCGATCCGTTCCTTCAGCTCCGGTGTGATCTCCGCATACCTTTTCTGGGCGCCTTCATAGGTCATATGCCGGAGGTATTCCGATTGATTCAGGGCCTCGGCGCTGATGATATTCTTTCCGAAGGTTTCTTCCCTGGTATGCAATTGAAATGCTTTATCCACGGGAAAACTGGGCAGGAGGATATCATGGGTCAGGTTCAGGAGTTCCACTTTTTGAACGACCTCATTGGTATTGTCGATCGCTTCAGGCAGGTCATGGAATGTTTTGCTCATTTCCTCCGTGGTCTTGAAATAGAATTGGTCGTTGGGGAAAGCGAATCGTTTATCCTTCACGTGCACATCATCATCCGTGAATTCACGCAGGGCGGGGGTGCTTAGTTTCTCCCCGGTATTAATGCAGAGCAAAATATCATGTGCATTGAAATCCTCCCTTTCCACATAATGGGAATCATTGGAGGCGATGACCTTTACCCCGTATTTCCGGGCGAATTTCAGCAGCACTTCATTCACTTTGTCCTGTTCCGGAAGACCATGCCGCTGCAATTCGATATAATAATCCTCCTGGAAGATATTGAGCCACCATTTGAATTCATTTTCGCCTTCGTCTTCTCCCTTTTTTAAGATGGTCTGGGGTACCAGGGCGCCGAGGCAACAGGTAGTGGCGATCAGTCCCTTATGATAACGCTGGATCAGTTCTTTGTCGATGCGGGGATATTTTCCATATAATCCTTCGGTGAAACCAAGGGAAGTGAGCCTGATGAGGTTTTTATATCCCTCCTCATTTTTGGCCAGCAGGATCTGGTGATGCCGCGGGTCGCGTTGTTCTTTGGTGAATTGCCTGATCTCACGCTGCGCCGTGATATAAAACTCACATCCCACGACAGGTTTCACTTTCAGGTTGCCTTTCTCATCTTTATGCTTATACGCTTCTGCAACGAATTCAAATACGCCGAACATATTGCCGTGATCGCTGATGGCCAGGGCGGGCATTCCATCCCTGATGGCTTTCTGATAGAGGTTCTGAATTGAAGCGGCGCCGTCAAGCAGGGAAAACTGAGTGTGTACGTGGAGATGGGAGAATTTCACTTTGAAATACGAATTAGGATTTAAGACTTAGGATTACGAATATAATTAACTTCTGTTTCGTAATGATTGATATACTGCCTGCCGGCAGGTTTGTTGATAATTATTTCTTTTTAAAACTATAGACACTGATCGTCCCGCTGTTATAACTGCAAACCCATGCTTCGAGGGTATCGTCATTTTCAAACACATCCACACCTACCGGATGACCGCCGCAGGGCAATGAAACGATCATGGAAAAACCGTCGGGGTTGATCTTATATACATCCACCATGTCGCCGCTGTAGCAGGTGACAAAAATGAATTTTTTGTTCTTTGACAGCACAATTGTCCGGGGTTGTGCATGGGTGCGGGCAGTGAATAAGGTTTTGCCTGTCGTTTCATCAAGGCAGGCGATCTCGCCCAGGCTGTTATAGGAAAGAAAAAGATGGCCACTGGTATCCATCACCACATGCCGCGGGTTACTGGCCACATTGATGACGCTGTCTCCCTGCCAGGTATCGTGATTCACGACGGCCAGGCTGGAACCGCCCATGATGGCCACATAAGATTTCTTTTTATTGTCATTGACGGCAATACCCCGGGGAATGGCTGAGACCTGGATCGTATTGATGACTTTGGCAAAGGGATAAAAATGCTCATCCAGTTGCAGTATACTTACGGAACGTGAATGCCAGTTGCTGACCAGCAAGTATTTATTGTCTGTTGTCCTGGCGATCACCTTCGGTGTTTTCCCTGTGGAGATCAAAGGCGCATTGAAGACATCGGTCCTGTTATTATCGGGGTAGATGACAGTAACCTGTTTTGTTTTTTGGGTGTCCGCCTTTGTTTTATAGGCGGTCATATAATCATCCACCCAAATGGGAACAATGCCCCCTGCATTATGCAGCGATACCCATAGAATTTTATCATTATGTGTGAAACAGGCTTCCACCGGTTTTTCCTGGAAAGAAGCAATGGGCCGGTTCCGGTTATAATCCCAGCCGATTCCGGCGGTGGGTTTGAACTTGAATTCACGCATCAGTTTTTTTGTGGACTGGCTGAATTCATACACACTCATCCCTTCCAGGTTCATGGCATATAAACGTGATCCGGATGAATTGAAAACAACTGATTTGGTACCGGGTGCTGCAGTGAGGACCTGCCGTCCGGAATAGGATAATTCATCATAGGGTCTGAGCGGATGCGGGGAGGGCAGGGAATCTTTACGGGGTGTTTTTACTGCCGTAGCATTTTTCAGGATGGCCGCATCACTGCCCGAAGAATTACATCCGCTTGTTAAAAAGAAGAATAGAAAATAACAGAGAAGGGTCTGCATCGATTGAAATTGTGAATGAATTTATAAAAATATTTCTTGATCCGTCTCAAATAAAAAAAACGTTGAAAAGGTAATATACTTACCCACAGTAAGTTACTCTTTTCATAATTTCAGGCCATAAAAAACGTTATATAAAAAAGTTTTATTTGGCAGAGAAACGGTATTTTTGCAACCCGCACAGGCGGGCATATCCCGGGGTTTTAAATGCTACTGCTTGCTGGTATGCAAAGCTGACCGGGACCAGGATTGGGAAACCCATGAAATCATCCTAAAAAGAAAGACGTAATGGAAAGAAAATTATTACCAGCAGTACTGATCGTACTTTCCCTGAGCAGTTGCACTGCTTTCAAATCACTTAATCTATCACGCAAACAAACGGAGCAAAAGCCGGAAAGCTCCACGGTGACCACTAAGTTCATCGATGATATATCCATTATTCCTCCCACAATAAGCGATAATACAACTGTAAAAGCGACAAAGATCGGCGAGATCAATGCGGTGAAAGGCCCTAACGTGGAAAAGACGAATGCTGTCACAAATGAATTCAAGGATGCGGTGGAAAGGAATCCTGTCCTTCCCGATAATACCACGGCAACCGCTCCCTCCCCGATCCAGATAAAATATGCCGGCCTCCTGAATACGGATATTGCTTCCCTGCCCAGTCTTTCCTTACTGGAAGCCGTTGATGATTGGTACGGTGTGCGCTACCGGACAGGCGGTGAAAGCAAACACGGGGTGGATTGTTCCGGTTTCACCGTGGCAGTATATGCCGCAGCGTATGGTTACAGCCTGCCTCGGGTTTCCAGGGACCAGTACAACCTGAGCCGCAAGATATCCACCACGGAATTGCAGGAAGGCGATCTTGTATTCTTCAATATCCACGGATGGGGTATCTCACACGTGGGCATTTACCTGGGCAATAATCATTTTGCGCATGCCTCTGTTTCCAAAGGAGTGACCGTCAGCAACCTCTTCGATGATTATTATGTGCAACGTTTTGCCGGTGCCGGAAGGATCGACAATAAGCAGGCCACTGCCTCCAATTGATCCCAGCAGCATTCAGCGCAGGGTTTTCCCGGAGAATCTTTTTTTAAGGGATTGCATCACCGGTGCGATATCGGGTGAAAGTTTCATCCATATGGCTCCACCGGCATAGAGCATCGTGAAAATACCACTGCGGACGATCATCCCCGTCCATCCATGGAGATCCCTGAAGATATAATAGCAGAGAGCAAAACAACCGCCCGCGAGCAATAAAGCCTGCGCCGTATGGATCGTGAAAGGGAAAAGCTTGCATTTTTTCCATAAAAAAAGGAAACGTATTAAGTTATAAATCGTGATCGAGATCAACTGTGCTGTCGCTGTACCCACGATCCCCCAATTGATGGTAAAAAGATAACTCGTCGGTAGCATAATAGCCAGGAGGATCACCCCGCTCACAAGATCAAACTTCCAGTAAAGAGACGTGCCGATGATCTGGGTATTTAGCCCGGTGCCCATATCGACCACCTTGGTTAGCCCAAGAAGGATTACCGGAATGAATGCTTCTGCATAAGAGGCGTTGATATTGAATGTGGTTACCGCATCCTTAAAACTGAGTATAACTAGAGCTAAAAAGCCACAGGAAAAGATCAGCTGATTGATGGAAGAGTGCTGATAGATCTTTTGTATTAGCGTAATATTTTTATCCTTCCAGGCGCGGGAAAGATGGGCGATGGAGGCTGCAATGATGGCCCTTTGCGGGGCCTGTATCATAGTGGCTATGTTCTGGGCCAGTGCATAGACGCCGACCAGGGCCAGCGCCTTGACCGATCCGATCAATAAGGTATCAAAGACCATTGATATATTCAGAATGATCAGCCCTGCATATACAAATAAGCAGAGCTGCCAGATATATTTTTTATAGCGACGGGTCACTTTACTCACGGTAAAGACGAGGTGTAATTGCCTTGTACCGGTTAAATACGCCAGGAGTATC
This sequence comes from uncultured Chitinophaga sp., assembly GCA_964652845.1. Lineage (GTDB taxonomy): Bacteria > Bacteroidota > Bacteroidia > Chitinophagales > Chitinophagaceae > JJ008. The sequence continues at coordinate 19,668 of CAZZDQ010000038.1, forward strand.
AGTGCAATGAGAGGATAACTAAAGGCAAAAAGTTTGATAAATAAACTGAAATTGATCAGCTTGCACCAAAAAAGGATAATGAGCACAGAAATATAGAAGCGCCAGCCTAGTTCGCGCAGGAAATTGGCGAAAACAGACCGGTGCAGCTGCCATGTGAAAGCTTCAAGAAGGTTGTATATAAGGTATCCGAAACCCAGTAAAAATATCCAGTTATAATATGTGATGATTTCCGGTGCATTCGTGATATATTTCTTAATCACGAGTGGCTTTAATAGGATACCCGCAAGAATGATGATGGTAAAACCTATCACACCGCTCACAAGGGCCAGGGTGGCCTGGTCATTTTCCTTATCCGGCAGGAGCTGTTTGTAATAGGGGAAAAACTTGTGTATATAGGTCTGCATGCCCAGGCTGGAAAAAGCCATCATCAGCAGGGCAATGGCAATAAATGCATTGTATAGCCCGTATTGCGGTTCGAGGAAGATCCCTTTGCGGGTGAACAGATAGGTATTCAGCAAGCCGACACCGAAACCGACATAAATCACTATAGAAGAAATGATGCTCTGCCGGCGTATGCTGCTCATGGGGTAAAGATAATAAATCGGGGAGCGGCTAGAAATAAGGAGTAAGAAATGAGAAATAAGAAATTAGAAAATGGCGATTGGCAATTGGCAACAAACAATTTGAGATCCTTATTCAACCTTCTTTACATTTATATAAAAATTTTTATCAACACTTAAAGATGCTGGCCCTGTGCCAGAAATGTAATGCATTGCTTGCCATTTCTCAATAGGTGAGATCCAACTTGCTTGTCCATCCAATCCACCACTTAGGGCAATTTTAACTTTCAAATTAAAGCCGTCAACGCAATTAGTCCAGCGATATAGAATCGAGTCTCCTTTGATCTTATATTCCAGGGTAGGTATTTTGGTAGTACGCAGGTATTGGTCAAATACTTTTGAAAAGTCAACGCCTGCCAGTTGGGAGAAACATTTTTCCAGGTCCCTGGAATCAATTGTTTTATGGTAAAAGGTCTTGTTCAGTCCCCTGAGTATTTTTCTGAATAAGGTATCATCATTGATCACCTGCCGGATGGTATGCAGCATATTAGCCCCCTTATTATACATATCTCCGCTGCCTTCCTGATTCACGCCATATTTCCCGATAACAGGAATATCATTGCTGATATTATGACGTATCCCCTGCACATAGGCATCCCCGGCTTTATTACCGTAGAAAAAATCAATGAACAGGGCCTCGCTGTACATGGCAAAGCCTTCGTGTACCCACATATCGGCAATATCATTGGTGGTGATACTGTTGCCAAACCATTCATGCCCGCTTTCATGTACGATGATATAATCCCATTTCAATCCCCAGCCGCTCCCGGAGAGGTCCATACCGAGGTAACCGTCCTGGAAATGATTGCCATAAGCAGTCGCACTCTGGTGTTCCATGCCCAGGTGCGGGGCTTCCACCAGCTTATAATCATCCTCGTAAAAAGGGTAGGGGCCAAACCAGAATTCAAAGGCTTGCAGCATGCGCTTCACATCCCTTCCAAATTGAGCTTTTGCTTTGGGTAAATCATAATCAAGCACCCAGTAGTTACAATTCAGCTTACCTTTTTCCCCATTGTAGATCTCCGAGAAGTTCACATATTTCCCGATATAAGGAATGATATCATAATTATTGATTGGATTCTTCACCTGCCAGGAATAGAGTGTTTGATGAAGGTTTCCGACACGCTTTATATCAATGAGTTTTCCATTTCCAACCGCCACCAAACTATCGGGTACCTGGATATTCAGGATCGCACCCCTGTCGGGTTCGTCGCTCTGGTGATCCTTGCATGGATACCATACGCTGGCGCCCAGGCCCTGGCAGGCTACGCTCATCCAGGGACGGCCCTTATCATCTTTCGTAAAGATCCAGCCTCCATCCCAGGGCGGGTAGACGGCGATGCGCGGATTGCCATGATAAAATATTTTAAGCGTATGTTCTGCCATCGGCGTATCCACTTTTACAAGGGTACGGGGCACATAGAATTTATAATTGCCGAAATCCACATGGTATACATTTCCTTCCCTGCTATAGGCCCGCAGGGGTTTCATATCAAACCAGATACTGTCGATGGTCAGCGGTTCCTGCAGGTCGATCTGCATTTTCCGGTTGGTACCATCACTGGTGACGGCAAACCCGATCTCGTTGGATGCCACAATGGATTTCGAATCAAAATCAGGTTTTACCCAAATGGTATAGCTTACCACATTCCACCAGCTGCGTTCTGCATTGATACTGCCACGCAGGGTATCCTGGTGGGTGAAAGTTTTTTTCTTGCTGAGCGGCTGTGCGAAACCCGAAGCCTGTATCAAGAAGATCCATATGGAAACGAAACAGATCCTGTACAAAAAATTCATGTTACAACTATTTGATGCTGTAAATTTAATATTTGATGCGCAACCTGAACGTTAAATATACAGGAACTGTCATTGCCTGCTGCCTGGTGATCTATTCCTGTTACCACGAGGGGAGAAATGACCTGAAGATCTTCCGGTACAACGACTTCAATGGTATTGCCTCGCTGGATCCCGCCTTTGCCAAAAACCAGTCCATTATATGGGCCACACACCAGCTTTTCAATTCACTGGTGGAGATCGATGACAGCCTGCATATCAAACCATCATTGGCAAAAAGCTGGGAACTTTCTGCAGATAAAAAGCTGTACACTTTTCATTTGCGGACCGATGTTTTCTTCCAGGATGATGCAGCCTTCCCCGCCGGGAAGGGAAGAAAAATGAATGCAGGGGATATTGTATACAGCCTGGACAGGGTTATTGATAAAAGGATCGCCAGTCCCGGTGCATGGATCTTCAACCATAAAGTGGATTCGCTGCAACCTTTCGCGGCTGTCAATGATTCTACCTTTCAATTGAAACTGATAAAACCATACCAGCCCATCCTGGGCATACTTTCCATGCAATACTGCTCCATACTCCCGCATGAAGCAGTGGAAAAATACGGGACTGATTTCAGGCATCACCCGGTAGGAACAGGGCCCTTTCAATTTGTTGCATGGGAGGAGGGCCAGACACTGAAGTTGAAACGGAATAAAAATTATTTTGAAGAAGACAGTGCCGGCAACCGGCTTCCTTACCTCGACGGTATCAGTGTTTCCTTTTACGACAGCAAGGCCACCGAGTTCTTATTGTTCAGGCAAAACCAGGTTGATTTTATCAATGATATCGATCCTTCATTCAAAGATGAGATCCTGACCAAGCGGGGTGAATTGCGTGGCCGGTGGAAGGATAAGATACAACTGCAAACGCACCCTTACCTGAACATCGAATATTTCGGCATCCTGGTCGATGCATTGAATGATATCGTTAAAAATTCACCGCTGCGTCTTCAAAAGATCAGGCAGGCGATCAATTACGGGTTCGACCGTGATAAACTCATTCTTTATTTGCGCAATTCGATCGGCACGCCCGCTATTTCGGGGTTCGTGCCGCTGGGACTGCCTTCCTTTGATTCCGTATCCGTTCCCGGCTATCATTATGATCCGGTAAGGGCGAGACAATTACTGGGCGAAGCGGGTTTTCCCGAAGGGAATGGATTGCCTTCCGTCAAACTGCTCACGATTGCTACCTATGCGGATATTGCGGGCTTTATCGCAAAAGAACTGGAGGGATCGGGGATCCGGGTGCAGGTGGAAACCGTTCAGAAATCTTTGTTGCTCGAACTGACGGCTAACCAGCGGGCGGTTTTTTTCCGCGGCAGCTGGATCGCCGATTATCCTGATGCGGAAAATTATTTATCAGTATTTTATTCAAAAAATCCCGCTCCGCCCAATTATACGAGATACAATAACCCGGCATTTGATGCTTTGTTCGAGAAAGCGATCGCCGAAACAAATGATTCATTACGGTATGCATTGTACCGCCAGGCCGATGCCCTGATGATACGGGATGCCCCGGTGGTGCCGCTCTGGTATGATAAGGTGATTCACCTGGTGCAACCCGGCATCACCGGCTTTTACCCGAATGCACTTAACCTGCTTGAATTGAGAAGGACGAAAAAATAAAGCTTGTACTAAGCGGTCTTCAATTTACCTGCAAACACTTTTTTGAATTTGTCCACTTTGGGACGCACCACCAGCCTGCAATAAGAGTTTTCATGCTCATTGTTCTCAAAATAATGCTGGTGATAATTTTCTGCAGGATAAAATTTTGTGAAGGCTGTGATCTCCGTTACAACCGGGTTATCATATGCCCCGCTTTTGTCCAGGGCCTCCTTGTATGCCTCAGCTTTTTGTTTTTGTTCCCCGTTATGATAAAATACTGCACTCCGGTATTGGGTCCCGATGTCATTCCCCTGTCGGTTCAGGGTAGTGGGGTCATGCGTTTTCCAGAAAACTTCGAGCAGTTCATCAAAGCTGGTCACACCGGGATCATATTCGATCTGCAGACATTCGGCATGCCCGGTATTCCCGCTGCATACCTCTTTGTAGGTCGGATTCTCTTTATGCCCGCCGCTATATCCGCTGGTGACCTTTGAAACGCCCTTCAAACTGCTGAATATTGCTTCTGTGCACCAAAAGCAACCATTGGCCAGTGTGGCAACTTCAGGGTTACTCATATTTTCTTTTATGCAATGTACGAACAGTTTGACCGCTTGCGGATCTGAAAGGCCTGTTAAAATAAAAACGGAGCCTTACGGGGCTCCGTGATATTTAATGAGCAGGCAAGTCAGCTTTGTATGAAACTGTGCAGGTGTGCAATGGTTTCTTTTTGCGCCAGGATGGTCTCCTGCACCACATCGCTCATCGATACGATGCCGGTCAGTTTATCGTTTTCAAATACCGGCATGTACCGGATATTGCGGGTAGACATGGACTCCATGCAATGATCAATGGTATCAGATGGTTTTACTGCAGGGAAATCAGTGGTCATGATCTCTCCCACGGTGGTGGTAGCCGAATTCTTTCCCTTGAGCGCCACTTTACGGGAATAATCCCTTTCCGTTACAATGCCACGGTATGCATCGTGGTCCATTACGATAACGGCACCGATATTCTTTTCTGCCATGATCTTCAGGGCTTCGATCACGGGCGTATCAGGGGCAACAAAGACGGGCTTTCTGTTTTTTCGCAGGAGCAGGGAAGATACGGTTTGCATACCGGGACATTTATATAAATGTACGGAAAGTAACCAGATGCGAAAAATAATTCTAGCTGGTCCGCAACGGCGCAGTTATTTTTCGGATAATGAAAGAACATACCATCAATAAGACTACCGAGATGGCGAAAAGGGTAGTGCCTGATCTCAGTTTTGATATGATGAGAAGGGAATCAAATTTAAGGTTCAGGATCAGCACAGCCACTATGAACACATCCAGCATCGACCATTTATTGATGATCTCCAGTACTGTGCTCACATAATGATGTTTCGGAAATTTTTTCCCCAGGAGGGTGAGCAGGAGAAAAATATATTTCAGGATGGGAAATATAATGGTAAAAAAAAGCAATAACAACCCGATAAAAGGCTCCCCCTTGTCAAAAAAATATTTTGAAGAAGAGGACAGGTAGATATTCTCAGATTTCAGTGTGATCGGGCCGATCCCGTAGCCTGACTGCAGCAGCGGGTACTGAAATCCCAGGATGAAAAAAAATATGGATATAAACAAGATGCAAAGGGCAAGAATGTTCCTGTGACTGAATGGATCCTGCATCCCTTAAAGATAATTGAATGCCGGCTCGTTAAAAAATAATGGATCCCTGCTTATCCATTTTGCCGGTCGGCCATTCAGGGGTATTTTTGCCCCGGAGAGATGGCAGAGCGGTCGATTGCGGCGGTCTTGTCCCAAGGGGATCCCTTCTGGAAAAACCGTTGACCGTAATTATTCAGTTTATCCGGCTCCGGATTTAATCACCAAGTATTATCTGTTTGCCTTTTTTTGCATATATTCTGAAAAGCTTAAAGGACGGAGGTTATTATTATGGTCACTGTGCAGATATCGAAATCCGATTAAAAAAACACAATGACGGTAAAGTAAGGTCTACGAAAAGCCGCCGCCCCCTAATTGTCCATTACTTGGAAAATTTTCACACAAAATCTGAAGCTGCGAAAAGGGAGTATTTCTTTAAGACAATTGAAGGATACAACTTCCTGAAAACGTCTCAAATCATTTAGAATTCATTTTGAGGAACCGTCTTCCAAAACTAATTTTGCTAATGGAGAGATGGCAGAGCGGTCGATTGCGGCGGTCTTGAAAACCGTTGACTGTAACAGGTCCGGGGGTTCGAATCCCTCTCTCTCCGCCACACCCAACAGATCAGTGTTGGGTTTTATATTTAAATTGAGCAAAGGAAAGATGCCGGAGTGGTTGAACGGGACGGTCTCGAAAACCGTTTACCGCATTTTGCGGTACGAGGGTTCGAATCCCTCTCTTTCCGCTTTTGGATTATTAAGAAAATGCAATTGGTAACTGGAAGAAGGTGAATGAACTTACGACTGATCCGCTGCACATACAAACGATTACCGGAATTGCATTTACCTTCATGAAAAATTTAATTGAAACACCTCCGGGCACTCAATAAATATTTCTGGAAATACCGGATCCGGCTGGGCATCGGCATCGCATTCGTTTTTTTATCCAACTATTTTAATGTGCTGGCACCGCAGGTCACTTCCTTTGTGATCGGGTTTGTGCAACAAAAACTGAAAGGAGGGAATAACCATACGCCGCCAGTCCAAAGTCATTATGCTACGCTGGTGAATAAGATCACCGCCTGGCTGATGGATCCCGCGTACAGTATTTTCACCGTAGTCGCACTCATCGGGATCATCATCCTGGCACTTGCTTTATTAAGGGGCTTCTTCCTTTTCCTGATGCGGCAGACCATTATTGTCATGAGCCGGCATATTGAATATGACCAGAAGAACGAGATCTACCGTCATTACCAGCGGCTGGATACGGCATTTTATAAAACACATAGTACCGGCGACATGATGAACCGGATCGCGGAAGATGTCAGCCGGGTCAGGATGTTCGTCGGACCTGCCGTGATGTATATTGCCAACCTCCTTGCCGTTATTTCACTAAGCATTTATTTTATGCTTAAAACGGATGTTGAGCTGACCCTTTATGTCCTGATGCCGCTGCCGGTGCTGGCCGCCACCATTTATTATGTCAACAACACCATTCAGCGAAAAAGTGAAAGGATCCAGGCCCGTCTCAGCAGCCTGACCATGCAGGCGCAGGAATCCTATTCCGGGATCCGCGTCATCAAATCATATGTGCAGGAAAAAGCGATGCTGGGCTTTTTCAGGCATGGCAGTGAGGCCTATAAAAAGAATGCCATCGGGCTGGCAAAAGTGGAAGCCGTATTTTTTCCTTCCATCACTTTTTTGATCGGCCTGAGCACCCTGCTCACGATCATGATCGGGGGACTATATTATATCCGGGGGCAACACCATATCGGGCTCAATACGATCGTGGAATTCGTGATGTATATCAATATGCTCACCTTCCCGGTCAGCGCCATCGGGCTCACCGCAAGTATGATCCAACGGGCTTCGGCATCCCAAAAGAGGATCAATGAGTTTTTAAAGACCGAGCCTTCCATTTCAAACCCCGTGTCTGCGGAAACAGCAGTACTGAAAGGGCAGATCCGGTTCCAGGATGTGAATTTCACCTATCCCCATACAGGTATCAAGGCGCTGAAGAATTTCAACCTTGAAATAGAGGCGGGAGAGAAAGTAGCCATTGTGGGAAGAACGGGCAGCGGGAAATCGACCATTGCCCAGTTGTTGCTCCGGATGTATGATCCTGATTCAGGGCAGATCTTCCTGGACGGGCACGCGATAAGGCAATTGGAACTGAGATCCCTCCGGAAACAGATCAGTTATGTGCCGCAGGATATTTTTTTATTCAGTGATTCCATTGAGAATAATATTCTTTTCGGGGTAGATAAAAATAAGGATCATATGCCCGCCCGCGAGGCTGCTGTTACAGCCGTTATCGACAGGGAGATCAGCGCTTTCCCGGAACAGTATGATACAATCGTGGGAGAAAGGGGCGTGACGCTCAGCGGCGGGCAGAAACAGCGTGTTTCCATCGCCCGTGCTTTTATGAAACCATCTTCGGTTGTGCTCTTTGATGATTGCCTGAGCGCCGTAGATGCCCGCACCGAAAACGAGATCATCCGGAACATGCAAGAGACGCTCAGCGGCAAGACGACGATCATCATCACCCACCGGATCTTCACCCTTTTTCACTTTGATAAGATCATTGTGCTGGACGATGGACAGATCATCGAACAGGGCGATCACGCTTCCCTCCTGGAGAAAAAAGGGTATTATGCCCGCCTGTTTGAACGGCAGCAAAAAGGGGATTCCGCTATGAGCTTTGCCACAGAGTGAAAAGGAACAGATGGCATTCCAGGATGGGTTGATCCCGTTTGGCTATATCAAAAACATATCTATATTTGCCCCTGCCAAAACTAATTCTTCACCAACCTGCCGACGGGCAGGCAAAAAATCTCCAAACAGTGGGTTACGATAATACAGAAAAAAAAGCAGATAGTATTTTTTCCAAACGCATCCGGGCCGGGAAGCGAAGGACCTATTTTTTCGATGTCCGGACCACGAAGGGAAGCGATTATTACCTGACCATCACCGAAAGCCGCAAACGTTTTGATGATAACGGCTACGACCGTCATAAGATCTTTCTTTATAAGGAGGATTTCAACAAATTCATAAAAGCATTGAATGAAACAGCCGATTATGTGAAGACGGAATTGATGCCCGATTTCGATTTTGATGCGTATAACCACGAGGAATCACCCCTGGCCGAGACGAACCATAACGGGGATATTAACATCGAAAAAGAGCCAGTCCAGCAGGTGGAGGATAAGCCGGAGGCCGTCGCTCCGCAGGCCGAATCTTCCCCGCAGAGTGAAAAGGGCGATGAAGAAGTGGATAAATGGTAGATTTCTGTGGAAACCAGCACTTTTTCTGACCCTCCCTGCCAACCCGGAGGGTACCTGATCCGTTAATAAATAGCCGGATTATTTTTTTTAATTATCCAAAAAAATTACCTTAGTTCCCGATTCCGGTCTTCACCGGCCTGGCCGGTATTATCATTAACTTAAAATCTCTAATATGCAACCAAAATTTACGCAAAAAACTTTAGGGCTTTGTACGAAAATTTTTGCAACTGTTTTTATTTTATTTGGTAGTGTTAGTTTTTCTTATGCCCAGGAGAAAAACGGAAAAGCGTCCATAAATAAAAGCCGTGCAGTAGTGCCCCAGGCCATGAATCTGGGACAGATTCAGTCGGCAAATTCAAATCGCACCACGGGACAAATTTCCCCTAACACTTCCGTTTCTGACAATGATGCAGGGAGACCTATCAATAAGACTAAATTCGGAATTCCTCTTGCTCCCCAAGCTACGTGTACTACGTGGACTTATTCAGTTAGCGCCGGTGACCCAACAATGCCGGTAAGGCCTTTCCGTGACGGGGTTGTAAAAACATGTGCAGCACCGGGAGCTTGTACAGCCGGATTAGCAGGCACTTTTCATTATCAGGTATATCAGTGGCTAAACCCGGTTGCCCAATGCGTCACGGTTACTTATAATGCAACCAATGGAAATTTCTCTTTTGTAACAGTGTATAATGCAACGCCGCCACCTATTTCAGGGGGAAATACTTGCACCAACTGGATCACCGATCCGGGATCGAGTGCTACCCAGGGTACACCAATCGTTTTTTCGTTTAACGGTACTGCAGGCACCACCTATTACTTTTTGGTTAATGATGTGGGTACATTGCCTGCAAGCGGCACCATTCAAATAGATGCAGGAGTTTGTTTTGCCGCTCCTTGTTCGGGCACTCCTGCCCCGGGTAATACGCTTGCTTCTCAGAATCCTGTTGGCCCCGGTACTCCTTTCACCTTGTCGGTGTCAAACAATCCACCGGTTGCATCATTGGTTCATAGTTTTCAAAAGGCTCCTGCCGCCACCGGCCCATGGACGACTATTGGCAGCGGCTCAAACCCTACTTTTACAACCAGCCAGGTTGTAGCAACTTATTACAGGGATAGCGTATTTTGTACCCCAAGCGGCCAGTTCGGAATCT
>CAZZDQ010000039.1:0-29766 GCA_964652845.1 uncultured Chitinophaga sp.
CTGTAAGATATTCCTTTCACCCCGATACCATCCGCACTGTTTAAGGAAGATTGTCCAAATACACCTACGCCACCAGTTGTAGTGGTAGCCTGTCCCAGGATAGCCGTTCCCTGAGCATAGGCCTGTATACCGCTGCTTCCGGAACTGCTGGCATAAACCGCAGCCGCAGCACTGGAAGAATTTGAAATGATTGCTTCAACACCCCTTCCTGTACCGTTCGTGGAAATATAAACCCCGGAACTACTATTAGAACTGTTAGTCGTTGTGAATTTACCTGTATGACCCAGGCCCACGTTATTGGCATAAAATAATTCTGTATTCGTTGTGATGCTGGTATTCTGTGTCCACAGACCACGGCCGGATACCACGCTTGAATAAATGCCATTCCCCGTGCCACTATGGATAACTTGTATTCCCGTTGAATTGTTGGAAGCATTGGGCAACGTAATGACCATGCCGTTCCCTGTGCCCTGCAGGTTTATATTGATACCGTTCGCAGGGCTGCTGCTCCCAAACATCGCAACAGAGATCCCGGGTCCGGTACCCAATCCCGCTGCCGTGATGGCCGGGTTTGGATTGCTGACATTGCTGGTTTGAAAAAATGCGCCGGGCCCCATATTGCTGACCCCATAAATGGCCAAACCACTGCCGGAAACAGAAATATTCATCCCTGTGCCCGAGCCGGATACATTTGGTAATGACAAATTCATTCCCATCCCTGTTCCGTTATGTAAAATATTTACGGCGGTATCTGTATTGTTTGCATTCAGGTTTTGAAATACAGCTGCTTTACCTGCAGTACCGTTTGACTTACCAAACATTCCGATCCCCCCACTATACACTTCACCCAAAATTCCGGTGCCTGCATTCGCATTTGAGCCATAGACGCCGGCATAATTAAGTCCTGCAGTATAACCATACACACCGTAATTATTGATACTATAACCATACACACCGGTTCCGTTATTACCCGTGCCCAAAACACCGGCTCCATTGGCATTATCACCCCACACACCTATTGTCAATGCAGGAGTGATGCCACTGCCGGCACCGCTTTTACCATAAACAGCCGTTGCTCCGTTGGTGCTGTTGGTATTGGTAACCCCGAATAATTTGGAACTGCTTCCAAAAGTTGCATTGTATGGTAAAAACAAAGAATCATTCTGTCCGGACCATTGGTTATTCAGCCCATCCCATTTGAGAACCTGTTTGTCAAAGGGAACGCCGAATGCAACGCCAAGATTCTGGATCTTGGAAACAGTAGGAGCGGGATATGTACCGCTAAGGTCACCTAAGGCAGGTCCCATAGGAGTGATCGATGACATATCATTCAGTACCTGGTGCCATCCCCCGTCAAAATACCAGAAACTCCTCGTATCGGTGTCATAAGTAAATAACCCGGTTACCGGTGCACTGATCCCCGTTCTTTCGATGGTGCGCAGCCTTGTTAATAAAACGCCCCGGGTATGACTGCTGATATCCAGCATGGAGCTGCCATCGGCAGGTGTGTTGGTCTGATTGATGGCAACACCCTGCGAGATACCGTAATATGTAAGACCGGACAGGAATAAAAGAAAGGCAATCTTTTTCATACAATAATTTTTAATGGTAACACAAATGTTGACTGCTTTATCCTTTTGTGAAAGCCATGTTGAGCGATTGGAAGTTTTTTTGAGTAAGCCTCATTCAATAAAAAGAAAACCGTCCGCCAGGTGGCGGACGGCACTTAAGGATAAGGGAGGTTTATTGGTTAATAGAGAGGAGTCAATTTAAATGATAGGATACGAGTGCATTCACATCACCCATACCGGATGTTGTGAGGATGAGTCCAATACCTTTGGCGTAGTAGTATTGCGTCAGGAAACGGGTACTGATCAGGTTACCGTTCATATTGATCTTGCTTTCCGCTTCAAGCATTACCACATCCTGGTAAGTTTTGCCTTCCACTTCCTTGCTGATCCCCGTTTCTTTTACGGTAAAACGCAATATGCTGTTCAGGCCATTGGCGGTGAATGCAGCGTCCCAGCTTTCCCCTTTTTTCAGATCGTCCTTCAGCCAGCGCTGGAAATTATCTTTTCCCATCAGCTCATTGTACATAGAGCCATTTTCAATTTTCACAATTGAATTCTCAGCCTGTGAACTGTTTTTCAGGTTCACGATATTCCCCTTTATTTCGAGTACGGTATTGGAATAGGTACTGCCGTCCTTTTGCCTGTATTCCCAATTGTTACCGGGGGCGAGAGGATAATATTGCATCATAAAACGGGGTTTGCACCGTAAAATTCGTTTTACAAGCCCCTGCCGGCTAAGGATTTTTAGTAAACGGTAAATTGTATTGAGCAAATGGCAGTGACCTGCTGACTGGTCCTGAAAATGAAAAGCCGCCCCGGTGGGAGCGGCCGTATCCATATGAAATGGGCCGTCTATTTGAAGCCTGTATCAGAAATAGCTGATCAGCCCGATTTCAAGATTGGCTCCGCTGCTGGTGGTTTGTTTTACAGCCCTGCCTTTAGCATCCAGTTCATAGGAATAGGTCACGAGGTCGCCCTTGGATCCGTCACTAAAAAAGTATTGCTCTGTTTTTTCCAGGTTCTTATTTCCCTTGCCATAAAAAGAAGTGCCCTGGGAATCATAATCGAGTGAATTCAGCTTATCAGGGTAATAGGAACGAATGACGGATGAATTCCAGGTATTACCTGTGCTGAAACGGACGCTGTCACAGTTCCCGTTACTGTAGAAATAATCAGCAGACTGTATAAGTCCATTCGCATGGGCGACGGTCTTAACGATCTGCCTTTCACTGTTGTAAATGGTCACAATATCAAATCCGGGAATTTGCGGAGAGGTTTCTTTGGATACCAGTCCATCGGCATTTAGTTCATACACATAGGCCTGTGTATTTATGCCACCAGCATCGAAGATTTTTTCTGTGATCTTGCCGGGCTGGTAATCGTAGGTTTTTTTTGAACCATCACTGTAAGTGAGTGCAGTAAGATTTCCGGATGCGTCATACGTATAATTAGAAACGGAAGAAGCTGTCACCCAGGTTTTGATCCTGGAACCGTTCATACCGTTCGCGGCCGGGTTGGATATATTTTCCTTTTTGCAGGAAAACAACAGCACTGTTGCAATAGTGCTCATGAGAATGAATTGCTTTTTCATTGTAATAGGTTTAAGGTTTACATTTTTTTTTGCACCGCAAAGCTGTGATACACTAACCTTCAAAACAATCCTTGATGAGTGAACAAGCATTTTTTTGAGTAAAATGAAAAAGCCGCCTTGGTGGCGGCTTTTATTGAGTGCTTATGGTATCAGAATTTTTCAAACATTTCCATGAACTCCTGGCGCTTGCTTCGGGAGATACTGACGGTAGCGTCGTTGTCCATAATGATATAACCGCCTTCGCCACGGACCAGTTTCTTGATCCGGTTGATATTGACCAGGAAGGAGCTGTGAACACGGTAAAAATCGGGGCCGCTTAGCACCTCGTCGATATCCTTTAAGACCTTTGATACCAGGATCTTTTTTCCGCCAGACAATACCACGTTGGTATAATTGCTTTCGGCCTCACAATAAATGATCTCGGAGGTAGGAACAAAGATCAGCCCGTCGCCGGTGGTAAGGGCGATGCGCTGGGGGGTTGCTTTATTCGCTTGTTTCATGGTCTGCAGCAACAGGTCAAATTGTTCTTTCGAAGGCGATGATTTCTTTTCTTCGATCCTTTTGATGGTAGCTTTCAGGTCATCCGGGTCCACTGGTTTCAGCAGGTAGTTGAGTGCACTGTATTTAAAGGCCTTGATGGCGAACTGGTCATAGGCCGTACAGAATACCACGTCAAAGAAAAGCTTGTCGAATTTTTCCAGCATATCGAACCCGTTCATATTCGGCATTTCGATATCAAGGAAAACAATATCGGGCCGGTGCAGGTTGATCGCATCCAGGCCTTGCTCCGAACTGTTGCACATGGCCGCGATCTCCACCTGCGGGCAATAGGTTTTCAACAGCCACTCCATCATTTCGAGAGCATTTTTTTCATCATCGATGAGCACACAGCGTATCATAGTAAAAATTTTAATTATCGCCGATTGGGATCTTTAAGATCACCCTGGTCCCTGACGCTTCTCCCTCCCCATTCTTCAGGTCCTCAATTTCCACACTGGAATGCACTGAGGCATACTGGTTCAGCAACAACAGCCGGTTTTCTGTCAGTTCCATCCCAAGCGATTTTTTCCGGGTGGCTGTCTTGCTTTTCAATTCAGCTGCTTTCTCCCTTCCGACCCCGTTGTCCTGTATAATGCATTGCAACATAGAGGGAGAAAGAAGATTCAGATGGATCTGCAGGGAGCCCGGATCCGTTTTATGCAGGAGGCCATGCCAGATGGCATTTTCAATATAAGGTTGGATGATCAGGGGCGGCACTTCAATACTGTCAACAGGAACATCCTTATCCACGGTGATCTCATAGGAGAATTTACTGTCAAAACGGAGGGATTCCATTTCTATATATAAACGCAGCGCTTCCAGTTCATTGGACAATACCACATTCTTGCTATGCGAATTATCGAGGATCAGCCGGATCAGCTTGGCGAAACGAGTAAGGTAGAGGGAAGCGGTCGCCTGGTCACTCTTGACAATATACCGGTTGATCGAATTCAGGCAATTGAAGATAAAGTGCGGGTTCATCTGTGCCCGTAATGCCTGCATTTCTGCTTCTGCCATTTTATTTTTTGTCTCTGCCAGCATCATTTCAGTCTGTTTTTTCTCCACTTCCGTTCTTGCCCGGATGATCTTATTGGCACAAAGAGAAGCAATCGTAGTGAGGATGGAGAGGTGTTTTTGAGTAAAGAACCTTTTTTTTGAGTGCTCGCAGTCTATGATGCCTAAAACCTTGTCATTTGAAATGATGGGGACCGTGATCTCCGACAAACGGACGGCATCATCGGCAATATATCGGTCATCCTTTGTGGTATCGGGAATGATCTCCGCTTTTTTATGAAGCGCTACCGAGCCCACGACCCCTTTGCCGATGGGAATATCGATTGGTTTAATGATCTCAAGGCTGCGCGGGCTCTTGGGACCATATGCCGCTTTTTGCACCAGTACATTCTTTTTTTCATCCAGCAGGTAGACCACGCAGTCCTCGAATTGCAAACGACCGATACAATTCTTGGCCACATCCCATAAGATCTCATCCACCGCCTGCTGTTCGTACATGCTGGATGCGAAATAATTGATCGCCTGTTCTGTTTCCAGCTCCTCTTTTTTCTGTTTCAACTGACGGATCCGCCTGAAATAGAAATATAACAAAGACCCGAAAATGACCAATACGGCCATCGCCCTGAACCACCAGCGCATAAAAACAGGGGCATTAATTTCAAACCGGAATTGATTCACAGCGTCTGTCCAATGGATCCTGTCGGTGCTGGCTTTCACTTTGAACGTGTAATCTCCGGGCGGAAGAAAGTGATACCGGGCCTGTCTTATATCGGTCACTTCCTGCCAATCGAGGTCATACCCCTCCAGTTTATACCGATAGTGTATGCCATGAGAACCCTTCAGGTTGACGGCCACGAAATTGAACTCAAGACTGTTTTTCTTATAAGCTATTTTAGCGGGATTGCCATTGATGGAAAAACTGCTGTCACCGGCCAAAACGGTTCGCAGGCTGAGTTGGACCGGATCGGTTGAATTGACCAGTTGGGAAGGGGAAAAATAGTTAATACCACTTTGGGTCCCCCACAGGAATTCCCCTGAAGAAGTCCGGAGAGAACTGGCCGGTTTAAAACCGCCATTATTCAGGTTGACGTGTTCATCAAAGATCTCGATCTTCTTCGTTTGCGGGGCAAAGACAGCCAGGCATTTGGCATTGGCGATCCAGATCCTGCCGGTTTCATCTTCCAGGAAAGCGTCTGCTTTGTCGAACCGTAATCCGTTTTCTTTTGTGTAGGTGGAAATACTGCCGTCCGGATGAACCACATTGAATCCCCGGAAATTGCACACATAAATTTCATTGCTACTACTGCACATTAACTGAAGGCAGACATCATCGATCAGGCCGTCTTTTTGGGTAAATTGCCGGAGTGTCCGGTGGGCAGGATTATAGCAGAGCAATCCTTTTCCCCTCGTAGCGATCCATACATTATGATCTTTATCCTCGGTAAACGATTCTGTCCAGGTAGTGCAATAAGGTCGAAGTAAGCTATCCTTCAGGAAAGAGTGAGGCTTTTTGGTTTTCATGTCAATATAATAAAATCCGCTTCGGCTGCACACCCACATTTTTCCGTCATTCGTTTCCAGGAAGCAGAATACACCCGGGTCAAGTTGCGTGGAATCAGAAAGATCCCGGGGGATGATCGTGAAATCACCTTTATTTTTATTGAATAATGCAGGGCCCGAGCCACTGATACCTGCCCATAATTGTCCCCTATGGTCTAAGCAAAGCCGGTATATCTCCAGTTGACCGTATAATAGATCCTTATCTCTCCCGTAGTAATAATAGAATTCGGTTTTATTATTCTTCCTGTCCCAATGGATGAGCCTGTCTGCGGAGCCAATCCAGAATGTACTGTCTTTATCTTCGGTCATTTCAGTTAACCAGCTATCGAATAATTCTCCTTTACCATTGGAAAATACTTTCCTGTAAAAGGCCACTTTGCGATTCAGGTTAATGATGCTCAATCCGGATCTTTCGGTACCAACAATTACATCGCCCCCGGCTGTGCTGATGACACGTGATACCCGGTCTGAAGCGACGGAATAAGGATCAACAGGATCATGTGTATAATGCGTAACATGCCCGTTCTGTTCAATGATAAAAAAACCGAATTCTTTAGAGCCGAAAAGAAGGGTAGCGCCGGGTCCGGCCCTCAGATCGACCCATGAATTCCTGGTCTGGGTATTCCCGGCATATATAGACATTTGCAAATGCCTGATGATCTTGCCGGAAGGCTGACTGATCTCATAAACATTATTATTTTGTGTGGCAACGGCGATCGTGCTGTCATCAAGCCGGCAGGCAGAAGAGGCCCAGGGAAGGCGATATTCGAAAATAATTTTTTTCTTGTTGAAATCGGCTATATAAACACCGGTTTCGGTAGCATAGATCGCCTGGTCCCTCCCGCCTGGATTGATATCCCCGAAATGATCAAAACCAAGGGTACCAGGTATCCAGCCGATGCTCCGCCACTTGTTCGTAACAGGATCTAACTGGTAATGACCGTGGTTTGTAAACAAAATAATGCCGCAGGACCTTGTTTCAAAAATGAACGGGCATATAAAATTTTTAATACTGTCATCCAGGACAATCTTGTGAAACTGCCTCTTTTCATCCGCCCAGGCAGCCCCTTCGTCACTGCCCATCCAGATATTGTTCTTACTGTCACAAAGAAGATGAGTGATCGTTTTACTCGGTATCTGAGGATTCTCTTCCCGGGAATAATTGGTGACAGCATATCCGTCATATGAATTCAGGCCTTCATTGGTTCCGATCCATAAAAAGCCGTTCTTATCGACGGCAAGGGACCGGATAAAATTATCGGAGAGTCCATCAGTGGTATTGATATTGGTAAATGAAATGTCCTGTCCGATTGCCCTGCAGCAGGACAGGCACAGCAGCAACGCTATTTTAAACCGGTTGATCAAATGAATGATTAATGAAATAAATGCCCCGCCGTTTTTAAACCGGGATACATGTAAAATACCCATAAAAGACCAAAACAACCTGAATGGGCCTGCCATTGGCCGGTTTACTGAGTGGTTTACCTGTTTTTTGAGTATTTGGCTGAAATTAAATCCCGGCCCTGATTTTGCCTAAAACCCATACTGCATTATCTTTGCAGCCCTTATAAAGAATTAGTATGAAAAAAGATTTGCATCCTAAAAATTACCGCCTGGTCGTATTCAAAGACATGAGTAATGGCCACACTTTTTTAAGCCGTTCCACTGCAGCCACGAAGGAGACCGTCAAATGGGATGATGGTAAGGAATACCCGTTGGTAAAACTTGAGATCTCCAATACCTCGCATCCTTTTTTCACGGGTAAAAATGTACTGGTCGATTCTGCAGGCCGTATCGATAAATTCAAGAAAAAATACGCTAAAAACAAGGCCTGATAAGCCTTTAATTTTACGATACAAGCCTTCCAAACCGGAAGGTTTTTTTATTTTTACGTATACATCATGCCAAAGATCATCTTCACTGAGGAATTTTGCCGCCCCGAGGACCTGCATCCCTTTACCCTCACACGGCAGATCCAGGATATCCGCATCGGCATCCTTACCATCCGGGAAAAATGGGAACAGATGCTCGGGCTGCCCTCTTATGACAAAAAGGAGGATGATTACAAAGACCTGGCACGCTCTGTCTGGTTGCATGAAGCGGTGAAAAACGATACCTGTTACCTGATCCACGGGAATGTACTGCCTGATCCTGCGATCGTAAAGGTTTTGAAAAAACTGAAGGATGGCGAATTTATTTCTACCGGGAAAAGTGAAGCCATCATATTCAGGATCTCCACCCGGCAGTTGAAAGAAAAACACAAGATAAAAGTAAAGCGGGCCTTGTTGTACGAGCAGGAAGTGCGGTCCATTCATTATCCTTTTCATATTTTCCAGTTGAATGACTGGGCCCTGCGCCAGGACTTTAAAATGCTGGCAAAACGCAGGTCACAACCCGTTTCCAGGACTAATAAAATAAAAGCCCCCCAGAATCTTTTCCTGGAAAAAGGGGCCCGGATGGAACATTGCATCGTCAATGCTGAGACCGGGCCTGTTTATATCGGCAAGAATGCTGAAGTGATGGAGGGCTGTATCATCCGCGGACCCTTTGCCTTGGGGGAAAATGCCTGCCTGAAAAGCGGCGCTAAAATATATGGCGCCACCACCATCGGGCCGGGTTGCCTTGCCGCAGGCGAGATCAAAAATTCTATCCTGTTCGGATACAGCAATAAGGCACATGACGGGTACCTGGGCGATTCCGTTATCGGGGAGTGGTGCAACCTTGGTGCGGGCACCACCAACAGTAACCTCAAGAATACGGCCACTGATGTGGTCATCTACACGGCCGGCGGTGAGATCAGCGCAGGACTGAAATGCGGGTGTATGATGGGCGACTATTCCCGCACAGCAATCAATACATCCATTAATACAGGAACAGTCATCGGGGTCTGCTGTAATGTTTTCGGCCCAGGCCTTACCCCGAAATATATTCCCAGTTTTTCATGGGGCAGTGATGGCCTGATGCGCTATGAATTTGCTAAAGCCATGGCGGATATTGATCATTGGAAGAAATTCAAACAACAAAAAATGACGGAGGATGAACGCAGTATATTAAAATATGTATTTGAGAATTTTTGATTCGGACAAACACGTCATTCTATTATGAAAAAAAGGAGCGAACCTGATGCGTAAACAAATAGCCGCGGCAAACTGGAAGATGAACCTGACCCTCCAACAGGGTGATCAGCTGCTGAAAGATATCCTGGATGCAGGGATTGTTTTGAATGATAACCAGCAGGCAATCTTTGCTGTACCCTTTCCCTATTTATCAATGGCGGACAATGTCATCAAAGGCAAAAAGAACTATTATTCAGCAGCGCAAAATTGCCACGACCTGAACGAAGGAGCCTTCACGGGTGAAGTTTCCGCATTGATGTTACATTCAATGGATGTTCCATACTGCATCATCGGGCACAGTGAGCGGAGGGAATATTTCAAAGAGTCCAATGAGATCCTTGCCAAAAAACTGGACCGCTGCTTTGAAAACTCCATTACTCCCATTTTCTGCTGCGGCGAGCCCCTGCCTGTAAGAGAAGCCGGGACACAAAATACCTGGGTAGAAACCCAATTGAGGGAATCGCTTTATCACCTTGATCATACAAAAATGAAGGGCATGATCATCGCCTACGAGCCCATCTGGGCCATTGGTACCGGAAGGACCGCTACAGCTTCACAGGCACAAGAAATGCATGCTCATATTCGTTCTATACTGGCAGGGCATTACGGGCAGGATATGGCAGCCGGGATGTCCATTTTATACGGCGGCAGCGTAAAAGCCGGCAATGCCCGAGAATTATTCAGTTGCGCCGATGTGGACGGGGGCCTGGTAGGAGGCGCTTCACTTTCAGCCGCTGATTTTATTGAAATAATCAGAGCCTTAAAATAGAATCAATCCAGCGCATATATTATATCGTTCTGCAAAGAAAGAACCAGGCAATGCTCAGTTTCCTGAACCTGAAAGCCGTTGTCAACGGGAAGGATATTTATACGCTGGCCAGCACTAAGCCAGTGGTCATTACTACGCAGCATAATGATATAACCGTTGTACTGACAGACGGTTTTCACCACAGCAAACCCAAAAAGATCTTTTTCAGGGAAGAAGTGAATACCTGTTGTTTCAAAGTTTCCTGCGCGATCAACGATTATTATTTATTAACCTGTTTTCTCCTGCTGTCTGCCATGTACCTGGGAGGTATTTACTGGAATATCAACCCGCTGAAGATACTCAGTTTTATACCCCTGCTCATCCTGGTCATGATTTATTATTTTAACAGGAAGAATTTCATCAGCCTGGTGCCCGTATAGGATCAGGAAGAAAGCCCGACCGTCATGCGGGGTAATTCTGCCGGTGCATATTCATCCAGCATATTCAGATCGAGGATCACTTTAGCTTTATTCGGGCTGGGATAATACATGGTCTTGAATTTACCGCCCCAGATGACCTCCTCCCCTGTATAGGAATAACGGGCGATGACATTATTGGAGAACCCATCATCAAAGGCTTTAATATAGACCAGGATCTCCATTCTCGATTTAGTGAAATCGTCCTCTATGAATCCATAAAACGGGCTTTGCTCATTGATGGGATGCACAAGGGTCCAGCTCAGGGGCAAGGTATTGATCTTTGAAATATCAAGGTCGACGTTATAAAACTGGTTCTTCGGCTTTCCGTCTTCCTCTTCTTCTATGAAAAGGGTCACCCTTGCCTCCACTTCCGAAAGGTTGGTATTTTTATAGGGTGCCATCCGGAACATCAGGGCTGAACCCTCGCGGAAAGGGGAAATGAGTGCATGCCTGCTGAAAGCGAGATAGGCCTTGGGTCTTGAGAACCGGCCATAGAACAGGCCGGTCGCTATCGCAAAACTCAGCAGGCCGATAAATGCTTCGAAAGTAGATATTGCATTGGCTGCAAATCCAACGGGGCTGATGCGCCCGTATCCAACAGTCGTAAATGTCTGTGTGCTGAAGAAAAATACTTCCAGGAAATCGTGTACCGGCGTTCCGAAACTGATACCCGACAGGTGATGAATGCCGATAATATAATACATGCTGGCGAAGACCAGGTTGATAATGATATAAAACAGGAAGATCGTCAGGATGAAACGGCGGGTATTCATGCCCAGCAGCGTATGGTACCAGCTGAGCCGTGTAAAAAAACCCATACCCCGCTTCAGTACATTTGGTTTCCCGGTCCTGCGGTCCAGGAAACGTGCTGCATTATTGCTGCTATTGGCCCCGAAACCGGTATTGGTCTCTGCCCTCAGATTTTTGTTCCTTTTCCTGATCATCTATATCAAATTTATTATTTATTGGCTACATTTATCCGTAAAAATATTTTCAGCGCTTCTATGGCGGGAAAGAAAATTCTCTGGCTCTGCAGCTGGTATCCCAGCAAAACAGATCCTTTCGATGGTGATTTTATCCAACGGCATGCCAAAGCGGCCTCACTGTATAATACCATCACAGTCATACATGTAATCGCCGATACAACGGGTAAGACCTTAAAAACAGAGGAAGAAGCACATGAGACAGGCCGGTTAACGGAGCAGCTCATATATTTCGGGAAGAAAAACTCATGGTGGGGAAGACTGGCGGCTTACAGCAGGATGATGAGCCTGTATAAGAAAGCTGTGGTGAAATATATTGCCGCAAACGGCAGGCCCGACCTGGTACACGTTCATGTGCCTATGCGGGCAGGCATCGTGGCACTTTGGCTGAAAAGAAAATATAAGATCCCCTTCATACTCTCTGAGCACTGGGGTATTTACAATAACAAAGAGAAGCTGAATTTTTCCACGCGGAGCCTGCCCTTCAGGCGGTTCACAACGAGTATCTTTAAAGAGGCATCTGCCTTCATCAGTGTAAGTCGCTTTCTTGCTGAAGGAGTGAACCGCCTTGTTGTGAAAAAGGAATATGCCCTCATCCCGAACGCAGCCGATACAGATCATTTTTTTTACAGGGAAATTTCATCCGCCCCTTTCTGTTTCATCCACGTATCCAATATGGCCGCCCTGAAAAATGTAAAGGGTATCCTGCGTGCATTCAAAATATTTTTACAACAACAGGGAACTGCAGCTCTCGTCATCGTGGGTAATAAGGATGATTCCCTCGAACAATATGCAGGAACACTTGGATTGCAGAAGGATCATGTGCTATTCAGGGGTGAAATTCCCTACCAGGGGGTAGCTTCAGAAATGCAGCGATCACACTGCCTGGTTTTGTTCAGCGATATCGAAAACGCTCCCTGTGTGATCGGGGAAGCATTTTGTTGCGGGCTACCGGTAATTGCAACGAACGTGGGAGGTATTCCTGAACTGGTGGATGGATCGAACGGCATATTGGTGGAACCGGGAGATGAGCAGGGACTTGCAGTCGCCATGCGCTCCATGACTGAAAATTTTGCTCAATATGATCGCCGGAAAATTGCGGAAGCCGCCAGTCAACAATTCAGTTATCCCTCAGTGGGGAAATTAATGGATGCAGTATATGATCAATACAAATCTATTCCTTCCGTGCATGATCCATGAAGATGGATTTTACCTGTGAACTATTATTGATGGTCTTGTAGAATTCGTTTACATAACTCACTTCATCCATACGGGCGGATTTCGAAAGCAGTGAAAAATCATTGATCAACCCTATAATAGCATCCTTTTTGTTCCGGTAATCATCAAAACAGGGCTGGAGTTCGGTTGGATTCCTCGGGAAGCCGCGGTAAACCCTTTCCGTTACTTTTTCAGTCCCCAGGATCTCATCCGGCACAGCATAATCAGCATTCACAAACCCCGAATGATCGAAATCATAGGGGACCGCAAAGGGCACGGTTTGTTCACCTTTCGTATAGATGAGTTTAATATTATGGTTATTGGGCACCGACCAATCGCCATTGCTGATGAAGTATTCGTACACACCCACTTTGGTCATCATGGCGCGGTTGGTCTGATCAGTGAGAAACATAGCCTTGGCCCTCGTCTCACATCCATTTCTGGCCGCCATTCGTTTATCATCTTCCAGAAAAAAAGCATATTGGGTGAAGGCTCTTATCCTGCCCCGGGAATCATGATAAGTGACCCGTACCAGCCTGGCCCTGAAACTTTTATCCTCCAGCAGGTTATAGATCTTATAACAGAGATATTCCTTGAGAACATACATTTCACTGGCCCCGCTGCTCAAACAACCGATTACCAGTTTCAATTTACCCAGCGGTGAAAGATGCGGCGAAGTACTGTTCTTGAAATTCAGGAGCAGTGGCGGAATGGAGCAGGTGGCCCTCCTGAAATGCCCCCGGGCTGCGATCTTTATTTTTTCGCTGATGGTACTGCTGTCCGCAAACTGGAATACCACATCGGCATCCTGGAATGCATTCTCGCCTTTGGCGGTCTCCAGGGCATGGTAATCCGTAGTAAGCGAAATATTGATGATACTTTCATCCGTAAAGAACTTAATGCTGTCAACCTTATCAGTTTGGGCTGAAACAAGAAATGGCTCCAGGAGGAAGAGTCCAATGAACAGTAGCATATTTTTTTTCATTCGTTCGTTTTTTAATAATGTGGCGGACATAAAACTATGAAAAAACAATTATAAGAAAAAAACCGATTCGGTTCATCTCTTTCTGACCGGTAAATATGAGCTTTTATTTTGGGCTGTTTTGCTGATGCAGTAATTTCTTTATCAGAACGATCTGTCCCAAATGATAATGATTATGCTCGATCAGCCCGGACAGGTTCCTGAAGTAATTACCATATTTTTCATCTGTGAATTTTTCCTCCAACCTATCGTCCGGCAATTGTTCAATAAGATCTATGAGTTTTTCCGCATCGGCCCAGGCCTTATCCAGTAATTTTTTCCAATCCCCGGGTCCCTGGATGGGCGCAAGATCGTAACTATTTTTATCATGTGCGTCCAATGGTCCGCCTTCTATCACCTTGATCAATGCAACGACATAATAATTCATGTGAAAGACCAGCATCGCGATGGTATTGAAAGAATGAAATTTTGTGGTGGCTTGTTGCCAATCGATACCCTGCAGGGTATCTTTCAGGTTTACCCCGGTCCAGTTCTCCCCGTGATAAAATGCTTTGAGGTGTTTGGCAATTTGTCCGGTTACTTTCATACCAGGTTCCTTTCAAAAAAGAGAAAGGCAGTCAACAAAATTAATAAAACAGGATTCTGAAATGGATGAATAGGTGTATCTTTCTCAAAGGCGGAATGACGGATCATTCTGACCAACCTATTATTTCGTAATATCTTCAATGGGTTTGCCAACACATCCATTGGGCATCTGGATATGCAGCAAGGCAGAAAGGGTAGGGGCAATATCCGTGATATTAACCTCTTTATTGCTCTTGCCCGGCCTGATATTCCATCCGTAAAATAATAACGGTATATGGGTATCATAAGGATTCCACAGCCCATGCGTGGTACCGCCCGTCAAAAACCCGTCCAGCACCTGGGGTTGCAAGATGATCTGGATATCACCGCAACGACGGGGATAATATCCGTTTGCCACAAGTTCCTTCACTTTTGGGTTCAGGGCTGCGGCCGGTAATTTATCAATTGCAAAAACCCGGGCAATGGAAGGTTGAGTGGATAGTTGTTTGATGCAAAAGTTCTTGATATCATCCGTATTCAGGCCCGTTGAATCGATCAGGCCATGATTCAGGCACACCTGTGTATTATAGATCCCTACTACCAGGTTATCCTTCCCGAATTTGACATTCAGTTGAGCATTCAGCTGTTGCATTTCTGCAGGCATATCGCTGTTGCCGGCCGCGATATGATGTTCCTTTAAGAATCCGGGCACATGTGCCACACCATGATCAGCTGAAAGGAAAAAGATGTATTGATTCTTTCCGACAGAGCTGTCCAGGTAATCCATGAAATTGCCCAGGTCCTTGTCCAGGCGCAGGAAATTATCTTCTTCCTCGATCGAATTGGGGCCGTAGGCATGGCCGATATAATCGGGCGAGGATAAACTGATGGCCAGCAGGTCGGTGATATTATCCGCGCCCAGTTTTTCACCGGCAATGGCAGCTTTTGCCAGTTCCAGCGTGAAGGTATTGCCCTGTGGCATGGAAGCAATGATGCCATAGTTTTTCCCGATCAGTGCTTTCGTATCATAAGGGAAGGAATTTTTTCCGAATGGTTTCATTTCATAGGGATTGTCATCCGCATCACTTTGGGTATAAGTGTTGATAGGATACAATGTATTCCATCCCTGCTGGTAATACTGGTCCACCAGTTTCCTCGCATTGAAATCAGCCACCCATTTGGGCAGTTCATTCATATAATAGGTAGAGCTGATCCAGTTGCCGTTCGTGTTATCATACCAGTAAGCGGCATTCGCTCCCTGGCCCACGGGTAAGATTCCGCCGCGGTCCTTGATCGCGATGCCGATGACTTTTGCATTGAAATTGGTGGCCAGTCGTAGTTCATCCCCGATCGTAGTGGTCAGCAGGTTCTTCGGGCTCATTAAACCCAGTACGGAATTGCTGCCCACTGTTTTCACGGTTTTATCTTCCACGCAATAGACCTCGCGGTTCAGGTCATAGTCCCACCAGAGATTACCGGTGATACCGGTGATGGAAGGTACCGAACCTGTATAGATACTGCTGTGGCCGCAGGCCGTAACAGCAGGTGTATAATTGATCATTGTATTTTCACAGGAGAAACCCTGGTTGAGCAGTCTTTTGAACCCGCCTTTATCAGCATAGCGGTCATAGTAACGGTATAAATAATCCCAGCGCATCTGGTCCACCACGATGCCTACCACCAGTTTGGGGCGCTGCAGGTTCTGCGCCTCTGTGCCAAAGCCAGCCAGTATAACAAGGATCAGGACAATACATTTTTTCATCGGTCTATTTTTTAGTGCGGCAAAAGTAAGCTATTCATCTTTGAAATCAGGGCTTCCGCTATTGCCAAAAAAACATTAAAAGAGGATAGGTTCCTGAAAAATCCCTTATTTTTAATGTTAAAACATTCAAATCATGAAGAAGTATTTTATTGCATTCTTTTCCGTTTCCACCGTGCTGATCCTATCCAATTGCCATACCCCCAAACAAACCCAGACCACCACTACACCTTCCCAGAATACAGAGGTAAAACAACCGGTGGCCTCGGTTACTTATAAAACTGATGTCTCTGCCGTTATCATGAGCAACTGTACCCCCTGCCATATCCCTGCGCTGGGCGGGAAGAAAACGCCTTTCGACAACTACGCCAGTGTAAAAAATGATATTGATTCCATTATTATCAGGGTCAGCAAAAATCCGGGAGAACGCGGATTCATGCCATTCAAGGCGGCCGTGAAACTAAGCGATGCCAACATCAATGTCTTTAAACAATGGAGGGATGCCGGCACGCCGGAACAATAGTTATATTCTCAGAGGGAGAAAACCTTTTCCTTGTTGAAATAGAATCCTAAAATAAGGCTCAGCGCCTGGTGATAGATCCTGGGGCCCCTGTCTTCATTATTGATACTCCCGATACCATGGCTGTAATGTGCCAGGATATAAAATCCTTTGCTGGTCTCGAAGCCCAGTTGACCGATCAAATTGGCGCCGACGAACCCGTAATCGCCATCCGTCCGGATCTTCATAGTGTGGGTTACCAGCGTACCGTTCGCCAGGTGGTATTTCTCCGTGCCATGGATCTGGAAATCCAGGGAGGGGCCGAAACGGAAAAAGAAATGGGAAGGCTGGTCCGAAAGATCGATATCCAGTAAGGGAGTGAGTTCCACCGTATGAATGGTGGTATTATTATCTATGGCCAATGAATCAGGGGGGTAAACGTATTGCGTGAAATTGACCTTATAGCCTTTCAGGCTATAAAAAAATGCCGGGGTGAAATATAATCTATGCTGAAAAGGTACTTTACAGCCAACACCCAGGTTAAATCCCTGTTTGAAGGAAGTGCTTTGTTTCTGGTTATTTATAAAATATCGTGCACCGGTCATTTGTGGTCCGCCAAAAAACCCCCACTGAAGCTGAGACCTGGCGGGTAATAAAAGGAACAGGTATACGGAGAGTGATAACAATTTCTGCATGGTGGCTTGTTAAAGGGTTAAAAATATAAATTAATCGGCCGGGATGCAAGTTTAAGAACCGATACTTACATTTTTTTTGCGGGATCCTTCACTGCATTGCTTTTATTATATTCATCGGATCTTCCTTTTGGGATAGAAAGATTTTTCCAGTCGGGTCCCTTGATCATTTTACCGATGTAGAGTATTTGTCCGATATGATGAGGATAATGCGCTAATTGGCGGTTGAGCGCATCGATAACGGTCAATGGTTCTTTCCTGATATAAATATTTTTTACAAGGTCTTCTTCATTCAAACGGTCAATGGCATCGAATAAACAGCTCCATCCTTTTTCCCATATCGTTAGGATCGCTTGTTTACTAAGCGGATGTTCTTCAAATTCTTCATCCCGCTGCCGCCATTCTTTTTCGCCGTCCTCTGTCAGGAAATTGGTGAAACGGCTGAGCATGTTGCCGGATATATGTTGTATGATGACTGCAATACTGTTGCATTCTTCATTATAACGGTAATGAAGATCTTTTTCTTCCAGTTGCTCCATGGCTTTCTCACCGAGTTGCTTGTAGTATTTCAACCGTCTTGTTAGTGTATCAATGTATTCTTTTGCGAGACGCATATATAAAGTTTGTACGCGTTACGGGATTTGAGAATTAATAAATCATCAAACATCAATCATCATCATTAAACCTTGAGCCTTGAACCTTTAATATCCTTCAGCATCATCATCCCCTCTTATATCGGCTACAGCTTCCAATTTACCTCCCGGCAGGATCTTAATTGCTTCGGTCCTGCCGATACCATTTGAATTTTTGATGCTATAACCCATTTGCTTCAGGGCTGTCAGCACCGAGTCGGGGAAATTCTTTTCCACTACCAATTCATCCGGAAGCCACTGGTGATGGAATTTAGGGAGATCGACCGCATCTTCGGTACTCAACCCAAACTCCAGTACATTCACAAGGGTTTGAAATACCGAAGTGGGAATAGTGGTGCCACCGGGCGTGCCTGCAAGCAAAAATGGCCTGCCAGCCTTCAACACAATGGTCGGTGTCATGGAGCTCAGCATTCGTTTTCCTGCAGCAATGGCATTGGCATCCCCGCCCACGGCTCCGTACATATTCGGTACGCCGGGCTTGATACTGAAATCATCCATCTCATCATTCAAAAAGAAACCCGCCCCGCCGATCACGGTCTTGCTGCCATAACCGTTATTCAGCGTGGTGGTAATGGTAACGGCGTTACCTTCCTTATCTATCACGTTGAAATGGGTTGTTTCCTTGCTTTCCTCCTTCATCAGGATACCTGGTTTGATATCCGTGCTGCGGGTGGCAAAAGAAGGATTATAATCATTCATCCTGTCCCTGAGGTATTTTTCATCCGTCAATTTTTTAACCGGCACCGGGTAATAATCCGCATCCCCCATATATTCGGCCCGGTCTGAGTAGGCACGGCGTTCCACTTCCGTCATCAGTTGCACCACTTTCACGGAATGGAAACCCATAGAAGCGATATTTCGCCCTTCGATCATTTTCATCATCTCGTTCACCAGCAATCCGCCGCTGCTGGGCATGGGCATGCCGACGATATGATCACCCTTGTAATCAAATTCCAATGGCTGTCTCCATTTAGCAGTATAATTCTTCATATCATCATAACTGATGATGCCGTTTCCCCTTTTCATTTCTTCTACTACCAGCCGGGCTGTTTCCCCTTCATAAAATCCAGCCGGGCCTTTGTCACGGATGCGTTTCAATGTATTGGCCAGGTCCGCCTGGATCAGTGTATCTCCCGCTTTCCAGCCGGATGGCTTATAAAACACGGGCATGACCGAATTGTATTTCTTCAGGTCGTTTTGAAGAGAGTTGAATGCTTTTGCTTCCCTTTCCGTGATCAAAAAACCTTTTTCAGCGAGATCAATGGCGGGCTGGATGAGTTTTTTAAAGTCCAGGCGGGCATACTGATGGATCTCAAACATCCCGGCAATGGTTCCAGGTACGCCGCCCGAAAGATGACCGTTCTGGCTTTTATCGGTCTGTGCTTTCCCATTTGCATCAATATACATGTCCCTGGAAGAACTGCCCGGAGCTTTTTCACGATAATCCAGGGCCAGGTTTTTCCCTTCTGCAGTATGGGCAACCATGAAACCACCCCCGCCAATATTGCCGGCTACCGGGTATACCACGGCGAGTGCCAGTTGGGTAGCAATGGCTGCATCAAATGCATTCCCCCCTTGTTTCAGTATGTCCACACCCACTTTGCTGGCCAGCGGATGCGCCGATACAACCGCCCCGTTATTGCAGATGATCTTCTTATGGATGACTGACAGGCCCTGTACTTCAGCTGTCTGCTGGCGAGGGCTGAAACATGCGGTCACAAGGACAGGCAGAAAAAATGACCGAATGAAAAAAGCGGCTTTGGGCATTTAAAATTTCTTTACCGGGAAACGAATAAAATTAAGAATGTTTAAATTGCCCCTCAAATTTTTAAATGAGGAAATTCTCCATCGCTTTTTTGTTATTGCTGATGCAGGCCGGATCAGCGCAGATCAAATCACCGGCTGAATTCCTGGGCTATACCATCGGCTCACATTTTACTGCGCATCATCAGCTCATCAGTTATTTCAGGTATGCTGCAGGGCAAATGCCGGGGATGATGCATATTGAACAGTATGGGCAAACCAATGAAGGGCGGCCCTTGCTCCTGGCAATTGTCTCATCACCCGAGAATATTGCTAACCTGGAGAATATCCGGAAGAATAACCAGCGCCTGGCGCACCTGATCAATGACAATGTTACGCCCAGCGAGAATATGCCCGCCATCGTATGGCTGAGTTATAATGTGCATGGCAATGAGCCGGCCTCTTCCGAAGCAGCCATGCTGACGCTGTATGCGCTTCTTGACCCCACTTATACAAAGACAAAGGAGTGGCTGAAAAATACGGTCGTGATCATTGACCCCTGCATCAATCCCGATGGCCGCGACCGTTATGTGAACTGGTACAATGATGTATCGGGGAAAAATTCCAACCCCCAGCCTGCAGCAAGGGAGCACCATGAATCCTGGCCGCAGGGGAGGACCAATCATTATAATTTTGATCTTAACCGTGACTGGGCCTGGCAAACCCAGGTGGAGTCACAGCAGCGGATAAAGATCTATGATGAATGGATGCCGCAGGTGCATGTGGATTATCATGAACAGGGCATTAACAGTCCTTATTATTTTGCGCCGGCAGCTGAACCTTATCATGATGTGATCACGCAGTGGCAGAGGGATTTCCAGGTACTCATCGGGAAGAACAATGCAAAATATTTTGACCAGCAGGGCTGGCTTTATTTTACCAAAGAGGAATTTGATCTTTTCTATCCATCCTACGGGGATACTTATCCCACTTTTAACGGAGCCATTGGCATGACCTATGAGCAGGGCGGTATCGGCGGAGGCCTGGGCATCATCACAAAGGACGGCGATACATTGACACTGGCCGATCGTGCCCAACATCATTTTACTACTTCACTGAGCACCATTGAAACAGCATCCCAAAATGCGGGCAGGCTGGTGAAAGAGTTCCATAGATTTTTTACGGATGCCACGGAAAAAGGTTTTGGAGAGAATAAAACGTATATCATTAAAAACAAAGAAGCCGATGCCGAACGGGTGCGCAGATTGACGGAATTGCTGGATAGGAATCAGATCAGTTATGTTTTCTCAATCGGTTCATCCAGGGGCATGTTCAATGGGTTTAATTATACCACCGGGAAAAATGAATTATTTTCTATTGAACAGAATGACCTGGTGGTATCTGCGCTTCAACCCCGGTCTGCCCTGATCAGGGTATTATTTGAGGCGAATTCCAGGCTTTCCGATTCTGCCACCTATGATATTTCCGCCTGGAGCCTGCCCTATGTTTATGGTGTGAAAGCATTTGCCACCAAAGAAAATATGCCCGTTTCAGAAGGGAATTATATAAATCCTTTTAAACCAGAAGAAAGCAGTTATGGGTATATCTTACCCTGGCAGGGAGTTTATTCCGTAAAAACAGTTTGTGCCTTGCTTCAAAAAGGATTTGTATTGCGGTATATAACAACACCTGTTGAAATTAACAACAAACAATTTAAAGAAGGAAGTATCCTGATCCTCAAAACAGCTAATAAAAAATTCGGCAATGATATTTTCAATATTGCTCAGAAAATTGCGGATGAGAACAGGGTCCATCTCTATGCCGTAACGGGAGGAATGGTCGACAAAGGCCCTGATTTCGGCAGTAATAAGACAGGGATCTTAAAAGCACCCCGCGTAGCTTTGCTCACGGGTGAGTCTGTCAGTCCCGGGGCAGCGGGTGAGGTCTGGCATTTTATGGAAACCGAACTGAATTATCCAATAACACTGATCAATGCCGCTGACCTGAATGATAACCTGCTCAATAATTATGATGTATTGATCCTGCCGGACGGGAATTATAAATTCCTGGGAGCAAAGGATAAGACAGAGGGATTTAAGAACTGGCTGAACAATGGGGGCAGGGTAGTGGCCCTGGAAAGCGCCGTGTCCCAGCTGGCAGGGGCAGACCTGGGCATCAAATTCAAAAAACAGGATGAGGGAGACAAAAAAGATACCACCTACCGGTCATTGAAGGTCTTTGAACAAAGGGACAGGGATGCTATTTCTTCCGGTACACCGGGCTCTATCTGGAAAGTTTTCATGGACAATACGAATCCCCTGGCTTATGGTTACCCGGATTATTATTATACACTCAAACAGGATGACGTTATCTATGATTTCATGAAAGGAGATGATGTGTGGAATGTAGGTGTATTGAAAAAAGAGAATAATGTAGCGGGATTCGTAGGCTCTTTTGTAAAACCTAAATTGAAAGATGGATTGCTATTCGGGGTACAGTTCATCGGCAGGGGAGCCATTTCATTCCTTACGGACGATGTGCTGTTCCGGAATTTCTGGGAGAATGGGAAACTGATGTTTTGTAATGCTGTTTTCATGGTACAATAAATGATAAATCAAGGATGAAAAAAATATTTATTTTATTAAGTGTGATGATCCTTTATCACGGCCATTTCAATGCGCAGGCGCCGCAGAACTGGAACTCAGCGGATATATTCCTTGCCATGAAAAAACTGAAAGTACTGGGTTCGGTCCTGTATATCGCAGCTCACCCGGATGATGAGAATACAAGGCTGATCGCATATTTCTCCAAAGAAAAATTATACCGTACGGGCTATTTATCCATGACCCGGGGGGACGGGGGTCAGAACCTGATCGGGGATGAACAAAGGGTGGAACTGGGACTGATGCGTACACAGGAATTGCTGGCTGCCCGGCGGGTGGATGGGGGCGAACAATTCTTCACCCGTGCTTTTGATTTTGGTTTTTCCAAAAACCCCGAGGAAACATTTCAGAAATGGAACAAAGAAAAGATCCTGAGCGATGTGGTTTGGGTGATCCGGAATTTCCGGCCTGATGTCATCATTACACGTTTCCCGACAACAGGCGAAGGCGGGCATGGGCACCATACTGCTTCAGCCATCCTGGCCAATGAAGCATTTATTGCAGCAGCCGATCCTAACCGTTTTCCGGAACAACTAAAATATGTGGAAACCTGGCAAGCTAAAAGGATCCTTTGGAACACTTTCAATTTCGGCGGCGCCAATACCACTGCCAGTGACCAGTTTCATTTTGATGTGGGTGGTTACAATCCCTTGCTCGGGAAAAGTTATGGGGAAATTGCTGCACTGAGCCGCAGTTACCACAAGAGCCAGGGTTTTGGCGCGGCATCTTCGAGAGGGGAGGCCATGGAGTATTTTAAAACTACCGGTGGTGATGCACCTGCCAGCGACCTGATGGACGGTGTAGACATTTCATGGAACAGGATCAAAGGCGGTGAAAAAGCAGAAGCACTTATTGATACCCTGATCGCCGAATATGATTTTCTTCATCCTGAGCGATCAGTGAAGAGATTGGTGGCGATTATGAAAGGCCTGAGGGAATTACCGGATACCTATCGTTACTGGCGGAATAAAAAGATCCATGAAGTACGGGACCTGGTGGAACAATGCAGTGGTCTGTTCATGGAAGCCACTACGGCTGAACAATATGCCGTACAGACGGATTCAGTGAAAATAAATTTCTTAGTAAACAACCGCCTCGGCGCCAATGCACAGTTACAAAAGATCTCCCTGCTGGATGAATTTGATACAACGATAGTAAGAGACCTGGGCAGGAATAAAAATACCGGGGTATCCAAAACATTGTATGTTTCCCCGAATAAACCGCTTACCCAGCCTTACTGGCTGAAAGAAAGAATGGATGACGGAAGTTTTAATGTAAGTGATCAGCAGAAGATCGGCCAGGCAGATGTGGATGCATCTTACAATGCTTATTTCACCATTAAAATAGAAGGGGAAGATTTTGGATTCGTTAAACCCGTAAAATTTAAATATACAGACCCAGTGAAGGGAGAAGTATATCAACCACTTTGTATCCTTCCGGTAGCCGTTTTTTCTGATTTCAACCCTACCTATTTTAAAAAACCGGGAGCATTTGAATTCTCCTTCAGGGCAAATAAGAATTTACATATCCCTTCACCATCCCTCGTTTCGGAAATATTCAATGCAAGATCAGATACCATGCCTTACCTGATAGGAGGGTTTGATCTGAAGAAAGACCAGGTTGTTAATGACCGGATACAGGATACCCTACTTAGTGTAAAAAATTATAAACTAAATTTTTCCCCTGACTATCATGTAGCCGGTCTCATATTAAGATCAATTAAATACGACCATATCCCTTCTATAAATTATTTTAAAGAAGCTCTGTTAACAGTAAAAAAACTTGATGTAAAGACCTATAACAAAAAGATCGGCTATATTGTCGGCGCGGGGGATAAAGTGCCCGAAGCGCTGGAACAAATGGGTTATGAAGTGACCATGCTGGGCGAAAAAGATCTTGCTAAAACGAACCTGAAGCAATTTGATGCAATCATCACCGGGGTGCGGGCTTATAATACCGATGAATTCCTGAATACTTATTATGATAAACTGATGAACTATGTGAACGAAGGCGGGAACCTGATCGTGCAATACAATACCAGTTCCAATATCGGCCCGGTGAAGGCGAAGATCTCACCTTATCCTTTTGAAATCAGCCGCAACCGTGTAACGGATGAGGATGCGGTGGTTACATTCACTAATCCTGATCACCCGGTGCTTAATTTCCCAAACAAGATCACACAGGATGATTGTAAGGATTGGGTGCAGGAGCGCAGCATCTATGATGCTTCTAACTGGGATAAACAACATTTTGAAACGGTCCTATCCATGCATGATGCAGGGGAGCCTGCTGATGAAGGCAGCTTGATCATTGCCAAATATGGAAAGGGGTATTTCACCTATACTGGTCTCGTATTCTTCCGTCAATTACCTGCCGGTGTTCCTGGGGCATACCGGTTGCTTGCCAATATCATTGCGTTGAATAAGAAGAAAGCATTTTGAAAAACCTTTGGTTTTCTTTGCGTTTTTAACTTAGCGACTTTGCGTGAAATTTTTTGTTTAACCTCAAAGGCGCAAAGACGTAAAGTTTCGCGAAGGAAAATTAAACGGATTGCACTTTCAACTCCCTCTTAGCATACAATTGATAGCTGCCGAAGAAAATGCCATTGAATAGTAGTGTTGCCACGACACTCCATTTAAAAAATGGGAGGGCGGCAGTATAGCAGGTAATAAGACCATTGAAGGATTTTGGATAGGGCTGGTTATTGATATCGAGCCCGTACAACCAGTCAAAAAAATTTGAAGTAATAAAATAGAATACAGCGCCTGCCAGGGAACCGATGACGATGGATGAAACCTTTCTTTCGTTGATAAAATAACCGATCACTGTTACCAGCACGAACAACAGGTAATTCAACCATTGACCAGAATAAAATCCGCTGATCTTTGTCAGGCCGTTTACATATAATAACTGGTAGATGCTGTCCGAAACCAGCATGGACAAAAGAGGAAATAAAAACGAAAATCTTTTGTCTTTGATCACAGAACCCGCAAACAGGGCCATGGCGATCTGGGGAGCAAAACCGAGCGGACGGTTTTCCCATACCCGGTACAAAGCTGATGCAATGATCAGTACGATCAAAACAAGTATCGTGGTTTTATTGATCTTCATTTCAGAAGCTTTCTGCAAATTTAAAAGAAAGGGATCAGAATTGTCACCCCCATTTTTCACTGGGCTCCCGGACACGCCATATAGATCACAGTGCCCTGATCAGCATGCAGTTTTATATTTTTCCCGGGCAAGACCAGGGCTGCCGGCCTGCCCTTCCCCATTGTTATTGACAGGTCATCTTCTGAAAGGATTAGGCTGCCCTCTGTCAGGAGTAAAATTTCCGGCTGTTGCAACCGAAGGGAAAGTTCCTCCCCGGCTTTCAATTCAATGACATGCAGGCTGAAATCGTTTACCGGG
This sequence comes from uncultured Chitinophaga sp., assembly GCA_964652845.1. Taxonomy (GTDB): domain Bacteria; phylum Bacteroidota; class Bacteroidia; order Chitinophagales; family Chitinophagaceae; genus JJ008. The sequence continues at coordinate 25,784 of CAZZDQ010000039.1, forward strand.
ACAGGGTATTTTTTTTCATGGGCATTTACCTTTTCTCCCCTTATGACACGAATGGTGGCGGGTTCACAGATCACATGTTTCAGTAACTCTTTCACATCAACATGCTTTGAAGTCAGTCCTCCCCGTAATACATTATCGCTGTTTGCCATGATCTCCACGGCCTGTCCTTCCAGGTAAGTATGCGGCATCCCTGCCGGCTGGAAGATCCCTTCTCCTTTTGACAAGTGAACCAGGTTCATCAGGAAAAAAGAGAAGATACCCCTGTCCGTCTTTTGTTCTTTGTTAAACAGCCTTGCGGCTTTAGCTACCCAGTAATCCGGATCGGATCTTGTCAGCTTATGCTGATCATACATCTCCATTGCTTCATTCACCACGGGATGTAAGAGGTGATTTACCTCTTCAGGAGGCATTTCCATTACATGACTGTACAATGCATTTATGTTACCCGATTCAAGTACAGGCAATAGCTCCCCGAAGGCAGGCGTATTGTTCAATATATCAGCAATTTCTTCCCGTTTTTTAAATCCATGCAATAACCAGAGATCGCTGAGTGCAATCACAAGCTCGGGTTTATGATTGGCATCTTTATAATTCCTACCAGGTGCACTGAGGGGAATGCCGGCCGCATTTTCACGTGCAAAATTCTTTGCTGCTGCTTCCTTTCCGGGATGAACCTGGATGGATAGCATATTCTTTACATCCAGTATTTTCAATAAATAGGGAAAAGGCCCCGTCAGCTCATCCAATGGCTTTACTTGTCCTGATTTCATGACAATCTCTGCCAAGCCAAGGGGATGAGTTCCTATCCAGTATTCCGCAAAAGGCTTTTTTTCGGCGTTTTTTTCACCAATCAAACCTGCAATAAAACCTGATCCGCCCCAGTCATAATTCTTTATTTTACCCCTGAGTTCGTAGATGCCCTGCATGAAAGACATTAATTTAACCCAAAGTTATGTATGGCCGATCATAATGAAACGGGAAAAACCGGCGAAGAAATGGCGGTTCAATGGCTGAAGGAAAAGGGATACGAGATCCTGCATACCAACTGGCGTTATGGCCAGAATGAGATCGATATCATCGCTAAAAAAGGCAGGTTCCTGCATTTTGTGGAAGTGAAATCAAGAAATTATTCCCCATTCGGTCACCCGGAAGACAGCGTAACCAAAAAGAAATTCAAATCCATCCAATTCGTGGCGGATGCCTACCTGCAACACCATCCGGGGCATGCATGGATACAATATGATATTGTTGCCATCACATTTTTCCGGAACAGGAAGCCTGAATATTTTCTTATTGAAGATGTGTATTTGTAAATCTGAGTTGCTCCTTCTTAGCTATCAGCCAATTAATTCTTTGAGTATTTCTCCCTTTCAAGAACTAATTTTGTTCAAAACCAGGTTTTGTATGAAGAAATTTTTCACAGGTGTCATCATCCTTATCAGTATTGTCAGCCATTTTTCCTGCCATTCCGGCTCCGGTGGCTCAAAACTGCTCTGTGATACGGTTTGCTTTCGGGATTCTGTGAAATTCACCGATCCGGGAAAGCTGCAGCCTTTGGTCTACATCAGTGCAGTGAATTGCAGGCCTGATACCATTGGCTGGACCTATAAAGGTATGGGTGTTTTCAGGAAGATGGGCATCGGCGATATTTTCGGCAGCGGGTTAAACCTGAACAGAAGCAAGATCGCATGTTTGTTCAATGATACTGTGGTTGCTGTATTACTGTTCAATGACTGCGCTACCGGGCGTGGCTACCAGTTGAAACTCCGATTCAATAAAACGGACAATATCCGGCCTTCCAACAGGGGCATCAATCATCTCGATCCCAAATACCATATTGAAGGGAATTTAATTGCTTATACCGACCGGGGGAATCTTTTCGTGGAGGATATTGATAAGGGAAAGACAACTACCCTGACCTTCGGGAAGGCACTGGCCATTGATTTCGACGCCTTGCATAATTATATTGATTCGGTGAATATCAGCTCCAAACGCATCTGGGCGAAAGTGAAAGTGGATAATAACTGGAAGGAAGTGGTGACGGAAGACCCGGTTTGGGAATAATACTTTTTTGTAATCAACTTTGTGTCCTTTGTGGTAAAAAATTTTTAACCACAAACCTGCCTGCCTTCGGTAGGTAAACCGGCAGGCAGGGATCCAAGGAATGCTGAGCAGCATTTTATTTTAGAAAATCCCCGTCGATGATGAGTAAGCGAACCCCGTTTTCTGTAACAGAGCGGTGGGAACTCATATCATCGGAAACCACATAACTCATTCCTTTTATAAGGGTAAATGCTTCCCCATTCTCCATCTCACTGGTGAATTCGCCTTCCAGGCAATATACAATATGCCCTTTCTGACACCAGTGATCGGCCATATAACCGGGAGAATATTCCACGATACGGATGCGTAAACCTTCCAACTGCAGGGTTTTCCAGGATGCAATTCCTTTCTCTCCCTTGTGTTCAGTTGGGACGATCTTTTCCCAGTCGATTGTTTGGAATGGTATAGGTGTCATTTGAGTAATTTAACCACACCTGCCTGCCACAGGCAGGGAAATCACGGATTAGCGCACAGATCACCAGCAGGAAATGATCCTAATTTTTAAACATCTCCGGATGCTTTTTATTAAAATCAGTTTTATCCTGGAATTGTTTGGCCACAGCTAAGATCGTGGCTTCGTCGTATAAATTCCCGACAAGTGTGATGCTGATAGGTGAACCGTTTTTATTGAAACCGATCGGCATGCAAACGACAGGATTACCGGTGAGATTGGTGATGGATAATTGCCTGCCTGCAAACGTTGGCACGATCAACACATCAAAATTGTTCATGTAATCGGCCATCGCTTTGCATAGATTATAACGGTAACGGTTGGCATTGATATATTCTACGGCCGGTATGATCCTGGCACTCCGGAAGGAATTGGGCCAGAAATCCTTGTCCTGCCTTTCCAGCAGGTCATCCCGGTTGGTCCTTGTCAGTTCATCAAATGCCGCCGCACTTTCCGCATTCAGGATAATGCTGATATAATTGAATGGGTATATCAATGAATCGGGGAAATTGACCGCTTTTATATTCGCCCCCAGCGAACGATAAACATCCAACACTTTTCTTTCCGCCGCATTGGAGTCAAGCCTCTTGAAATAATTCTCAGCATAAGCAATACGGAGTTTTGTAAAATCGACCTTGCCGGTATAATCAAACGTATGATTGATGGCGGAGGGATCGTTGCCATCTGTGCCATGGATGAAAGCATATACAATGGAGGCATCTTCTGCGCTCCTGCAGATCGGGCCTGCCTTGTCGAGGCTCCAGCAAAGAACCATGGCGCCATAGCGGCTGACGGTTCCGAATGTTGGCCGCAGGCCGGTGGCCCCGCAGCGGGTGGAAGGAGAAACAATGGAACCCAGTGTTTCCGTACCGATTGCAAAAGGTAATAGACCAGCCACCGTTGCTGCAGCAGAACCTGCAGATGAACCGCTGGATCCCTGTTTCAGGTTCCAGGGATTCTTGGTTTCCCCGCCAAACCATTTATTGTTATAGGCCAGGGTGCCAAGGGAAAGTTTTGCGCAGAGCACCGCTCCTGCCTTTTTTAGTTGCGTATAAACATAAGAATCGACGTCAACCACCTGGTCCTTGTAGGGTGTGCTGCCCCATGTGGTCTTATATCCTTTTACCGCAAAGAGGTCTTTCAGGCCATAGGGGATACCATGTAAAATACCGCGATAGATCCCCTGTTTCAATTCATCGTCGGCTTGTTTGGCCTGCTGCATGGCAAGGTCCTCGGTCAGGGTGATGGTGCATTGCAGGGTATCGCTCCATTTTTTGAGGCGGGCGATAAAGAATTTTGTCATATCGACCGAACTCATTTTCTTTTTCAGGATCAGGGCGGCCAGCTGGGGGATGGAATAAAAGGCAAGGTCATTGATATTCGCCGGTACTTCCGTGGTCAGTGGAACATCCCAGGATATTTTTTCTTT
>CAZZDQ010000040.1:0-28972 GCA_964652845.1 uncultured Chitinophaga sp.
TTTAAAAAGGACTGCAAAGATAATGGTATCACGTTTTTTGTCAAAATTTTTAAAGTCAATTTGTCCACATTTTTTTAAACAGATAAAATGACCGCTCTTTTTCAGTTGATTGCAGGGGATGAGTTTGAACAAATCTATTTACGGGCAAATAAATAAAGACTGGTATGACCGGAACCCCCAGGCCAATTTCAATACACTAAAATTGTTTTAACAACCTGGTTTTGAAAAGATTCAGACTTTATTGGTTACACGAAATGAAACCTCTTCCAGGATCAATCCATGGGCCGGAACATCAAACCGGGCCTTTGTGCAATCCCCGCTTTTGATGATCACTTTCAATTCCTGCAGGCTGATATTTCCTCTCCCAACCTGCAGCATGGTGGCTACCAGTCCCCGTACCATCCCTCTTAAAAACCGGTTGGCTTTGACAGTATAGATGATCTGCCCTTCTTTCACGGTCCATTCACTCTTCATTATCTCACATTCAAAACTCCTGACCTGGGTGTGTCGTTTTGAAAAAGCAGCAAAATCCCGGTTCGCTTTCATGATCTCCGCAGCTTTTTGTAAGATCTCCCGATCCAGTTTATAAGGATAATAATACGCCCGCTCCTCCAGGAAAGGATCCTTTTGCTGATAGATGAAATACCGGTATGTCCTGCTTTGTGCATCAAACCTGCAATGTGCACCTGGCGCTACTGGTGAAACGGACCTGACCGCAATATCTGCCGGAAGGATGGCATTGATCTTATATACAAATTGCGGATGTATTTTTTTCTCCGCATCAAAATGAAAAAAATTCTGGCGCGCATGCACGCCTGCATCCGTCCGGGATGATCCGGTCATCTCCACTTTCTCTTTCTGCAAAACGGCATAGGCTTGTTCTACGACCGCCTGAATGGTAACAGCATTCTTCTGGGCCTGGAAGCCGCTGTAAAGGGTCCCCCGGTATGCCAGTTCCAAAAAATATCGTTGCATAGATTTAATGCCCGCTGATGGACTTGAAGAGATCAATATAATAATCTTCCGAGAGCTGGTCCTGCAATTTCATGAAACTTTCCTTATTGCTGATATGCGGGTAGGCTTCTTTGAAAAACTCATATTTCCCCTTATCGTCAAGGAACAATACACTGAGGTTCCTGACTTGCTGAACTGTAAAACATTTGACCGAAAAATAACGGTCCGCTTCAGCGATCATCTCCTCATTTCCCTTCACAGCTGCCATCTTTTTACGCAACAGGAAAAAATCATTTTCTTCTGCAGGGTCGCAGGCTTTATTCACAGCTGTTGAATCAGCCTTGCTGACCAATATCAACTGCATTGAACCCGTGGTTGAATCGGCGGGCATGTCCAAAAATTTTCGGGAAACCGTATCTGTTTTTTTGACGACCGGTGTCTGAACAGCAGGATTTGGGATCAATAATCTTATGGTATCCGTCACCCCATTCTCATACCGGTCCAGGTATACCAGCCCGAATCCTTCGGTTGTAGAGCTCTCAGAGTATTTATTAACCGTGGTGGGAAGGTAACTCAACTGAACAGAAGGGGTACTCTTTTGTTTATCGTCAGGATGATTGGCACCATTGTCAGCGGCAGACTTGTACCCGGCATCACTTTTTTTTTCAGGGACTACTGTCTTTTGTTCCGGTTCGCTATTCTTTTGCGCTGTGTAAACAGCGGTTTTCAACGCAGAATCAATAGCCCACTTGCTCTCTGAAGAAATCCTATCCTTCCCGCCGGTAGTTTTTTCTGCCTGCGGGGTATCCATTTTCACCAGCGTGATCTCCTGTTTCAATCCTGTATCATTGGAAGGCCCGCTTGTCTTGGCCTCAGCTTTGAACAAAGGTGCTTCCAGCAGCGTTTCATCCCCTGTAGCCTGTACGAGGGCATCTGCAAAGGCGGAAATATCCTTTATTTTTTCACGGGGCGAATCATTGATCATTGCACTGCTCGTGGCGGACATGATGATCGCAGCTGATTGCAGGTCAAAAAGTCCCCATCCCTTTTGCCCAAAATTTTTCAGTAAATAACCATGGTCCTTTGCGCCCAGGGTCAGGGTGAATCTTTGTTCCGGATATTTATTCTGGGGGAAGCCGATCGTATAATTATACGTCGAGTCCCTTAATTTGGACAGGATCAGGTAACCGGTAGTAGTAGAACTGTGAACGATATTATTCTCCCTTACATAGAATGCCTGCCTGTCCTCTGTTTGTATATAAATAAAATAAATCTTTTGGCTGAAAAGCATTGCAGGGACAAGGATAAAAAACAGAAATACCTGTGTTCTGAACAGTATATATCCTTTCATGAACTGAATTTGCATCAAAATTACAAAATATGTTATTGCCCCTGTATAAATCCTCCTAACTATCCCTTATCCCGTTCATCAATTTTTAAAGATTTCACAAGTACATTGCCGCTATATTTGTCACCTAAATTGAAAAGATAATGACACAAAAATTTGCACGATTTTCAACAATTTTCCTAGCTATCCTGGTTGTCCTGTCCAGGGCCGGGGCCCAGGCGGATACTTCCTGGAAAAAAATATACAGGGAATCCTCCCCCCGTATCAACGACCTGGTACATACCAGGCTGGAAGTGAAATTTGATTTTGACCAATCCTATATGTACGGAAAGGAATGGCTGACCCTGAAACCTCATTTTTATAATACGGATTTACTGACCCTGGATGCCAAGGGAATGGATTTTCATAAAGTAGCAATTGTCAAAGGCACTTCTATGACGGATCTGAAATATGATTACGACAGCATGCAGATCAGGATCTGGCTGGACCGGACATACAAAGGCAATGAAGCCTATACCGTTTTCCTGGATTATACTTCCAGGCCCAATGAGATCAAAACTAAAGGCAGCGCTGCTATCACGGATGCACGCGGCCTCTATTTTATCAACCCGCAGGGTAAGGAAAAAGACAAACCCATACAGATATGGACCCAGGGAGAGACGGAATCAAATTCCGCCTGGATGCCCACGATCGACAAACCCAACCAGAAGACCACCGATGAAATCTATATGACCGTGCCGGATAAATTCGTTACCCTATCCAATGGCCTGCTGATCAGTAAAAAGAAAAATACCGATGGCACCCGCACCGATTACTGGAAAATGGACCTGCCCCATGCCCCTTATCTTTTCTTCATGGGTGTGGGCAATTATGCCATTGTAAAAGATTCCTATCACGGCAAAGAGGTAAGTTATTACGTTGACCCCGAATATGCACCGGTGGCCAGGAAGATCTTCGGACTCACTCCTGAAATGATCGCATTCTATTCGAGAATTACGGGCGTGGAATATCCCTGGCAGAAATATTCACAGATCACGGGTCATGATTATGTAAGCGGCGCTATGGAAAATACCACTTCTACACTGCATTCCAACGCTGCCCAGCAGGATGCCCGCGAACTAACCGACGGGAATAACTGGGAGCCGGTAGTGGCGCATGAACTTTTTCACCAGTGGTTCGGGGACTATGTTACCACTGAAAGCTGGAGCAATATCACCCTCAATGAATCCTTTGCCAATTACAGTGAAACGCTCTGGGGAGAATACAAATACGGAAAAGATGCAGGAGACGACCAGAACTACAATGATATGCAGGGATACCTGCAGAGCAATAGCGCCAAAAAGAACCTGGTGCGTTTCTATTATAACGACAAGGAAGATGTTTTTGATGGAGTGAGTTACAATAAAGGGGGCCGCATCCTGCATATGCTTCGCAATTATGTGGGTGACAGTGCATTCTTCAAAGCCCTGAACCTCTACCTGACCACCAACAAATTCAGATCGGCGGAAGCCCAGCAACTGAGGCTTGCATTTGAGGAAGTGACGGGGAAGGACCTGAACTGGTACTGGAATCAATGGTATTATGGCAGCGGTCATCCCAACCTGGATATCAATTACAGTTATGATGAAGCAAACAGGAAAGAAAGGGTGATCGTCTCTCAAACCCAGGCTGATAAGGTATTCAAGGTACCCATTGCCATCGATGTGTACAATGACCTGGGGAAGACACGCTACCCGCTTTGGCTCAACAACAAATCAGATACATTTTATATTGATGCAGCTGCGAAACCTTACCTCGTCAATTTCGACGGAGATAAGATCCTGCTCTGCACCAAAAAAGAGAATAAAACCCTTGACGAATATATCTATCAGTACAAATATGCAGGCAATTATCTCGACAGGCGTGAGGCCATAGAATTCGCAGCCAAAAACCAGGATGACCCCAAAGCGGTCGATCTGCTGAAGACAGCCCTGTCTGACAGGTATTTTGCGCTGCGTGGTCTTACACTCAACCGTCTTAACCTGAATAAGCAAAATGTAAAAACAGCCGTGGAACCCACACTGGCTGATATGGCAAAGAATGACGTAAAAAGAACAATAAGGGCCAATGCTATCGAAAAACTGGGGCGATTCAAAGATCCCGGGTACGCGGCATTATTCAAATCAGCGATCAATGATTCTTCCTATACGGTTGCCGGCAATGCGCTGGAAGCGCTCTCGGAAATTGACAGTGTTGCAGGACTCAGTGAAGCCAAAAGATTATCTGCAACGCCATCCAAAGGCAGTCTGTCCAATGCGATCACCGGTATCATGATCGCCTCGGGAGATGAATCATCAGCCGATATGATCCTTGGCAATTTTGAGAAAATGCCATTGTCGCAGAATAAATTCACCGTCATGCAATCCATCGGAGGTTTCCTGGGCAAGTCGAAGAATATGGATATTGTCAAGCGCGGCGTGGATGATATCGTGCGTTTCCGCGATGCGATACCGGATGCATTTAAAGGCCAGACGGATCCATTCATCAATGGCATCCTGTTAAAAGGACTGGCAACGAAAAAGAAAGAAGCAGGGTTACAGGAACAGGCAGATTATATTTTATCCAAACTGCCTGATGCGGATAAAAAAGGATTCAGCCCGAATCCGTGATATGTATTTGTAGCAAATATTTTCAAGACCATTCGCCTTTTGCGGATGGTCTTTTTTCACCAGGATCCTCCGGCTCCGCCACCACCAAAACTTCCGCCTCCAAAGCCACCGAATCCGCCGCCGCCTCCTCCCCCTGACCAGCCACCACCGCTGCGGCCCCCGCCTCCGAACATAAAGGGTATCCACCATCCGCTGAAACCTCTTCTTGAGATCATATTGCCGCCCCTGCCACCGCCCAGGAATGACAGCATTCCGATAATGAGGAAGATGATAAAGAATATCCTGCCATAGCCAGTACCCTTTTTCGTGTGATAATTCTCCGGCGCTTTGTATTCACCTGCTGCCGCTTTGATCAGGTCATCCGTTGCTTTATCGAAGGCCCTGTAATAATCTTTTTGTTTTAAAAAAGGTATAAGGTCATTATCCACGATCTGTTTGGCTGTAATATCCGGAACAGCTCCTTCCAACCCGTATCCCGTGGCGATATAAGCCACACGGTGCCCCTCACCGCCACCTGTTGAAACAAGGATGATGATACCATTGTTGAAATTCTTATTACCCACCCCCCATTTTCTTCCCAGGGCTGTTGCATATTCATTGGGCTCATAATCATTCAGGGTTTCTACCGTTACAATCGCGATCTGGTTGGAAGTGCTGTCATCATAGGCAACCAGTTTGGATTCCAGGGCCTGCCTTTGTATAGGGATCAGCAGGCTGGCAAAATCATTCACCAGTGAAGGTGGGTTGGGACGGGCAGGAATGATCTTTTCAACCTGGCTAAAGCCGGTCATTGAACAGAACAATAAAAAAGAGATCAGAATTTTTTTCATCTTTTCACCTGCCGAAAACGATATCGTCCGGCAGTTCATTTTTATCCATGTTGGGCTGGAAGGGAAAATATTTTCGCAGGTCCTCCCCTATTTCCTGTACCGTATGCCTGATACCCTCTGCAAAATTCTGTTCATTGAAATGGGTGATCATGTTCTTCACACAAAGGGTCCAGTATTCTTCCCCAAGTTTTTGGTGGATCCCTTCATCTCCGAAAATGGCGAGCTGCCGGTCCTTCATGGCAACATAGATCAGGACCGCATTTCTTTCCTGCGTCTTTTGCATTTGCAGTTTAAAAAAGATTTCAGCAGCACGGTCCAGGGCATTCATATAACTGCAACGGCTTTCCACGAAGACACGGATCTCACCGCTGGTCTGCTTTTCGGCCTGCCGGATGGCATCCACAACAGGTTGTACTTCCTCAGCAGTGAAGAACTTATTTTTTTTTCGGAGAAAAGAGAGCAAGTGCCGGGATTTATTTACTGAAATCGATCTTGACATCATTCGATCCTTCGGGAGCCTTATAATTCGGTTTTACATGAAAACCGAACATATTCGCGATCATATTGGCTGGAAAACGTACGATCCTGGAATTATAATCAGTGATAGCGTCATTCCAGTCCTTGATGGCTGTCCCGATCCTGTTCTCCGTTCCTTCGATCTGTGCCTGCAGCCCGATGAACATTTCCTGCGTACGCAGCGTGGGATAGTTTTCAAAATTTATATTGAGGATCGATTTACCGAGATCTGAAAATTGTTTGCCCACATCAGCCAGTTGCTGGGGGTTATTCTGGTCGGGTTTGATATCCGGTATCCGGGACCGCATCTGTACGATCCTGATCAATGTTGTGTCTTCATTCCGGGCGGCTCCTTTTATCGCACTCACCACATCAGTATACATTTTGGCCTTTCGGTTGAACTGCACCTCCACTTCGCCCCATTTGCCGTCAATAACCTTGACAGCAGAAGCCAGCCTGTTACGGCTATTGCATCCCCAGAAAAACAATATAAGGATAAGGGCGCCGAGGGATAATAGAACGATGTTACGGTTCTTATTCATAATTGTAGGTTTATTTGAAAAATAAAATTAGATCGTTTGTCATTCGTTCATAACGTCCAATCGGCCAACGGATCGTTATTGCCGGTGAACGGAATAATTATGATCCCGTTACTGCCGCAATTCCCGGCAGCGTCTTCCCTTCGAAGTATTCCAGCATGGCGCCTCCGCCGGTGGATACATAACTGACTTTATCTGCAAAACCGAATCGGTTCACGGCCGCCACGCTGTCGCCGCCGCCTACCAGTGAGAAAGCGCCTTTCCCGGTCGCTTCTGCCACTGCTTTGGCGATCGATTTTGTTCCTTGCTGGAAACTATGCATTTCAAAAACCCCCATGGGGCCATTCCACAGGATCGTTTTGGATTGCATGATCACATTGCAAAATTGCTCACAGGCATTAGGACCGATATCCAGCCCCATCCAGCCTTCGGGGATATGATTGCTGGGCGCATCCGAGGTCTGGGCCTGGCCGTCAAATTTATCGGCAATGATGGAATCTGCCGGTAAATGGATCATGACATTCTTTTCTTCGGCTTTCCTGACCAGGTCCGCAGCAGTCTGCAACCGGTCTTCCTCGCATAATGAATTCCCCGTCCTGCCTCCCATGGCCCTGAAAAATGTATAGGCCATCCCGCCCCCGATAATTATATCGGTAGCCTTATCAAGAAGGTTTTCAATGATCATGATCTTATCCGATACTTTTGCGCCGCCCAGTACGGCGACAAAGGGTTTTTCGGCATGGTGGATTACTTTTTCGGCATTCCTCACCTCATTTTCCATCAATAATCCGAACATCCTTTTTTCGGGCGGGAAAAATTGTGCAATGACCGCCGTGGATGCATGGGCACGGTGAGCGGTACCGAATGCATCATTTACCCATACATCCCCCAGCTTTGAAAGTTTTTCGGCAAACACCGGGTTGCCTTTTTCCTCTTCTTTGTAAAAGCGCAGGTTTTCCAAAAGCAGCACTTCTCCATTCCGTAACATTCCGGAGGTCAAAAATGCCTGTTCGCCGATGCAGTCATTGGCAAATAAAACCGGAGCGCCCGGGAGTAATTCAGCCAAATGACCTACCAGGTGCTTTAAGGAATATTTTTCCTCAGGTCCTCCTTTCGGGCGGCCCAGGTGACTCATTAAAATAACCCTGCCGCCATCGCCCAGTATCTTTTGAATGGTAGGAAGAACTGCCCGCATCCTTGTATCATCGGTGATCTCAAGTTTTTCATTGAGGGGAACATTGAAATCTACCCTTACAAGCGCTTTCTGGTCCTTAAAATTATAATCGGTGAATTTTGACATAGCGTATCCTGGACGAAATTAAGTGTAAAAAATTACCGGGCATCGGGGCTGAGATATTCATCATGATCCTTATTGATCACCCGCAGCCAGGATCCTTTCCGCCAGCCACAGATCAGCAGGGTTTGTAATCTTGAAATTATTCTCCTCGCCTTCGACAAAGTTGATCTTTATTCCTGTTGATTCAACAACGGTGGCTTCATCGGTAAAAGAATCCCGGTATTCATTTTCAAATGCTTTCAGCAAAATATCACTTTGAAAGGTTTGCGGTGTCTGCACCAACATCACTTTACCGCGGTCCAGCCTGGTGTTTCCTGCGTCGGTCTTAAGCCGGACACTGTCTTTTGAAGCGATCACCGGAATCGCATTACCATTTCCTGATGCCGCCTCGTAACAGCGTTGTATAAGATCGGCCGAAAGCAGGCAACGTACGGCGTCATGCACAAAAACAACTGCGCTCCCTTTCACAAATTTCAAACCATTTTTCACCGACTGAAATCTTGTCTCTCCCCCTGTCGTGATGGTTATTTTTTTACCGGGGAAAAACTGCGCGGCCAGGTTCTTGCCCTTCTCTTCATAGCCGGCAGGCAAAACAAGTATGACCGTTGCATCATCATAAGCTTCCAAAAATGTTTTGATGGAATAAAAAAGAACAGGTTTGCCGTTTAACAGCAAAAATTGTTTAGGTATCTCACTGCCCATCCTGGTTCCCCTGCCTCCTGCCACGATGACGGCGAATTTTTCCATGGATCATTTATAAATCTCGGTAAGGAATTTCCCGTTACTGCTTTTCATGCCCCTGTACATTCCATCACTGTTGAATACCATTGCTGAATTCCCCTTTGTATCCACCCCGATCATGCCACCTTCTCCTTCCGTTCTCAGAAGTTTATCGTGCACTACCATGTGCATGGCTTCCTGTAAATTCATTCCTTTATATTCCATCAGGCAACTTACATCATAGGCTGCCACACTGCGCAGGAAAGCTTCCCCGTTGCCGGTACAACTGATCGCACAGGTCTTATTATTGGCATAAAACCCTGCTCCGATGACAGGACTGTCCCCGATACGGCCCCATGCTTTATTGCTCATGCCCCCTGTGCTGGTGGCAGCAGCAATATTTCCATCCGCATCACAGGCCACGGCGCCAACCGTGCCGAATTTTTTTCCTTCTGTTCGAATATTATGATCCAGCGCTACTTCATTATTCATTTTTGCCTGCCGCCATTGCGCATGGCGGAAAGCGGAATAAAAATATTCATCCGGTTCAAATGCGATCTTATTCTCCCTTGCAAATTCTTCCGCCCCTTTACCGGATAAAAAAACATGCTTGCCGCTTTTCATGACATGATAGGCCAGTGCCACAGGATTCCTGATATTGGAAACTGCGGTCACCGCTCCAGCCTGCAGGGATCTTCCGTCCATAATGCCGGCATCCATTTCATGAATACCGGTAGCAGTAAATACCGAGCCCCTGCCTGCATTGAACAGGATATTATTTTCCAGTGTCATGACCGCTCCCCTGACGGCATCCACTGCTGACCCATTTTTTTCAAGTAAGGAATAGCCTGCATTCAAAGCAGCTTCCAGTCCTTTGCGGTAAGCATCTTCACTTTCAGGAGTCATATCTTTTTTCAGGATTGTTCCCGCACCTCCGTGGATAACCAGTGTGTACAAAGCCATAGGCCGAAATTAGTTATTTTTCCAGCCCAGATTTTATAATCATCAGATGAAGGATAACGGTCAGGTAAGGACCTGCTCGCATTCTTTGAGCAGCTTTTCCCGGTTGATGGCAACGGTTCCCACTTCTTCGCAGACCAGGCCCCCGGCGAGGTTCGCCATTTCGGCCATAAGCTGTACGTCCTTCGTAACAGCGTAAACCATTGCAGCAACCGCGATCACAGTATCGCCCGCGCCTGAAACATCTGCAATATTGCGTTGATGGGAAGGAATGATCATTCCGCCATCTTTCGTACCGTAAAAAACGCCTTTCTCGGAAAGCGTGACCAGGGAAACCGCATGTTGCAGGCGTTTGTTTAATTCCGTATGAATGGCTGTCAGACCCCTTGCGTCAAAATCATCCGTAAGGAGGTTCAACGCATCTTTCACTTCTTTCAAGTTGGGTTTGAAAATATCGATATGACTATAGGAAAAGAAATTTTTCCGTTTGGGGTCAGCAGCGGTCACTACCTTATATTTCCTGCAGAGATCGATGATGGCAGGGATATTTTTCTCCGTCAGCATCCCTTTATTATAGTCTTCGAAGATGACCAGGTCGGGTTTCGAGCTGATGAATTCATGCACCCTTTTCATCAGCCTGTCTTCCTCTTCTCCCGAAAGATCGCGGGTAACTTCCTCGTCAAGCCGCAGCATTTGCTGGTTGCGGCTGATGACCCTTGTCTTATTCGTCGTGATCCGCTCCCTGCTTTTGGAAATAAATCCCGTAATGATCTGATGATAACGCAGCAATTCAACAAGCGTTTCCGCATGAGCATCATCGCCGGTCACGGATAATAGGGAAACATCAGCCCCCAGCGACCGGCAATTCAAGGCCACATTCCCTGCGCCGCCGATCCGGTTCTCTTTATGGTGGAGAGATACAATGGGAACCGGCGCTTCGGGTGAGATGCGATCGGCCGTTCCCCACATATAAGTATCCAGCATCAGGTCCCCGATCACCCCGATCCGCAGTGATGAAAGATCACCGAATAATTTCTGAAGTCCCGTTTTATCCACTGGATGATTTTTTATTGATCAGCCGGGCAATATAAAAAGCCGGTATCCCTGCCAGCACAATGATCAGCCCAGGCCAGGTATACGTGGGTTTGTACCTGACGAGCAAGATGCAGAAGGCAATGCCCAGGACAATATAAATAATGGGCAAAAGAGGATAACCGAAAGCTTTGTATGGCCGGTCCGCTTCGGGCCTCCTTTTCCGGAGCACATAAATCCCAACAATGGTCAGTACATAGAACATAACGGCCACAAATGAGATCATGTCCAGCAGGTCGCCATATTTTCCGCTGATGCACCAGATGGAAGCGATCACGGCCTGCAACCAGAGGGCGAATTGGGGAACTGCTTTCTTATTCAGCACCCCTGCCTTCCGTGTGAAGAAAAGATTATCCGTAGACATCGTATAATAAACCCTTGCACCGGATAAGATCAGGCCGTTATTACAACCAAACGTGGATACCATGATCAGGACTGCGATGGCATAGGTGCCGAACGCAGGGAAGATCTTATTGGCAGCCGCGACCGCTACGCGATCATCGGTCGGAAAAGCCAGTTCATGCAGGGGCATCACATTCAGGTACATCAGGTTCATACTCACATAAACGACAGTTACGATCAGGGTGCCGAAGAACAGACTTAGGCCGATATTCCTTTTGGGATTTTTCATTTCCCCGGCAATGAAGGTCACATTATTCCATGCATCGCTGCTGAAGATGGTGCCCGTCATCGCTGCGGCGATCCCGCCTACAAGGGCTGCGCCCGTCAGAGACGTCCACATCCCTGTATTAACAAATCCCCCTTTTGCATCCATGGGCACCTGCATACCATGAAAACCTGTCTGCCAGTTCTGGTGCCAGAAACTGTTTTTCACCAGGAAGAACCCGAATGCGATGAGGGCGAACATGGCCAATAGCTTGGCGGATGTGAAAATGAACTGGATGAGCTTACCGTTCTGAATGCCACGTGAATTGATATACGTAAGCAGGCAGATGATCACGATGGCCACCAGTTGACCGGAATATATTTTTACGATACCGGCATCAAACAAAAAATAATTATTGCCAAGTTCCGGGACGAGGTAGGACAGGAATTTGGAAAAAGCAACGCCGACGGCTGCGATCGTAGCGGTTTGTATAACGGTGAAAAAACTCCACCCGTATAAAAACCCCATGAGCGGGTTATAGGCCTCTTTCAGGTAAACATATTGTCCGCCCGCCTTGGGGAACATACCACTCAGTTCGCCATAACTCAACGCTGCCGTAATGGTCATGATGCCCGTCAATAACCAAACCCCGATCAGCCAGCCGGCGCTCCCGGTATGCCTGACCACATCGGCGCTGACAATAAAAATACCCGATCCGATCATGGAGCCTGCCACGATCATGGTGCCATCGATCAGTTTTAAAGAAGGCCGGAAGGTCTTTTGTTCTGCTAAAAGGTCCATGCGCTGATTTTAGTTCAAAAAAACAATGCAGAGCATCTTTATTGCCCTTTCCTAACCGATAAAATTACAGGATTATTTTTTCCCGGACGGGTAATGTTCATTCAGGCCTTTAATGAGCTGGCTCGTGATATTGAAGGCCGTGTCTTTATAATAAAAAAGCCCCTGCTCATAGGAGATGATATAGTTGAATTGTTTATCCTTGTTGAAGATCTTGAGGTAGTCTTCAATATCATTGCGTACAATACTGTTCTTACGCATCACAAAATCCTGGTAGTCCTGTTCATATTTTTCCTTTTGCCCCTTCATGGTCTCGCTCATCTGTTTCAGGATGTTCTGCGCGCTGGCATTCTCTTCAGGCGTCATATTCTCTTTGGCCGCATATTCATTGTATTTTTTCCTGAAATCATCATCCAGCTGGCTGACATTATTGCTCAGTTCAATATTTTTCTTATTGATCTCCTCTTTCACCTCTTTCACCAGGTTAAAATTCGTTTCCACAGAATCCATTTCAAAATAAGCGATCCGCAGCGGGGGAACGACAGAATCCGTTTTGACGAGCGGAGTGACCGTGGTATTGCTTTTTTTACCTGTAAAATAAAGGTAGAGTAACAGACCCGCAGCAAGGGTCAGCAAAATATTCCATATCAGCAGGGTATTCTTCATTTCAGTTCAGACAAAGATAATCATCAATCCAGGCTCAAATATAGTGTTTCAATTCACTTTATGAAAGGCTTAACAGGCTTTTAGCAATGTGCGATTGACAATCCTTCAACCAAAGCTCAGGGGCAATTTGCAATATACAAATCATAAAAAAAGGAGTGGTTAAAAACCAACTCCTTATAATGTTTTGCTTATTGTCAATCGTTATTCTTCTTCATCAAACGACATCGCTTCGCGGGTGGTCTGCAGCAATTCATATTCTTCCTTGCTGCCCACGATCATGTTTTCGAATTCGCGCAAACCGGTGCCGGCCGGGATCAGGTGTCCCGTGATCACATTTTCTTTCAGCCCGAGCATCTCATCTGTTTTACCGGTGATGGCAGCAGCAGACAGCACTTTGGTCGTTTCCTGGAAAGAAGCAGCGGAGATCCAACTCTGCACACCCAGCGAAGCCTTGGTGATACCCAGCAATGTGGGTGAGGAAGTGGCGGGTTTCGCATCCCGATATTCCACTACTTTTTTATCGCTGCGCCTTAGCAGTGAATTTTCTTCCCTGATCTCCCGCAACGTGACGATCTGGCCCGCTTTAAGCTTGGTGCTCTCACCTACATCAGTGACCACTTTCTTGTCAAAGACGAAATCATTCTCATCCACAAATTCGAATTTGTCCACCAGGTCCTCTTCGAGGAATTTTGTATCGCCCGGGTCAACGATATTGACCTTACGCATCATCTGTCTTACGATCACTTCAATATGCTTGTCATTGATCTTCACACCCTGCAAGCGATATACTTCCTGGATCTCATTCACCACGTATTCCTGCACTGCAAAAGGTCCCTTGATGGCGAGGATATCCGTGGGAGCGATCTGTCCGTCTGATAAGGGAGTGCCGGCTTTCACAAAATCACCATCCTGTGCAAGGATCTGCCTGGTCAGCGGCACAAGGTATTTTTTCTGCACGCCGTCCTTGGCTTCCACGATGATTTCACGGTTACCTCTTTTCACAGCGCCCATTGTGACCACCCCGTCAATTTCCGCTACGATGGCGGGATTGCTCGGGTTGCGTGCCTCAAACAATTCGGTGACACGGGGCAGGCCACCGGTGATATCCCTTAATTTTCCCAATACACGCGGGATCTTCACGATCACCTGGCCGGCTTTCACATCATCTCCTTCTTCCGGGATGATATGGCTTCCGGTGGGCAGGTTATAGGTCTTGTTTTCTTTTCCTTCCACAACAATGGAGGGGATCTTCGTTTTATCACGTGTCTCGATGACCACTTTTTCACGGTGGCCCGTTTGCTCGTCGGCCTCTTCACGGAAAGTAATGCCCTCGATCACATTCTCAAATTTCAGGGTACCGTCTGTTTCTGCCACGATCACGTTATTGAAAGGATCCCAGGTGCAGATCAGGTCGCCTTTACCCAGTTTTTGCCCGTTCTTCACTTTCAGTACGGAGCCATAAGGAATATTATTCGTGATCAGCATGCGGTCATTCTTGGTATCAATGATCCTTGCTTCGCCGGTCCTTCCTATTACAACTTGAACTTCCTCGCCTTCATTTCCGGATGATCTAACAGAACGCAATCCGTCAAACTGGATCGTACCATCGAATTTAGCATGGAGGGCTGAATCCACCGCTGCGGATCCTGCTACCCCACCCACGTGGAAGGTTCGGAGGGTAAGCTGTGTACCCGGCTCACCGATCGATTGTGCTGCAATGATACCCACGGCGTCTCCTTTTTGTGCAAGGATACCGTTGGCAAGATTCTTTCCATAACATTTTACACATACACCGCGCTTGCTTTCACAGGTCAGTACGGAACGGATCTCAATATTTTCTATCCCGGCTTCCTCAATGCGGCGGGCAATATCTGCCGTAATTTCTTCCCCTGCCGAGATGATCATTTGATCTGAAATGGGATCATATACATCATGCAGGGAAGTGCGGCCTTCGATCCTGTCAGATAAAGGTTCAATAATGTCCTCATTATCTTTCAGCGCCGTGATCTCAATGCCCCGCAGGGTGCCGCAGTCCTCTTCTGAAATGACCATGTCCTGTGCCACATCCACCAACCGGCGTGTGAGATAACCTGCGTCCGCTGTTTTCAGCGCCGTATCTGCCAGGCCTTTCCGGGCACCGTGCGTAGAGATGAAATAATCCAATACATTCAACCCGCCCTTGAAATTGGAGAGAATGGGATTCTCAATGATCTCACTGCCGGTAGAACCAGATTTCCTTGGCTTAGCCATAAGTCCCCTGATGCCTGCCAGCTGCTTGATCTGTTGTTTGGAGCCACGGGCACCTGAATCCAGCATCATGAAAACAGAGTTGAATCCCTGTTTGTCCGCACTCAATTCCCTGATCAAAGACTCCGTGATCCGGGTATCTACACGGCTCCAGATATCAACGATCTGGTTATAACGTTCGTTATTTGTGATCAATCCCTCATTATAACTCACCCACACTTCATCTACTTCGGCCTTGGCATCTTCCAGCATTTCCTCTTTGATATCGGGAATGATCAGGTCATTGATATTAAAGGAAAGCCCGCCCTGGAAAGCCGTGCGGAATCCCAGTTGCTTGATATCATCCAGGAATTTTGCTGCTTTCGGGATATTGGTGATATGGATGATGTTCCCGATGATCTCTTTCAGGTTCTTCTTCGACAATAATGTATTGATAAAGCCCACTTCAGCGGGAACATTCTGGTTGAAGATGACCCTGCCCACCGTGGTCTCGATCATTTTATGTTCGAGCAAACCGTCTGCATTGCGCACAGCGGCTTTTAATTTCACCCAGGCATGCAGGTGCACCGCTCTTTCATTATAGGCAATGATCACCTCCTCCGAAGAATAGAATACTTTCCCTTCGCCTTTCACGATTTCTTCTTTGGTCGATTTCTTTCCCTTGGTGATATAATACAATCCCAGTACCATGTCCTGCGAAGGAAGGGTAATGGGTGTACCATTCTGCGGGTTCAGGATATTATGTGAAGCCAGCATCAGTAGCTGTGCTTCCAGGATGGCACCGTTGCTCAGGGGAACGTGGACAGCCATCTGGTCGCCGTCAAAGTCGGCGTTGAAAGCCGTACAGACCAGCGGGTGCAACTGGATGGCCTTCCCTTCAATCAATTTCGGTTGAAAGGCCTGGATGGACAAACGGTGCAGCGTAGGGGCACGGTTGAGCATTACAGGATGGCCTTTCAGGATATTTTCCAGGATATCCCAGACGATAGCTTCTTTTTTATCCACCAGCTTGCGTGCGCTTTTCACTGTTTTGACAATGCCTCTTTCGATCAGCTTGCGGATGATAAAGGGTTTGAACAGTTCGGCAGCCATATCTTTCGGTAAGCCGCATTCATGCAATTTTAATTCAGGTCCCACTACGATTACGGACCGGCCTGAATAGTCCACGCGTTTACCCAACAGGTTCTGGCGAAAACGTCCCTGCTTTCCTTTCAACACATCACTCAGTGATTTTAAGGCACGCCCCCCTTCTGCTTTTACGGCATTTGATTTTCTTGAATTATCAAAGAGGGAGTCAATGGCTTCCTGAAGCATCCGTTTTTCATTCCGGAGAATGACCTCGGGGGCTTTGATCTCCAGTAATCTTTTCAGGCGGTTGTTGCGGATAATGACACGGCGATAAAGATCATTCAGATCGGATGAAGCGAAACGGCCGCCATCCAGGGGTACCAGCGGACGAAGCTCGGGAGGAATGACCGGGATATATTGCATCACCATCCACTCAGGGCGGTTGGTGATCCGATGATTGGCATCACGGAATGCTTCCACCACGCTTAGTCTTTTCAGCGCATCCGCCTTCCTTTGTTGAGAAGTTTCATTGGCAGCGGCATTACGCAGGTCATACGAAAGCTTGTCAAGGTCGATCCTGGCCAGCAAATCATGAATCGCTTCAGCGCCCATTTTAGCAATGAATTTCTGCGGGTCATCATCGGGCAGGTATTGATTGTCCTTCGGCAATGCTTCAAGGATATCCAGGTATTCTTCCTCTGTCAAAAGGTCTCCGAAATTCTGGTTCTTGTCGGCGCGGATCCCCGGTTGTATCACCACAAAACGTTCGTAATAGATAATGGTCTCGAGTTTTTTGGAACTCATGCCGAGCAGGTACCCGATCTTATTGGGCAGGGATTTGAAATACCAGATGTGCACCACGGGCACCACCAGTTTAATATGCCCCATTCTTTCACGGCGCACTTTCTTCTCCGTTACCTCCACACCGCAACGGTCGCACACGATCCCTTTATACCGGATCCGTTTGTATTTACCGCAGGCGCATTCATAATCTTTGACCGGGCCGAAGATCCTTTCACAGAACAGGCCGTCACGTTCAGGTTTATACGTGCGGTAGTTGATGGTCTCGGGTTTAAGCACCTCACCATAACTTTTTTCCAGGATGGAATCGGGAGAAGCCAGACCAATCGTGATCCTTGAGAATGATACTTTGGGACGGTTTTCTTTTTTGATTGCCATGTTTTATTATCTTTTTTCGCTTTGTCTTTGGTAGTTACCAAAGACGCAATATTGATATGTTTTTTTTTGTTAGTTATCAGCCAACGATCTTTCTTAATCGAATTTCAGGTCCAGGCCCAATCCCCTCAATTCATGCACCAGCACATTGAAGGATTCGGGAACGCCGGCCCGGGGGATATTTTCACCCTTTACGATCGTTTCATAGGTCTTGGCACGACCGATGATATCATCCGATTTGATCGTCAACAGCTCCTGTAAAATACTGGAAGCGCCATAGGCTTCCAGTGCCCACACTTCCATTTCACCGAAGCGTTGTCCGCCAAATTGTGCTTTACCACCCAGCGGTTGCTGCGTGATGAGACTGTATGGGCCGATGGAACGGGCATGCATCTTGTCATCCACCATATGGTGCAGTTTCAATACATAGATGGTGCCCACCGTTGCTTTCTGATGGAAACGTTCCCCCGTTTCCCCGTCGTGCAAGTAAGTATGGCCATACATCGGGATCTCTGCCCTTGAACAATAATCAGCTATTTCATCCACTGATGCTCCGTCGAAAATAGGGGTGGAGAATTTCATACCCAGTTTTTCCCCGGTCCAGCCCAGGATGGTCTCGTAGATCTGTCCCAGGTTCATACGGCTGGGCACACCCAGCGGGTTCAGTACGATATCCACCGGCGTCCCGTCTTCCAGGAAGGGCATGTCTTCTTCGCGTACTATTTTGGCTACGATCCCTTTGTTACCGTGGCGGCCCGCCATCTTATCTCCCACTTTGAGTTTGCGTTTTACAGCCAGGTATACTTTTGCGAGTTTCAATACGCCGGCGGGTAATTCATCGCCGATACTGATATTGAATTTTTCACGTTTATACCTGCCCAGCTCTTCATTGTATTTGATATTGTAGTTATGCAGTAAAGTGTTCAACTGATCATCAATTTTTTTGTTGCCGGTCCATCCCAGGGGATTGATCGTGGCAATTTCCAGCTGACGCAGGTTCTTATCAGTGAACTTCACTCCTTTGGCGATCTGCACTTCCCCGAAATGGTTGCTCACACCCGCAGATGCATGATCCTTCAGCAGGGAGGTCAGCTTATCCATCAATACTTCCTTGAGATCATTCTCATTCTTCTCATGCGTTTTTTCCAGTTTCTCCAGGGCAGCTCTTTCCCTGAGCTTGGCATTCTTGTCCTTTTTGGCACGCTGGAATAATTTCTTATCAATGACCACACCCTCCACGCCATTGGGGGCTTTCAGGGAAGCATCTTTTGCATCACCGGCCTTATCGCCGAAAATGGCCCGAAGCAATTTTTCTTCCGGGGTGGGATCACTTTCCCCTTTCGGTGTGATCTTACCGATCAGGATATCGCCCTCCTTCACCTGGGCGCCGATGCGGATAATACCATTATCATCGAGATCCTTGGTGGCTTCTTCCGATACATTGGGAATATCGGGTGTCAACTCTTCCTCGCCCAGTTTGGTGTCCCTTACTTCCAGTTCATATTCGGAAATATGAACCGAAGTGAACATATCTTCTTTCACCACTCTTTCGCTGATCACAATCGCATCTTCAAAATTGTAACCTTTCCACGGCATGAATGCCACTTTCAGGTTCTTACCCAGTGCCAGTTCACCATTCTTGACCGCATAGCCTTCTGTAAGGAAATCACCTTTTTTCACCCGCTGTCCTTTTTTAACGGCCGGCTTGAGGTTGATGCAGGTTTCCTGGTTGGTCTTTATGAATTTGGTAAGGCTATACACTTTCAGATCGTCTTCAAAGCTTACCAGTTTTTCATCTTTATCCCGCTCATAACGGACATGGATCTGGTTGGCATCCACGTATTCCACCACGCCATCGCCGTCGGCATGGATCTGTATCCTGGCATCCCGGGCCGCTTTTGCTTCCAGTCCCGTACCCACAATAGGGGCATCCGGTCGGATCAGCGGAACGGCCTGGCGTTGCATGTTGGAACCCATCAGGGCACGGTTGGCATCATCATGTTCCAGGAAGGGGATCAACGAAGCACTGAGTCCGACGATCTGGTTCGGCGCTACGTCCATATACTCCACTTCATTTTTTTCCAGTATGGGAAAATCGCCTGTCTGGCGGCTCACGATCTTTTCTTCCTCGAACTCGCCTTTATCATTCAGGGGTGAATTGGCCTGTGCGATCTTCGCCAGGTCTTCCTCTTCCGCACTCAGGAAAGAAAGTTTTCTCATATCCACCTTACCATTGTCCACTTTCCGGTAGGGCGTTTCAATAAAGCCCATGTCATTGATCTTAGCGTGCACACAAAGCGTGGATATGAGCCCGATATTCGGTCCTTCCGGCGTTTCAATAGTGCAGAGACGCCCGTAGTGTGAATAATGCACATCGCGGACTTCAAACCCGGCTCTTTCACGGCTTAAGCCACCGGGTCCCAACGCCGAGATACGACGTTTGTGTGTGATCTCGGAAAGGGGGTTCGTCTGGTCAAGGAATTGTGATAACTGCGAGGTGCCGAAAAAGGAATTGATCACAGACGACAGGGTGCGGGCATTGATGAGGTCCACCGGGGTGAACACCTCATTATCCCTAACGTTCATCCTTTCCCGGATGGTTCGGGCCATCCTGGCAAGGCCTACTCCGAATTGTGCGTATAATTGTTCGCCCACGGTCCGTACACGCCGGTTGCTCAGGTGATCGATATCATCGATCTCAGCTTTCCCGTTTGTCAGCTTGACGAGGTATTTGATGATGAGGATGATATCTTCTTTGGTCAGTGTTTTTTTATCGAGAGGCAGTTCAATGCCAAGTTTCCTGTTTATTTTATAGCGGCCTACTTCGCCAAGGTCATAGCGTTTGTCGCTGAAGAACAGTTTGTCGATGATGCCGCGGGCTGTTTCGTTATCCGGTGCATCCGATCCGCGAAGCTGGCGGTAAATGAACTGCACAGCTTCGAGTTCACTGTTGGAAGTATCCTTATTGAGGGTATTGTAAATGATAGCATAGTCGCCACCCACATCTTCCCGCTGGATGAAAACACTTTTCACATCCAGTCCGATGATGGTGGCAATGGCTTCCTCATCCAGGATAGTATCCCTTTCCATTACGATCTCATTCCTTTCAATGGATACGACCTCGCCTGTATCCTCATCCACAAAATCTTCCACCCAGGTGCGTAGTACGCGTGCGGCCAGGCGCCTGTTCAGGTATTTCTCAAGCGTTCTTTTATCCGCTTTCACTTCATCGGCCATCCCAAACAGTTCCAGGATATCCTTATCAATTTCATAGCCAATGGACCGCAGCAGGGTGGTAACCGGGAATTTCTTCTTGCGGTCGATATAGGCATACATCACGTTGTTGATATCGGTGGCAAATTCCATCCAGGCTCCCTTGAAGGGGATCACCCGTGCCGAATAGATCTTGGTGCCATTGGGGTGAACAGACTGACCGAAAAATACACCCGGCGAACGGTGTAACTGGGAAACCACGACACGCTCAGCCCCATTGATGACAAAAGTGCCGCGGGGAGTCATATAGGGAATATTGCCGAGGAACACATCCTGTACGATGGTCTGGAAATCCACGTGCTCTTCATCATTACAGCTCAGCCTGAGTTTGGCTTTGAGGGGAACGGAATAGGTAAGCCCCCGCTCCATACATTCCTCGATGGTATACCGGGGAGGATCAATAAAATAATCCAGGAATTCGAGCACGAAAATATTCCGGGTATCGGTGATGGGAAAATTCTCTTTAAATACTCTGAAAAGGCCCTCCACATTACGCTTATCCGGCGTAGTTTCCAGTTGAAAGAATTCTTTGAATGATTGTATCTGAACTTCCAGCAGGTCTGGCGCGTCTGCGAGATGTTTTATTTTTCCAAAATTTACACGGTGATTTAGTTTGGTAGAGGACATAGGTTGAAATGACTTTTAAAGAATTTTGAACGTACCGATCGCCTTCAGGTCGTTGAATCAGACAAAACCTCACCTGTCCGCCTAGTGGCTGAAGATTACCGGAACATTAAATAAAATATTACTGGCCAATGTAAAAGGATGGCAAAGGTAAGGTTTTTTGCAATGCGAACAAGATTTTTTGGCAGCAATAATTCTGCCAAAAATTAAAAAAAACAGGGTTTTTGAAAAATGAGCTGGAAGAGCTTTTCAGAAGAATACCTCAGTTTCTCCAGGAATGACAGGATCGCCGTCCTGATCATCGCCTTTATGGTCATATGTTTTGCGATCTCTCCCGCCTTTTTTTACCGCGATTTCAGCAAAAAAAGTGTTACCGACAGTTCCTGGTTGGCTTTGAGTAAGAATTTTGAAGTAACCCAAAATCCTGGAATTGAAACGGGAGATGATCGGGTTTCAGATGATCCTGCAACGCACCAGTACGACAGCCGATTGGAACATATACAAAGGGATCAAAGGCGAGAGCTTTTTGATTTTGACCCCAATACCCTGGAAGCATCCGGATGGCGTAAACTGGGCATACGGGAGAAAACGGCGACCATTATCAGAAATTATCTTTCCAAAGGAGGGTATTTTAATAAGCCGGAAGACCTTAAAAAAATATACGGATTATCTCCGGCAGAATATGAAAGGATCGCACCTTTCATCCAGATTGAAAAGCATTCCGCCGCGGAGATGAAAATGGCTGAAACGTATAAAACTCCCTTAAAGGATTCCTTTTCATATCGATCTCCAAAGCGCTTTGAAAATTATTTTGTCGATATCAACCTCGGCGATACATCAGCCTTCATAGCCCTGCCCGGTATTGGCAGCCGGCTCGCCAGCCGTATCGTGAATTTCAGGGAAAAACTAGGCGGATTTTATTCCAGTGACCAGGTTGGAGAGGTCTATGGGCTTCCCGACTCCACTTTTCAGAAAATTAAAAAGCAACTGAGGTTATCAGATGCCAGCCTCCGGAAGATCAATATCAATACAGCCACCCTTGATGAATTGAAGAACCATCCTTATATACGATGGAGCCTTGCAAATTCCATACTTGCTTACAGAAAGGAACACGGGCCTTTTCTCCGGACTGAGGAACTGAAAAAAATAATGGCGATAACCGATGATCTGTTCACCCGTTTATCGCCCTATCTGACGCTCTGATCAAGCTTAACTTTTTTTGGATACGCTGCTGGCCCCGCTTTCTTTCATTTCCTTGATCACACCAGAACCCTTGAAATGCACATCACTGGCCCCGCTGGCCGTCACATTGATCTCCTTGTTTACGGTAATATTGATATCACTGGCCCCGGAGGCTTTGGCGGTGCAATAGTTTGTCACAAAATCATATCCCTTGAAATCGCTGGCGCCACTTGCTTCGATCTTCACATCTTCCGCCTTTCCTGTAACGATCACATCGGAGGCTCCGTTAATGTCAATGGTAAGCTTATTCACTTCGAGTGCACCTTTCAGGTCACTCGCTCCTGATGCATGAACGGAAAGATCGTCTGATTTAAATACGCCTGAAATATGTACATCGCTGGCTCCGCTGGCATTGAGTTTATCCAGCGTTTTGGCGGAAACAAATGCCTTGAATTTGACACTTTTGAAAGTAATGCCGATATGAAGACCGTTCTTGTCCTTCAAATGGATCTTTAATACCCCGTCCACCACTTCTGTGATGATCTCATCCACATATTTACTGTCAGAAGAACTGACGGCCACTGCTTCATCACCCTGGCTCAGGTACAGGTCAATGGCATTGGAGACACTGATGGCATGAAATCCCCTCACTTCCCTTTTCTGTGCATTGGGTTCATTAAACGTATTTTGGCAAAACAGCATGCTGCTCACCAGGGAAACCGTCAATGATAATAAGATCATTCTTTTCATGTTACTTGTTTTTAGTTGTATTAAATTTTTGAAACGCGGCCACCGATACTTGTCTTTATCTCCTTGACCTGGGCAGCGCCTTTGTATTTTACCAGTCCGCCGGTATTGGCATGCGCATGCAGTTCCTTGTCAGCTTGGATCCATACCATGGCGCCGGTATTCACAGATACCGTGCAGTTATTCACGTCCAGTTCTTCTCCCATCAACTTACTGCCTGTAGAACCATCGATAACGAGTTTATCTGCCTTACCGGATAACCTCGCCAATGACCCCGTACTTTGCCCGATCTTCAGGTCACTGAGTTCCAGGGCAGCTTTTACGACAGCCCCGGTATTCACCTTGAGATCAAGTGATCCTGATCTCAGCACCCCGTCCATATCCACTGAGGCGCCAGTATTGGCGTAGAGATAATCCAGTTTTGTATAAGAAACATATGCCCTCAGATCCTTTACCGCATCCTTTCTTTTAAAGGGATTAGCTTGTGTTTCATAATGAATCTTAAGAATACCCTTCTCCACCTTTGTTACAATTTTATCCCTGAATTCATTCTTGTCTGCGCTTACCGCTACACCCTCCGTACTGCCTTCTGTAAGGTAGAGTTTAATGCCGGTAGATACTTCAATACCATGAAAACCGCTGATATCACGTTTCTCCGCATTGGGGTCATTGAATGTTTTCTGGGCCGTCAATACCCCCGCCGGCAGTACCATGATCAGGAGAAAAACTAATTTCTTCATGCAGGTTGGTTTAGGGTGATACGGTCAAAACCAGTAAAAGTTACAGGAACTCTTTAATTTCTTAATTTTACATCCAGATTAAATGCCTGTCCGCATGCTTTTCGGGGCGGACCGGCAGGTTTCACGGGGTGTTTCCATTTTGGAATCTGAGAATATACCCGCAAAACCTGAACAGGGTAATGCCTGCGAAGGGATGAAGTTCATACTTCCTGCTTTTCTGCATTCCCTCTTATTTTTTAACCTTCAATCTTTAAAAAATGAAGAGGATCTTTATTTATTCGATTGTATTCCTTGCCCGCCATTTGTGCTGTGCACAGGATCCCCAACTTCCCAAAGACAGTTTTTATTTACTGACACCAGTGGAAGTGAAAGCGGTAAGGGCCGCCGATAATGCGCCATTTGCCAAAACGAATTTGTCCAGGGCTGATATTGCCAGGAATAACCTGGGACAAGACCTGCCTTTCGTACTCAATCAAACACCCTCGGTGATCGTGAATTCCGATGCGGGTAACGGAGTGGGATACACGGGTATCCGTATACGGGGAACAGATGCTTCGCGGATCAATATCACGCTCAACGGCATCCCTTTCAATGACCCTGAAAGCCAGGGAACTTTTTTTGTCGATATTCCGGATTTCGTTTCATCCGCGGGAAGCATTCAGGTCCAGCGGGGTGTGGGCACCTCTTCAAACGGAGCCGGTGCCTATGGCGGGAGTATCAATATCAGTACCAATGAGGTTATTAAAAACCCCTATGCTGAGCTGAATAACAGCTATGGTTCCTTTCAAACATGGAAGAACACAGTGAAAGCAGGTACCGGCCTGATGGGCGACCGGATCACTTCAGATATCACACTTTCCCATATCTCGAGTGATGGTTATATCGACAGGGCATTCAGCAAATTAAAATCCCTGCATTATTCCTTGGCCTATATCAACAAGAATACATCTCTCCGTTTCAACCTTTTCTCCGGCAGGGAAAAGACCTACCAGGCCTGGTATGGCATAACTGAAGCCGACCTGGTCGCTGGAAACAGGACCGTTAACTATGCCGGTACGGAAAAACCGGGTGATCCCTACAAAAATGAAACGGATAATTATGAGCAAACCCATTACCAGCTATTCTTCAATCATTCATTCAGCAGTAAATTCTCATTCAATACCGCTTTATTCGCCGTTGACGGGAAAGGATATTATGAAGAATACCGGGCCAACCAGGCTTATGCCGATTATGGGTTGAAAGAACCACCCTCGAGCGGAACACCTATTACGAATTCAGATATGATCAGGCGTTTGTACCTGGACAATCATTTTTACGGAGATATCTTTTCAGGGCAATACCGGTCGCAAAAGATCAGTATCACGCTGGGAGGCGGGTATTCACAATATAACGGGCTGCATTATGGAAGGGTTATATGGGCGGATGAAGGCCTTTCCGATTTGAAAAACTGGTATGATGTGGGAGCTGTGAAAAAGGATCTTACCCTTTACCTGAAACAGGAAACGAATATCGCGACCGGCTGGTATTATTTTTATGACCTGCAGTACAGGAATGTGCCCTATACCATTAACGGTTTTCAGAACAATCCGGCCATCTATGTAAAAAAGAATTATGTCTTCTTTAACCCCAAAACGGGGATCACTTATCGCAAGAACGGGTGGAGGGCCTTTTTATCCTTTGCAGTGGCCAATAAGGAGCCCAACCGTGATGATTTTGAGGCCAATGCAGCCCAGCAGCCGAAGCAGGAAAGATTGTATGATACAGAACTGGAAGCAGGAAAGACGACTGCCCGTTACAACTGGTCAACTACCTTATATTATATGGATTACAAGGATCAACTGGTGCTCACCGGCAAGATCAATGACGTAGGCGCTTATACCCGCACGAATATTCCGGTCAGTTACCGTGCCGGGGTGGAATTACAAGGTGCTTATATCTTCAATAAATGGTTCAATGCCGGCGGGAATATTGCGTTGAGCCGGAATAAGATCAAAAACTTTACAGAGTACATTGACGATTATGATAATGGCGGGCAGCGGACAGTTCAGTATTCTTCCACTGATATTGCTTTATCACCTTCAATCGTAGGAGCAACTGCATTGAATTTTATACCAATGAAGAATTTCCAATGCAGCTTTTTAAGCAAATATGTCAGCAAACAATACCTGGATAATACGCAGCACAACGACAGGATGCTGAAGGCATTTTATGTACAGGATATCAAAGCCGCCTATACCCTTTATCCCAGGAAACTGAAGCAGCTTGACCTGGTCTTTCAGCTGAATAACCTGTTCAACAGGAAATATGAGCCCAGCGGTTACACCTATAATTATTATTCAGGCGGGATGTTATCCGTCAACAATTATTATTACCCGATGGCGGGTATTAATTTCATGGCGGCGGTGA
Organism: uncultured Chitinophaga sp.; assembly: GCA_964652845.1. GTDB lineage: Bacteria > Bacteroidota > Bacteroidia > Chitinophagales > Chitinophagaceae > JJ008. The sequence continues at coordinate 26,439 of CAZZDQ010000040.1, forward strand.
ATATAAAATTATAAACCGGCGAAAAGATCGCCGGTTTGAGGGATTGTTTTATCGAAGTTCAGTTAAAACGCTTTTTTTGTATCGGCTCCCGTCTTTGCTTTCACCAGGTTTTCCTGGTTGATCATATCATCCATCACTTTTACGGCCTGGTCGAGGTAAATATCTTTCTTCAGTGCGTTCATCCACTGGTTAAACCTGTCGAGTTTGCCTTTATCGTAGCTTAATTTATCCGCATCCCCGGGCAGGGAGCTTACATCCAGCTCATTTTTGAGTTTGAGGAGGGTCTGTATCTGCTCAACCGTGGTTTGAACGGATTTTTTCTCTTTCAGGTATTTGTCCAGTGAAAGGGATTGCTGTACCTCATTTTCTTTTGAAAGCCATTGATTATCCTGTTTGAGCAAATTGAAGGTATTGTCATTTTTCAGGCGCTCATTGCTTATTTGAACAATACGCTTCAGGTCATATCCCGGCTTCCATGGTGCATATTTCGCTTTGCCGATCTCATCCCATTGAAGGGCATCGCTGTCATCTTTTTCCCGCACTTTGAGGTATTCCAGGTTATCAGCCAGAACAATATCAGAGCTGACACCTTTCAGTTGGGTGGAGCCGCCGTTGATACGGTAGAATTTCTGCAGCGTGAGTTTGAGGGTGCCGAGGTCGGAATTGGAAGAAAAACTGTTATCCGGGTCAAGGCCGATATTGCGTTGCACGGTGCCTTTGCCATAGGTGGAAGTGCTCCCGATAATGATTCCCCGGTTATAGTCCTGGATGGCCGCTGCAAAAATTTCTGAAGCGGAAGCGCTGAATTCATTTACCATTACTGCCAGCGGGCCAGAATAGAGTACTGATTTATCCTTGTCTCTCAGAACGGAAGGAGGTTCATCCCTGTCTTTTACCTGTACGATCGGGCCTTCGTCAATGAACAGGCCTGCCATCTGTACTACATCATATAAAGAGCCGCCACCGTTATTGCGCAGGTCGATCACGATCCCGTCCACATTCTGTTCCTTCAGCTTCACCAGTTCTTTGGCCACATCCACATAGCATCTCCTGCCGTTGGGATGATCGAAATCGGCATAAAACTCAGGTAAGTAAATGAACCCGATCCGGTAACCATTACTTTTCACTACGGCACTGTGGGCATAGATCTCTTCCTGTATGATCTCATCACGGATGATTGATACGAGTTTGATCGTACCATCGGTCTTCTTGACGGTCAGCCTCACTTCTGTGCCTTTTTTACCACGGATGACCTTTACCGCGTCGGTAACGGAAAAGCCGGTGAGTTCGATCGGCTCATCCTTACCCTGTGCCACTTTCATGATAATATCTCCCGGGGCCAGCATATTGGATTTGAAAGCGGGGCTTCCCGAAATGATACTGGATATCTTTATATTTCCCTCATCATATTGCAGGGAAGCGCCGATCCCATAAAAATGGCCGCTCATTTCTTCATCAAAATACCGTTTGTCTACAGGCGGAAAGAATTCCGTATGGGGATCCATGGTGGTGGTGATATCGTTCACGAAGAGATTGAATTTATCGTCATCGCTGAATTTATTGCGGAAGCGTTCTACGGTGCGGTCAATGATCTTTTTCACACGGGTGCGGGCATCCTGCTCCAGTTCGGCATCTGATTTCACCACGAAATCCTTCTGGTTCTTGTTCTTTTCACGGATATCCAGCAGGTCAGCATACCGCTCCAGTGCCATGAATTTTAATTTTTTTCTCCAGCGCTCTTTGAGCTCATCCTGGTTTGTGCAGTAATTCAATTTATTGTTCTCAGGCAAAGCCGGCTCGTCAATTGAAAAATCAAAAGGCTTGGAAAGGATCTCAGTGGCAATGGCATAGGATTGTTCTACCCTGTTATTGAATTTTTTTCCGGCATCGAGGAAAAAAGCTACCGGAGTTGTGCCCTTTATTTCATCATCGATGGTGGTTTCAAACACTTTCATCGAATCAATATCCGATTGCAGGTAATAAACTTTTTCCTCATCCAGGCTGTTGATATATTTCTTGAATATCTTCCGGGAAAATTCATCATCCAGTTTTTGAGGACTGTAATGGCCGTCTTCCAGCATCTGGCCGATGATCTTGAGGATCTTGGCATATTCAGAAGGAGGATTGGCTGTAAAATCTCTGGACCCTGTTCCCATGGTCCGGAAGGCTACGAATGAAGCGGTGATCAGAAATAGGAGTACGATCGGAAGTCTTTTCATATGAAAAAGGTATTTGAATGTGTTTGACATAAGGGAGGAGGGTCAAAAATAACGCAAAAAACCAGTTTTTCTTATTCTTAAGCTGAGTTTAACAGGAGATTTTGATAGACGGGGAAAAAAAATGGTAAAGTTCCCAACGGCCTGGTTGACCACTGACCAGTATGAATGACCGGCAACGATTGAGGGTATCTTTATTTTTTCAGCCATCCCTATTTTCATAATTTTGCCGCGCAAAACGGTGGTTGTAGCTCAGCTGGTTAGAGCATCAGATTGTGGTTCTGAGGGTCGTGGGTTCGAGCCCCATCAGCCACCCCG
>CAZZDQ010000041.1:0-28965 GCA_964652845.1 uncultured Chitinophaga sp.
GATCGAATCAGACAAAACTTCTTTGTAAAGGTTTTTGGCCAGTTCACCCGCTTTTCTCTGTTCGACAATCCGTTCTCTCCAGTTTTCTGCCAGAAAGCCTGCAAATACCGCAAGAAACAGCATCAAAAACTCCCAGAGATAATGAATGAATTTTTTTCCTGCCTTTCCGGCAGGCGCACTTTCAGCATGTGTATGGGCATGAACTTCCATGATCAATTATATTTAATGTTGCATGTAAAAATTTTTCTCCATAGAGACTACATGTAGAACGCAACCCTGAAAATAATTTATTCCAGCCGATATTCTTTTTTCAGCAACCGGATCAAACGGGCAGCCCTCATCCTTTGCACATTCATCGATTTGAACTGATACTGGTACAAGGTCAACAGGAAATCAGTATAGATACACAATTGATTGATATCTTTTTTGTCCCCGGATATAAAAGGATTGGAAACGGCCGGCCTTTTTAAAAACGTGCTGGTGGGACCGCCCCCGATCTGGGAAGTATCAATCATTTTTTTCACTGTAACGGCGTCCAGCACATTTCCCATGCTGGCCCGGAAATCCTGGATCACATCTTTAATATTTTCCTCGACCGCTAACAGTCGCTGTGACCAGATATCATATTGCACAATACTATCTGCCACAAATTCTTTTCTGATCAAACGGAGCGAACCTGAACTTTTCAATTGATTGATGGTGGCATTGGAATAAAAGAAGGGATTATAAATGGACATCACCCTTGCGTAATAATAAATATCGTTTATATGTTCATTCCTGCCGGGCAGGTTCATCAGTTCCACCAGGGAGTCGGCAAATACCACGGCTCTTTTCTGAAATAAGGATTGTGTGCGCATGGCCGCTGTATCCCTCGAAAGATCCTGCAAGAGGTTTTGCATAAACCTTATTTCCCGGTGGTGTTCTGCCAGTTGTTCCCGTTGATTTTCTACCAGAAATCCAAGTGTCACGGCCAGGAACAGCATCAAAAACTCCCAAAAATAGTGGAACCATTTTTTTGGCGTGGTATGCGTGTGGGCATGGACTTCCATATTTTATTTATACTCTTTTTGAATAAATTGAATGAGCCTGAGCGCAAGCGCTTTTTGCCGTTCAGCCAAAATACAATCAAATTTTTCAGAAGCCGCCAGGTAATAATAATTTAAGGCCACCTGGTTTACATTTTTATAATCAGTAGAGAGCAAGGCGGGTTGCCCCGGGGGCGGTTCAACTGTAGTATGCGATTTGTTGATATTGTCAAATACAACCTTCATTTGCGAAAAAACATAATTGTCAAACAAAAGATAATTGTCTTTATGTACTGCATCCAGTTTAAGCTTCACAAGATAGTCCTGCTGGGACAAAAATTGGAATGTCGCATAATACAAACTCAGGCTATCGAGCAAACGTCTTGGGCGGATTAACTTCAGCATTCCTGAAGCCTTCATCTGGTCAAAGGTTTTAGAATTGGTATAAAAATTACCAATATTTGCTGTCACGGTTCGCGCATAGAGATAGATTTGTGAAGTATGGGTGATATTATTGTGTAGTAAACCCAGCAGGGAATCAACCGACATGTAACTATAAGCATCCGTATTGAGAATAGCATCAAAATGTATCACATCAGATTCAAGATCGGTCACCACCGATTGAATATCCTCCCTGATTTCTTTTTTATCCTTGATCGTTTCTCTTAAATTCTCTGCAAAAAAGCCCAGGGTAACTGCAAGGAACAGCATCAGGAATTCCAGGAAATATTCTTTGAAACTTTTCCTTTCTCCGGATTTGTGAGATGCGTGGTGGTGGATTTCCATGATATTTTTAATTCAGGTGATAATTCATTTTCAAAAGGGTAAGAATACTGATCGCTTTGAGCATATATTTCTCTTCCATCTGCACCAGGAGATCTAACATGGATTGCTGAATTTTGAGATCATTGTAAACGGGCACCAGCAGCCGCTCATCCCATACGGAAAATATTTTTGCAGCAGGCGGTAAAACCAATGCAGCAGAATCCAAAGAGATCTTCTGTATGATAATGCATTCATTGGATACCCGGATGAGCTCATCACAGGATTTCACATACCAGTCCGTGTTGTATTTTATCCCGTCAAAATAGTTGTCCAGCCTGCTGACAGAATCGGCCAGCGCGGGGTCATGCATCACATTGAATCCGCCGGCTGATTTCAGCTGTGTGATCGTGGCATCATTCCGAATAAAAACGGGGACCCATTCGTAAGCATAGATAAAATTATTGTAAAATAAACGCTGCCCGGCCGGGTCTTTCAGTTCAGCCATATTAATATCGGTGGCATTTTGAATTTTTTGAATCAGCATCATTTGCTGCGCAAGCGTGCTATGCAGGTGCACAGTGTCTTTTTTAAGGTCATCGTAAAGACCTTTTGCATAATGTTTTTCTTTTTCACGGTTGGCCAGGCGTTCACGGTAATTCTCTGCAAAAAATCCAAGGGTAACGGCCAGGAATATCATTACAAATTCCAGGAAATATTCCTTAAATTTTTTTTTCTCTACCCCGGGGTGATGGATTTCCATACTATCATTTTTCATTTGCCTTCATGACGCGCAATAAGTTACCGCCCAGGATCTTTTCGATATCTTTTTTGCGGTAACCTCTTTTCACCAGTTCAGCGGTGATTTTCGGAAAATCCTCCACGCCCTCCAGTCCTTCAGGCAGAGAATTCACCCCGTCAAAATCACTGCCTAACCCCACATAATCCACGCCCACCAGTTTTACGATATAGTCCAGGTGGTCCATCAATAAACTCAGCGGCGGACGCAATCCCTTCACTTCAGTGGGATATTTTTCAAAAAGATAAAGTTGCATGAAATAAGGCTCGGGATTGACCTTCAGCAGGGAATCCATTTCTTTTTTATGACGCGCCGTAAATGCATCACTTCGTTTTTCAAATGTGGAATCCAGGAAACCGCTGTAAAAATTCAACTGGATGACTCCGCCATTCTGCGCAATGGCTTTGATCTGGTCGTCTTTCAGATTTCTGCGGAAAGGACAAAGCGTGTACACGCAGCTATGGGACGCCAATACCGGCTTTGTTGTAGTATGAATGGCATCCCAGAAGGTTTGTTCGCCCACATGACTCACATCCACCATCATACCCAGTTCATTCATTCGCTTTACCACCTGTTTACCGAAATCCGTCAGGCCTTTATGCGGAAGGGAATCAGCCTTCGTGGTCTCATCCAGTGCTGAGGTTGCCCAGTTGGTGGAATTATTCCAGGTAAGGGTCATATAGCGGGCCCCTCTTTTATAAAATGATTCCAGTTTGCCCAAGTCATTTTCAATCATATGACCACCTTCCACACCGAATAATACGGCCAGCTTTTTTTGTTGAGATGCTTTCACAATATCCGCTGCGGTAAAAGCTTGCATCATTTTATTCGGGTTCCTGTTTGTCCAGGCCAGCACGGTATCAATTTCCCTGTTGGCCCAGGCATTGGGGTTTTGCTGGTTCCCGTCGCACCAGATGGAAAAGAATTCCCCATCCACTCCGCCCTGGAACATGCGCTTCAGGTCCGATTGGGTTTTATGAAACAAATCCTGGTCAAAACTCACCCCTCTTTCAATGGCCTTGCTGGGAATATCATTATGCGTATCGATCAGAATGGAGTTGAAATGGATCTTATTGGCTTTCTGAGCCATTACCGGCAATGCTGCAATCAGGAAGAAAGACGCAAAAAATAAACGTTGATACCGCAACATAGTTTCTATTTTATTTTGGTGAATTCGTAAGGATTGAATTCCACAAAGTCGGCCACTTTTACTGTTACGGATTTAACTTTTCCGTTCTCAACATGAAAAGGAAATACCGCCTTGCTGAATTCAGGATCGGAGAACGTAGCATAAAAGCGGTCTCCGCCCAGGGCTTCCAGTTTTGCATACATATTGGGATGATGGGAGAATTTCATCTTTAATTCCCCGTTCTCCAGCACCACTTTCATCATGCCGTATACATCATTGGTATACTCACCGGTGTAGGCAGCAGCCGGAAGCGCCGAAGCGAATTTCATCGCCACCGTGTCCTTTTTCATTTTATCCTCCTTTTGGTCTGCATCGAAACCCTGTTTGAAGAACCCGTGAAAAACACCACTGTAATTGCGGTAAGGTTTGCCGAAGTAGGCGTCCATGATCTCCCATTTCAGGGCTTCATAGAATGAGTTCTGATCGGTGTTGGTGAATACGATGATGCCCAGCTTTTCTTCCGGGATCAATGTCACGCTGGTCACAAAACCATTCACGCCTCCTGTATGGGATACGATCTTTCTTCCACAATATTCCTGCAATTGCCAGCCCAATCCATACAATGAAAAATGCCCTTCATTATACAATACCCTTCCATTGCCCAGGATGGAATGCGGCAGCCTGGTTTGCCCAATTGCGGCAGCAGGCACCACTTGTTTTCCGTTATACATCCCGTTATCGAGTTGCATCATCACCCAATGGCTCATATCATTTACGGAGGAACTGATGCTCCCGGCAGGTGCCAGGTTATCGATCAGGCAATAGGGTATCTTCACCAGTTTTCCTTCAGCCATGGTATAGGGAGAACATTTATTTGCGGCATTTGGAAAATCCCTGCTCAATGCCAGTGTATGATCCATTCCGAGGGGAACAAATATTCTTTGTTTGATAAAATCTTCCCATTCCATTCCGGTGGCTTTGGGGATGATCTGCCCGGCTGTTAAAAATGCTGCATTGGTATAACCCCAGGTAGTTCGGAATGGATAGGTAGCCTTGATATGGCTCATTTTTTCGATCACTTCGCTGCGGCTGAGATCCGAGGTCCAGTACGTGAAATCTCCCTGGAAAGTCCGGAACCCGATGCGGTGGCAAAGCAGGTCGCGGATAATGGCCTGTTCCCCGGCTGCCTGGTTATCCAGTTTGAATGAAGGGATCCATTTGGTCACTTTATCGTCGAGCGACAGTTTTTTTTCATCATCCAGCATGGCCAGGGCAGTGGCCGTAAAAGCTTTTGAATTACTGCCGATCATGAATAATGTATTCACATCCACTTTTTCTTTGGTATCATAATCCCGCACACCATAACCCTTTATCACCGCCACTTTCCCATTCTTAACAATGCAGACCGCCACGCCGGGGATCTGCCAGTCGGTCAGCGCCATGCTTACATAATTGTCCAGGCTATCCTTTAAAAAGGAAGGAAGGCTGTCGGTCTGGGAAAGGATAATCTTGGGGGAAAGGAGGATCAGTAATGAAACAAGTATCTTTTTCATGTAATCAATATTTAAATGAAGAATGATAAGTTGATAAAAAAACAGGATTTACAGGGCAATATACTTTTCTTTGGGATTCCCTGCCAAATAAAGCTATTCCTGTGCTTCCTGTTTTAAAAAAGGAGCGGGCCCGATACCGTTGAGGAAATTGCTGTAGGCAGTTTTGATGTACTCCTGGAAATCGTAATCGCTGGCCCATAGGCTGAATTCATAACTGGGGCGATAGAGCAGCATGAATTTTTCCAGGTTCGTGCTGTCGGCCTGCGTGAGGCGCCGCACCAGGGCTTTATTGAAACGGTGATCGATGAATTTATCGTGTTCTTCTTCCAGCAACCGTCGCTGGAAGGCCAGCATACTTCTGTTCTGGCGGAAATGGAACATCTGTATGATATTGTCCAGGTCAAAACCTGCACCCTGGCCGTATTCGGGGGTCAGCCCCCGGATCTTTGGTTTCTGGTAATTAAAAACCTTGGCATAATCCGCACGATTCTGCAGCGAATCCTGGCGGTAATTCCGGGGTCTCACTTTTACTTCTTTCAGTACGGTCACGGATACCTTCAGGGAAATATCAAATGCAAGGGTATTGTAGATCTTCAGCACGGGAAATTTAACAGTGGGTTTATTCAGGTAACTGAACCAGATGGAATCTTTTTCACCCACGCTGATCTCGTAATTTCCATCGGAATTGGTAATGGTACCGGTGCCGCAGGTACAAAGAACGCTTACGGCTTCCAATGGGTTCAAATGAGAACTGTCATAGACGGTACCCTTTATTTTGTAGGTCTGTGCATGCCCCGCCGTTGACAGGATCAATAAACCGTCCAGTATGATTCCAGGTAAAATTTTCTTCATTCCAAAATGTTGCGCTTGCTGAACTGTCTGAACATTTTATCCGGGCAAGTAACAAAAGAAAATGCTAACAGAACGATAAAGTCAAACTGGTCATCCTGGCAGGGTAGTATTACATGAATGACCACTATAACCCGGATGACAACAATTTTTCAATGACCCGGGCATAATGAGCGTATTCAAGCTGATGAATGCGTGCTGCGAGTGTTTCAGGCTTGTCATCCTTCATTACGGGGCACCTGGCCTGGAAAATGATCTTACCATGATCATAGATCTCATCGACATAATGAATGGTGATCCCGCTCTCTTTTTCCCCCGCAGCGATCACGGCTTCGTGTACGGCCGCGCCATACATGCCTTTGCCGCCGTATTTTGGAAGGAGGGCAGGGTGGATATTGATGATCTTTTGGGGGAATGCCCTGATCAGCGCCGGAGGGATCTTCCAGAGAAAGCCGGCCAGCACGATGATGTCGATATTATTCTCTTTCAGCTCATCGCTATAATGATTTCCCCGGAAAAATTTTTCCTTTTCGAGCATCAGGATGGGTATGTTGTACTGCCTGGCAATATTCAGCACACCCGCACCTTCTTTATTACAAACGATAAGCGCCACGCTTATTTTTTTACGTTGTAAACTCCCCTCTCCCCTGGGAGTGGGGTTGGGGGTGAGGCTAAAATACCCAAGGATCTTTCCTGCATTAGTACCTGCTCCCGATGCAAATAGAGCAAGTCTTATCTCATCATTTTTTTCTCTTGACATCGGCCGGAGGGTAATAAAAGAATACTACGGGATAAGGAAGAATGTTCTACCCCGGAATGACATTATTCTCCTGCAAAATTACTTGATTCAAAGCAATTGATGAACAGTGGTGCGAGGAGCAAAAAAAAATTTATAGCACTGTTTTTTTATCGACTTGCTTGCTTATTTTTGCGCCTTTCGGGATCAATCCCCGATTTTCAGAATACTGCTTTATGATCATGGAAAAACCCAACTTAAGGCATTCACTCCTTTCCCTAATCGTAGTATTCCTTTTTTCTCTTCAGCATTCCTTCGCACAGGATGGTAAAACACTGTTTATCAGTAAATGCGCTTCCTGCCACCAGCTTGACAAGGACCTTACCGGCCCCATGTTAAGGGGGATCATCGACAAAGACCCCTATAATGGCGATATAAAAAAGATATATCAATGGATCAGGCATACAGGTTCAATGGTTACCACGGATAATCATTACAAGGACCTGATGTCAAAATTCAAGATCCAAATGACCCAGTTCGACGAATCCATGATCTCTGATAAGGAGATCGATGCCATCATAAAATATACCAGCGAACCACCCCCTCCGCCTCCTCCGACACCAGGAGGACCATCCGGCAGTTCAGATAATGCCTTGATATTCGGGATCATCTCCCTGATCCTTGCTGTTATAGCGCTGATTTTATTGCAGGTGAACAGCAACCTGAAAAAAATGAGCGATGACAAAGAAGGCATCCATCGTCCTGACCCGGTACCTTTTTATAAGAATAAGATTTATATAGCAGTTTTTTCCCTTATCGTATTCGTGGTATTTGGATATTATCTCACGAAAGGAGCTATCGGCCTGGGCAGACAAAAAGGATATGAACCGGTGCAGCCCATTTTCTATTCCCATAAAGTGCATGCCGGACTCAACCAGATCAACTGTTTGTATTGTCACGCATCGGCCTGGGAGAGTAAAACAGCCGGTATCCCCTCCGTGAATATCTGTATGAATTGCCATAAGAATATCAATGAATACACAAAGGGCCCCAAACTGTTTACGGAGGAAGGGAAGGAGGTCAATGCCAATATGGAAATTCAGAAACTTTATGCAGCGGCAGGGTTTGACCCCAAAAATCCAAGCAGCTGGGATCCTTCCAAGGCAAAACCCATTGAATGGATACGGATCCACAACCTTCCGGACCATGTGTACTTCAACCATTCACAGCATATCCGGATAGGGCATGTACAATGCCAGACCTGTCATGGCGAGATCACCAAGATGGACGAAGTGAGGCAGTTTTCCGAACTGAGCATGGGTTGGTGCATCAATTGTCACCGCCAGAGCAAGGTGGATTTCGACTATGACAAGAATAAAGGCAACCAGTATTATAGTATTTATGAGAAATTTCATAATGATATAAAGGCCGGCAAGCTGGATAGTGTAACCGTGGAAAGGATCGGGGGACTGGAATGTCAGAAATGTCATTACTAACCAGCCCTCCTCTTTAGAGAAGGGATTGACATAATATTATATACTAAAGTATTCCGCTTTTGCGGATAGAGGCTATGAACAAATATTGGCAACATTTCGGCGAACTCAACGAACCTGAAAAAGCGAAGCAGGTCAGCCAGGATGAATTCCAGGAACAGCTTCCCTTTGAGGACTTGGATGATAAGGGTTTGCTGGATGCAAAATCGCCCCGCCGTGACTTTTTAAAATACCTGGGTTTCAGTACTGCCGCTGCAGCCCTTGCTGCCAGTTGCAAAATACCGGTGCGCAAAGCCATCCCCTATGCAAATAAACCAGAGAATATCATTCCCGGCGTTCCAAAATATTATGCCACCACTTATGTACAGGATGGAGATGTGATCCCTGTTGTGGCCAAGGTCAGGGATGGACGACCCATAAAAATTGAAGGCAATAAACTGGAGGGTAATTCATTCGCCACCGGCGGCACATCGGCCCGTGCACAGGCCTGTGTACTGGACCTCTATGATATGAACCGGCTGCGATTCCCTATGCAAAGAGTGGCGAAGGGAAACAGCGTGGATTTCTATGAAGTGCCGACTTTCGACCAGGCTGATAAAATGATCGGGGATGCGATGAAATCGGCAGGCGGCGCTGTTGTTTTACTCAGTTCAACCATTGTTTCGCCCTCTACAAAAGAGATCATTGGCAAATTCCCGAACCTGAAGCATGTGCAGTATGACGCTGTTTCTTACAGTGGCTTACTGCTGGCCAATGAAGCCTGCGGATTCGGCCGGAGACTTCCTTCTTATAAATTTGATGCGGCCAAAGTGATTGTGAGCCTCGGCGCTGATTTCCTGGGCACCTGGCTCAGCCCCGTGGAATATGCAGGAGATTATGCCAAAGGCAGAAGGATCGATGAGAAGAACCCGCAAATGAGCAAACATTACCAGTTTGAATCTTACCTGAGCATGACGGGTTCGAATGCAGATGAAAGATTCACGCATAAACCTTCAGAAACAGGCGCTGTTGCATTGGATCTTTTCAACGTCCTTTCAGGAACTGAAACAACGGCAACTACCAGTGATGCCAAACTGGAGGCTGCTATCAAAAAAGTGGCTGCTGATCTGAATGCGCATAAAGGAGAGGCACTTGTGGTTTGCGGCAGCAATGATAAAAATGTGCAAGTCGTTGTAAACGCAATTAATAATGCAATTGGAGCATTTGGAAAAACAATTGATTTCGGCGCAGCTGTCAATTACCGCCAGGGAATTGACAGTGATATGAATGACCTGCTCACCCAGATGGAAGCCGGGAGCGTTGGCACCCTCATGTTCTACGGCGCCAACCCCGCTTATACCTGGTTCGATACCGACCGGTTTAAAAAAGCCCTGGATAAAGTGAAAGTGAAGGTTTCCTTCAACGAAAAGATGGACGAGACCACCTCGCTTTGCGATTTCGTCATTCCTTCTCACCATAACCTGGAAAGTTGGGGCGATGCGGAACCGAAAGCCGGAGTTACTTCCTTTATCCAACCTACCATTTTCCCCTTGTTCAAGACAAGGCCCTTCCAGACCTCATTATTAAAATGGGCAGGCAGCACTGATGAATATGAGGACTATTTTAAAAATTACTGGACCGCCAAACTGGGAGCTGATTATAATGCAGCTTTACAAGATGGTGTAAGGATTAGTACGGTTACATCTGCAGCCGGCTCTTATAATGCATCCGCATTGAGCGCTGCTACTGCAGCGATCACAGCTACTCCGAAACCAAACGGAACAGAGCTGGTACTTTATCAAAAAGTTTCTATTGGCACGGGTTCGCAGGCCACCAATCCCTGGCTGCAGGAATTGCCTGACCCTGTTTCAAAGGCAACCTGGGATAATTATGCCATGATATCCATTCCTATGGCAAAACAACTGGGTATCGCGCTCGATAATGACTATGAATATTACCCGGAAAAGCCGACTGTTGAGATCACTATTGGAAAAAATAAATATACGCTGCCTGTACTCGTATTCCCGGGTATGCAGGCTGAGACCATCGCCGTTGCAGTCGGGTATGGCAGGAATGCCTCCCTTGGCAAAACTGCCGGGGGTGTAGGAGTGAATATTTATCCCGCTGCCAGTTTCAACGGCACGACCATTGATTATTTTACCAGGGGCGTAACAGTGAACAATCTTCACAAGTCCTATAAGATTGCGCAGACACAAAAACACAATTCTTACGAGAACCGTAAGGAAGTGGTGAGGGAAACAACCCTGGCCAGTTTCAAAAAAAGACCCAACCTGATTCCTGAATACAGGCAGGATCTTCAAAAAGAATTTTACAGCGAGTCAGAAGGAAGTTTCCGCACCAACGCAACCTTATACCCCGATCCGGATACCCGTAGCCATGAGATCAAATGGGGTATGACCATTGATATGAATGCCTGCATCGGTTGCGGCGCCTGTGTCGTTTCCTGCCATGCAGAGAATAATGTCCCGGTGGTGGGCAAGAGTGAAGTGTTGCGCTATCATGATATGCACTGGATCCGCATCGACCGCTATTTCGTTTCAGATGAAAAGAACCCGGACGATCTGAAAACAGTGATCTTCCAGCCCATGCTTTGCCAGCACTGTGATAATGCGCCCTGTGAGAATGTTTGCCCAGTTGCTGCCACCAACCACAGCAGCGAAGGCCTGAACCAGATGGCCTATAACCGCTGTATCGGCACAAGGTATTGCGCCAATAACTGTCCGTTTAAAGTGCGCCGGTTCAACTGGGCTGATTATACAAAAGCAGACAGCTTCCCCAATAACCAGGACCAGAAACTGATCGGTAAACTGGATGATGTGGTCTTCCAGATGAATGATGACCTCACCAGAATGGTGCTGAACCCGGATGTGACCATCCGAAGCCGTGGTGTGATGGAAAAATGCACATTCTGCGTGCAGCGCCTGCAGGCGGCCAAGCTGGATGCCAAAAAAGAGAACCGTGTGCTGGGAGGGAATGATATTCAAACAGCCTGCCAGAATGCATGTCCTACCAATGCTATTGTATTCGGCAACTCCTATGATGCGAAAAGCGACATCAGCAAAATGCGTGTGGAAAACGGGAACAGGAGTTTTTATGTGCTGGAACAACTGCACGTATTACCTAATATCACATATTTTGAAAAGGTCAGGAATACAGATGAAATAATTGACGATGAAAAAGAAAGTTCATCAAAGGAAAAATCAGACGCTGTACCATCGGCGAATAAATGAAATTGAACAGTAAAGGCGAGGCTAAAAGTTTAAAACATGTCATTACTCCGGTATGAATCACAGGTAAGACCCCCGCTGGTTGCCGGTGATAAGGTTTATCACCAGGTCACCGAGGATATTTGCCGGCCGGTAGAAGCCAAACCATCAAAAGCCTGGTGGTTCGGTTTCCTGGTAGCGGTGGCCTTCCTCATATTCGGGATCATCTCTGTCACCATGGAGGTCATTTACGGCACCGGGCAGTGGAACCTGCATAAGACCGTGGGCTGGGGCTGGGATATCACCAATTTTGTATGGTGGATCGGTATCGGCCACGCCGGCACGCTGATCTCTGCGATCTTATTATTATTCCGGCAGGGATGGAGAACGGGCGTGAACCGCGCTGCTGAAGCCATGACCATTTTTGCAGTGATATGTGCCGGGCAATTTCCCATCTGGCATATGGGCCGGGTATGGAACGCATTCTTTGTACTGCCCTATCCCAATACAAGAGGACCACTCTGGGTGAACTTCAATTCACCACTGCTCTGGGATGTTTTTGCGATCTCAACCTATTTCACCGTATCACTGTTATTCTGGTATGCGGGTCTGTTGCCCGACCTGGCCACTTTGCGCGACAGGGCAAAGAAGAAATGGCGCAAGATGTTTTATGGGGTTGCAGCATTTGGCTGGACCGGCAGTACCAAACACTGGCAAAGACATGAAGCGCTGGCCCTGGTATTGGCAGGGTTAAGCACCCCGCTGGTATTGTCGGTGCATACCATCGTGTCATTCGATTTCGCCACTTCTGTGGTTCCCGGCTGGCATACGACCATCTTCCCCCCATATTTCGTGGCGGGCGCTATCTTTTCAGGATTCGCCATGGTGCAGACCCTGCTGGTGGTCACCCGGAAAGTACTAGGACTTCAGCAATATATCACGCTGGAACATATTGACGTCATGAATAAGATCATTGTACTCACGGGTTCCATCGTGGGGATCGCTTATTTGACGGAGTTATTCATGGCGTGGTATGGAGCCAATAAATATGAATGGTTCGCTTTTAAGGAGAACCGGGTCAACCTGTTCAGTCCTTACGGATGGAGTTATTGGATCATGATGTTATGCAATGTGGTATCTCCGCAGTTATTCTGGATCCGCAAACTGAGGAGAAACCTCACCATTACTTTCTTTATGTCTATCCTGATCAATATCGGGATGTGGTTTGAACGGTTTGTGATCATCGTGACATCCGTGTACAGGGATTATTTGCCCAGTTCCTGGTCCACATATTACCGACCGACGGTATGGGAAGTAGGATTTTACATGGGAACATTTGGCTTTTTCTTCACCTGTTATTTCCTGTTCGCCAAATTCTTCCCGGTCATTGCGCTGGCGGAGATCAAGCATATCTTAAAAAGAAGCGGGGACAGTTATAAGAAAGGAATGGATGAACTGGAGCATGAAACAGCAGAGGAGTTTGGGGATTTGCATGGGCATGATCATGGGGCTTGATGTTGGAAGTTTGCGCTATAAGATTTGGAATTTGTTATTTAAATAAATATGGGTGTAAAAAAATTCATCACGGGAAGTTTCAAAGATGAAGCGGTATTGTTTCCCGCTGTGAAACAAACCAGGAGGGCCGGTTATAAGATCCATGAGATCTTCACGCCCTTTCCCATTCACGGGCTGGATAAGGCCATGGGCCTGCGCGATACGAGCCTGCATACAGCAGGATTCATCTATGCCGTTTCCGGTACCGCCACTGCCGTAGGGTTTATTTCCTGGGCATTGACGAAGGACTGGCCAATCAATTTTGGCGGCAAACCTTTTTTCGCACTCCCGGCCTGGATACCGATCACTTTTGAATTGACCGTATTATTTGCTTCGGTGGGCATGGTATTGACCTTTTGCTATCTCTGCCAGATGGCGCCTTTTGTGAAGAAGGATCATTTTGATCTTCGTTCCACCGACGATATTTTTTTGATGGCCCTGGAATGCACCGATAAGACCAATGAAGCCGAAGCCATGGCCTTCCTGAAAAGCGTAGGCGCTGAAGACGTTAAAGTGCAATACAAGGAGACGGGCTGGTGGCTGGGAAGGTATGACAAGGACACCATGCGTTTCCAGAAAAAAGAAGAGACGGTGCATGCATAACAGAAATGTCATGAAAAGAAATTTCATCATAATGGCTCTTTTTGCAGCAATGGTTACCCTAACTGCCTGCAAGGATTATCGCCGCCATACCGGGAGGGTCTATATGCCGGATATGACCTATAGCCGTGCTTATGAGACCTATGCATCCACCGATGAACTGAAAAAAGAGAATGTGAATTACAATGCCATGCCGGTGCCCGGAACGATCGCCCGCGGGGATCTCACCTGGACCTATCCTTATAAAAATGACAGTGCCGGTTATGCTGCTTCAAAAACCGTCACCAGTCCATTGCAGCCCCTGGATTCAAACCAGCTTGTGGAAGCGGGCAGATTATACCTGGTCTATTGCGGGATCTGTCATGGAGAAAAACTGGACGGCAACGGACCTTTGTTCAATAACAGTAATGGGCCCTTCACCGCTGCCCCCAAAAATTTTATGGCAGATGATATGAAAACCATGCCGGAAGGAACCATGTTCCATTCGGCTACTTTCGGGAAGAATATGATGGGAAGTTATGCATCACAACTCAGCACGAAGCAGCGCTGGATGGTAATCGCATATATTAAATCACAACAAGCAAAATCAACTGCCAGCACACAGGCTTCCGGTACTGCAAAAGACAGTACGGCTGCTAAAACAGGAAAATAAAAAGGTTAACAACCTTTTAAAGGTTGTCAACCCTGATAAATAAAATGAAATGCAGATAAGAGAACAATTTGTGATCCCCGCCAGGTACAGGAAAATTTCCCTGGGCCTGATGACCATCGGCGTGCTGGCGATCATCGGGTTGTACATATCACATGGAGCAAAGAATGATCCTGTGGAGCAATCCCGGTTCTGGGCTGCCCTGCTGCATAACAGTGTTTATTTCCTGCTGGTGACCAATGCATCGATGTTCTTTATCTGCGCCACCATCCTGGCCTGGGGCGGCTGGCCAATGGCTTTCAGGAGAATACCCGAAGCCATATCTGCGGCCGTACCGGTCATCGGCACCATTAGTGCGGTCATTCTCCTGCTTATCTGCTTCAACGGTAACCATATTTTATATCACTGGACGGATAACAAGTTGGTTGCTTCCGATGAAGTGATCAAATGGAAATCCGGGTTCCTGAACAAAGGCTTTTTTGTCTTCTGGACGATCTTTACCATTGCAGCCTGGTCCCTGCTGGGCTGGAAGATCAGGAAACTATCCCGTAGTCTCGATGATGCCCCGCTTTCCTCTCCGCAGGAAGGAAAAAAATATATCTGGACCAATACAGTATGGGCAGCCATTTTCATTGTCATATTTGCCCTCACGGTCATGTCATCCATTCCCTGGCTCTGGCTTATCAGCCTGGATGCACACTGGTACAGTACCATGTACAGCTGGTATACTTTTGCCAGCTCCTTTGTGGCCGGCATGGCGCTGATCGCCCTGTTCTTCATTTATCTCAAGAATAATAATTACCTGGAGTTCGCCAACGAAGAACACCTGCATGATATCGGGATATTCATGTTCGCATTTTCCGTATTCTGGACCTATCTCTGGTATTCACAGTATATGCTGATCTGGTACAGCAACCAGCCGGAAGAAACAACTTATTTCAAACCCAGGGCGCAGGGCGTTTACAGCTGGATCTTCTGGTTCATGTTCATCATCAACTTCCTGGCACCCCTGCTGATCCTGATGAGAAGAGGCTCGAAGCGGAATTATACGACAATGACCTTCATGGCGATCGTCATCCTTTTCGGCCACTGGCTCGATTTTTACCAGATGGTCTTTCCCGGTTCACTCACCGATCCCAAAACCGGGCAGACCCATGTACCGCTCCTGTTTTATGACCTGGGAGTTGGCCTCGGATTTGTGGGATTATTAATGTATGTGACCGGGCGGGCTTTGAGCAAAGCACCTTTATTGGCGAAGAACCATCCATTTGTAAAAGAAAGTATTATACATCATACTTGATGGATTTGTGATTTTTTGATTTTAAATTTTGGATTTATTTGGTTCCTGGAATTTGAGTTTTGTAATTTAACTAGTCTATGCAAGCATTTTTCATAGTGGCCATTTTAGCGCTGGGATTCATTATCACCTTCCAGATCGCAAAAGCCAGTGAATATGTGGCAGTAATGCGGGGAGAGGAAGTAACACGGAAACAAACCAACCGCGTAAATGCCTTCCTGCTGCTGATGTTCCTGATCCTGGGCATGATCGGGGTCTATTACTGCAACCAGCAGTTAAAGGGAAAGATCCTCGGGAAACCAGCATCTGATCACGGCGTTTTGGTGGACCGGATGCTGTATATCACGATCGCGATCACTTTTGTAGTATTTGTGATCACCCAAACCCTGCTGTTCTGGTTTGCTTACCGTTACCAGGAATCGGATAAAAGAAAACCTTATTTCTACCCGCATAACAACAAACTGGAAATGATCTGGACCGCCGTACCGGCCGTTGCCCTCACCGCCATCATCGGTTTTGGCCTCGTATACTGGGCAAGGATCACCGGTTCAGCCCCGCGGAATGCCATGATCGTGGAAGTGACCGGCAAACAATTCGGATGGGAATTCCGATACCCGGGAAGAGATGGAATACTCGGTAAAAAATATTTCAAGAATATCGACCCTTCAAAAAATAATCCGCAGGGACAGATCTGGAGTGATACGGCCAATTTTGATGATGTATGGACTGAGCAGGAAATGCACCTGGTAGTGAACAAGCCCGTGAAGCTCGTGATCGGTTCCAAGGATGTGATCCATGATGTGGGTCTCCCGCACTTCAGGATGAAAGCCGATGCAGTACCGGGTACTCCCACCAGTATGTGGTTCACCCCGACCATCACAACGGCCGAGATGCGCAAGCAGACCGGTAACCCTGATTTTGATTATGAAATATCCTGTGACCAGCTCTGCGGCAAGGGCCACTGGAGCATGCGCGGTGTGGTAAAAGTGGAAACGCAGGAAGAATTCGATATGTGGCTGGCCATGAAAAAGCCGCAATACCTGGTGGCCAACCCGGATAAAGATCCTTCAGTAAAAAAGCCGGCTGTGGATTCCGTAAAGACCATGGCAGCCGTGACCAATAAATAGAGCCTGATGCCTGATAAGCAGTTTGATCGAATTTAAAATATGAGATTATGAGCTCCGCGATCCAAATAACTCCTGAGATAGTGACGCAGCATGAGGTTCACCAGGATGAACACCATGCGCACCACCAGTCATTTATCACGAAATACATTTTCAGCCAGGATCATAAAACCATTGGCAAACAATTCCTGATCACAGGGATCGTTTGGGCCATCATCGGCGGACTATTTTCTGTTTTGTTCCGCCTGCAGCTGGGATATCCTGACCAGACCTTCCCCATCCTGGAAAGCGTTTTTGGTCACTGGGCCAAGGGCGGACAGATACAACCTGATTTCTATTATGCTTTGGTCACTATTCACGGAACAGTACTGGTATTCTTTGTGCTGACAGCGGGACTGAGCGGCACTTTTGCCAACCTGCTCATCCCCCTGCAGATCGGGGCAAGGGATATGGCTTCACCTTTTCTGAATATGCTGTCCTACTGGTTCTTCTTTATGGCCAGTGTAGTGATGTTCTCTTCTTTGTTTGTATCCACAGGCCCTGCTTCGGGTGGATGGACCAGCTATCCGCCGCTCAGCGCACTGCGGCAGGCGGGTGACGGTCAAAAACTTGGAACTGATCTCTGGTTGATCAGCATGGCACTTTTCGTGGTGTCATCCCTGCTGGGAGGACTGAATTATATTTCCACCATCTTGAATATGCGGACCAAGGGCATGAGCATGACAAGATTGCCATTGCCGATCTGGGCGGTGTTCTTTACCGCTGTACTGGGTGTTCTGTCTTTCCCTGTCTTATTATCCGGCGCCATCTTATTATTATTCGACAGGAACCTGGGTACCAGTTTTTATCTGAGCGATATAGCCGTGGCAGGACAAATATTACCAAATGAAGGTGGATCGGCGATCTTATACCAGCACCTGTTCTGGTTCCTGGGCCATCCGGAAGTATATATCATCCTCTTGCCTGCCATGGGAATGGTATCAGAAATACTTTCCGTGAATTCACGAAAACCGATCTTCGGCTATATGGCCATGCTGGGCTCGCTCTTTGCCATTTGCGTGCTCGCTTTCCTTGTGTGGGCGCATCATATGTTCGTCACGGGACTGAATCCATTTCTCGGATCCATCTTCGTGTTGCTGACTTTGCTGATCGCCGTGCCTTCCGCAGTGAAGGTCTTC
Source organism: uncultured Chitinophaga sp. (assembly GCA_964652845.1). Taxonomy (GTDB): domain Bacteria; phylum Bacteroidota; class Bacteroidia; order Chitinophagales; family Chitinophagaceae; genus JJ008. Next base: position 17,955 of record CAZZDQ010000041.1, read on the forward strand.
AACTGGATCACTACATTGTGGCGGGGAAATATTCGGTTTACACCCGGTACATTATTCGCGATAGGCTTTGTCAGCCTGTTCATTTCGGGCGGGTTGACCGGTATTTTCCTGGGCAACTCCACGATTGATATTCACCTGCATGATACCATGTTCGTGGTGGCCCACTTTCATATTGTGATGGGTGTGGCCTCTTTCTTTGGCATGTTTGCCGGGGTCTATCACTGGTTCCCCAAAATGTTCGGCCGGTATATGAATAAGACACTGGGGTATATTCATTTCTGGGTGACCATCATATCGGCTTACCTGATCTTCTGGCCCATGCACTATGAAGGACTGGCCGGTATGCCCCGCCGTTACCTGGATAAAAGAGGATGGCTATCCTTTAACCAGTTCAGCGACCTGGATAAAATGATCACTGTGGTATCAATCATTTCATTTGCGGTACAATTATTATTCGTATTCAACTTTTTCTATTCCATCTTCAAAGGAAGAAAGGTCACCAACCAGAATCCCTGGCATGCCAATACGCTGGAATGGACCACCCCGATCAACCCGGGACATGGAAACTGGCCCGGCGAAATACCTGAAGTGCATCGCTGGCCCTATGACTATGCCAAAGACGGAAGGGAATTCATACCGCAGACAGAACCAATCGGCAAAGATGAAAGCACACATTAAAGAACCAAATAACTCATTAATAAAAAGCATACGGATTGTGCGGAAAGGATTAGTTTTTTGAAATATGAATCAAGAAACCCGGCCTCAACGGACCGAACGACAGAGCATTAATGAACTGACATGAAAAAGCTGAAAGATTACCTGTTGTTGATAAAGCCCTCCCTGACCATCATGGTTGTTTTCAGCTGTCTCATGAGCTTTTTACTGACCAGCGGATCGGAACGGTATGTGCATATCTGGAAAATGATCGCCCTGCTTTTTGCGGGAGGCATGTTGGTTACAGGCAGCGCTAATGCAATGAACCAGGCAGCCGAAAAGGATACGGATGCCCGGATGAAACGAACTGCAAAACGCCCGGTGGCATCCGGAAGGATGCCTGTCAGCGAAGCATGGGTATTTGCGGTCCTTACCGGTGCGACAGGTGTGTTCATCCTCTGGTATTATTTTAACCTGCTGACGGCAGCCCTGGCGGCGTTGAGTTTATTCTTATACGCGTTCGTTTATACCCCGCTGAAAAAAGTAAACTCAGTGGCGGTGCTGATGGGCGCAATTCCGGGTGCAATGCCCTGTTTGATCGGCTGGGCTGCTGGAAACAATGATCTTTCCATGGGCGGTTGGATCGTGTTTGCCTTCCAGTTCTTCTGGCAGTTCCCGCATTTTTGGGCCATCGCCTGGTTGGCACATAAAGATTACACGTCAGTGGGGTTTAAATTATTGCCTTCGGACAAAGGGCCCACTAAATTCACGGCGTTGCAGGCAGTGATCTATTCGCTGATCCTGGTACCGATCACCCTGTCACCCTTTTACACCGGGATATGCAGTTATGAAACACTGACGGGTAAGATCAGCCTGGGACTGGTTGCGCTGGCCAATCTTTTTATGATCGGGAGAACAGTGATGCTCTATAAAAAAATGGACCAGGGAGCCGCAAGGAAAGTGATGTTTGGAAGTTATATGTACCTGCCGGTGGTGATGCTGGCATGGTTGCTGAGTAAGGCCCCGATCACCTAAAACCTGCCTGCCCGCAGGGAATGGTTAGAATCATAGGCTCTAAAAAAATTTGAACTATTAAGTGTTTGTATATAAATGGAAGCAGAATTGAAAATTGAGAATTCCATGGATTCCCCTTCGGGGAACAGGGGTAGAAAGATCCACCCTCACAAATTCACGCTCTGGGTGGCTATAGGCAGTATCATCATGATGTTTGCCGGGCTGACCAGCGCCTTTATTGTGCGCAGTCACCAGGGCAGCTGGACCACTATTGGCGTTCCAAAGATCTTCTGGGCTTCCACCGCCGTGATCCTGGTCAGCAGCATTACGATCCAATGGGCGCTCCGGTCTTTCAAACAAAGGAATAAAGTTCTTTACCGGCGGATGATGGGGCTGACGCTGTTGCTGGGTATTGGTTTTATTGTCCTGCAATGGACGGGATTCATGCAGTTATGGGATGCCCATATCCGGTTCAAAGGCTCGGGCTCAGGACAGTTCCTGTATATCATTTTCGGCCTGCACGCCCTGCATGTGATCGGGGGCATCATCGCCATGCTGATCGTCACGGCAAGATCATTTTTTGGCAGGGTGAAGGTATTCAGTGCGGTACCGGTGGAAGTGATGGCAACCTACTGGCATTTCGTGGATTTCCTGTGGCTGTACCTGTTCATATTTTTCCTGGTGATACAATAAAAGAATTGAATTATTTCTAAACGGAACTTAATTATGTCAACACAACAGACGGTACATCAAACCAAGTGGTGGAGTGGAGGTAAAAGCCCATTCAACGTGGAATATGGCAAGCTGATGATGTGGTATTTCCTGATGAGTGATGCCTTCACTTTCGGAGCCTTCCTGATCTCTTATGGCTCCATCCGTTTCAGCCAGAATTACTGGCCCAGCCCCAACGTGGTGTTCAATGCGTTTCCGGGAACTGGCCATGCCAACCTGCCGCTGGCTTTTGTGAGTGTGATGACATTCATCCTGATCATGAGTTCCGTTACCATGGTGCTGGCTGTACACGAAGGTCACCAGGGCAACCGCAAGGGTGTCATCAAATGGCTGGCCTGGACGATCGCAGGCGGGGTCGCCTTTTTGAGTTGCCAGGCATGGGAATGGCATCACCTGATCACCGGTGCACATCCCGTGCTCGTGGATGCTGCTACCGGCAGGATCGAGGAATGGGGACAATCGATGAGCCATAACCCCTGGGGACCTGTTATATCAGGCATGGTGCATGAAGGACACACTGTATCCACTCCGGGCCCGGTGGCATTCGGAGGATACTTTTTCGGGATCACCGGTTTTCACGGGTTCCACGTATTTTCGGGGGTGATCATCAATGTTATCATGCTTATCATGGCCTATAAAGGGGTATTTGACCGCCGCGGCCATTACCTGATGATCGAAAAAGCCGGCTTGTACTGGCACTTTGTGGACCTGGTATGGGTATTTGTTTTCCTTTGCTTTTATCTGATATAAAAAATAATTTTGAGTATTATGAACACAGAACAACATACAGTAACTGCAGATGCAAGTGCTCACCATGGCAACCCCTCTGATAATGTAAAACGGATCTGGAAAACATTCTGGAAACTGCTCATCATCACCATCATTGAATTGGGACTGGGACTCACCATTTATGCGCTGAACCTGCCGGATGATCTGAAACGGCTGCTCATCAAAGGAGTGATCATCATTTTATCCCTGGCCAAAGCTTATTATATCGTCTCCATTTTTATGCACCTTGGCGATGAGATCAAGAACCTGAAGATGACGATCGTGATTCCGCTGATGCTCTTTTTATGGTTCATCTTCGCCTTTGTGTATGATGGGAACTCTTATAAGAACCTGCGAAACAAGTATGACAAATCCTTCCAGGAAAGAACCACGGTGGAGAACGGGAAATCCATCACGACTCCTGTTCGCAATTAACATAATCATTTTATCATTATACCGGGACCATTCGCGACTCATGCGAATGGTTTTTTTATTCAACATGATCCGGATGAACCGGGACCGTATGTGTTTCCATAAACGTAAGCCTGCATGATGGAAAAGGCTTTAATTTTGAAACGATGAATCAAAGAGCCCTGTATGCTATCCTGCTTGCCCTGATCCTTCCCCTGGCCGCATATTTCTTCGTAAAAAACAAAAGTGAAAAAGCTACGGTCATGCCCCCGCATTATTATTATGATACGGTCCTGGAGGTCGTAAAAAAAGACAAGCGAACGGATGATACGGTCTGGCACCAGCTACCGGATTTTACACTCATCAACCAGGAAAATAAAAAGATCACGCTGGACAGCCTGAAAGGCAAAATACTGGTCGCTGATTTCTTTTTCACACATTGCCCCAGCATTTGTCCCACCCTTACCAGGAATATGAAGCGTCTTGCAGAAAACATCAATAATGGGGAAAAGGTTGGGGACAAGACCAATAAACAGGTGCAGTTTCTTTCTTTCAGTATCGATCCCGAACGGGATACCGTGGAAAGGCTGAAATACTGGGCTGACAGGTTCCAGATCAACCCCGGGAACTGGTGGCTGCTTTCGGGAGATAAGAAAGTCATTTATTCCCTTGCCAAAAATGATTTCAAAGTGGGTATAGAAGACGGACATGGGAACGATACCGTTTTTTCCCATACCGGGGATATGATCCTGATCGACAGCTCCCGTCATTTCAGAGGGTTTTATGACGGACTTGATTCCGCCTCGCTCGCAAAGCTTTCCAATGACCTGGTCCTGCTCACACTGGAAAAAAATCCGAAGGAAAAAAGCTTTTTGTCCGGGAAGCTCGAATTCCTGGCCATTGTATTCCTGATTGCCATCTTCGGAGTGGGACTATTCATCTTTCTTCTCCGAAAAAAATGAACCTGATGTTAGCACCAGCCTGGAAAAAAAATGAAAAGAAAGCGAGGATCATCATATTCACGTTCTCCGGTATAGTTTTTATCGCGGTGATGTTGCTGAGCAGGGTGCATATAAAGGCCGGTCTTGGTTTTGATCCTCATCTTTTTGCCAAAGCGAATGCTGTAATCAATTCAACGGTCACCCTTCTTCTGATAGCTGCCTTTTTTGCTGTGCGGGCAAAAAAATATCTATGGCACCGCAACCTGATGCTAGTGGCCATATTCTTATCCTTATTATTCCTGCTCAGTTATATCTGCCATCATTTATTCGCCGCTGAAACAAGGTTTGGTGATCTCAACCACGATGGAATGTTATCTGATGCAGAAAGATCGGCGGCCGGCAGTAAACGTTATTTTTATTATGCCCTGTTGGGAACGCATATCCCCCTGGCAGGTATTGTCCTTCCCTTTATTCTTTATACCGCTTACCGTGGATTAACGGGTGATTATGCGAAACATAAAAAGCTAGTGCGCATCACGCTTCCTCTCTGGTTATATGTGACGATCAGCGGGGTGATCGTATATTTCATGATCGCACCTTACTATACTTAGGTATTTTTCAGCCCGCAATAACTTTTTGGCAACCCGTATCTTTGTCACTTTCCAAAAGCAAATGGCAGTACTTGACTTTTTTAAGAAGAGGAATAAAAATCCCAACGCGGAAATGTCATTTGTGGATCACCTTGAGGCGCTGCGCTGGCACCTGATACGAGCGGTTATCGCCATCCTGGTAGGGGCCATTGTGATCTTTATTTTCGCGCCCTGGGTGGTAGAACATATCCTCTTCGCTCCCGCCCACCCCGACTTCATCACCTATTCCTGGTTCTGTGATATGGGGCGTATGTTCGGAATGGGGGATGCTTTGTGTTTCAGTTCGGTGAAAGTGGCCTTCCTCAGCACGGGCATGACGGACCAGTTCGTTTCCACCTTCACCATTGCTTTTATCGGGGGATTCATTATCGCCTTCCCCTATGTATTCTGGGAGTTCTGGCGCTTTGTGAAACCGGCGCTCAAACCCAAAGAGATCAAAAAAACCAGGGGGGTCATCTTCTGGGTCTCCTTCCTGTTTTTCCTTGGCGTGTTATTCGGATATTATATTCTTACCCCGTTCATGGTGAATTTTTATTTTACCTATAAGCTGAGTTCACTGATCGAGATAAAACCCACTTTCAATGATTACCTGGAAAACCTGATCTATACCACCGTAGGGATCGGCCTGCTGTTCCAAATGCCGCTCCTCGTCATGGTGCTGGCCAGGATCCGGATCATTTCCGCAAAATTCCTGAAAAAATACCGCCGCCATGCTTTTGTCATCATCATGATCGCAGCTGCCATCATCACGCCTTCTACGGATCCCTTCAGCCTCATGATCGTGACCCTGCCGCTCTATGCCCTCTATGAAGCCAGTATCGCGATCGCTTCCCGCATCAATAAACAGCAGGCACAGAAGGATAAGGAATGGAGCTGATAAAGTTTCGTAACTTTGTATCGCCTACTCCCATTGGTTCTGATCATCAACTAAAAATTACCACTATGAATTCGCCTTTCGATCTTTCAAAGCCTATTGCCATCGGCAGTGACCATGCCGGCTTTGATTTTAAAGAAGACCTGATCTCATTCCTGGAAGCAAAGGACCTTCCTTATAAGGATTTTGGCACCTATAGCAAGGAGCCGGCTGATTACCCGGATTTTGCCCACCCGGTAGCAAAGGCAGTGGAAAGCGGGGAAATGGCCTTTGGTATTTTACTCTGCGGCAGTGGCAACGGGGTTGGCATCACTGCCAATAAACACCAGGAAATAAGGGCAGCGGTTTGCTGGGGAGAAGAGCTGGCACAACTGGCCCGGCAGCATAATGATGCGAACATCATCTGTATCCCTGCCCGGTTTGTCAATGAAGGTGACGCCGAGAAAATGGTGGAGATTTTCATGCATACGGAATTTGAAGGAGGCCGTCACTTGCGCCGCGTGGAAAAGATCGCCTGTTCCTGATATTTGACCAAGACACCAGGCAACCCTGATCAATACATACTCTTTACAAAAAGCGCCTGGTATTTTTTGGCGGCGGCTGATATCTGTTTTGCGTCAGGTTTCTTATTCTTATACTCTTCCTTCACGAAATCGGCTGATCCCAGTTCTTTCCCGCTGACCTGTACACTGCTTTTGAACATAAAATTCTTATTATTAAACCAGGCCCTTGTTTCCCAGACTTCTGTTCCTTCCGTTTCATGTTTGTAATAGAAAAGCAGTCTTCCTTCCTTGAAAAGAAATTCAGTATAGGAGCCGAGATCAGCTGCTGCTTTTGTTTTTACCGTGATCTTGAGCAAAACGGTCTTCGGATCTCTTTCTGATGAATCGATATGATCGGGCGGATCATTGTACCAGAAATCGGTGGTATCGGCATAAAAACCAACGGCCGGCCAGCTGGTACCGGTCTTATTTGTGATCCATTGATTATTGTACAAACCGCCTTCATACCCGTGCTTCAACGCTTCACCGATCCTTTTATTCACGTCATCATAATAAGCCCTGATCTCCGATTCAGTCTGCGCTGCAGCAGCAAGACAGGACAATATTGAAAGAAGAAAGAATATTCTTTTCATAAAGAATAGTTTATTTGATATCAAAATCAACGGACAGCTTTTCGCTTTGGGGGTAGGACTGGCAGCAGAGGATATACCCTTTTTTTATTTCTTCCTCATCGAGGCCCCAGTGCACTTTCATGGCCACTTTTCCTTCCATTAACCGCGCTTTACAGGAACAGCACATACCGCCCTTGCAGGCAAAGGGCAGGTCAAGGCCCTGCTGCAAGCCCAACTCCAGGACTGTACAATTATTTTGTTCATCCATTTCAATAACAAAACTCCTTTCATCCAGCTTGATCGTTACAGTACCGGAAACCGGTTTGATCTGTTCAATGAACTCCTTCTGTACCCCGTGCGGGTCACCGGCTGTTGTATTGAATAATTCAAAATGAATATTCTTATCGTTTACCCCTTGTTCCGTTAAATATCTTTTCACAGTGAAGATCATTTCTTCGGGACCACAGAGGAATATTTCATCGGCCATCTCAAAGGGAATGATACCCGAAAGCTCCTGCAGTTTTTTTTGATCGATCCTGCCATTGAATACAGGGGTTTCAGTTTTTTCCCGGCTCAGTATAAAGACCAGGTTCAATCTTTCGGGAAACTCATTTTTCAGGGCTTCCAGTTCCTCCAGGAATATGATGGCCTGCTTATTCCGGTTGCCGTAGACCAGGGTAAAACGGCTCCGGGGCTCTGCGCGAAGGATCATTTTCAGAATAGATATGACAGGGGTGATGCCGCTTCCGGCCGCAAATGCCAGGTAATTTTTCTGATGCGCCGGGTCCGTTTCGACATAAAAATTCCCTGCCGGCTCCATCACATCCAGGATATCGCCCTCTTTTAATTCTTCATTGGCCCAGGTGGAGAATAAGCCTCCCTTTGCTTTTTTGATAGCTACTTTCCATTCCTCATCCAGCGGGGAACTGCAAAGGGAATAGGTACGCCGCATTTCTTCGTTGTTCAGCTTCGTGCGCAGTGTAAGGTTCTGGCCGGCTTTGTAGCGAAAATTTTCCCTGAGTGGAGGTGGAATGATGAAGGAAACAGATATGCAGTCCTGCGTTTCTTTAATGATCTTCTTGATGGCCAGGGGATGAAAATGAATGGACATGTGTTAATGTTTTCTCAGCCCGTCGACCATGATCATCACCATATTGTCCTCCAGCTCTCCTGCGCTGATCTTGGCCGTACTGCGGTGCCAGCTCTCGATCCCGCTCACAGCATGCAGGATGATCAGCACGGCGGTAGGGGCGTCGATCTTACGGATCTCATTCTTTTCGATCCCGGCCTCAATGAGGGCGGCAAAGCGCTTGCGGTAGTTGCGTCTTTGCGTCTGGAAATTGGATAAATAGGGTTCAGCCAGGTGCTTCCATTCATGATCGCTCACATATACATTCTCATAATTACTGATCATCTGCTGAATGTGAAAACGGATCAACGTTTCAATTTTACGGATCGCGTGCAGGTTGCTGTTCTCGATCTTGTCCATGTTCAGGGTGAAGATATTCGCCACTTCAAAACATATTGCTTCCAGCATCTCATGCTTGGAGCGGATATGGTTGTACAGGCTCGCAGCTTCGATCCCAACCGTTTCAGCCAGGTCACGCATGGAAGTGGCGGCAAAGCCTTTTTCCCGGAACATGGCCGCAGCTTTTTTGATGATGAGATCCTTTTTGGAAGCCTTTTTTCTTATACGATTGGTCATACTCAAAGGTAACGAAGTGAATGCAGACAGAATGCCTGAAACGAACGGGACAGCATTTCATTTTCGGTCAGAGCGGCTCCACTTTTTCTTTTTTGGGAGGGATGATAAGGATATCGCTCAGGTCAGGCTTGATGGTCTTGGCAAGACGACGGTCATTTTGTGAATCGAAAAAAGAAAAGAACATCCCGCCATCCCATGACTCTCCGATGAGATATCCCGTGGAAGTGACCCGCTTGCCTTCATACTCGATAACCGAATTCAATTCGATCACGGTCTGAAAATCGCCTTCGGTTTTGATCACCTGCAGGATCTTCCCGGGCTCATATTTCTTCCATGCAGCAGAAGGAATGGTAGCAAAGGTCTGTGATACATACCTGATGAATTCCTGTTTTCCCCCGAGTGAACCGATCAATGCGGGATAACTGTAACGGGTGAACAGATCCCAATCCCGGCTCCGGAAACCGAGCGCCAGGCTATCGGCACAGCGACGGATATTGTCCCTGATGAAAGCAGTGTCAAACTGTCCGCGTGATATGCCGGTGACGAGGGTGAAAAGGGCGATCAGGAAATTTCTTTTCATGAATCCGAAGCTAAGACAAAAAATTATTTATACAGGTTGTATCCTTAGCGAATCATTTTTTTTCCTGCTGAAATTTCCTGTAGGTTTGTGGCCATCGCTGTCATATAATTCAAACAGGTCATAAAAGGGCTTTTAATATGATTTTTTTGACCCATAGGACCTTCTTGACCAAAATATCTTTATGCTATGTCCCTGATCACAGTTGGCACCATGGCCTTTGATGCTATTGAAACCCCATTCGGCAAAACGGATAAGATCGTTGGCGGATCCGCGACCTATGCGGCCTATGCAGCCAGTAATTTTCTGAAACCCGTCCAGCAGATATCCATTGTAGGGTATGATTTTCCGAAAGAAGAAATGGAAGAATTGACAAAAAGGGGTGTGCAGCTGGAGGGTGTGAAAGTAGTGCCGGATAAAAAATCTTTTTTCTGGAGCGGACGTTATCATGAAGACATGAATACCCGGGATACGCTCGTCACGGACCTGAATGTACTGGCTGATTTTGACCCGGTGATACCCGATTCCTACCAGGGGGCACAATTTGTGATGCTCGGCAACCTGATGCCACGTATCCAGACCGGCGTGATAAAGCAATTGAAAAAAAGGCCCATGCTGATCGTGATGGACACAATGAATTTCTGGATGGAAACCGCCATGGATGACCTGGCGGAAGTCTTGCAGCAGGTGGACCTCTTATTGGTAAATGACAGTGAAGCCAGGCAACTCACCGGGCAGTTTTCACTGGTAAAAGCGGCCCGGTCGATTCTGACCATGGGGCCGAAATACCTGATCATTAAAAAAGGGGAACACGGCGCACTCCTGTTTCATGAGGATAATGTTTTTTTTGCACCGGCCCTTCCCCTGGAGGAGGTGTTTGATCCTACGGGGGCAGGGGATACGTTCGCAGGGGGATTCATCGGTCATCTTGCCAAAACAAAAGATATATCCTTTGAGAATATGAAACGGGCCATCATCATCGGTTCGGCCATGGCCAGTTTTTGCGTGGAAAAATTTGGTCCAACCAGGCTCAAAGAGATCACCAAAACAGATATCGATGCCCGGGTACAGCAATTCAAGGAGCTGGTCAGTTTTGATATTGAACTGGGATGATTTACGAGTCATGCTTTAACAGGATGAAGTAAACCCCTCTATGTAAAGTGATTTCGTAACTTAATAAGCTCTTCAAGTGAGTTAGACGAAAGCTGCCAAAACAGGTCCTTCCAATCCGGATTCATGCTTACAATCAGAGCGGTCTTCTTTCTCCTTGAACCGCCTTTCACCTGTTTTTCTCTTGCAAAGGCACCAGCCACAGTAACATGAGTTTCATAATAGACCAGTTTGTGTACATTATATCTTTTAGAGAAGCTTTTTGGATAATGACCAGTTCTGTGTTCTAAAACTCTTTTGACAAGATTATTCGTTGCACCACAATAAAGGACATTATTATAGGAATTGGACAGGATATAGAAATATCCTTGCTTTTTAATACCCATATTAAAGCTATAATCTGTGGGCTTGCTTCGGAAATTATAGACGGCACATCTAAGTTGAAAAATCTTTAAAGTTGC
>CAZZDQ010000042.1:0-11707 GCA_964652845.1 uncultured Chitinophaga sp.
TTAGTCAGACCACAAATAAGCAGCAACAGAAGGCCCCGGCGGGCCTTCTTTCTTTTAGGCATGGTGGGTCAACTGTCCAATCCTATTTCAGAAAACTTTCAACCTATTTGAATTGGACACCCTTCAATGAATTCCGGGAATAAAAAAACCGTCCCACTAGTGGCGGGACGGTGATATGAAAAGATCTTTATTTACTTAACCGTTTGTTTTGGTTTTACCTTGTGTCGTTTTGGTGCCACCCTTCATATTCTTATCACAGGCATCCAGGTTGGTTTTTGCACCGGCAAAGTTGGGGAATAAGGTCAGGGCCTGCTGGAAGAAAGGCTTGGCCTCGGCATAATTCTTAGCATCCATTTTCAGGACACCCAGTAAGTTGGCGGCTGCTGCATTGACCGGTACCAGTTGCTGACTGCCGTCGTAAGAAATAAAAGGAACGCCTACTCTCTTGCTGCTGGTATCCGCAATAACGGCTTTCGCGGAAGCCTCACATTCTGATGTTCTTTTCAACTCATATTGTCCAACAGCCAGTTTATAAATATGATAGGGATTCCTGGTTTTGGGCACCACCTGTTCGTAGAGGCTCACCGCCGTCTTGGGATCTCCCAGTTCATCATAACATTCCGCCGCCCGGGCCATTGCTTCCACATTGGCCGGCATGGCTTTGTACACTTCCTCTGAAAGGAGCAGGGAGCTGTTATAATTCTTTACAATATAATAGAGCATCGACAGGGTATCTTTATAGATCAGGTTGTTATCCATGGCAATATAATTATGGAGGGCATTGATAGCGGCTCCCACATCATTATAATTCAGTGCCTGGCTGTAGACCTTGAGGTAATGCTTTTTCAGCATGGTGCTGTCCTGCGCCGGGGCAGCCGAAAACAGGGATAAGGTGAGCGCAAAAACAAAAATTTTTTTCATGGTCAAAATATTGATTAGTCGGCAAAAATAACCCTTCCCCGCTATAAAAGGAAGCTTTGACAAATGAAAATTATTGGGCGTTTGCGGCAGTATATTCCCGCCATTTTTCAATGACCTGTGCTATATCAGCCGGTATTTTGGAATCAAAAAAAAGTTCTTTACCTGTGACAGGATGTATAAATCCAAGGGTTTTGGCATGAAGGGCTTGCCGGGGACAAAGCCTGAAACAATTCTCCACGAATTGTTTGTATTTAGGAAAAACAGTGCCTTTTAATATTTTATGACCACCATAGGTATCATCATTGAAAAGCGGATGCCCGATATATTTCATGTGGACCCGTATCTGGTGGGTCCTTCCTGTTTCCAGTTCACACTGCAACAGGGTCACATAACCGAATCGTTCAAGAACCTTATAATGCGTGATGGCTTCTTTCCCGTGTTCACCTTCAGGATAAGCTTCAAAAATCTTACGGAAACGCTGGTGTCTTCCTACATGTGCCACGATTGTTCCTTCCGCTTGCTGGAAATTGCCCCATACCAGCGCAACATATTGCCTTTTTACCGTATGATCATAGAATTGCCTTGCCAGCTGACGCATCGCTGTATCATTCTTCGCCAATACCAGTAAACCGCTTGTGTTCTTATCGATGCGGTGAACCAACCCGAAGCGGGGCAGTGAATTTTCAGATACATCCGGATCCTCCTGTTGCAAATGCCAGGCCACACCGTTCAGCAAAGTACTTGTATAGTTACCGCTGCCCGGATGCACTACGAGCCCCGGGGGTTTATTGATGATGAGGATATCCCTGTCTTCAAACACGATATCCAGCGGCATTTTTTCAGGAAGGATCTCCGTTTCATCCGGGTTCAGATCAGAGTAGATGATAATGGAATCACCCGGTTTTATTTTATAATTCGATTTCACGGAAGTCCCGTTCACCTGTACCATCTCAAGCCGGATGGCCTGTTGGATCTTGTTCCGGGTAGCCCGCTCTATGCGGCTTGCGAGGAATTTATCAATGCGCAACGCCTCCTGTCCCTTGTCAACCGTCAGACTAAAGCGTTCATATAATTCATCATTTCCCTCACCTGTTTCCGTCAAAGACTGCGGCTTATTGGTTTTCAGGCTGCTCATGCAGACAAAGGTATCAGTTCGTGCACAATGCGCTAACTTGCATCCCGGAATGGAAAAACAAAAGATAGTTTTCCGGGACCTCGGGCTGATGGATTATAAACCTGCCTGGGATTACCAGGAAATGCTGCTGCAGGAAAATATCCTGATCAAAAAAGAAACAAGTACGCTCCCCGCAACCTGCCACTACCTCCTATTTACGGAACATCCGCCCGTTTATACGCTTGGCAGGAACGGGAACCTGCATAATGTACTGGTCAGCGAAGCGGAATTACAAAAAAGGAATATTGAATTCTTCCATACCAACCGGGGTGGTGATATTACTTTTCATGGGCCGGGACAGGTAGTTGGGTACCCCATATTTGACCTGGAGAAATTTGATACCGATATCGGTAAATATCTCCGGAACCTGGAAGAGGTCATTATAATGGCATTGAAGGAATTTGATATCCATGCGGCCCGCTCAAAAGGGGAGACCGGCGTATGGCTGGACCCCGGCAAACCCGGCAAGGAAAGAAAGATCTGCGCCATGGGTGTGCGCTGCAGCCGCTGGATCACCATGCATGGCTTTGCCCTGAATGTAAATACCGATTTGAATTATTTTGATTTCATCGTTCCCTGCGGGATCCAATACAAACGGGTAACTTCCATGCAAAATGAATTAGGTCATAAAGTCCCTGTACAGGAAGTGAAAGAGGCACTGAAACGGGGTTTTGAAAAGGTATTTAATGCGGTACTTCTTTCAGAAATTCTTGTTTAGATAGAATTTATGATTTTCCAGCAACTTGCCGTCAGCATACAATTCAAATAAGAACCAGCCGGCATGATAGAAAGCGGATTTATCGATCCTGAAATCCTTCTCCTTGAGATCCTTCATTTCAAATAAAAAACTCCCGTCCTCCTCGTAGAATTTGATGGCGTATTTGCGCGATTTGTCATCCAGGGGCAGCTTCACCCGCAGCTCTCCGTCATAATTGGTGAATACATAAAGTGAAGGAAGAAAGGGGATGACCTTGGGTTTATTATCTACAGAGGGAATGGCAAAGGAATCAATTCTTTTCAGGCTGTCGACCCTGACCGTGAAAGGGGATGCTTTGATGATGACCGGTTTGCCATTGATCATGATCGTGTCAAAACGAAAAGCGGTCTTCAGCAGGGAAGAATCAGTAAACGGCCTTTTTGTTTTACTGAACAAGAACCGGCCATTATCCAGTAAAATATACAGCCGGTAAAATTGGTGGTCATTTTCCGCCTTTGCATCGAGGTAACCGTTCTGGACAGCCATGGGATCAGTCACGGTAAGGATCGATTTGAAGAAATTCAGGCTGTCAAATGAACGCTGGATACTGATCTGTTTCACCACCGGGTAGGCATTCACCCAGCTGATAATGATCCTTCCGCCACCCGCATTTTTCAGGTTGAATCCAGGCAGGGTATCCGTAATGGAAGACAACAGCTTTTGTCCCTGCAGGTATTCATAAAAAGGAAGAAATAAGATAAGGAACAGGATCAATTGTTTTTTCATAACGGATAAAAGGCGGAGTAATGAACGTTGATCAGAACAAAGATAGAAGGATTGCCTGTTAAAACTTAAAATATTAACGTTCCCTTTTTCAGGGAAGCATTTCCCTGCAACCCTCCGCTGTGAATGATCAGGAGGCTGCTGCCAGCCGGGAAAAAATCTTTGCGGACCAGGTCTTCCACAGCAAAAAATAATTTTGCGGTGTACACGAAATCAGAGGGAATATTTGTACGGCGGTAAAAATCGTTCATGAATGCGATCAGTTCACCCGAATATTTTGCATATCCCCCGAAATGATGATCGGGAATGATCACCCATGGCGTGGCAGGTGATTTCAGCAGTGCATCAATATTTTTTTTCAAAGATGGATTTTTCAATACATTCACCACGACGGTTGTTTGACCGGGCATTGCCGCATTGATCAGCCCTGCTGCCATGGTGCCGGTACCGGCTGCACAACAGATATGGGTGTATCGCCCCGGTGTCACCAGTTGAAAAATATCTGATGCACCGGCTGCTCCAAAGGGTCCATATCCTCCTTCCGGTATGAGGTAATATCCCGGGGCTGCCATTTGATCCGGCAGTTTTTTCGAACGATAATCATTACGATTCAAAAAATGAAGATCCATTCCATAAGAGACAGCTTCCTGTAATGTGGCGGAAAGATTCTGTGGTCTTTCTCCGCGGATCAGGCCAATAGTCCTGAGTGAAAATAATTTTCCTGCAGCAGCCACTGCCACAATATGATTGGACCAGGGGCCTCCAAAACTGATGATCGTACGGGCAGGGATCTTTTCAGCATCGGCCAGGTAATATTTCAGCTTGAACCATTTATTGCCGGAGATGACAGGATGGATCCTGTCCAGGCGCAGGACAGCTACTCCTATATTCTTTTCGGCTGCAGATGAAAAAATGACCGGGTCGGTTGAAATAGCTTTTTCATTCAGTCCTTGCATGGGATAGATCAGGGAACCGAAATTACTTAAATTAGCGGCTCTTTTCAATCAATGAAACCAACCCTTGTGATACTCGCAGCGGGAATGGCTTCCCGGTATGGAAGCATGAAGCAGACCGAAGGTTTCGGACCTCAGGGGGAAACGATCATGGATTATTCCATCTATGATGCCATCCGTTCAGGATTTGGAAGGATCGTTTTTATCATCCGTAAGGAGTTTCATGAAATATTCCGCGACCGGATCGAGCCCAAACTCCGTGGCAGGATCAAAGTGGATTATGTTTTCCAGGAGATGGATGCATTCACCGGGGGATTCCGTCCTCCGCCGGAAAGGACCAAACCCTGGGGTACAGCGCATGCCCTGCTTTGCGCCGGGACTTCGGTGAAAGAGCCCTTTGCTATTGTGAATGCAGATGATTTTTATGGCCGTGATGTGTTCCGGAAAGCCAACCATTTCCTGGAGAATGACTGTAGAGGGAATAAGTATGCGATTATCGGCTACCAGTTGGTCAAAACCCTGAGTGAATACGGCTCGGTGAGCAGGGGAGTATGCAGTGTAAATCCGGAAGGTTATCTTACCGGTATCACCGAAAGGACTAAAATCTACCGCAGGGATGCTGCCATTGTCTATGAAGACAGTGAAGGCATGTATCCTCTGAAAAATGACACCATTGTATCCATGAATTTCTTTTGTTTCCATCCTTCCGTATTCAGGTTCGCTGAAAAATATTTTCATGCCTTCCTGCAGGAAAAAGGCCATGACCCGAAGGCTGAATTCTTCATTCCCCTCCTGGCGGATGCATTCATTCAACGGGAGGGCGGACAAATACAAGTACTTCCGACAACAGCCAGCTGGTTCGGGGTCACTTACAAAGAAGATGCGCCGGAAGTGAAAAAAAACCTGCAAGCCCTGGTGGCCCGTCATGAATATCCCGCAAGATTATGGTCATAAAAAAACCATTCGTCATAAACGAATGGTCAGCACCAAAATATTTTCTGGATCAGTCTCCCTTCACCATGAACACAAAGTCCTGGATCCTTTTCACCTGTTGTTGCCTGCTTTTACCTGTCACGGAAGAGCCGGTTGAAAGATGGATGGACAGGTCTGGATTTTCTTTCCTCACATCATCCAGGAGGCTATAGATGTATTTTGCACGGATGGCAAATGCCACCCCTTCGGCTTCTGTTTCTTTGTTGCTCAGGATCCCGATCACTTCTCCGTTGCTGTTGAAGACCGGGCCACCGCTATTCCCGCGGTTGGCAGCAATGCCCAGCTGGCAACTGAGGGTATCGCCGTTAAAACCGGTGCGGGCGCTGAGATAACCTTCACTATACACAATATCATTCCGTGGGAATCCAAGGGTAAAGACCGGCTCAGCCACATCATTCATCAATTTGCTGATCCCATAGGGAATACTGCCCACCGGCTTAAAATCCTTATCATCGATCTTCAGGATAGCGAGGTCCTTTGCAGCATCCGTGGCAATGACAACAGCATTGTATTCCTCATTCTTATTGTTGATATTGTTAATGACTGCTATATTCTTAGAGTTGCGGATGATATGCGCACTGGTGACGAGGAAACCTTTACCGTCGATCATGAATGCTGTACCAGCCGATTTGAAGGGAATGGGTTTAGTTTTGGAAAGCTGGTCCTTCAGGTCTTTCACCTGGGAATTATTTTCGCGAAGCCTGTTTTGCACATCCCTGATCTGGCGGTCCATCGCAGTGAGTTGTTGTTTGTCAATATGGGGTGAGATGCTCCAAACGATAGCGATCACTGCCAGTGAAGTGAGCACGGCGATCATCGCAGCGATGGAAGCCACCCTTTTATACCGCTTCCACAGGTAAACCATCCTGGCTTTTCCCCTGGGTTTTGCAGTATCAATAGTATGATCGGCCTGCAAGGTAGTATGTGCTTCCTGCAGCCCGGATCTGAATTTTTTCTCTTCACCGTATTGTTGCACCTGGTTCAACAGTAAACTGTATTCCACTACCAGTTGGTCCAGTTCCGGGTTGCCCTGGCGCAGGGATTCAAAATATTTTTTTTCCTCGGGATTCATTTCCCCGCGGATATATTTTTCAACGGCTTCGATCATATTGTATTCATTCATCTTCATTTCCGTTTTTATATTGAGTAAAGAATATTTTTTTCAGTCGCATCAGGCATTTGTATTTCTGCGTTTTGGCATTCTCGGCATTGGTATACCCGAAATTCTCCGCCAACTGCAGCATCGACTGGTTTTTCAGGTAGTAAGCTTCCAGCAGGCTGCGGCAGGGTTCCCCGATCTTTTGGAGGGCTGCTTCCATCATCTCAAATTCTGCATTCCTTTTTTGATGAAGGGCCAGCTCCTCATTCACATCAATCATTCCATCGGTGGTTTCCATTGCAGGCAAAAAACGGCTGGCCTGTTCCAGTTTTTTCAGCCAGAGCCTCCGGGCCACTGAATACATGAATGTTTTCAGCTGGCAGTTCAGTTCAAATACCGGACTATGCACCTTATTATAAAGAACGATCATCGTTTCCTGGAATATATCTTTCGCATCCTCTGACGAGCCATTATTATTCATCACCAGGCCCTGGATCATTTGATAATGACCCCGGTAAATGGCTTCGATCGCCTCCCTGTCATTCTTAGCTAATCCCTGCAACAGTTCCTTTTCGTTGAGCTGAGTATTCACATTACCTGCTTTTAATACATTTTTTTAAAAATAGTAACCCTTTCCTGAAAAAAAAATTTAAAATAACGGGTTACCTTTTGGGTTTTGCCGTATAAATAACGAAATATTTCAAAATAATTTAAAAATCAAGTTTCAAATGAAAAAAGTATTTGCAATTGCAACCTTAGCTATCGCGATGGCAGCCTGCAATAATAGTGGCAGTTCTGACAAATCGAAAAATGACAGCACCGCTGTAAAACAGGATTCCACGACCATGAAGAAAGATTCCACGGTCACTCCCAAGACTGACAGCACTGTCAACAAAGGAACTGATACGACTAAAAAATAATTGATCATTTTTGGCAAGCAATCATGAAGGCCGTTCACCGAAAGGTGGATGGCTTTTTGTTTTATGGCCATTTGTCAAATACCTGCTGTCTTTATTTGTAACTCCGGATTTTATTTCTATATTTGAATCAACATGAAACTGGCAAAAACATATTACGGTTATTATTATTCCTTTAAAAAAAGGCCGGGTATGTTTTAACTTGACGTCATTGAATTAATATAAACAAAGCAGATCCCGGTCAACTGACCGGGATTTCTATTAAATAACAAGCCATGCAAACCAGCAAAAGACTGGATGGGATCGGGGAATACTATTTCTCGCAAAAATTGCGGGAGATTGATACGCTGAACAAGCAGGGAAAGAATGTTATCAATCTCGGGATCGGCAGCCCGGATCAGCCCCCGCATCCGGACGTGATCAGCGTTCTAAGAGAAGAGAGCCTCAGGCCGGACGTACATGGATACCAGTCCTACAAAGGGGCACCGGTGCTGAGAAAGGCGATGGCTGACTGGTACAAGAAATGGTATAACGTCAACATCGACCCAGGGACGGAGATACTGCCCCTGATCGGCAGCAAGGAAGGGATCCTTCATATTTGTATGAGCTATTTTGAGAAGGGTATGAAAGTGCTGGTGCCGGATCCAGGGTATCCTACATATACAAGCGCCGTTAAACTGAGCGGAGCGACGCCTGTTTATTATGAACTGAAGGAAGAAAACAGGTATGAACCCGATTTTGAACAGTTGGAAAAAATTATCGGCAATGAATTAAATAGCCAGTCGGGTAGAGTAGGGGGGCTTTTTGTTAACTATCCTCATATGCCCACCGGGCAAAAGGCTTCTGAAATTGTATTCAAAAAAATAGTCGCTTTGGGAAAGAAACATGAGTTGTTGATCATTCATGATAATCCTTACAGTTTTATTCTGAATGATAAGCCCATGAGCTTATTGGGGGTTGATGGTGCCAAAGATTATGTCATTGAACTGAATTCACTGAGTAAAAGTCATAATATGGCCGGATGGCGGGTGGGGATGCTATGTGGGGCAGAACAACGGATCAATGACGTACTGCGTTTCAAAAGCAATATGGACAGCGGGATGTTCCTGCCGGTTCAACTGGCAGCAGCGAAAGCTCTTTCACTCCCGGGAGAATGGTATAAAAGCGTCAATGAAATATACAGGGCAAGAAGAGAAAAGGTCTTTGGGTTGCTGGATGCATTGAAATGTATGTATGCAAGAGAACAATCGGGTTTATTCGTTTGGGCAAAAGTGCCGGAACAGTATACAGATGGGTATGCATTAAGCGACAAGGTCCTGAAACATTTCGATGTTTTCATAACACCCGGGGGGATTTTCGGTAATACAGGGAATAATTATGTGCGGGTGAGTTTATGTGCCACTGAAGAAAGAATAACTGAAGCGGTGCAAAGAATAAATCATTATAAAAAATAATTGGTATGGAGAGAAAAGTCATAACTATTGTAGGCACCGGCCTGATCGGTGGCTCCCTGGCTATTCGTTTGCATGAAAAGAAACTGTCTTCCCGGTTGATCGGAGTGGATACCAATCCAGCGCATGCCCGGAAAGCGCTTGAAATGGAACTGGTGGATGAGGTCATGGACCTGGAAAAAGCGATCCCGGTTTCCGATGTGATCATCCTCGCCATACCGGTGGATGCCATCAAACGGATCCTGCCCTCCGTTCTTGATAAAGTGGAAAAACAGACCGTATTGGATCTTGGTTCATCCAAACAACAGATCATTGATACCGTTAAGGATCATCCGAAACGGGGACGATATGTATCAGCACATCCGATGTGGGGAACTGAATACAGTGGCCCGCAGGCAGCAGTAAAAGGGGCATTTGAGAATAAAGCGGTCATCATCTGCAATGCCGGTGAAAGTGATGCTGATGCCCTGGAATGGACAAAAGCCATGTTCAAAAAGATCGGGATGCATATCATTGAGATGGAAGCCGCGCCGCATGACCTGCACGCAGCTTATGTGAGCCATATCTCGCATATCACTTCTTTTGCGCTGGCCAATACAGTACTGGAAAAGGAAAAAGAAGAAAATGCAATATTTGAACTGGCTTCCGCAGGTTTTGAAAGTACGGTGAGGCTGGCAAAAAGCAATCCGGGGATGTGGGCGCCCATTTTCCTGCAGAACCGGGAGCATGTACTGGACGTGCTGGAAGAACACATTGAACAGCTGAAAAAATTCAGGGACAGTATCAGCAAAGCAGATGGGAAAAAGTTATACCAGCTGATGGAGGAAGCAAATAAAATAAAACGAATTATTAAATAGATTCATGTCTAAACTGATCTATATAATGCCCTTTCTATTGATACCTGTAAAGGGGATCTTACAAAATGTTTTCCAGCAATGTGCTTCTGAAATGAATAACAGTATCCGGGAAGTAGTGGAAAATAAGAACTGGAATGATTCCATTGCCACCAGAAGATTGAACGAGATCACTGAAAAATGGAGGACCTGCCTGGAAGGCAAGACCATACCTGCATTTGAAACCCGGGCCCTGGATGGTAAAAAAATAAGATCGGCAGACTGGAAGGGTAATATTGTTGTGATCAATTTCTGGTTCACGGCCTGTCCGCCCTGTG
Source organism: uncultured Chitinophaga sp. (assembly GCA_964652845.1). Taxonomy (GTDB): domain Bacteria; phylum Bacteroidota; class Bacteroidia; order Chitinophagales; family Chitinophagaceae; genus JJ008. The sequence continues at coordinate 10,160 of CAZZDQ010000042.1, forward strand.
TAGCAGAAATGCCGGCCTTCAATCGTTTGGCGCGGGAGTATAAAAACCAAAAGGTTTTTTTTCTGGGTATTACTTTCAGTACAAAAAAAGAAGTGAAGGATTTTTTAAAGAAATATGCTTTTAACATTCCTATTGCTGCGGATGCAGATACACTGGAAAAATTATTTGCGGTGCAACAGCATCCGCTGACCTTTATTGTGGACCGGGCAGGAGTGATCAAAAAAGCAATCGCGGGCGGCTCCGTGGGTGCTAAAGCTGCTGATGAAGCCTTCAATAAGATCAAACAGGAGATTGATGAATTGCTTGGCAAAGAGCATCCGAAAATAAAAACTAAGACAAAGAATAATAGAAGTTGAGTAATAACCTGGGGCTTTGCTCTGGCAGGCTGGCGAAGACGAACAAACAGAATCATGCCAACATAAAAAATTATCTTTACAAATTACCATCATGCAAACAGTTGAACAAACAATAAGGGAGAAAATGAAAACCCTCTGGCATAAACGACACCTGATCATCAGTGGTCCCTGCAGTGCGGAAACGGAAGAACAAGTAGTAGAAACGGCCAAACAACTGGCTGCTACGGGAAAAGTGGATATGCTTCGCGCCGGTATCTGGAAGCCGCGTACCAAACCAGGAATGTTTGAAGGGATCGGCACCAAAGGATTGCCCTGGCTGCAACAGGCCAAAAAGATCACGGGCCTGCCGGTCACTGTTGAAGTGGCAACGGCCAAACAGGTACAGGATGCCCTCACTTTTGAGGTGGATGTATTGTGGGTAGGAGCAAGGACGACGGTAAATCCCTTCAGTGTACAGGAAGTGGCTGATGCCCTTCGTGGCGTGGATATTCCTGTTCTGATAAAAAACCCGGTGAATCCTGATATGGAATTATGGGTCGGGGCAGTGGAACGCCTTACAGGCGCCGGGATCAAACAGCTTGGCTTGATCCACCGCGGTTTCTCGGCTTACGGAAATACAGAATACCGCAATGCGCCCATGTGGCACCTTGCCATTGAAATGAAACTGCGTTATCCCGATCTCCCCTTCATCAACGACCCTTCCCATATCTGCGGCCGCAGGGACACGTTACAGGACACCATACAAAAAGCCATTGACCTGGACTATGACGGACTGATGATCGAAAGCCATACGGATCCTGATCATGCCTGGAGTGATGCCAAACAACAAATAACGCCCGGGCAACTGGTAACGATATTGAACAGTGTGATCTGGAGAAAAGTGGATATCAGTTCTGCAGCATACCATGCTGCCCTGGAGAAGCTGCGGCAGCAAATCAACCAGCTGGACGACGAGCTGATGCAGATACTGGGTCAACGGATGAGGATCGCAGAACAGATCGGCCGTTACAAGAAAGAAAACAATATCACCATCCTGCAGACCAACCGCTGGAATGAGATCATTGAAAGAGCGTCCAAAAAGGCGGAACAACTCGGGCTGAGCCGCGAATTCATCACCCGTTATTTTGACGCTGTACATATGGAGAGCATCAATCACCAGAAAAAAGTGATGGATAGTTGATAGGCGATTAGT
>CAZZDQ010000042.1:11807-13364 GCA_964652845.1 uncultured Chitinophaga sp.
TTAGTGGATAAAGATGAAAAAGAAAACCATTCAATTTTCTTCGGGCAAAACAGATTTTTATTTTGCCGGCCGCTTCGGGCAACTCCATCACTTGGCCGAACCAGCCGCCACTGTTTTAGTCACAGATAAAAATGTTTACAAGGCACACGCAAAACAATTCCGGGAATGGAATACTGTTATTATACAACCCGGGGAAGCTTATAAAGTACAGGCCACTGCTGATACTATCATCAGGCAACTGATCCGTTTGAAGGCAGACCGGCGAACGACCCTGGTCGGTATCGGTGGAGGCGTGATCACGGATCTTACCGGGTACGTAGCTTCGATATACATGCGCGGCCTGCGTTTTGGCTTCATTCCTACAACTGTATTGGGCCTTGTGGATGCTTCTGTGGGCGGGAAGAACGGGGTCGATGTGGGGGTTTTCAAGAACCTGGCAGGCACGATCAGGCAACCATCATTTATCCTGCATGATATGCGTTTTTTGAGTTCATTACCACAAAGGGAATGGGAGAACGGCTTTGCGGAGATCATCAAACATGCTTCAATAAAGGATGCAGCAATGTTTGCTGAACTGGAAGATAAGACCGTTAAGCAGTTCAGGGACCAGAAGGATATTTTCAGCGAACTGGTTCAAAGGAATGTTTTATTAAAATCTGCCCTGGTAAAAAAAGATGAGTTTGAAAAAGGAGAAAGGCGCCTGCTTAATTTCGGGCATACGATCGGTCATGCCATGGAGAATCTGTATCATCTTCCGCATGGACAGGCTGTATCCATCGGAATGGTCTATGCCTGCCGCCTTTCCGAACAACTGAAGGGGTTTAAACAAACACAAAGAGTGATCAATTTGTTAAGACGATACCACCTTCCGGTACAATATAAATCAGGCGGGAAAAAATTACGGGATACTGTTATCATGGATAAAAAACGGGAACAGCAAATACTGAATTATGTACTGCTTGAAAGGATAGGGAAAGGAGTGGTAAAAACGATTACATTAAATAATCTTGAAAAGTTATTGGGGTAACCATAATTCCCTTTCAGCGACAGGGGCATGAAAGTAATCATTCATACATCCAAATTACAAGGTCTTATCAATGCACCTCCCTCGAAAAGCGCCATGCAGCGGGCCTGTGCAGCAGCATTGCTGAAAAGAGGGAAAAGCATCATCCGCAGCCCGGGGCATAGCAATGATGACAAAGCTGCTATTGACATCATCAAAACGCTGGGAGCAACAGCCGAAATTGAAAACGGAAACTTAACTGTTAATAATACCGGGTATCCACGCACGACTGACCATTCACCCCTTGTTATTCATTGTGGCGAAAGCGGTCTAAGCATCCGTATGTTTACACCCATCGCAGCAGTAAGCGACCGGGAGATCAGCATTTCCGGTAGTGGAAGCCTGGTTGACAGACCCCTCGAATTTTTTGATCAGATACTACCCCAACTGGATGTAAAAATAAAATCCAACCATGGTAAGCTGCCATTAGTAGTTCAAGGCCCCTTGCAACCCAAAAATATTGAAGTAGATGGCTCTCTCAGTTCTCAATTTCT
>CAZZDQ010000042.1:13464-28810 GCA_964652845.1 uncultured Chitinophaga sp.
AGCAAACCCTATATCGACCTGACACTCGATGTGATGAAGAAATTCGGTTTAAACACCCCTGAAAATAAAAATTACGAAGAGTTTATTTTCCATAGCAATCTCCCCATTTCCCAATCTCAAAATTCCCCGATTAACTATACGGTGGAGTCAGACTGGAGCAACGGCGCCTTTTTACTTGTTGCCGGCGCTATTGCCGGGCCGATCACAGTAAGAGGGTTGGACCTGGCTTCTTCCCAGGCAGATAAAAAGATCGTCGATATTCTTATAGCAGCCAATGCGGGAATTGCGATCGAAGCCAAGGGTATTAAGGTTCATCCGGCACCGATGAACGCTTTTGAATTTGACGCCACGGATTGCCCCGACCTGTTTCCGCCACTTGCGGCGATGGCCGCATATTGCAAAGGGAATTCAAAAATAAAAGGGGTGAACCGGCTGGCCCATAAGGAAAGCAACCGGGGGAAAACTTTGCAAAATGAATTTGATAAAATGGGAATTAAGATTGAATTGAATGATGATGTGATGCTGGTCCCCGGCTGTGAAGTGAAAGGCGCGGTCGTTCATTCCAATAATGACCATCGTATCGCCATGGCCTGCGCCGTAGCGGCATTAAAAGCAAAAGGGGAAACAGTGATAGAAAATGCGCAGGCAATCAGGAAATCCTATCCGGATTTTTTCGACGATTTGAAAAAGCTGGGCGCTAGTGTATCTTTACCTTTTGAGCAATTAAAACTATAAACTTGAATTCATTCGGTCATATATTCCGGGTTTCCGTTTTTGGAGAATCACATGGTGAACTTGTAGGCGTAACCATTGATGGATGCCCGGCAGGCCTCTCTCTTTCGGCTGGGGACCTGCAGCCCGACCTTGAAAGAAGAAAAGGAGGAAAGGGCAAGGGAACCACCCCGCGAAAAGAAGATGATATTCCTTTGTTCAAAAGCGGGATATTCAATGGTAAGACGACCGGCTTCCCCATCACTATCCTGTTTGAAAATAAGAACACCCGCAGCGAAGACTATGAAAAACAACGGAGCATTCCCCGCCCCGGACACGCCGATTGGGTGGCGCACCAGAAATTCGGCGGTCATGAAGATTACCGTGGCGGTGGACATTTCAGCGCCAGGCTGACAACGGGCATTGTGGCAGCGGGAGCGATCGCAAAAAAATTGATGCGGGGTATAACAATTACATCATCCGTCATAGAAATTGGCGGCGAAAAAGACCTGGAAAAGGGTTTACAAAAAGCCATTGATGCAAAAGATTCCGTTGGCGGGATCGTAGAATGTGTGGTGACCGGGATGCCGGCTGGCCTGGGCGAACCGTATTTTGACTCTCTTGAATCGATACTGAGTCATTCTCTTTTCACTATCCCGGCCGTAAAAGGGGTTGAATTCGGAGCAGGATTTGCTGCAGCAAGGATGTTTGGCAGTGAGCATAACGATTCCATTCAGGATATGCAGGGCAAAACCAGGACTAATTATGCCGGCGGCATTGTGGGTGGTATCAGCAATGGGAATGATCTTGTTTTCAGGATCGCAATCAAACCAACCTCCTCCACACCCAAAGAACAGGAAAGCCTGAACTGGGATACGGAGCAGCTTGAAAGATTCTCGATCAAAGGAAGGCATGATCTCTGCGTGGCCCTGCGGGCGCCGGTGATCGTGGAAGCCATGACTGCCATCGTGATCGCTGATTGTATGCTGCTCGAACAAAGGATTAAAAGAGTATTGTAATGCCACTGATCTGTCATATCACTACCGCAGGGGATTGGAAGAAAGCAAAAGCTGCCGGCTATTATGAACACCCTTCACTGAAGGAAGAAGGATTCATTCATTGTTCACAGGAACAACAAATAGCAGGTGTGCTGGAAAGATACTTTCCCAGGAAAAAAGATCTTGTAAAACTGATTATTGATACAGATAAGCTTACCAGCAAGTATATCTTCGACTGGTCGCCCTCCACAAAGGATACTTTTCCGCATGTATATGGACCGATCAACCTGGATGCGGTCATTGATACGGTTCATTTATAATCCCTGAATTTCCTGAAATCAATATCCAGTATTTCGAAACGGTCACCGTTATCCAGAAAATAATGCCACCATTCTGTATCAAAAGCCTTGAACCCATGCTTCTCCATCACGGATCTCAGCAAGCTCCTGTTCTGGAGTATTTCTTCCGGCAAGCTGGTGAAGCTATGATGCGCTGAATCGGTAAAATTATCAAAACCCGTTCCCATATCCAGTTCCTTTCCCGTTTTGAGGCTGATGATGGTGAGATCGGCGGCAATACCACGGTTATGCCCGCTGCCTTTTGAAGGATTGGCAACATAGCGTTCATCGTGCACCAGGTTCCAGAACTGTACTGTGACGGAAAAAGGACGATATGCATCAAAGATCTTCAGGCCCAGTCCTTTTACCTTCAGTTCCTGCTGCACTTTTTGCAGGGCCAGGGCGGCTGGCAGCCGCATGAAGGTATGGGTGGTATTCGGCGGGTACATCATGCGGTGCATGAAATTGTTGGTTGAAGCATATCGCAGATCGTATTCGATATCGGGGATCAGGTTTTTTAATTCAACCATTCTTTTGGTAGAATCCCATTTCACCTGTAACATATATTTATTCCAATGACTGGTCACCGGCGGAAGGGAATCCTTTTTTTTCTGGGCAAAACTGCCGGACAACAGGCTAAGAAGCATCACGAGGCAGGGGAACAAGCGCATGAATAACCCTATTTTTATTTTACTCGTCATATGCGTAATATTGTTAAAGCAAGTTATACCATTTGTGATCGTATGGGAAACAAATTTGTTTCTGGAACCGCCTTGTTCTTCCTGGGAGTATTTATTTTTTTCTCCTTTTGCAACGGTAAGAAAAGCCCTGCCAGTGATAGACTGGCACGTACACCGGAAGAATTGCGGGTAAAAGCGTATTCGTTCATCCGGTCCGGGATCGCGAAAGCCATGAAAGATACGGGCCGCACACGGGATACTGACCGGTTATTCCAGGCAGAAAAAGTGAAATGGCTTTATGAGAAGAACGGCAACCAACCCCTTTGGTTCCGGGAAGAGAATTGGACAAAACCCGCCAATACTTTTTACCAGCTGATCACGCAGTGTAAATTGTTGGGACTTTTCCCGGAAGATTATCATGAAAAGGAACTTACAACCATTATGCAGCGGTTCGCTGCGGACACCCTGGCCTCCAGCGACAGGAAAAACCCGGCGCTCTGGGGGGAAGCCGACCTGCAGTTCACTGATGCTTTCATTCAGATGGTACACGACCTTAAACTCGGGCGGCTCCCGCACGACAGCGTAACGCTTCGCAATGATTCATTGTTCACCGCCGATTTTATACAATCCCAGTTTGAAGGTCTGAACAGGGCAGGGAACATGGATTCACTGGTTCAATCGCTGGAACCAGATATTAAAGAATACCGGCAACTGAAGGAGGCTATCCCCGCTTTTTTGCAACATTATGATGACCACCATTATACTTTTGTTCCGCTTCCTGCAAAAGATTCCGCGCAATACCTCAAAGCTGTTCAGAGAAGGCTTTACGAAGAAGGATTGATCGCTTTCACCAATAAAAAAGCTGATTCCCTTACCCTTGCCAAAGCCATCAGGAAATACCAGCAGAAGAAAGGACTGGAAGCAGATGGAAAAGCAGGAGAGGTCACCATCCGCACCATGAATATGAGCGACCGGGAAAAATTCATTCGGATCGCCATCAGCCTGGATGCATATAAAATGCTTCCTGAAAAAATGCCCGAAAAATATATCTGGGTCAATATCCCTTCCTTTTTTATGAAAGTAATGGACCATGATTCAGTCTGGTTCTCCTCACGGATCATTTGCGGCAAACCACTTACCAAAACGCCTCAATTGACCAGTGCCGTAAATGCAATCATCACCTACCCTGTATGGGTGCCCCCGCCCAGCATCATCGCCAAAGAGATCCTGCCCGGAATAAAAAGCAGCCCGGATTACCTGTCAAAAAGGGGCTTCCGGCTGGAAGATTCCAAAGGACTGGTGGTGGATCCTGCCACAGTTGACTGGTCTAAATACAACCGCTCCATTCCTTTTCGCGTGGTCCAGGGCAGCGGGGACGAAAATGCGCTGGGCATCATGAAATTCATTTTCGATAATAAATATTCTGTCTACCTGCATGATACCAATCAGCGTTACCTGTTCAGCCGCAGCATGCGCTCGCTCAGTCATGGTTGCGTGCGGGTGCAGGAATGGGATAAATTATATACTTACCTGCTGACTACAGACAGTCTCACGGGCAGGAAAAGAAGTTCCATGATCGATTCGGTGAAAACATGGCTGCAGAAAAAAGAAAAAAGAACCGTGAAGCTGAATTATAAAATGCCGGTATTCATCCGTTATATTACTTGCGAGGGAAAAGATGGATTCATGGTCTTTCATGATGATATTTACGGGTATGATAACAGGGCCAGGGAAAAATATTTTTCAGGGAAATAAAGCAGGTATTGCCAAAACCGGATAAAAATGAAATCCCCGGTTTTTGGGGATAAATCATGGAAATTTTCTATTACCTTTAGGAGAAATAATTTATTTTCGGGAATAGAACTTACCCGTTATTTTTGTTGAGTTTAAAACCAAACTATCTCTTTATGAAGAAGATATTAACGGCAGCCGTTTTCTTTTGCGTATTGCTGCATACCACATCTGCCCAGGATGAGAATTATATCAGGCCCAAGGCCATAGGGGTTAGTTTCTTCCTGAATGACTTCGTGACCCCTTCCCGGATCCGCTCCACTTCGCTCAGTACCGTGATCGCCAAGAACCAGTTGGCCAAATTCCGTGAAATGAATCCCGGGCTGGCTATCCATTATTTCAAAGGCGTGACCAACCATATAGATTTCAATGCTTATATCGGCGGTTCTTTCATCAAATACCCCATGCCGAACAAGACCTTTTACAATGAGAACTTCTTACTTGAAGGAGCTGCCATGATGGATTTTAAACTGATGACAGAAAAATACTGGTTCACTCCCTACCTGGTAGCTGGTATTGGCGGACATAAATACCGGAAATATTACGGAGCTTTCATGCCCCTGGGACTGGGATTTAAATTCAATTTATTCGACGAAGCGCATATCTTCTTTACTTCTACTTACCGTGTACCCGTGACCCTGGAAACGGCCAATTATCACATTCAGCATACACTTGGCGTTGCCGGTGTAATAAAGAAAAAGCCGGTCAAGATCATCCCGCCTCCGCCCCCGCCTCCGCCTCCTTCTGACAGGGATGGCGATGGAATTCCGGACAGCCTGGATAAATGTCCCGATGTAAAAGGGCTGGCCCGCTACCAGGGCTGCCCCATCCCCGATACAGATGGCGACGGCATCAATGATGAAGAAGACAAATGTCCTACTGTTCCGGGCCTGGCCCGCTACCAGGGCTGCCCCATACCCGATACGGATGGTGACGGCATCAATGACGAAGAGGACAAATGTCCCACTGTTCCGGGTGTTGCCCGTTACCAGGGTTGCCCCATACCGGATACGGATAAGGACGGTGTCAATGATGAGGAAGATAAATGCCCGACCATCCCGGGGCCAAAAGAGAATTTTGGATGTCCTATCATTCCGGATTCTATCTTAAAACGTGTTGAGTTCGCAGCCAAGAACATATTGTTTGTCACGGGCAGTGCCAAACTTCAAACATCATCCTTCAAAGGATTGAATGATGTGGCCAGGATACTAACCCAAAACCCGGATATGAAGCTGGCTATCGACGGCCATACTGATAATGTTGGGAAAGCAGATTATAACCAGAAACTGAGCGAGGACAGGGCTGCATCTGTTAAAACCTACCTGGCAAGCAAGGGGATTGATGCGGGCAGGATGACCTCGGCAGGCCATGGGTTCAACATGCCCATCGCTGATAATAAAACGGCGGCCGGCCGGCAGAAGAACCGAAGGGTGGAACTGAAACTCAGTTACTATACCAAGGTTGTTTCCAACTAATAAACTTCACACATTCTTAAAGAGTTTCCCTTCAACGGGGAACTCTTTTTTATTTTAAGTGATTGGAAAAGAACCCGGAATGCAACACGGAGTTAATCAAATAATCACACAGCTGATAACGGCTTATTCACTGGTTTTCCATACCTTTGCACGCCGAATTAAAAAGGGAAATTTATCATGGCTGATCTGACATTTCAAAGAAATTTTGGTATTGCTGCTCATATCGATGCAGGTAAGACGACCACGACAGAAAGGATCTTAAGGTATACAGGCATGATCCATAAGATCGGGGAGGTACACGATGGTGCTGCCACTACCGACTGGATGGAACAGGAGAAGGAGCGGGGTATCACCATCACCTCTGCTGCGGTCAGTTGTCTCTGGAATTTCCCCACAGAAAAAGGGAAACCGACGAAAGACACTAAACCTTATTCCTTTAACATCATTGACACACCTGGCCACGTGGATTTTACCGTGGAAGTGGAACGTTCCATGCGGGTGCTGGACGGACTTATTGCATTGTTCAGCGCCGTGGATGGTGTGGAGCCTCAAAGTGAAACGGTATGGCGCCAGGCCAACCGTTACAATGTTCCCCGCATCGGTTTTGTGAATAAAATGGACCGGGCAGGAGCCGATTTCCTGAATGTAGTGAAACAGGTGAAAGAAATGCTGGGCTCCAAAGCCGTTCCCCTGCAGCTGCCCATTGGCGCAGAGGATGATTTTAAAGGTGTGGTCGACCTGATCAAAATGAAAGGGATCATCTGGCATATGGAAACAGAAGGCATGACCTTCGATGAGACCGAGGTACCGGCCGATATGCTGGAAGAAGCAAAGGAATGGAGGGCGAACCTGGTTGAGTCTATCGCCGAATATGATGATCACCTCATGGAAAAATTCTTCGACAATCCCGATACCATCAGTGAAGAAGAGATTAATGAAGCGATCCGCAAGGCTACCATTGCATTGAGTATCGTGCCTATGCTCTGTGGTTCTTCATTCAAGAACAAAGGCGTGCAGACGGCCCTGGATGCTGTGTGCCGTTACCTGCCTTCCCCGCTTGATGTGGAAGCCATCAAAGGTGTGAATCCTGATAATGGGGAAGAGATATCCCGTAAGCCCGATGCAAAAGAACCGTTTTCTGCGCTTGCGTTCAAGATCATGACCGACCCCTTTGTGGGCCGCCTGGCATTCTTCCGCTGTTACAGCGGGCATCTCGATGCCGGTTCCTATGTATTAAATGTCCGAAGTGGGAGAAAAGAAAGGATCAGCCGGATCATGAAGATGTTCGCCAATAAACAGAATCCCATCGATTTTATCGAGGCCGGTGATATCGGCGCTGCCGTAGGCTTTAAAGAAATAAAAACGGGTGATACCTTATGCGATGAGGACCACCCGATCGTTCTCGAGAATATGTTCATTCCGGAGCCGGTGATCGCTATCGCCATTGAACCCAAGACCCAGGCCGATGTAGATAAAGTAGGAATGGCCATTGCCAAACTGATAGAAGAAGATCCCACATTGCGGGTCCGTACCGATGAAGAAACGGGCCAGACGATCCTCAGCGGCATGGGTGAATTGCACCTGGAGATCATTGTCGACAGGATGAAACGGGAATTCAAGGTGGAGGTGAACCAGGGTGCTCCCCAGGTAGCTTATAAAGAAGCCTTCAAAAAAACCATTGAACACCGGGAAGTATTGAAAAAGCAGACCGGCGGCCGCGGAAAATTTGCGGATATTGTTTTTGAGATCGGACCGGCAGATGAAGAATGGATGAAAGAAAATCCCGGGAAACGTTTTCAGTTTGAGAATGATCTTTTCGGCGGCTCCATTCCCAAAGAATTCGTACCGGCCATCAGCAAGGGTTTTGAATCTTCTATGTCCAGCGGTGTGCTGGCCAATTACCCCATGAATAATATGAAAGTCCGTGTTTTCGATGGCAGTTACCATGATGTTGACTCCGATTCCATGTCATTCGAGCTCTGTGCCAAGGCTGGTTTCCGTGAATCTGCGCGGAAAGCAAATCCTATTTTGCTGGAACCAATCATGAAAGTGGAAGTCGTGACGCCCGATCAATACATGGGTGAAGTGACCGGTGATCTGAACCGGCGCCGTGGTATCCTGGAAGGAATGGACAACCGCAACAATGCCCAGGTGATCAAGGCCAAAGTGCCGCTCAGCGAGATGTTCGGTTATGTGACACAATTGCGGTCACTGACATCAGGAAGAGCATCTTCCACCATGGAATTCTCACACTATGCCCCCGCCCCCGCTAATATAGCTGAAGAAGTGATTGCAAAGGTGAAGGGCAAAGTAACAGCCTGATAGAATGATGATGGAGTTTCCCTCTCCTTTGGAGAGACAACCAAGCGAAGCGAAGGTTGCGAGCGAAGCTCAGAGGGTGAGGCCGCTGAAGAAGTGATTGCAAAGGTGAAGGGCAAAGTAACAGCCTGATAAAAATGAGATCTTATTTGCAAAAGGCGGCAATTATTGCCGCCTTTGCTGTTGATCCATTCTGTTTTAATTAACCACTATCTCTTTCTTGCTGTCCTGTTTTCCTTCCAGGATGGGTAAACTTACCTGCAGCACCCCGTCGGTATATTTGGCGGTGATGTTCAGCCTGTCGATGCTTTCATCCAGGTTAAAGCTGCGTGTAAATCCTCCGCGACTGTATTCCCGCAATACCCAGTCGGGGCGGGTAAAGCCTTCGGGCGGGTTATAGCTCACGGTGAGCTCATTCCCCTTGACATCCAGGTGAAAATTCTCTTTGATACGGCCCGGTGCAAAGACCAGCATCTCAAAGCTTTTTTCCGTTTTGTAAATGTTCACAGCAGCACGCTGCATGGAGCGGATAAACAGTGGCCTGTTTCCGTAATAATTGCCTTTTGCGGCACATGACTGATTGTAGTACATGATACTTGTTTTAAGTGAATAATAAATGAACGGGGAAGAAGAATAAAAACCGTGCCTGTGGCGCAGGGCTGTTATTATGGCAGAAATAATATAACTTGTCTGTAAAATAATCATAACTCATTAGTTCGCAGATGCCTAAAATATCCTGCCTGGTTTTTCTCCTTGGATTTTCTTATTTACAGGTCTCTGCCCAGGAAAAACTCCTTATACCGGGATTGAAGATCACCCGCTCCGTGAAATTCAAATCAGATTTTTATCAAGTAGACGCCCCGGCAGATACTTCAAAGAATATCATCCTGATCGAAGGCAATGATATCGTCGTTGATTTCAGTGATGCAGAACTGAAAGGAAGCAACAGGGTGAATGCCCCTGATGAATATTTCGGAGTGGCAGTGCAGGTCAGGAATAGTAAAAATGTCACGATCAAAAACCTCAAAGTAAGGGGATATAAGATCGGCCTGATCGCCTATAATGTAGAAAAACTGACCCTGGAGAACTGTGATCTCAGTTACAATTACAGGCAACACCTCAACAGTACGCAGGAAAAAGAGGATATCTCGGACTGGATGAGTTATCATCATAATGAACATGATGAATGGCTGCGATACGGTGCAGCGATCTACCTGCGGGCATGTAATTCTGCCATCATCAGGAACTGCAAAGTGACCGGAGGCCAGAATGCCCTGATGATGATGCAATGTGATCACGGGAAGATCTATAACAACGATTTTTCATTTAATTCCGGGATCGGCCTGGCAATGTACCGGTGCAATTCAAACGAGGTTTGTTATAACAAAATAGATTTCAATGTGCGGGGGTATAGCCATGGCGTATTTAATCGCGGGCAGGACAGCGCCGGCATCCTGGTCTATGAACAAAGCGATTTCAATATCTTTTATAAGAACTCGGTCACACACGGAGGCGATGGATTTTTTCTCTGGGCCGGACAAACCACCATGGATAGCGGCGCCGGGGGTTGCAACGATAATATCATCCTTGATAATGATTTTTCCTATGCTCCCACCAATGGGGTAGAGGTTACGTTCAGCCGGAACCGTATATCGGGCAACAGGATCTTTGAATGTGACAATGGCATTTGGGGCGGATACAGCTATCATACCCTTATCAGTGATAATTCATTCCGCAATAACAGGACCGGAATAGCCATCGAACACGGATTAGATAATGAAATTGTTTATAACCTGTTCGACAGGGACCGGGAAGCCATTCACCTCTGGTCAAGAAAAGAGCAGCCTGCCGGCTGGGGTTATGCCAAATACAGGGATACCCGAAGTGCCGGCTATACAATTGCAAAAAATAGTTTTAACGGGGAACCGGTTGTTTTCAATGTTTCCCGTACCGACAGCATTACGATCTTTGGCAATACATTTTCTCATTGCACACACACATACAAACTTGACTCCACCGTATCTAACCTGAACAGCACAGCAATCGTGCTGGGAGATACCGCTGTCAAATTACCCATATTGAAGAACCCGGTCGATCCATTTGCCGGAAGCGGCAAACTGGCCGGCCGGAAAAATATCATTATCACAGAATGGGGACCCTATGATTTTCGGTATCCCATTATATGGAATACCAATCCTGCCGACAGTTCCGGTATCCTGCAATTTGATATAATGGGTCCCACAGGGAACTGGAAGATCAGGAATTACAAGGGAGTGAAAAATATCTCAGTCTTGAATGGCGCATTTCCGGCTACCATTTCTGCTGAAAGGATAAACGGAGAACGCACAGATATTTTGATCGAACTGGAATACAGCGGCGTTTCTTTTAAAGATCCGTTCGGTGAAAAAATAACAGCCGGCAAGCCCTATACCTTCTCTTTCAGGAAATTCTTTCAGCCCATGAACTGGGAGGTAAAATTCTATTCCCTCGATACATCGGTTTATAATCCTGTAAGAATGGGCAATCTTTTCCCCGAACCAGGCGATGAAAAGCCCTTTAGAACAGAAAAGATCAATAAACTGGATTATGCCTGGTGGGGCGGGATCGGGGAAGCAGGAGTACAACATACCCAGTTCATTACTGTTGCGGAAACCTTAGCTAATATTCCAAGTGGCCAGTATGAGCTTTCTGTCACCTGGGATGATGCCGTACGGGTTTATATTGATGAAAAACCAATCATTGATGAATGGAATCCGTCAAAGTATACATTTGATGAGGCGCCGCACAGAAAAACCGTGGTTTCACTGGGCGGGGATCATCATTTCAGGGTAGAACACCTGGAATTAGGTGGTTTTGCAACCCTGAGCCTGAAACTGAAGCCCCTGTGAAAATTCTACGGATTATTTAAATAGACAGGGTATGAAAATCTTTACCCAACAATTTGGAGGAACCCCCCCGCATCCCTACCTTTGCATCCCCAATTAAAAATGGGATTTTTACATGTCGCAACGGATCCGGATCAAATTACAGAGTTATGACCATAACCTGGTGGATAAATCCGCCGAAAAGATCGTAAAAACGGTCCGCAGTACGGGTGCTGTTGTAACGGGACCTATTCCTCTTCCTACCCGGAAAAGGATTTTTACGGTTCTCCGTTCGCCCCATGTAAACAAAAAAAGTCGTGAACAATTCCAGCTGGCGACGCATAAAAGGTTGCTGGATATCTATACTTCCTCCAGCCGAACCGTGGATGCGCTGAGCAAACTGGACCTGCCGAGCGGCGTAGAAGTAGAGATCAAAGCATAGTGGCTTTGATTGATGAAGAAATTGATTAGTTCTTTTTTTTTTGATAGATTTTAGTTCATCTGCCAACCCATCTAATAAGTGGAGAAAGCAGCGCTGAATTCGAATAATACTCACCCTCTTCAAAGGGCGGGTTACATAAAACAAGCCGTTCAGGGTTTGTTTAATGCCGGTACTTCTGATCTGCCAGCAGGCAGAAAAAAAGAAAAGGTCGGCAATAAACGGGGATTGACCCTTCGTTGAACTCAGGGTATTTGGATCAGATAATTACCACTGAGACGTAAGAATGTCCCAATAACCTTGCAGGCACAAATTGAAAACAATGAAAGGTATTATTGGGAAAAAAATCGGGATGACCAGCATCTTTGATCCCGAAGGTAAACAAATGGCCTGCACGGTGATCGAAGCGGGACCCTGTGTGATCACCCAGGTAAAAACAAAGGAATCGGACGGGTATAACGCCCTCCAGCTTTCTTTCGGCGACAAAAAAGACAAACACTCCAACCAAGCCGAGAAAAACCATTTCGCCAAATCCTCCACTTCTCCCAAAAAATTTCTGAAAGAATTCCGTGATTTTGACACCGAAAAAAAAATAGGTGAAAGTATTACCCTGGACATATTTGCCGAAGGGGATATGGTCAATGTGGTAGGCAATTCCAAAGGCAAAGGTTTCCAGGGCGTGGTAAAACGTCATGGTTTCAGCGGTGTAGGTGACGCCTCACACGGCCAGCACGACCGTCAGCGGGCGCCCGGTTCCCTGGGTAATTCCTCCGATGCCAGCCGGGTGATGAAAGGAATGCGGATGGCAGGAAGGCTGGGTAATGAACGGGTGAAGATCAGGGGCCTGAAAGTGATCAAAATATTTCCTGAACAAAATTACCTGGTGGTCAGCGGTGCGGTGCCCGGTCATAACGGTTCTTTTGTGCTGATCCACAAATAATTCAAATAAACCGCCGTAAAAAAATTGATATGCAACTGGAAGTATTAAATATAAAAGGAAAAGGGACCGGCAGAAAAGTGGAATTGCCCGAGAAGATCTTCGGTGCCGAACCGAATGATCATGTGATCTACCTGGCAGTGAAACAATACCTGGCTGCGCAAAGGCAGGGCACCCATAAAGTAAAAACAAGGGCTGAAGTAAAAGGTGCCAGTCGTAAGCTGCACCGCCAGAAAGGAACCGGCGGCAGCCGTAAAGGCAATATCAGGAACCCGCTATACAGGGGCGGCGGTACCGTATTTGGCCCCAAACCCCATAGTTATGATATCAAACTGAACAAAAAGGTAAAAGACCTGGCAAGGATATCTGCACTTTCCCATAAGGCGAAGGATAATGCCATCGTGGTGGTGGAAGATATCACGATGGAAAAACCAAAGACCAAGATGTTTGTGGATATACTCGGCAAACTGAAAGTGGCCGATAAAAAGGTCATGTTCGTGCAGCCCGAAGCCAATGAGAATATCCATCTTTCGCTCCGGAACCTCCCGGCGGTGAACGGGGTATTGTTCAGCAGCATGAACACCTATGATATCGTGAATGCAGATGTGCTGGTACTGACGGAAAGTGCGGCTAAGATCTTTTCAACCAAAGAAAATTAATACGGGTGAATGAAACGGTTCATCATCCGATAAAAGAATAAAAATGAAAACGGTCAATATACTCATCAAACCTATTTTATCCGAAAAGGCAAATGCGCAGCAGGATAAACTCCGCCGTTATGCTTTCCGGGTGAACCGAAAGGCCAATAAACTGGAGATCAAAAAGGCGGTGGAGACCTTTTACGGCGTTTCTGTGGTCAATGTGAATACGGCTGTTTCCCCCGGAAAAAACAAGAGCAGGTTTACCAAGGCCGGGATGCTGAAAGGAAGAAAGTCTTCCTATAAAAAAGCCTATGTCACCGTAGCAGAAGGTGAAACGATTGACCTGTATTCGAACGTATAAATTATTAAAGAATGGCAACCAGCCGCCGCGAAGTGTTGGAATTGATCAAATACCGATTCCCCTGCAGGCCTGTCGGATGACCCGGTCGGACAGAGGATAGGACAAAAGAAAACAATGGCATTAAAAAAATTCAAACCCATTACAGCCGGCACCCGCTGGAGGATCGGGAACGCTTATGCCGAGGTAACGACCAATGTACCCGAGCGATCCCTGGTAGAAGCAAAGAAAAGATCCGGCGGAAGGAATTCCTCGGGCCACATGACCATGCGGTATATCGGCGGTGGACATAAAAAGAAATTCCGCATCATTGATTTCAAACGGCAAAAGCCCGGAACAGCCACTGTGCTGACCATTGAATATGATCCCAACCGTACTGCATTCATTGCCCTTGTGCAATATGGTGACGGCGAAAAAAGATATATCCTCGCACCGCAGGGTCTGCAGGTGGGCGCTTCCATAGAAAGCGGTGTGGATGTCGCTCCTGAACTGGGCAATTCATTGCCGATGAAGAATATGCCCCTGGGTACCATCATTCACAATATTGAAATGCAGCCGGGGCAGGGAGGCAAACTCGTGCGCAGCGCCGGATCCTCAGCCCAGTTGACCAATAAGGAAGATAAATATGCCATACTAAAAATGCCCAGCGGTGAATTGAGAAAGATACAGATCGATTGTTTTGCCACGGTAGGTGTGGTCAGCAACAGTGACCATAATTTACAGAGCATGGGGAAGGCCGGGCGTAACCGCTGGCGCGGTATCCGTCCCAGGAACCGTGGTGTAGCCATGAACCCGGTAGATCACCCGATGGGCGGCGGAGAAGGGAAAGCCTCCGGCGGCCATCCGCGTTCCAGAACAGGGAAGTATGCAAAGGGTGAAAAAACAAGGAAACGTCATAAAACAAGCGATAAGCTGATCATTCAGCGTAAAAGAGGCAATAAACTGACGAAATAAAACGAAACTAAAAATCTGAAATCGTAACAGCATGGCACGTTCAATAAAAAAGGGCCCCTATGTAGCCACCCATCTTGAAAAAAAGATATTGTCTATGAATGAGGGCAAGTCAAAAAAATCAGTGCTCAAAACCTGGAGCCGCCGTTCCACTATTACGCCTGATTTCGTGGGGCACACATTCGCTGTGCACAACGGCAATAAATTCATTCCCGTATATGTGACGGAATTCATGGTTGGTCATAAGTTAGGAGAGTTTGCCCCTACCCGGCAGTTCAAGGGACATTCGAGCAAGAAGATCGAAGGGGAGGATTCAGCAGCAGCAGTACCGGCATAAAAGCATCACCATTCAATAAAAGAAATGATACATACATGGAAGCAACAGCGAAATTGAAAAATTACCCGACCTCACCCAGGAAAATGCGTTTGCTGGCTGACCTGGTCCGGGGAAAAAACGTGGACAAGGTACTGGCTGAACTGGAACATAATCCCACACACCCGGCCGTTCCATTGCGTAAACTGATGCTGAGTGCTATCAGCAACTGGAAACTAGCCAATGAAGGTGGTGATGAAAGTCACCTGGTCGTGAAAACGATATTTGTTGACGGCGCCCGGACATTGAAACGGATGCGGCCGGCCCCGCAGGGACGTGGCTACCGGGTGCGTAAGCGCAGCAACCATGTGACCGTGGTGGTGGATACAAAAGAGAATAAAGAAACCAAAGAATCAAATAAAAAATAAGTAATCACTCATTCCAGATAAGTTTTGGTTTTGGAATATTAAAAAAATAAAATGGGTCAAAAAGCAAATCCAATCGGCAACAGGTTAGGGATCATCCGGGGAT
>CAZZDQ010000043.1:0-28301 GCA_964652845.1 uncultured Chitinophaga sp.
ATACTATGCGGACCTGGTTCACATCCAATCATGATGAGAACAGCTGGAACGGAACAGAGTTTGAGAAATATGGTGACCTGGCTGGTGTGCTGGCGGTATTCAGTTCCACCTGGAACGGCATTCCGCTAATTTACTCCGGGCAGGAGATTCCCCTAAAGAAAAGACTTAAATTCTTTGATAAAGATCCTATTGACTGGAAAGGCGGGCAAACGAATGAAGGTTTTTATAAAAAATTGCTTCAGCTTAAAACAGGTAATCCCGCTTTGCGCAGTGGGGACATGTCCGTAAAGACCTTCCGTATCAGGAACGGTTCAGAGGATAAGGTTTTATCCTATTTGCGGGTCAACCAGCAGCATGCTGTGTTGATTTTATTGAATTTCTCAAATGAGGAAATAAAGATCCATTTGCAGGATAAACATGTGAATGGCCGGTTCAGGAATGTTTTTTCCGATGAAAGCGAAGACCTTTCTATAACCCCCGATATAATACTGCCGGCTTATGGCTGGCGGGTCTACGAGAAATAAAAAGCCATCCGCGAACGGATGGCTTAGTAATAATTTCAGAGAGACATGATTTATTCTTCCTCCACTAATAGGGGATAACGGTATACCGCCCCGGGCGCATCGGGATAAATGCCCTCAAAATAAATACTCTCTCCTTTCAGTTCCTGCAATGCCTGCGACAACTCCTCTGTGGATTTGATATCCATACCGTTCACGCTGGTGATGATAAACCCGTCCTGCATCCTGGTCTTGCTGAATGCGCCACCTGCCTTTAACTTTTTTACCAGTACCCCGCCGTCGATTCCGTATTTATCGGCCTTTTGTTTATCAAGCGTTTCGATGTCAGCTCCCAATTTATCCCCAATGGTAGAAGACGGTGATTGCTGTGTCACATCACCCACTTTACTCAACAAGGTGGCGTTGGTCGTTCTTTCAGACCCGTTTCTTTTGAACGTAATATTTATTTTATCGCCTGCATTGTATGAGGAGATGGTGGCCACCAATTCAGACCATGAGGTAATGGGGGCGTCATTTATTTTGGTAATGATATCTCCTTTTTGCAAACCGGCAGCTGCAGCAGCGCCGTCAGTGGACATATTCCCGATATGCGCACCATCGGCGGCATCCCGCTTCTCATCATCCACGCTGATCCCGAGATAAGGTGTTTTTACATTACCGAATTTGATCAGGTCATTCACGATCTTTTTTACAAGGTTTACGGGAATGGCGAATGAATACCCCGCATATGTGCCGTTCGGGGCATAGATGGCTGAATTGATACCGATTATCTGCCCGTCGGTATTGATAAGGGGACCCCCGCTGTTGCCCTGGTTTACGGCAGCATCTGTCTGGATGAATGACTCAATGGGCGTATTGCTTTGCTTTTGATTGATGCCGATATTCCTGCCTTTTGCGGAGATGATACCTGCCGTTACTGTGGTTTCCAGCGTCAGGGGATAACCCACAGCCAAGGCCCATTGTCCGAGTTTTACGTTATCCGAATTGCCGTAAAGGAGAAATGGGAAACCGGTGCCGTCAATTTTCAACACAGCCAGGTCAGTATTCGGGTCGCGCCCGATGAGCCTGGCTTTATAAACTTTTTTGTTATTGAGCGTAACGGTGAGTTCATCTGCCACACCCTGCCCGCCATCGGAAACGACATGATTATTGGTAACGATATACCCGTCATCGCTGATGATCACGCCACTGCCTGAAGCCCTTTGTTCAGGTTGTATTTGCGGTCCGAAACTAAAAGGGTTCTTAAAGAACTGGTCGAACCAGTCCTCCATATTATTATTCCGGTTCGGCAGGCCATTGTTCACCTTTTTGGCATTGATCTTTGTCTTGATGTGCACCACGGCCGGAACGGCTGCATTGGCAGCTTTTGTGAAATCTGTTAGTTCCCCATTCGGGGCTGCATTGTCAAAGAAGCCGGCATAATTAACGGGTGCTTTGCCATCAATTGTAGATTGACTGAAAGGACTTTTCTTTTGGGTCATTTTGGAATAGACCAAAACACTTCCGAGAGCAGAAACCACGCTCACAGCCACCACCAGCAAGATCTGTTTGAGTTTCATAGTGATTCTAATTTAAAATATTTGAGTAATTGTTGGGTATTTAAACTACAAAATAACACAGAACCGTTTGGTTTTTTATTTCCTTCTGAACAGTTTAACAAAGCCTTTACGTACAGCTTCGTAGCCAGCCTTTTGCAAAGGTATAAAATCAGTTTTTATGAGCCAATTGCGGCAGGTCGCGGAGGAATGAAACGGTGTCGATCCCGTCTGCATAATCATCAATGGCCGGCCGTTGACTGTTCCCGAATGGGATAAAACCTTTGCCGATGATGCATTGCAGGTCGGGAGAATGCTCCAGGGATCGGATCAGCTCCGGTCTATCCTTATAAAATTCATAATGCAGTTGCCCGACAGGCGAGAAAAAGGAAGGATTTTCGGTCAGCAATACGGATCCGTTGGTCATATATTGTTCTTTGTTCAGGATGAGAATGGCCAGCCGGTAATCATAATTGCTTTTATAATGGTGGTTATCGGCCAGGTAATTGTATCTTCCAAATGCAGCCAGTAAAAAAGCGAAATCATATCCGTGCGGGACATAGATCTTGGTAACATTCCGGCATCCTAGCCCGAAATAGAGATACACATCATCTGCGAGTTTTTCCAGTTCCTCCCTGGTTTCATCACCATGCAGGATGGCAACAGAGGTCCTGTTACGGCGGATCAGATGGGAGTATCTGCCGAAATAATATTCAAAGTAACGGGAACTCGAATTACTGCCGGTGGCAATATAAGCGTCGCACCCTTTTATATTTTCATTAAATGAAATATATGCTTTTGTCTCTGCTGATGTTTCCGCCAGCTGCTGTACCAGGTGCCTGATCAAGACATTATCCCTGGCTGCCGGTTTTATAACCGCTTTGTGGCCGCACATAAAAATGCATAAAAGATCATGAAACCCCACCAGGGGAATATTACCAGCCATTACCAGTCCCACAGTTTTGGGATCCTGGTTTTCCGCTGGCAAACCGTAGGCCAGGGCCCATTTTTCAAGGATATCCTGATGAAGGAACCTTTGTTCGATATTATTGACAGCCGTTTGGATGAATTCCGGTATGAACCAATGGTTCTCATGAAAAGCTCTTTGTTTGGCTTCTTTCCAGGCTGCAGGGTCAGCTGCCATATATTTGCCGAGCCCTGCTAATAGTCCTGCCCTTTCTTGTAATTTCATGCCAATAAATTATATTTGTTGCAAATGTAATTCTCCATTTAAAAATCAATTACTATGGCTATTAAGATTACAGAAGAATGTATCAATTGTGGAGCCTGTGAGCCCGAATGCCCCAATAATGCCATTTATGAAGGAGGGGTGGAATGGGCGATTTCGGATGGCACTACCGTGAAAGGCCCTTACACTTTGCTGGACGGGACCGTGGTGGATGCGGAACAAAAGAACCCCCCTGTTGCTACGGATATCTATTATATCACACCCAATAAATGTACTGAATGCCAGGGCTTTCATGAAGAGCCCCAATGCGCTTCCGTATGCCCGGTGGATTGCTGCGTACCCGATGAGATGTATAAGGAGACCGTGGAAGAGTTGCTCGCAAAAAAGGGAAGGCTGCATATCTGATGATGTGCATAACTATTCCTTTGCATCACCTGTTTGGATAAAGATATTAACTACCTTGTTGACATATTAAAAGCAGCGCTTTTGGCTGCCTTAGCAGTGACGGGTGATATGTCCCGTCGTATAAAGGTGAAGGAAGAACAGCCTTCACCTTTGCTTTTGAATGAATATGACGGACCCCGTTTTTTAAGATAGGATCTGTTCCGGGACCTGGATATCCGTAAGAAACCCAGGAAACAATACAGTTTTAGCTGCTGAAATTTTTATCCCATCTGTTTTTATTCAATCTTTGCAGCCATAAATATTTTTCTGGATGAAAAAAAATATTGCCCTGGTGACGGGAGGCTATTCCGGCGAAGCGGTGATCTCCTACAGGACCGCCAAAACGATCAGCAATAACCTGGACAGGGAGCTTTTTAATGTATATATCATTGATATCAGCCAGCAGGGTTGGCTCTGTGATGAAGGGAGCAAAAAGATTCCCGTAGACAAGAATGATTTTACCGTTGTATCTTCTAATGATGATAAAATAAAATTTGATGCAGTTTTCATTGCCCTGCACGGCACGCCGGGTGAAGACGGGAAACTGCAGGGTTATTTTGATATGCTTGGCATACCTTATACCGGCTGCAATGCTGCCACTTCTGCGCTTACTTTTAATAAACGTTACGGCGTTTCTGTTGCATCCTTTGCGGGGATCGATGTTTCAAGATCTGTTTTGCTCACCAGGGATACATTTCAAAATGCCGAAGCAGCTGTCAGCCACCTGCATTTCCCTGTATTTGTGAAACCCAATAACGGCGGTTCAAGTATCGGCATGTCAAAGGTCGACCGCTTGTCGGAAGAGTTGGGTAAAGCAGTGGAAAAAGCTTTGAAGGAGGACAATGAAGTGCTGGTGGAGGAATTCATCACCGGCAGGGAATTTACAGCCGGCGTATTCCGTTCGGAGGGGAAAATAATTGTATTGCCGCTGACCGAAGTGAAAGCAGACACCAGCCAGTCCTTTTTTGATTTTGAGGCTAAGTACGGGGGCAAATCCTCCGAGACAACACCGGCACCGGTAGAGGAGGCTGTCGCTGAAAAGGTCAGGGAAGCGGCCAGGAAAATATATACCGCCTTCAATTGCAAAGGAGTTGTTAGAATTGATTTTATCTATAATGAAGAGAAGGGCCGCCCGTTTATGCTGGAAGTGAACAGTATCCCGGGGCAAAGTGATGCCAGCGTGGTACCCGTGCAGGTCATAGCCATGGGGTGGACTTTAAAGGAATTTTATACTAAACTTTTGCAGGAAGTATTGCCATAAAATGCGCATCTGATATTTTTGTAAAAACGCAGCTGTGTTCAAGATCATTACCAATCGTCCCTTATGGTTGAATATCGTATCCGGCCTGGTGCTGGCGTTGGGTATCTTTTTCTTATTTATTCTTTCATTGAAATGGATCACGCACCACGGCAGTTCATTAACAGTACCTTCCGTTGCAGGCAAGCACTATGACGAAGCCGGTGATATCCTTAAAAAAGCGGGATTTGATTTTGAGATCGAGGATTCGGTATATGTGGATACCGTCGCCCCGCTCACGGTGATACGGCAGATACCCGAAGCCGATGAAGTGGTGAAATCAAACCGGAAAGTATACCTGCTCATCAGCCGGGCCGTGGCGCCTGAAGTGGACATGCCTAACCTTGTCGGGTATAGTTTCCGCAATGCTGAAATGGTGCTGAAGAACCTGGGCCTGAAACTGGGAGATACAACCTTCAAAACGGATTTCGCCAAATACGCGGTGCTGGAGCAATGGGCGCATGGTAACATGATCAATCCCGGGACAAAGATCAGGATGGGAACAAAGGTCTCGCTGGTATTGGGCAACGGGGTAGGGAACAGGGATATGCTCGTTCCCATCATCACGGGCATGCAGTTCTGTGATGCGAGGGCAGCGCTGGAAGAACAGGGACTCGTTGTAGGTGCGATGGTGATCGACGGGGATGTGAAGGATACCTGCCATGCATTTGTAGTGAAACAAAACCCTGAACGGTTTGATGATTTTAAAAAAGAGCAGTATATCCGTTCAGGCCAGACCATTGATGTCTGGCTGCAGGTGAACATGCCTGCGAAAGATTCGACTTCAGAAAATCAATTATTACCCAATCAAAAACCTGACTGATGCAAACGATCACAGTTGAGGAACTGAAAGAGCGATTAGATAAGGGAGAGAAAATAAATATTGTGGATGTAAGGGAACCCGTTGAACATGCAGAATTCAATATCGGGGGAACACTTTTGCCCCTGGGGCGCATCCAGTCCATGATGATCGATGAGATCGAAGACCTGAAAAACAAAGAAGTTGTCTTGTATTGCCGTAGCGGCAGCCGCAGCGCTGTGGCCTGTAATTTTCTTGATATGATGGGCTTTACAAATACAAAAAACCTTTCGGGAGGGATATTAGCCTGGAAGGAAAAATTCGGAGGATAATAATTTCAATACAAAGTTTCAGCATTACATAGAAACCCAAAGAAGTTTATTCAAAAAAATCTCTCTGCAACGCATTATCTCCAAATCTCTGTGTTGAAATCTAATGTGATTAAAAAACCAGGCGAGCGATTTTTCCGTTTGCTCCGCATAAAAAAACTGCATTCCCTTTCTTGGCTTTCCGGCAGGCGTGAAATGATTCCCTGCTGATCCATGTCCATGTCTTACCGCCCTTGTCAGAATAATCCACACCGTTTAGTCCGCAGCAAACCAGGTTTGACCTGCTGATATATTCTACGCAACTGCGGTATCCATGGGGTGGGGAATCGGGCAGTTTCCATGTTTTGCCACTGTCATCACTCAAAGCACAATTGTTTTTTGTGGCGCTATCAATTTTAAAGTCACCTCCCACCACGACTATTGATTTTTCCCCCTTCGTTTTAAAATTATCCCAAACGGCAATTGAATTGGCCCCGGTTGACTCAGAACCCTGTACAATTGGCAAAAGTGTTTTTTCATCTCTCCTGTAAAATTTTGAACGCAGCCCCCCGCTGATAAAGGCGGCTTCATCCCTTCTCAACGCCCGGATATTGGTTCCACTGGCAGCGAAACAGGCTTCGCCGCTGTCGGCAAGCGGAAGCTTATCATAGGGAATATCCTGCCATTTTTTTCCGTTGTCGAATGTCCTTGTGATGAAAAAACGGCCATTGATGGGGTCACCGATCACGATCCCCGCATCCTCATTCCAGAATTCCATAGCATCAAGGAACATTCCTTTGGTCTTATTTTCATAGACCACTTTCCAGGTCCTTCCGCCATCGGCAGTGCGTAAGATATAGGCCGGTTCTCCCACGGCCATGATCACCGCTCTTTTCTCATCAAACGCTTCGATATCACGGAAATCATTCTTCTCAAAACCTTTTACTGTGATCCAGGTCCAGTTTTTCCCACCGTCTGTGGACCGGGCAACCGTTCCGGAACTCCCGCTTGCCCAAATTACCTGGTCATTTACGACACTTAGTCCGCGCAGGCTGCTCCCCTTGCCACTGGTCAGGATTTCAACATGAGGTAATTGTGTACTCGCAATCAGCGTTGAGAATAGGAAACAATAGGAAAAAAGTAATTTCATATACCGTGGTTCTATTTTTTTCTCAGATAATCATTCGAAACGGTGCCAGATTCAATTGGGATCGTTTTATTAAAAGAAATCATGACTGGTATGGCTTCAATGTTATTTATGCCTCATTTTTAACGCTTTCCATCGGTTTATTCACATTTTCCAAATACTGATTCTATCCTGCAGTTCCTTCAAAGGGCTATAAACCTTCGGGAACATCTGCTCTGAGGTGGCGGCGTTAATGCTGTCCATCGGACAACAGGTTTAGACAGGTTTATTTTATCCACATATTGTATACGCTCGTTAAACTCAGTTTTATTATTCCATTCATAGGGCATGACATGACCTTTACAGAATTCTGGCATGGCACTATGGTCTTGTGTCCGGGGTCCGTCCCAAACCGCGAAAATTTGTTTTTGAAAATCATCCCGGGCCGTTTCAGGCTTGAATTTTGCTGGCTATTAGAAGCGGCGAAGGTCAATAATAAAATAACCGCAAAAACGTTTTTCAACTTACCGGTTTTTACCAAAGATAATACTCGATTTTGTACAGGAAAAAACGAACCCAGCCATAAGTATTTCTTTATCATACAATAAATTATCTTAATTTTAAGGCCCGAATAATTCCCCTTTTATGAAAAAACACCTGCCAATTCTGTTCGTAGTTGTTATAGCCCTTGGCATAGGATGTCAGAAAGAACTCAGTTTTGAAAACGGTAGTACTCCCGCTCATGGAACCCTCCAGGCTGACGGTACAGGCGACTGCCTGCCCAAGACGATCAACGGTATTTATGCTGCTAATTCGCCCCTGGTATCGGCAAATAATACCATGTCGGTGCAGGTAAATGTGACCCGGACCGGTTCATATACCATTTATACCGATACGGTGAATGGTTTCTACTTCAGGGTCTCCAGTATTTTCACCACATTGGGTGCCAATAATGTTACCCTGCGCGGTTACGGAACTCCCTTTGCAGCCGGCATTTCCAATTTTGTGGTCTTTTTTGACAGCTCACAGTGTGATATCGCTGTTACTGTTTTACCGGCAGGTTCCGGGCCCGCCAGTTTTACCCTGGTCGGTTCCGGCGGTTCCTGCTCGAGTGCAACGGTATATGGTTCTTATGGTGTGGGTGTGCCCCTTGCCACCAGTGACAGCGTGAAATTAAATGTGAATGTAACGGCTATTGGATTATGGAGTGTAGCCACAACTACTGTAAACGGAATGATCTTTGCAGGCTCGGGCCAGTTTACGGCAACAGGTGCACAAACAATAACCCTGATCGGTACGGGTACACCGACTACGGCAGGCACGAATACCATACCGGTAACTGCCGGTACTTCTAATTGCAGTTTTACGGTGACTGTTGGAAGCGCAGCGGCAGGCACTGTGAATTGCAGCAGTGCAGTTGTTAGCGGCTATTACTACAGCGGGTATGCGCTGACGACTGATGATTCAGTAGTCATTTCAGTAACAGTTACAACACCTGGCGTTTATTTTATAACCACGGATACCGTTGCAGGAGTTTATTTTTCTGCTTCCGGAACATTTGCGGTAAACGGAACATTTAATCTTACCCTGCACGGAGGCGGCACGCCGACCTCATACGGGACAAAAACATTTACCGTAAAATTTGGCACCAGTACCTGCACTTTTATGGTGACCATTTTATCAGGAGACTATTTCCCTCGCACGGCAAACAGCAACTGGAGTTATGAATTCAACAGTGTGTCAACGGATTCCTTGTTGATCAATGTGATTTCTGCCACGCTCTCCGCCTATGCCAATACGTATAACATTTTCATGCAGAATGATGGTACGGCAGTTGATTCATCAGGATATTACCGAAAGAGCGGTGGAGATTATTTCCAGTATCTTAACTGGCAAACCATCGGGTTTGATAATGTGGACTGGGAGGAATATACATTCCTGAAAGATAATGTAGCATCGGGTACTTCCTGGTTCTCTGCAGCTTTCAGCAATTCTCTCGGCGGACAGCCCTTGCAATACAAAGTAAAAGACAGTATTGATCAGAAGGATGTCTCCATCACCGTAACAAGTTCTGCTGGGGCGGTAACTTACCAGAATGTAATTGTTGTAAAAGAAAAGTTTTTTGTGAATGTATTTGGAAGCTATGTTGATGCCACCAGCATATTCGGGTATACAAAATCCTATTATGCCCGTGGTATCGGTCTGATCCAGGCAGAATATTATCAGCCCGGCAATACAGGCACTACACCGGATAACACCCAAATAATGCGACGATACCAGGTATTTTAAAACCTTATGCAAAGGCTGCAAATACCTGCAGCCTTTTTTATTATCTTTAATTGAATTGGCTCCGTAGCTCAGTTGGTAGAGCTACTGACTCTTAATCAGTAGGTCCAGGGTTCGAGTCCCTGCGGAGTCACGGTAAATCAGAAATAAGAAATTAGAAAGTCAAGGGTTGTTTATTCCTCTTCCAGCTTCTCGGGTTTGATCAGGATGTTTTTTTCTACCAGGTGCCGGGCAATCAGGCTGGCATAGGATCCTGCCAGCTGTTTTTTGGAAGTGATGTCAAAGGACCGGGTATGGGCTGAATAGATCATCTGTTTGGCCCCCAGGTCATAGAAATTATTTTCCCAGAAATATTTTGTCTCCTCTCCGTAATAACCCGGAGCATATATCCTTTCGCCGATGCGATTGAAATAATCGTCGAACCGGTTGTAATTGTTGAAATACCCCATGTCCGTAATCCGTCCCGGTACAAAATATTTCTCTTTCTTCTTATCCAGCATCACAATAGTCATCAGCCCGTCAAATCCTCTGCCACTGATAGCATTCCGGGCCCGCATGGTATCCCCCCTTACAAATGTGCCGGCGGGAAACATCTTATTGGCTGCAATGGCAAGGTAACCGAGCTGGTGCATTTCATCAGCAATATTGTTTTCCATTTTCACCTGCAGATCCGTTTCATTACTTGGTAAAACGGCCAGCACGAGGATCTTTTTGAATTTTTTGGGAGCTGTATTTTTGGCTGTCCAGCTTTGTGTGATCCGGGTAGGCTGGCAGGAAATGATCATAGCCAGGAGGGGGATGAAGAATAAATTTTTCATAGATCAATTTGTGATATAAAATTACCATTTCATCCCGGTCTTCCTGTTGAGTTGTATCATTGATTAGCCGGATTCTCCTCAAGTTTATTTTCCACAGGGGTTGATAACCTGCAATAAATCAGGGATTGACGTTTCTTTATATTTGTCCGGAACCGGGCAATACCTGCTAAAGGTGTGATTATTCGTAACTTGTGAAATGAAATACCCCATGAGCAAACAAACCTCAAAAGAACTTTTCAAATACGATGAGGATAGTATTAAGTCGCTCGACTGGAAAGAACATATCCGGTTGCGCCCCGGCATGTATATCGGCAAATTAGGCGATGGTTCATCACCTGATGACGGCATCTATGTATTGGTGAAGGAAGTGATGGACAACTGCATTGACGAATACACCATGGGTTATGGAAAGACCATTGAACTAACTGTAGAAGGCAGAACGGTGACCATACGGGATTATGGGCGCGGCATCCCCCTGGGAAAGCTGGTGGATGTGGTGAGCAAGATCAATACCGGTGCCAAGTACGACAGCAAAGTATTCCAGAAAAGCGTGGGCCTGAACGGCGTGGGCACCAAGGCCGTGAATGCCCTGAGTCATTTTTTTAAGGTCACTGCCATACGTGAAGGAAGGGAAAAAACAGCCGAATTCGAAAGGGGATTCCTGATCAAAGAGTTCAAGGAAGCAAAAAGTACAGAGGCCACAGGAACCGTGGTGACCTTTATCCCTGATGAAACCGTGTTCAAGAATTTTAAATTTCACCCTGAGTTCGTCGAGAACCAGATCTGGAATTATTGTTATCTCAATGCAGGCCTGAAGATCGTTTTTAATGGCAAATCTTTTGTGAGCAAGAATGGCTTGCTGGACCTGCTGCAACGCAAGACCAACGAGGATGAGATCCGTTATCCTATCATCCACCTCCAGGGAAACGATATTGAAGTGGCCATCACTCACAATAATGATTACGGGGAAGATATTTACAGTTTTGTAAACGGCCAGCATACCACCCAGGGCGGCACGCACCAGCAGGCTTTCCGCGAAGCCTATACAAAAACCATCCGCGATTTCTATAAGAAGGATTATGATGTGTCTGACACCCGGATGGGGATCGTAGCTGCTATTTCCGTACGGGTGGTGGAGCCGGTCTTTGAATCACAGACCAAGACCAAGCTCGGCTCCGTGAATATTGATGAAGGCGGTCCGGGCATGAAACAATTTATAGGTGATTTCCTTTCCAGGGAACTGGAGATATTCCTCCATAAAAATCCTTCTGTGGCAGATGCCCTGAAAAAACGTATTGAGCAAAGTGAAAAAGAAAGAAAGGAATTGGCGGGCATCAAAAAACTGGCCAATGAAAGAGCGAAGAAAGCCAACCTGCATAATAAAAAGTTAAGGGATTGCCGCTACCATTTGAATGACGAAGCACCAGCCAGGGGAAAGGAGGAGTTCAGCACCAAACAAAATGAGACCACCATTTTTATCACCGAGGGCGACAGCGCCAGCGGTTCCATCACCAAGGCCAGGAACGTGGAAACGCAGGCAGTTTTCAGCCTGCGGGGAAAACCCCTGAATTGTTTTGGCCTTACCAAGAAGGTCGTTTATGAAAATGAAGAGTTCAACCTCCTGCAGCATGCATTGAATATAGAAGACGGACTGGAAGGGTTGCGCTATAATAACGTGGTGATCGCTACAGATGCCGATGTGGACGGCATGCATATCCGGCTATTGCTGATGACATTTTTTCTGCAATTCTTTCCTGACCTGGTGAAGCATGAGAAGGTGTATGTGCTGGAAACGCCCTTATTTCGCGTACGGAATAAACAGGAAACCATTTATTGCTATGACGAAAAGGAAAAAGCAGAAGCGATCAAAAAACTTGGCACAAAACCAGAGATCACCCGGTTCAAGGGTTTGGGCGAGATCAGCCCGGATGAATTTGCGGGTTTTATCGGGAATGATATGCGCAAACAACTCATGCGGCTCGACCAGGGTGACCATATCCAGTTGTTGCTGGAATATTATATGGGAAAGAATACACCCGAAAGGCAGGACTTTATCATTGAACATCTGAAAATAGAGCAGGATGCACCCGTAGCGATTGAATGATTGTTAATTTCTAATTCTCAACAAGGCAGTGTTTGAATTTCATGCAGACAGGAAAAAATATTTCGAGATACAGGTACTGAATGCGGCGCAGTACGTGGTACCATTCATTGAAGAAAAATTTCCATTGCTACAGGGTATGCGCGTGCTGGAGATCGGGTGCGGGGAAGGAGGGGTGCTCAAAGCATTCAGTGAGAAAGGATGCGTTGGGGTGGGCGTGGAGTTTGATACCGTAAGGATCGAAAATGCAGGCGAATACCTGAAAAACGAAATTTCTGATGGAAGGATCAGGTTTGTCACAAAGGATATTTACCGGGTGGATATTGAAAAGGACCTGGGCGGTTTATTTGATATCATTGTACTGAAAGATGTGATCGAGCATATACATGACCAGTCCCGGCTGATCGCATGGATGAAGGGCCTGCTAACCAGGAACGGTATCGTATTCTTCGGTTTTCCGCCCTGGCAAATGCCTTTTGGCGGGCACCAGCAGGTATGCCGCTCCAGGGTATCCCGTTTGCCTTACCTCCACTTGTTGCCTAAAGGGATCTATAAATGGATACTCAGGAAAAAGAAAGAGAACGTCGCCGAAATGATGGAGATAAGGGAAACGGGGATCAGTATTGAAAAGTTTGAAAGGATCTGCCGGAAAACAGGGTATAAGACCCTGCACAGGAGATTTTATTTTATGAACCCGATCTATAAATGGAAATTCGGATGGAAACCCAGGCGGCAGGCAGGACTGGTCAGTGCCATACCCTATATCAGGAATTTTTTCACCTCCTGCGTTTATTACGTAATTCAACCCGAAATCATAGATTGAGATGATACATATAGTTTTTCAAAGCTCAGATGCAGACCTGTTGAGGGATAGTATGCAATTGGATGAAGGTCTCAGCGGTGAGATATTTGAGATCAAAGAAGAATGGGGTGTCGGCCCCCTTCAGCAACTGGATACAGAGGAAGGATGGCATGCAAGGCTGGATTGGTGGCGGGAATTATTGAAAGGATCACCATATGGGGAGGAAATAGCCGGAAGTTTTGACGACCGGTCGACCATAAACGGAATCAGGCAGGCCCTTGCAACAGACCCGGCTGATGAAGCATGGATATGGATTGGCCCTAACCAGCATGATATAACAGGGTATTACTGGCTGATCGCCCATTTACATGACCTGCAGGGCAGGCTGATGATTATTTTCCTTAACAATCTTCCTTTCATCAATGAAAAAGGGCAGATCTTTTATCCCTGGGCGGTACATGATATTTTACCACGGGAAGTGATCAAGGCAAAAAAACTGGCCCGGCCCGTTACCCTAAGTGAATGCGAAGTGGATACCGATGAGTGGAAAAGGATCAGCGAAGAGAATGCCCTGGTGAGGATACCCGAAGGAGGAAAGAAGATCGCAGGCCGTGAAGTTGATTTTTATGACGGTGAGATCCTGAAAAACATTACCGGGGAGTGGCAGAAAGCAACCAGGGTAATGATGAATACGATGCACCGGATGAAAATAAAGACCGGTGATGTTTTTTTAATGTGGCGTATGAAACAACTGATCACCGAAGGGAAGATCGCCGTTATGGGTGATATAGAAAAAGGGTGGAAGGATTTTGATGTAAAAGCACCTGTTTCCATTCAGGAAGAAATTGTTTTTGAAAACAAAGAGGTATAATTTAATATGTCACCCCTACGGGGCTTCGTTTATTCAAAAGTTTGTTCTTACTGATATATCGCCCCTATGGGGCTGTTAAATTGTCAAAACGAATCTGAATTATTTTATGAGCATATCAATAATTATTATTAGCAGAAAAAAACAAAAATGCTATCATGAATTTCACTGGAGGATTTTATCAATAACATGATATTTAAGAAATTTTCAGATCTCTATTGGAGAGCGCTATCGGTAACGACTACGAGAATTGAGTTGGAGGAGCTCCAAAGGAGCGTTATATCAGTAGCAGGGAACTGGAAATTGAACCGAGAGCTCCATAGGAGCGATATATCAATCAAAATGCCCAATACTTATTCACAAATATATGCACAGATCATTTTTGCTGTAAAAGGCCGGCATGCATTTATAAAAGAATCTTTCCGAGATGAGTTACAGAAATATATTTCAGGTATTATTACTGAAAAAAAACAAAAACTCTACGCCATCTATTGCATGCCCGATCATACGCATATCCTGGTCAGCATGAATCCCCGGTTGCCCGCTTCAGATCTTGTCAGGGATATCAAAGCTAATGCTACATCCTTCATCAAAAGAAAAAAATGGGTCAACGGGTTGTTCAGCTGGCAGGAGGGTTTCGGTGTATTTTCTTATCATAAGAATCAGGCTCATGCTGTTGTGGAATATATCTTACAACAGCCACAACATCATGCAAAAAAGACCTTCCGCGAAGAATACCTTTCATTCCTGAATGAATTCGGAATTCAATACGATGAAAAATATCTTTTTGAATTTTATCAATGATAAACCATGAGCGCTGCAAAAAATAAGATCCTCGAATTGCAAAAAAATGAGTCCGGCCTGCCCGGACAATATAAGTCGTGGTTCCTTGACTACGCTTCCTATGTTATCCTCGAAAGAGCCGTGCCGGCCGTGGAAGACGGGCTCAAACCCGTGCAACGCAGGATCCTTCATGCAATGAAGGAAATGGATGATGGTCGTTTTAATAAAGTGGCCAATATCATCGGGCAGGCCATGCAGTTTCACCCGCATGGAGATGCCAGCATCGGCGATGCACTCGTAAATATGGGGCAAAAAGACCTGTTGATCGATACCCAGGGCAACTGGGGAGATGTACGTACGGGGGATGAGGCAGCGGCATCCCGTTATATTGAAGCCAGGCCAAGCAAATTTGCCTTGGAAGTGGCCTTTAATCATAAGACCACCGGATGGCAACTGAGTTATGATGGCAGGAAGAATGAACCGGTGACCTTGCCGGTAAAATTCCCCCTGCTCCTCGCACAGGGAGCCGACGGCATCGCTGTAGGATTATCCACCAAGATCCTGCCGCATAATTTCTGTGAGCTCATTGATGCTTCCATAAAATATCTCCGCGGCAGGCGGTTTGAACTGAATCCTGATTTTCAGACGGGCGGAATGGTGGATGTAACGGACTACGACCAGGGCAGGCGGGGCGGAAAGATAAAAGTGAGGGCGCATATTGAAGAAGCTGATAAAAAAATGCTGTTGATAAAAAGTGTTCCTTATGGTGTCACCACCGGACAGCTGATGGACTCGATCGTCAGGGCTAATGAGCAGGGCAAGATCAGGATCAAAAAAGTGACTGATAATACGGCCGCGGAAGTAGAGATCCAGATCGACCTGGCGCCGGGAATTTCGCCGGATATCACCATCGATGCCTTGTATAAGTTCACCGATTGCGAGGTCTCCCTTTCTCCCAATGCCTGCGTCATCACTGAACAAAAGCCGCAATTCGTTTCCGTCAATGACCTGCTCAAAACCTCGGCCGATCATACAAAGGACCTGCTGGAACAGGAACTGCGGATCCGGTTGACTGAATTGCAGGAGAAATGGCATTACACTTCCCTGGAAAAGATATTCTTTGAGGAAAAGATATATAAGGAACTGGAAAAGAAACACGAGACCTGGGAAAAGGTCATTGAGGCCATCGATAAGGCATTTCTCCCTTTCAAGAAACAACTGAAAAGGGCCATTACAAGGGAAGACATCACCAAGCTCACCGAGAAGCCGGTCCGGCGGATCTATAAACTGGATATCGATGAACTGAATGAACAGATCAAAACACTGGAATCTGAGATCAAACAGGTAAAAAGTGATCTGAACAATTTGGTGGATTATGCGGTGAATTATTTTGAGAACCTGCTGAAGAAATTCGGGAAAGGAAGGGAACGCCGGACCGAGATCAGACAGTTTGAGGTCATCCAGGCCAAGCAGGTGGCCATTGCGAACACCAAATTATACATGAACCGTGAAGACGGGTTTATCGGTACTTCCCTGAAAAAAGATGAATTTGTTTGTGACTGCTCGGATATGGATGATATTATTGCCATAACGAGGCGAGGAGTGATGAAAGTGGTGAAGGTGGATGATAAGACCTATATCGGCAAGGATATCCTCCATGTGGCCGTATTCAATAAGAATGATGAACGCACTACTTACAACATGATCTACATGGATGGCGAAACGGGGAAGAGTTTTGCCAAGCGCTTCAATGTGACAGGTGTCACACGGGACAAAGAATATTTTCTCGCCAGGGAAAGTGAAAAAAGCAAGGTCCATTATTTAAGCGTGAATCCCAATGCGGAAGCAGAGATCGTAAAGGTGCATTTAACCCCCGGCTGCAAAGCACATAAAAAAGAATTTGAATTCGATTTTGCGGGGCTTGAGATTACCGGCCGGGGCAGCAAAGGGATCACGGTCACCAAGTATCCCATCCGGGCAGATGGGGTGAAGCTGAAAGAGGCAGGTGTGTCCACCATTGCCGGCAGGAAATTATGGTATGATGACCAGTTCGGCCGGCTAAATACCGAAGAAAAAGGTGAATATATCGGTAGGTTCAATGCAGAAGATACCATCCTCGTCATTTATAATGACGGGTATTATGAGGTCATTGACCAGGAGCTTACCCAGAAACTGGATTCGGAAAAACTGATCCATATCGGCAAATTTGATCCCGCCAAGACCATCACAGCCGTGTATGTGGATATGGAAAAGAAGCAGTTCATGGTCAAACGATTCAAAATTGAAACGACCACCCTGAAAAATAGATTCCTGTTCATAAAGGAAGGGGAAGGAAATTATGTGGAAACAGCCACGCTAAATGAAGAGCCTGTGCTGTCGGTTCAGCAGGGGAGGGGAGCCCAGTTGAGGAAGGGAAAGATGAAAGTCGCGAAGATCGCCGAGGTCACCAATTATAAAACAGTGGGCACCCGGCTGATCGATTTCAGCAAATCAACGGAAATGGAATGGGTGAGGACGAATACACAGGCCAGCCAGCAGGAACTATTCCAATAGTTCAATCTGAACCCGAATGAACAAGGGATTTTCTTTTTTTGATCTTTAGTACAGCATTTTTCTGCAGGTTACTGGCCATATTCACATTGTATTCATTATGGCCGTCATGAACGACCATTAAAGCCGTATTGGGTGGGATCAGGCCGAGGTTCTCCGCAAAGAGTGAGATTTCATTCTCTTCCTTATTCCGGTCCAGGATGATATCCATCCTGATCGCCTTATGCGTTAGCTTCTGGTAATTGAGGATGAGTTCTTTGTTATAGAATACGGAAATGATATCCCCGTCTATTTCGCCATTATCATAAAATGCAAGGTGCAGGGTATCCGAATCCACTTCAATTGTATGCTCCACCATGTTTTCCCTTTTTACAAATTCAGTTTCCGTTTCAGTCAGCACTTTTTTGGCGGGTTTAGTGATCACCGCAACCAGGGTATCGGCGATTGTAGGTTTCCATACCTGGTATTGCTCCTTGAATTCACGGATCGCTTTCAGGACGGAATCGATCTTGCTGATATCTGAATTCATGGTCAGGTTAAAACCGATCTCACCGCAGGTATACTGGTATTCGGGCTGACTGAGAAAGGAACCGCTGATGACTGAACCGGAATGTGAGACACGCAGTTTTGCGGCTAGTGTCATCTTGCAATCGACTTCAAAAAAATCGTTGGACCCGTGAAAAGGAAGTGAGAGATCCTTGAGGATGAGCTGCCGGGAGGCGGGATCGTAAGTTCCTTTCACCGCCATACTGCGGTACGTATCCTTGAAATAACAATTCATAATGCCTTTCACTGCATTTTTATCAGGCTGAAGGACCAGTTCTACCAGGTAATTATTGCTGGTGTGGGAGGATTTGAGGTTGGCATTGCCATACCAGTAACCGAAGACCGACTGTCCGAAGGAAGGAAATGAAACCAGCCAGCATACTAGGGCCACTGTGTTTTTCATTGTGCGGAAATATCGGTAAAGATATTTCAATGGGCAGCAATTAGTTCTTCACAGGTGTTAAAATTGCCGCTTCAGTTGCCGTTCCATCTCTTTTTTCTTAATGGATTCCCGTTTATCGTGCAGTTTTTTTCCGCGGGCCAATCCGATCTCGATCTTCAGCAGGTTCTTATCGCTTGTGAAAATACGCAACGGTACCAGCGTATATCCTTTTTCTTTCAGTTTTGTTGTGATCTTCCTGATCTCTTTTTTCTGCAGCAGCAGTTTGCGATCGCGCAGCGGATCATGGTTATTCAGGTTGCCATAGGCATACTCCGCGATATGCAGCGATTTCAGCCATACTTCCTCTTTATGGATGATGCAATAACTGTCGCTGAAACTGGCTTTGCCTTCGCGCAGGGATTTCACTTCGGTTCCCAGCAGCACCATGCCCGCTTCATAACTGTCATCGATGAAATATTCATGATATGCCTGTCGGTTCTTAATTTCCATGAAAGGGTCAATGATTGAAAGGATGAAGGCCGCTTAATGTTCCAGCAGCGTCAATAAAGTGGAAATCTTTTCTTTCAGGTCTTTGCGGGAAACGATAAAGTCCAGGAATCCATGTTCCAGGATGAATTCACTCCGCTGGAAACCTTCAGGCAGGTCTTTTTTAATGGTCTCTTTAATGACCCGCGGGCCTGCAAAACCGATCAGGGCTCCGGGTTCTGCGATATTAAAATCGCCGAGCATGCCAAATGAAGCGGAGATACCGCCAAATGTAGGATCGGTCAGTACAGAAATATAGGGAAGCCGGGCATCATTGAGCTGGGAAAGCTTGCCGCTTGTCTTTGCCAGTTGCATCAGTGAGAAAGCGCTTTCCATCATGCGGGCACCGCCGCTCTTGCTCACGACCATATAAGGCAGTTCATGTTGCAGGCAATAATCTACGGCCCGGCAGAATTTTTCACCCATCACGCTCCCCAGGGAACCGCCGATGAATTCAAAATCCATGCATGCGATCACGATCTCGTGTCCGCTCAATTTACCTACGGCTACCCGCATAGAATCTTTCAGATCAGTCTTGCTCCAGGTCTCTTCCAGCCTGTTTTTATAAGATTTGAGGTCGGTGAACCCGAGGAAATCCTTACTGCGTATCTTGTCAAATAATTCGTTGTATTCGCCGTTGTCAAACAAGAATTCATAATATTCATTGCTGCTGATCCGATGATGAAACCCGCATTTGGGGCATACGAAGAGATTTTCTTTCAGCTCATCAACAGGGGTGATCAGGTTGCATTCGGGACATTTTGTCCATAATCCTTCGGGTGTCTCCTTTTTCTCTGAGGTCTTGGTATTGATGCCCTTTTTGATCCTTTTGAACCAACTGGTCTTTGTCTCCTCGGTTTTTCCCTCTTCGCCCGCTAAATTGGCATCAAAATCCTCCATTTGTTTTGCCATAACCAAATTGTTGATTGGCAAATATAAAGAATATGGCATGATGCCACCTATGACCAGGAGCGACCCTGTCAGCTGTATGACAAGAAATCAGAAGTAAATGAAAGTTTGGACTAATTATTCAATGCCCCTGCGTCTATCCAGCAAATGATGGAACCCTTCTGCGCTGTTGTCAGGGAGCCAACTTTTGGCATCACTCCGGATGAAACCGCCGAACGGATTGCAACTTTATTTGAAGAGATTTCTGTGTAAGTCAATAATTCGCCCGGGCCATTGATACTGCCAGCCCCGTGACAGCCGGAAATTGCACAGACAGATTGTATGATCGGGTTCACATCTGCGGAAAATGATTTATTGGTTACCAGGCTACAGTCGATCCCGCCACCGCCGCCGCCACCACCTCCCGAACCACCTCCGGAACTCCCCCCTTTACCACACGAAAAGGCAATCAGTAAAATAGCGATGATGGAGGACAAGGATATGATGCGTTTGACCATTGAACAGGTATTTTATTCTTATTTCAAAACGTAAGTTTAGTAGCGGAAGTTGCTTACCAGCATTAAATTACGATTTTTCCCTGTTACACGAGTGTTAATGTGGCAGCCTTGATAAAAGTTTCAGGCAATGGTAATGGTATTATCAAGGTACACATCCTGGATGGCATGCAGGATATCTACTCCGTCTTTCATGGGTCTTTGAAAGGCCTTGCGCCCGGAGATCAAACCCATACCGCCGGCCCGTTTATTGATGACAGCAGTGGTCACTGCCTCGCTCATATCACCCGCACCGGAAGAAGCGCCCCCTGAATTGATGAGGCCTGCTCTTCCCATATAACAATTTGCTACCTGGTAGCGGCATAGGTCGATCGGATGATCGGATGTAAGTTTTTCATACATCAGCTTGTCCGATTTGCCATAGGGGTTTTCTTTTGCATTCAATGCCTGGTAGCCACCGTTATTTTCAGGAAGTTTTTGTTTAATGATGTCTGCTTCGATCGTCACTCCAAGATGGTTGGCCTGCCCGGTCAGGTCGGATGATACATGGTAATCCTTGTCTTTTTTGAATGCCGGATTCCGCAGGTAACACCAGAGAATGGTCGCCATCCCGTGATCATGCGCCATTTCAAATGCCCGGCTTACTTCCTGGATCTGTCGCGAAGATTCTTCACTGCCGAAATAAATGGTACAACCCACAGCGGCTGCGCCCAGGTTCCAGCTGGCCTTTACAGAAGCGAACATGATCTGGTCAAATTTATTGGGATATGTCAGGAATTCGTTATGGTTGATCTTAACAATGAAAGGTATTTTATGGGCATATTTCCTGGCCAACATACCAAGGCCCCCATAAGTTGTCGCTACGGCATTGCAGCCTCCTTCAATGGCCAGCCGGATGATATTCTCCGGGTCAAAATAAATGGGATTCTTTGCAAAAGAAGCGCCACCGCTGTGCTCAATACCCTGGTCAACCGGGAGAATAGATAAATACCCCGTCCCGGCCAGCTTTCCGGTATTGTACATCAATTGCAGGTTGCGCAATACCTGCGGCCCCCTGTCCGAAACGGATAATACACGGTCAACAAAATCAGGGCCGGGGAGATGAATATCTTTTTTAGAGATGGTCTTTGATTCGTGGTTCAGTAAAAAATCGGCTTTATCGCCCAGCAGATCGATAATTTTTTTGCTAGCCATGAAATATGATTTATGGCAGCAAATATAATGAATGCGAACTTGCCGGATCCGGAGCAGGTCAAAGGGATAATAGAATCGCTAATGATCAGGATTGTGCATCAGAAAGTGGGGGAATTTTTCGTCAGACATTGACGATGATCACCGCGCCTCCTGCATACTTGAATTTTTTCAGGATGCAGGAGGGTTCCGGACAGTTACTCATTCATTGGATTTGGACACGGTGACAGCTTTGGTCAGGTTTTCAAGGAATTGGATACTCCGGTTCAGAGGATCTTGGACTTTTGGTTTTTCTAAGGATGGCTTTTCAGCGGAGTATTGGATCAGGGTGTAAATATAAAGCTGCGTTAAAATTTGTTATAGAGATAATTAACGAGAAGTGAGTAGGATTTTCTGAAGCGTGATTGCGTAATTATACTAAGTTACTTACCCAAGGCCTGGATCACATCATATTTGGTGACAATATGCAGGTTTCCCGCATCATCCTTTGCCAGTACAGCCCCATTTTCCTTATTGATCAACTGGCTGAGTTTTTCAACGGGTGTATCAAATGCAACGAGAGGAAAGGCCGGCTCTTGCACTTTTTCCACTTTTTCAAGCTTTATTTCCGGGTTATCGAATATCTTCTGGAATAAGCCATTCTCACTGATCGCCCCGCTGATACCTGTGCCATTCATCACGGGGATCTGTTCAATGTCAAATTTTTTCATCAAAGCCACTGCTTCCGCCACGGTTTGTGTGAGTGTAACGGTGATCAATCGCTGAGGCAACGGACGAGCGTTGACGATATCCCGGAATGTTTTTACATCCAGGAATCCCCTTTCCATCATCCACTGGTCATTGTAGATCTTGCCCACGTACCGGCTGCCATGATCATGCAGGATGCAA
Source organism: uncultured Chitinophaga sp. (assembly GCA_964652845.1). Taxonomy (GTDB): domain Bacteria; phylum Bacteroidota; class Bacteroidia; order Chitinophagales; family Chitinophagaceae; genus JJ008. The sequence continues at coordinate 22,384 of CAZZDQ010000043.1, forward strand.
ACGACAAGGTCACCTTTTTTCAATTTGCTTTTCAGTTGCATCAGTCCCTGCAGGCAACTGCCGGCACTGTAACCGCAAAAAAGTCCTTCCTCCTTCGCCAGTCGGCGCGCCATTACAGCTCCGTCCTTGTCGGTCACCTGTTCAAAAAGGTCGATCACTTTCATCTCATAATTCTCGGGTACAAAATCCTCCCCGAAACCTTCACTGACATATGGATGAACTTCATTCATATCAATTTCACCTGTCCTGAAGAATTTTGTCAGCAGGGATCCATATACATCAACGGCCCATACCCGGACTGCCGGATTTTTTTCCTTGAGGAACTGTGCTGTCCCCGTGATCGTACCACCCGTACCTGCCGTACAGACCAGGTGGGTCAGTTTTCCGTCTGTTTGCTTCCAGATCTCCGGCCCCGTGGTTTCATAATGGGCCAGCCGGTTGGCCAGGTTATCGTATTGATTGCAGTGAAAGGAATTGGGGATATCCCGGGCCAGTCGCCGGGCCACAGAATAATAGCTCCTGGCGTCCTCAGGCTCTACATTGGTAGGACAGACAATGACCTCGGCTCCCACCGCTTTCAGGATATCGATCTTTTCTTTGCTTTGTTTATCGGTTGTTGTGAATATGCAGCGGTATCCCTTTACCACGGCTGCCAGGGCAAGCCCCATGCCGGTATTGCCGGAAGTACATTCGATGATTGTTCCGCCAGGCTTTAATTTCCCTTCTTTTTCGGCTACTTCGATCATTTTCACCGCCATTCGGTCTTTGATGGAATTTCCGGGGTTGAAATAATCCACCTTGGCAAGTACAGTGCAGGGAAGTTCTTTGGTAATTCTGTTGAGCCGGATCAATGGGGTGTTGCCAATGGTTTCCAGTATATTGTTTTTAATATCCATTTAACTTTTTTCCCCGTTCAAAGATAAGAAATGTCACCGTGAAGGATTTAGTTTCGCATGGATCAGCCTGTCCACCCAACCCGTCACTGTTAATTTACATCACTTATTGTAAACCAATTCTCTATTGATTGATGCTGACCTGATCAAAAGATGCCTGGATGGGAATCGCCAATCCCAGTCGGAATTGTATGCCCTGTTATCGCCTAAGATGTTCACCGTTTGTTTACGCTATTCCCATAACAGGGAAGAAGCAGAGGAAGTGTTGCAAGAAGGTTTTTTGAAGGTTTTTCAGTTTTTACACCAGTTCAAGTACGAAGGATCCTTTGAGGGGTGGGTTCGCAGGATCATAGTGAATTGCTCGCTTCAAAAGATCCGCAGTCAGGCAAAGCTATCGCCGGTCGTGAATCTGGAGGATCATGAGAACAGTCTTTCTGTCTTTGAAAACCCCGAACAGCATTTCAGTAACAAGGATCTGCTTACGATGGTAATGGGTCTGCCTCCTGTTTACAGGACCGTTTTTAATCTTTACGTATTTGAAGGCTACAAACACCGTGAGATCGCTGATCTGCTGGGCATTTCGGAAGGAACCTCAAAATCCAATCTCTCCGATGCCCGTACCCTTTTGAAAAAAAAATTGACCAAAATATCAGTAACCGCTAAATGATCCTTTATGAGTGAATCTTTACACGATATTGACCAGTTCTTTCAAAAGCGGCTCGAAGAGCATAGCGAAAAACCTTCCCCTGCCGTGTGGGAAAGTATTGAGGCCGGACTGGATAAACGAAGCGCTGCCACCTATAAGAATAAATACATTCGGCTGAAAAGGGCAGCGGTACTCATATTTTTATTGCTGAGCGGTATCCTGGCTTATGAAATCATCATTCATCATGGAGGTAGCCGGATCTCAAATAATAATGAGGCTAAAAAGAAAGAAGCAGAAAACATCACTATACATGAAAAGCAATCCGGGGTACAGGACCATCCTACGCTTAAATCAAATGACATTATACCTTCTTCCGGTGATCAAAAGGATATTCCATCCGGCAAAACAGTTAACCCGGAGAAAAATCTGAAAGCGGTCAATGAACCTGGCTTTGATGAAAAGAATAAGAAAGTTATTCCGGAGAACGGGGAAACGATGAACCGGAAAAATATATCAAGACCGCAAAAAGATGGTGATACCAGGAATAAAGGACTTAAAGAAGACAAGAAACTTGCGAAAAATAAAAGCATCCCTGTTCCCGCGGAGACTGTTAAAAACAGGAAGGATAAAACTTCCTTGGTCAATATTAAAAAACCAGCAAACAATCTGAATAAGGAGCAACAACAACTTGTTGTGGACAGGAATAAAACCCGACCCGGGAAACAAAATGATATCCCGAAAGATATTATCGCAGAAAATAAAACAATACCGGTATTGCCAGATCACCTGACCAAGGATGGGGCAGGTAACATGAAAACGGTCAAAACGAATCATCAACCCGTAAAAGACAGATCATTGGCAATAAAAGGGAAAGAACAGGATCATAAAAACGGGGATGGGAATGAAGAAACCAATCCGGTAAACCTGGTTTCTGCCGATCTTCCGCCAGCAGCACTCATTCATAGTGGTCATATACTCATTCCTTCTCAATTGATACCCGGAAATAATAATGTCATGCTGGTGCTGACCCTGCCCGGCAATAAAACCATTTCATTGCCCGCAACGATCAATATCCCTGCTGCACCTTCAAAATCAGGGAAAGCGGACCTGAAGTTAAAGGGGCATCCTTTACAGGGCTTTTCCTTTTCCGTTTCATTTGCACCCAATGCCAAAATCAATTTGCTGAAGAATGATGACGAAGGACACCGCGGGCCCCAGGGCCATGATGGCCGTGATCAGATAAAAGAATCGGAGCACAATGATTTTTCATTTACCACAGGTGTGAAAATAAATATCCCTTTGAACGGTAAGGTCGCCCTGCAAACCGGGCTGAACTATTCCTCCTCCATCTCCAGTATCAGCCCCAAATATATTTTCGCTGAAAGGGACAATAACGGAGATATCCGATATCGTTTTAATTGCACTTCGGGGTATTCTTATTTCAGCGGGAATAGTGGTTCTATCCCTTCGGTCGGTGACAGTGTGCTGATCTCTGATTCAAAGAACAAGGTATCTTATTTGTCTGTACCTATTTTACTGAGTTACGGCATCAGCATGGGTAAGTTCACGATCTACCTGGAGCCGGGTTTACAATCCAGTTTTTTGCTGAATGGTAAAACGAGTTCTGTTTTGAACAAAGGCACAGTGAATGAACAAAACGTTTCCAGTAATACCCAATCCCTGAGACCTGTTTACCTGTCCCTGGTAGCCGGGATCAGCGGAGAATTCAAACTCAGCAGGAATATTGCTTTGCAGATCAAACCACAGGGACAGTTTGGCATTACATCCATCAATAAGGGATCCGTGGTAAAAACCCATTCCAGTTATGTGGGCATGGGAGTAGGGATCAAAATAAAATTGTAAAGGATTCCGGCCAACTGCTGATCAGGCATGAAATCTGTATTGATACGAAGAAATCATATGATCAAACGCTTACATCATACGGCTATTGCTGCACTTCTGATCCTCGCTATAGCCTGTATCAGGGGGTTCTCTAAAACGAATATCCTTCCGGTACTTTAACCGGGTAACCAGGGAATACTAATTCATGTGTTGACGGCAAAAATCGTGTCAAACCTAAATGGCATACATTATAGTGCCTTTATTGCTGCACGGAGTTCCTCATCCTTCTCATTCACCGCTTCATAAAATCCTTCTGATCTCCATTTATACCTGGCGATCAGCGCTTTAAGACGTTCAATTAATATTTCTTTTTGAGCATCTGCAAAAGGGTTTTTATGTGATGAATCTGAGATTTGCCCTGAAAAACTTTTCCACAAAGGAACCGGATCAAAGGAATGGACATAATCAGCCGGGGAGGCGAATGAATCAATGGAATGTTTATGCTGCATATAGTATCTGAAGGCAAATTCATTGATGCTGATACCGGATAAAACATCATTGAAGCGGGGCTGGAATAATGTGGTATCAAAGGGAACAAAAAGGTCCGGCATGATACCACCGCCTCCATATACGGTATCCTTGCAGGGAGATATATATATTTTCCCTTTCACATACTTATTGGAATCAGCATATTGCATTTCCCCGTTATTGAAGCGGTTGAAAACCTCATCCATATAGATCTTCTTCCCGTTCACATAGGAACGCTGGATGCATCGCCCAAGGGGAGTATAATAGCGGGCTACCGTCAGGCGGATGGCGCCCCCGTCACTCAGTGAATACTGGTTCTGCACCAGTCCTTTTCCGAAACTCCGCTGCCCGATGATCTTTGCCCGGCACCAATCCTGCAGTGCCCCGCAAAGGATTTCACTTGCACTGGCGGTCAGTTCATCTGTTAATACCACCAGTTCACCCGATTCAAACAGACCCGGGCGTTTGCAGCGATATTCGGTTTTTTTGCTGTTGACGCCCTGTGTGTAAACAATGAGTTTATCCCCGTCCAGGAATTCGTCAGCAATATCCACCGCCTGGTTCATCAAGCCCCCGCCATTGCCCCGCAGGTCGAGCACCAGTTTTTGCAAGCCCTTTTTTTTCAGACCTTCAAGGGCCTGCATGAATTCCACATAAGTATTCTCTGAAAATTTATTCAGGCGGATATAACCCGTGTTTGCGTTCAGCATATACGCTGCATCCAGGGAGGGGATAAAGATCGAACCGCGTTGCACCGGGATATTCAGCAATGACCTGTCACGCAGGATCCTAAGCCTTGCAACAGAACCGCTTTCTCCCTTGATATTATTTTTGACATGTTCGATCTCTGCATATTTACCCGCCAGGGATGTATCATTTACTGCAAGGATCTCATCGCCTGCACGAAGGCCCGCTTTTTCTCCCGGTCCGCCTGGGATCACATAGACCACATTGACCGTATCATTAAAAATATTGAACTCGATACCAATCCCTTCAAAATTACCGGCCAGGTCCTCATTGGCTTCTTTCAGTTCAGCCGGGCTGATATAGACAGAGTGCGGGTCCAGTTCATTCATGATCTCTTCAATGGCCTTACCCTGGAGGGAATCAAGACCGATGGAGTCAACATATTTATAGCGCACCAGGTCGATCACTTCCTGCAAAGAACTCCCACTGTTCCCGGCAAAGAAATTTCTATTACCCTGCAATTTTTGCAAACGATAACCCACCAGCATACCAGTAGCCAGCACAAGGGAGAAGATCAGCGGCAGCCAAACCCGGTTTTTTTTATTGAGGATCATAAAATTATTCCGGAAATTTGATGCAAATTATATAAATCTTTGATAGGGACTGCTACGTTTCCCCGAACAGAAAAAGATGCTTTCAACGATCCTCATAGCCGACAGCGGCGCTACTAAATGCGAATGGTGTTTGCTCGGCCGTAAAAGGAAAACCATTCCTACCCAGGGCATGAGCCCTTATTTTTTGACTGAGGGGGAAATGAGCCTCCTGCTGGAAAAGGAACTGAACCCTTTTCTTCCTGACGAACCCATTACAGAGGTTTTTTTTTACGGCACCGGGTGTGCCAACAGGCAGAATGCCGGGGTCGTGAGGAAAGCGCTGACGAAAAACTTTCCGGGAGCAAATATCCAGGTGAACCATGACCTGTTTGGGGCGGCCAGGGCTCTTTGTGGCTATGAAAAGGGTATTGCCTGCATCCTGGGCACGGGTGCCAATTCCTGTTTTTATGATGGCAAAAAGATCACCCGTAACAGTCCCGGCCTGGGTTATGTGCTGGGAGATGAAGGTAGCGGGGCCTACCTGGGTAAAAAAGTATTGCAATACTATCTGTATGATATTTTTGATGCAGAACTGAAAGCCAGGTTCGATCTTGCTTATACCACAAATGCGGAAGAGATACTGGAAAATATCTATAAGAAACCCCTGCCGAACCGTTACCTCGCGGGGTTTACAAAATTCCTGGCGGAGAACAGGGGACATTATATGAT
>CAZZDQ010000044.1:0-25676 GCA_964652845.1 uncultured Chitinophaga sp.
ACGGTGTTAACGATGCAATCTTTTCCCAGATTGCCGATTACCTGCATTTTGATCATAGTACTCAGTTTTAAGCTTACTAAATAATTTTAACGGCACAAGTTAAGCTAATTCAGCATACAGGGTTGCGTGAAAAAGTCTTCCTGTACTGTTAAATTCCTGTCCGGGGACGGATTTTTTTTGGGAAAATCTTTGAAATTTCAAATTAATTTTTATTTACTTTTACCCGGCAAATCAGGGCCCTGTAAAAAAGCGTAAATTTATTTTTACATACATCAAAACCTGAACTTTTTTAAACAACTAAATTAACACACATGAAAAAAATCCTTCTGTTTGCCGGTTTAATGATTTTGTTCACCGGCATATCCAATGCGCAGAATGAAACAAAATCTAAAACAAAAGGGAATGTAACAAAGACAAAGAATGATGATGGTACCAAAACCAAGACCAAGGGCAATCAGACAAAGACCAAGGATGCCAACGGAGACAAAACAAAGACCACTCCCACTACCTCCAAGACAAAAGATGCTGAAGGAAAAGACAAAAGCAAAGGCACACTGACCAAGACAAAGACCGATGCCGGCAAGACAAAATCGGACAACACGATGACAAAAACGAAAACGGGTGATTCAAAGGACAAGGAAAAAACCAACCCCGGCAAAATGAAAGTAGAAGACAACAAGGTCAAAGTAAAGGAACCAACGATAACGGACAAAACAAAAACGGATGCCGGTAAAACAAAATCCACCACCACGTTGACCCAGGATAAAGTGATCGGGAAAGATTCCAAAGGCCGTACAATCTACCAGGGCCCCAAGGGTGGTAAATATTATATTAACAGCAGTGGCAATAAGGAATATATCGAGAAGGACAAGAACAACTAAGATATATTTTTCTGCAAAAAAAGGCTGCCTCCCCGGCAGCCTTTTTATTTTGAGGGGGCCTTCTATTTATTCTTTTTCTTCACGGATGAATCATTTTTTACATTGGGCATCACCATTGGCTGGACTTGAGGCGCCTTATCCTGCACTTCCAGGACCTTAATATCAAAAATCAGGTTGTCATAAGGTTTGATACCGCTGCCGGGAGGTGGTTTATCTGCATAACCCAGCAGGGAAGGGATATATATTTTTGCCGTGCTGTTGGGGCGGAGCAATTCGAGGCCTTCTTCCAAACCCCTGATCATGGTGCCGCTGCCCACGGGGAACTGCAACGGTGATACATGCTGGAATGAGGAATCGGTATTGCTGTCGAAGACCTTCCCCTCAAAAGTATGTCCAGTATAATTCACCGTTACGTAATTACCGGAATCAATAAGTTTGCCCTGGCCTTCAGACAATACCTGTACATATGCACCCGACCGGGTCTTTTGGGCATGAATGTTGTTTTTAGACATATAATTTTCCAGGTATGCGGTCTCCTTTTTCATCCACTCCTGCCTGAGATTGAATTCGTCATCTTCCTGTTCCTTCTGTGTGGTAAATACCCGGAGGACCCTGATCGTAGTTATGATCCTGTCACCTTTTTTATACCGGGGCGGTATAGCCATCGGGTTTCTTTTGATGAATGTATCCATGAACTGGGTACAAACAACGCTGTCACCCTGTTTCAGCCGGGTGAACACTTCCGATACATCATAGGGTCTTTGCATCTCATCCACCGGGATATAGACCGGCAGTTTGCCATAGGTTGAAAATATCACGCTGTCATTGATCTTATATTCCAGGTCCGCTTTCATGAAATAACCGGGCCGGACATGTAAGGTATCTTTCCCCGGGAAATACTCATAGGGCATACCGCCGGCGGTTTTATAATAGGTGACCTTGCCGCAGCCGGCCAGGAAAACAAGGAGTAACCAGAAAAAGGGTTGTTTGATCATAAGTTGTGATTTAGGATTGTAAAAGTTTTGCATTCTCTTTTAATATTTTTTTGAAATACGCTGTTGTTTGTTGCAGGGAGTCCTGAGAATTGCCTCCCGCCGCATAAAAATGTCCCCCGCCGTTGAAATATTTCCTGGCGAAATTGTTGCAGTCGAAATCCCCCTTGCTGCGGAAACTCCATTTTCTTTCCTCATCACGGTCAATAACAAGGGCCACAAGCCGGATCCCCCTGATCGTCTGGGGAAAATTGATCAGGCCTTCCGTATCTCCGGTCTTGATATGAAACCGGAGCAGGTCGCTTTTGGGAATGGAGATCAGGACCGTATTATACTCATACAGCACTTCCATCCGGTGCAGGAGCACATGCCCTACAAAACGCAGCCTGTTCTCCAGGAAATTATCAAATAAATGTTCATGGATACCGGCATGGTCCAGTCCCCGGCCTTTCAGGTCGGCCACCAGTTTATGTACATGTTCATTGGTGGAGGAAAAACGGAAAGAACCGGTATCCCCTACAATGCCGGCATAGATGCATTCGCTGATGGTTTCATTGATCTTATCTGCGTGACCAGAGGCGATGATAAGATCATAAATCATTTCGCAGGTAGAACTTTTGGAAGGATCACTGGCGCCAAAATCAAAAACCCCCTCTTCGGGCTGCTGGTGATGATCGATCAGGATCTTTGTGCAATGCAATCCCCTGATCTTATCCGCCATTTTGCGGGTACGGTTGAGGGTATTGAAATCCACGCAAAACAGCCATTCTGCTTCATCCAGTAATTTGTTCGCCTTTTCCTTGTCCATTTCATAATCCACTACGCCTTCAGCGCCATGCATCCAGGCCACCCAGCCGGCCCAGTTGGTGGGAGAGATCACGGTAACCGGGTGCTGCAGTTGCCGGAGAAAATCCTGCAAAGCCAGCGAAGCGCCCATGGCATCGGCATCGGGTTTCATGTGGGTGACGATGACGGTCTTCCGGGATTCGGAAAGCAAGGGAAATATTTCCTGTAATGGCTTCATAAATGCGTTAACCCTGTAAATTGTGGCCGGGCGGGCGAAGGTAAATCATAATTTCCAATGAACAGGCATGTGTTCGGGCTTAATCATTGATTTGGCTTATCTTGCGGCGCAAAAAACAAGCATGAAGACCCGAACATTCACGATGATCAAACCGGATGCCATGAAGGCAGGATATGCCGGCGCCATACTGGACAGGATCATACAGGAAGGATTTTCCGTCACCGCGCTGAAAATGATTCAGCTCTCAACCGAAAAAGCCGGCGGGTTCTATGCAGTGCATAAAGGAAGGCCTTTTTATGAAGAACTGGTGCAATTCATGAGCAGCGGCCCCATCATTGCTGCCATCCTGGAGAAAGAGAATGCTGTTGCGGATTTCAGGAAACTGATCGGGGCTACCGATCCCGCCAAAGCAGAAGCCGGTACGATCCGGAAATTATATGCTTCTTCAGTGGGCGAAAATGCCGTTCATGGCAGCGACAGCGATGAGAATGCTGAAATTGAATGCAATTATATGTTCTCGGAGCTGGAAAGATTCTAATTTTTTTCAGCCAGGGTTTTGATATGATTTAATACCCTTTGGTGTATTTTATGAACAATAAAATCGCTCCAAAGGGACCAATACCAATCTGGTTTAAGCTTATTAATATACCAGGTAGTTCCCTCCAATAAAGTATGTCCATTAGGGAGCCCTGTCAATTTAAATTGTCCTTTTTCAGAAACCCAATAACCATGCAAATGGTTGGGGTGAATATTATAAGGACTCAGTTCTTTCATAGGAGCAGGCTGGCCTGTAACATTAAATTTTAACAAGGTTGGTTCTTTCCATTCAGTGATAGGCTCGGTAAAACTGCCTGTTGAAAAATTACAATGTCTGACTGCCCCTACTCCTTTTCCATCAATTGTTGCACTCATAGGGTAAGCGATTCCAGCTTTGAAGATCCATTCTTGGGGTTTTTCTAAAGCGGGAAAATTTATTACGTGCTGCCAGACTATTTCAGGTGATGCGTTGATCTCCGTGCGGGTAACAACAGACCTGACTTCCTCAGTATTATTTAGTGTATCAAAACCCATCATACAGGGGACAGAAATAATTAATGCAATTAATATTCCCCTGATATTATGCTGGTTTTTAGGGGGCTTCTTGACAAGCTCCTTACCAATAAAATGTCCCAATAAAAAAAATATAAATCCAATGGGGGCTGCCATAAATATGCAAACAGCACCTTCTATTGCAAATAATATGAGGCCGGCATAAAATATACCCAGAGTAATAAAAATCAAATTCAAGGAATCTTCTCTTTCAAATTGATACTTACTGCCATAGAGTAAGGCATTAAGGATGCCCATTACAAATGGCAGCCAAATAAATAATCCAGTTGCATACTCTTGAAAGATATTTCCCGCGAGGTAACAAAATGTCCATCCAATGATACAAGTCACGGAAACAGAAAATACTTTACGTCCTGATTTGGTAGAATATAAAAATCGTAACATTTTGGTCCGAGAATTACGTGGAAGGTATGCAATTGAAATAAGATATCTGGATGCATTACCTTTCAAACCAAAATTCCTTATAGGTAAGGTGTTTGATGAGGTCCCCGCTGGGGAAGATGATATCGGCATCCATTTTCATGTCCACTTTGCCGCTGCCCACTTCGACCTGGCTATAGGGCATGAATAGCTGGAGGTCTTTGTACACCGCATCATCATAGGCGGGTTTTATACTTTTATATACAGCCAGCTGCCCGTTCTTGCTCCTGTATTTAGAAGATATTCCCTGCACGGCATCCCCGTTCTTCTTTTCAAAATACACGGCTGCATAGGCATCCACATCCTTCATATTGTCGGCTGAGAATTTCAGGTGGATCCGCATTCCTTTTACACCATCCTCTGTCACGTCATAGTCCACCCACATATCCTCGAACGTGATCTTGGCTTCGGAGTTGCTGTCTTCCTCCAGGTCGGCAGGACTTCCTTTCTTGGAATATTCAAAATCATAATCGGTGAGATGATCGATCTCGCCGCCTTCTTTGTAAATCAGTTTGATATTCATCCGCAGGTCATAGATACCAGGTTCCAGGTCCAGTTCGCTATAGGGCATGAATAAAGTGAGGTCATCATAAACGGCCGGATCATAGGCAGGTTTTAAACTGCGGTATAGCGCTACATATCCGTCCCGGCTGTCGAACTTGCCGTTCTTGTCCTTTAGCCAGCCTTCATATTCATCATTATAAGCAAAATAAATGGCGACATAGGAGTCCATGTCTTTCATTTCATATACACTGAATTTAAGGTGAATGCGCATGCCATACAGGTCATTCTCCTTGATATCATAATCCACCCAGATGGAATCAAATGTGGCGGAAGGTTTTGTAACAACAGGAGACAGATGGATCTTGTTCGCAGCTTTCAGGGCAGTGAAAAGCAGGAAGAGAAAGGTTACTGAAAATATTTTTTTCATGAAAAAAAATTCTGATTAAAGTTACAAACTCTGTCCCAATACAGAAATTTTTTTGGTTTCAGATCTCTTTGTTCTTTGAAGTTTTGTTCGCCACCGGTGTTACCGTATAACCTTCTCTGCGCAGGAGCTCCAGTACCCCTTTTTCTCCCGGCAAATGACCGGCTCCTACCGCTACCACCAGGGACCTGTCCGTCATCAGCATCTTCAATTTTTCCACCCAGTTCCTGTTGCGGTGATTGACCAGGATATCCGTAAATCCTGACATGCCGGCATCCGTATCAATCATCATTTTTTGAAGTTTGCCAAGGTCTTGCTGACGGTATGCTTCGGTCATTTCCTGCATTTCTTTATCAGTAGCGCCAGCGCTGTCAATATATTTGACAAGTTCCTCAGCCTGCAATTTATAGGGGATGCTGTCCAGCAGGCCGGCCTGGTAGGCCATGGTTTCCAGCCCTTTTATTTTCTTATGGTATTGCCTTGCCTTGCGCATGATCACCTGCTCCATCATGACCGTGTTGTCACAATGCACATTAGACTCATCGATGGTGGCCGAGGCGAGCATCGGTTTCAGGGATTCCAACATGGAAAAGGGTAACATAGAGGATCTGGATTCAAAATAGTCCTTCACTTTCTGGTAATCTTTTTCATTCAGCAGGTCGTGTAGTGTGGTATCCCCATTCATTTTCATTTTTCCCACAGCCCCCAGCATATCCACCAGGTTATTGAGATCCACTTCAAAATACACTTCGTCGCAGTTTTCCAGGGCCTTTGCCATATTATCACTCAATCCTGCATCATCAGCGCAAAGCAGGTGCATGGTTCCGTAAATAAAGCTTGGCTTGGAGAGGCCATTACCACTCACTTTCCATAGCAGGGTATTATCCTGTTGAGCAAGCGTGCCCAGGCAAAGAAGGCTGAATAAAAGAAAAAAATTGATTCGTTTCATCTGAATATTTTGCAAGTTAATGATGAAACGCGATGCAAATACCTTTCCAAAAAGGGACGTGACTTTGTGGCAGGGCCTCTCCAAGCCTCTCCCCAAGTATCGAAATGCTTCTTAGGATCTTAAGGTTCGTGTCCCCCTCTCTCAAGGAGAGGGGGACACGATGATAGATCTCGATTATTAACGGATAAATGTGGGGGTGAGGCTTGATGAGGCCGGGTGAGGCTAATAAAAAACTTCTTTCCAATGCCTGGAAAATTTTGTACCCCATTTTATTTCCAATTCGTACGCTTCAATGGGCATGCCTAATTCCTGTTTGACGGCCAGCAGGGGAAGATTCACCCCCGCTCCGAGCGCAGCAGCAATGGTTCCCTGTACACGGGGATTGATCTCAAGCAGCAAAAACTTACCCTTCTCCGATCTTTTTACCTGTATGCCGATATTCCCGTGGAGCTTCAATTCATGAATGATCTGCCTGCAATACCCGATGATCTCTTCGTTGTGAATGAATTCGCCTTCAACTGAAATCCCATTGATGATCTTTTTTCTGAGTCTTGGATAAGCAGCGATCAGCACTCCCTGGTTGGCTAGGCAGTCCACGGAGAATTCTTCGCCCGGCAGCCATTCACCCACGAGTAGTTCAGGGAATTTTTTGGAAGACAATATTCTTAACGCATCCACATAACTTATGTAAAGTGATTGTGGTTTTTGGTTAAACAACAGGTCGCTTTCCTCCATCCCTGGATCCATGATCCTGAAACCCCGCCCGCCATTGGAAAGGGAGGGTTTGAAACAAACCGGGTTTTGCGGGAATCCCAATTCTTTTACGGCCAATTCAAATTGTTCAACCGTTTCCACGACCCTGAATGCCGGAACAGCTATTCCGCGCCATTGCAGGAATTCATAGAGCCGGCTTTTATTATTGGCGATCTCAAGCGACGCGACCGGCGAGATAAGTGTTTTCACTCCAAGGGCTTCAAATTCTTTCTGATGCAGTGCCAAAGGGATCAGTTCTTTTGTGACAAGCGATAATATGATCGCTATCTTTTTCTGTTTGCAAACAGTCAATAATTGATCAATGAAATCTTTGTCGCCTCCCTGCGGGATCTGAACAAAATCCTTACGCAGGTACCTGCCGATGGCGCCGGGATCGGCATCGGCCACTGTGATCTGAAACCGAGACGACTGATCAAGACAATGCAATATACCGGCAGCACCCGGTGCACCGCCCCCTGTCATTAATATATTGATAACCTTATCCCCGGAAGAGGGATGTGATTGATCTTTTATTTTTATGGAATTCAAGTTTAAAAATATTAAGGATACACTGTACTGGCCACCGCTTTTTCACCGTATAACTGGCTTTTAAATTTAAGTGACGGAGATGATATGAAGGCACCAATCCCCAATTGATCCCATTTTTCATCCACGGCCCGGATAGTGGCATCACTTGCCACAATTATATTGGGCCAATCTCTTCCAAACCCGTCCAGTTCCTTTGTTTTGATGGTGCCGTCAAAGCCAATGCAGGCGGAATAACCTTGCATGGTTTGATGGCTGGATGGTTGGATGGTTTGTCTGCAAATATGATGGTCCCTTTTGGGGTCAAGGTTATTGCTGAAGCGCCAGAGGGCGATGCGCAGGTCCGTGGGATCAACCGTATGTTCCACATACAGGATCATCTTTATTCCTTTTATTTCTTCCAGCCCGCAAAGGGATTCATGTAATTCCCCGATATGGTTCACACGATTTTTTTTAACAGAAATGATCAGGCATGGAATCTCTTTATTCAGCAAGGAGCTATTCACCTTTTTGATCTCGGGGAATTTTGACAGCAATGGCTCATTTGAAAATTGAGTGTTGAATATTGAATATTGAAAATTCTCATCCTTTTCCTCATTGAATTTAAAAGTACCATCGATACACATCTTTCCTCCAAAACCCATTTTACTGCAACTATGATCCAGTACGTCCATTGGTCCCGTTGAAAAATAAATATCCGTGGCAGGATTCAGGTTTTTAAAAATGATTTTTGCCAACTTTTCATACGCTGTCAGTTCAATCGAAGACACCGACTCCCCTTCTCCTTTGGAGAGGGGGTTGGGGGGTGAGACTAAGACCAGTATCTTATTGAACATCATCTGTCCCGCTCCCCACATGGCATTCATCACTTTTTGCGCCTGGCCGGGATAATCTTTATTGATCTTTACAATATTCAGATTATGAAACACGCCTTCCACCGGCATTTCCATATCCAGGATCTCCGGAACCAGGGTCATTTTAATTGGCGCTAAAAAGATCCTTTCCGATGCCTTGCCCAGCCAGGCATCTTCCTGCGGTGGTATGCCAACGATCGTAGCGGGGTAAACCGGATCCTTTTTATGCGTAATGGCGGTGATATGAAAACGGGGATACCAATCGGGCAATGAATAATAACCGGTATGATCTCCGAAAGGTCCTTCCCAGATCAGTTCATCGCCGGGGTCCACATATCCTTCAATGATAAAATCAGCATCGGCCGGCACTTCGATCTCCGGTTGCGTGATACATTTCACCAGTTCCACTTTTTTCTTTCTTAAAAAACCAGCCAGCATGTATTCATCCACATTTTCAGGCAAGGGAGCTGTTGCGCAATAACCATACACAGGATCGCCTCCCAGTGCAACTGCCACCGGCATCCGTTTATCCAGTTTTTTATATTCATTGAAATGTTTGGCCGAAACCTTATGCTTATGCCAGTGCATGGCCGTCAGTGTGGGGCCAAATACCTGCATGCGGTACATTCCGACATTCCTGATCCCCGTATTCGGGTCTTTGGTATGAATGACCGGTAAGGTAAGAAAAGGGCCTCCGTCATTCGGCCAGCAGGTGATGACCGGAAGTTTTGTAATATCCGGATCGCTCATCACTATTTCCTGGCATTCACCCCTCCCCTTTTTTACTTTCGGCATCCAGGATGCAAAACGGGAAAGTTTGGGAAGCATCTTAAGTTTATCCAGTATGCCTTCCTTTGGGGCGGTGAGGGATAAGAATAAAGCTTCGACCTCTTTGGCAATATCATCCAGGTGTTCCACACCCAGCGCCATGCACATTCTTTTTTCACTGCCATAGGCGTTCATCAATACCGGGAACCGGTAACCGGTATTTTCGAATAACAATGCTTTGCCTCCGCCGGGTTCTTTGCTCATCCTGTCGGTGATCTCCGCCATTTCAAGCACAGGATCCACATAGGCTTTTATGCGCAGCAGTTCGCCGGTTTTTTCCAGTGCATCCATAAAATGATGAAGGTTCCTGAATGCCATCCGGCAAAGGTAATTTAAAAAAGACCTGCTGATCCGCAGACCCACCTGCCGCTGGTAAATATTTTAATATTGTCACTGTGCTTTTCCATACTTTTAAAGAAAAATAATTGTATGAAATCGATACAGCTTTTTTTGATGTTATGCCTGATATCATTCATCATTCTTTCCTGTAATTCAAAACCTGAAAGCACAGCGAAACCCTGTAACCTCGAAACCTTTTTGAATGATTATGTGGACAGCAGCGTGAAGCCACAGCAGGATTTCTTCCTGTTCACAATGGGCAAGTGGATCAAAAATAACCCGATCCCTGCCGCAGAAAGGTCCTGGGGGATCTGGAGCAAGGTGAATGAAGAGAATTACCAGCGTATCCGGAGCATCAATGAAGAAGCGGCTGCCAAACACGCTGATAACGGGAGCAACTGGCAAAAGATCGGTGATCTCTGGACCACTGGTATGGATACCGATGCGATTGAGAAACAGGGTATGCAACCCCTCAAAGCAGAATTTGATAAAATAAATGCCGTTAATGATATCAACGCGCTGGTCACAGAAGTGGGTCATCTCCAGGCCTTCGGTCCTTCCCCATTTTTCAGTGCCGGTATCCAGCAGGATGAGAAGAACAGCGAAAAGATGGCCCTGCATCTTTACCAGGGAGGGCTGGGACTGCCCGACCGTGATTTTTATTTCGATACTTCGGCAAGGAATAAAATGATCCGCACCGAATATGTAAGCCACCTGCAAAAAATGTTTGCCCTCATGGGGGATGATTCCACTACAGCCAAAGCCAATGCAGCCACCATCATGCGCCTCGAAACATCGATGGCAGAGAAATCCAGAAAATTGGAAGCACTCCGGGATCCCTATAAAAATTATAACAAAATGGGACTGGACGGTCTGAAAAAATTAACCCCTTCGGTGGACTGGAAGAGTCTGCTGGCCGCCAGTGATATCGCATCCATTGATACCGTCATCGTGGGGCAGCCTGAATTCTTTGAACGGATGGAAGAACTTCTGAAAAGGAATCCGCTCAGTGACTGGAAGACCTACCTGCGATGGAACCTGATCAGCACCTTTGCAGGCGAGCTCAGTAAGCCATTTGACAGGGAGAATTTCAATTTTTACGGCACCATAATGAATGGTATCAAAGAACAGCGGCTGAGATGGAAACGGGTATTGGATATGGAAGGCGGCCTGATGGGTTTTATGCTGGGCAAATTATATATTGAAAGATATTATTCCAGTACGATCAAGGCCCGCTATGACAAAATGGTGGACAATGTGATCGCAGCTTATCATGAAAGAATCGGCAGGCTTCCCTGGATGAGCGATTCCACCAAGAAAAAAGCCAACCAGAAACTGAATACGGTCATGAAAAAAGTGGGTTACCCCGATAAGTGGCGGGACTATTCTTCCCTGGTCATCGACAGGAGTTCTTATGCTGAGAACGTGATGCGCGGGAGAAAATGGTTCAATGATTATATGATCGCCAAACTGAATAAGCCGATTGACCGCACAGAGTGGGATATGACACCCCAGACCTGGAATGCCTATTATAACCCTTCCAATAATGAGATCGTCTTGCCCGCCGCTGCCTTCTTTGTGCCCGGCCTCCAGGATTCATGCGTGGACGATGCCATCATGTATGGTTATGCAGCCGGGTCCACGATCGGCCATGAGATCACGCACGGGTTTGACGACCAGGGCAGCCAGTTTGATGAAAAAGGAAACCTGAAAGAATGGTGGAGCAAGGAGGACAGGTTGAAATTCGTCAGCCTCACCAAGGGAATTGTAAAACAGTTCAGCGATTATACCATCCCTGGTGGTATCCACCTTAATGGGGATGCTGAACAGGGAGAAAATATCGCCGACCTGGGTGGTATGTTACTGGGACTGGATGCATTCAAAAAAACGGATCAATATAAACAGGGGAAACTCATCGGCGGATTTACCCCGGTGCAGCGTTATTTCATCGGGTTTGCCCTTTCCTGGTATGGAAAAACAAGGGATGAATCCCTTGCCACTTTGGTGAAGACCGATGTGCACGCCCCTAATTTCTGGCGGGTGAATGGCCCCGTGGTGAATGTGGATGAATTCTATGATGCCTTCAATATCAAACCTGGTGATAAAATGTATGTGCCGGAGAACCAAAGAGTGAGGATCTGGTAAAAACTTCCTGCAAGTATAACTTTAGTGCTTAACCGAAAAGTCGCCGGGACGCGATGTCTCGCCAGGAAAATAGAAAAAATCTTTGCGATTCCTGGCGTCATTGCGCCTTAGCGGTTAAACTTTAAATGGGTAAATCTCTACTTTTAAAATAATTAAAACCAACCTATTAATGATCGCTTTCATACGCAATGAAATAGATTTAATTCCGTAACTTACATAATTAAATCTATTTCATTCCCTCATGAAAAAACTAATACCACTATTCATTTTCATTCTCTTATTCGATAATTTTTCAAGCGGCCAATTCACCCGTTATATCGTTAAACTGAAAAACAAGGGTGGCAGCCCTTATTCTTTCTCCAGCCCGCTGGCTTATTTGTCACAAAGGGCCATTGACAGGCGTACCCGGTATGGAATTGCGATCGACAGCCTTGACCTGCCCCTTACACCGGCCTATGTGAACCAGATCCGAGCGGTGCCAAATGTAACCCTGCTCAATACTTCCAAATGGCTGAATTCGCTGACCATTCAAACATCCAGTTCTGCAGCCGTCACCACGATCAGCGGATTCTCTTTTGTACAAAGTGTGAACCCCATTGCTGCACGGCCGGCACAACCATCATCCTATACGGATAAGTTTTTGTATGAATCCGGTTTACCTGCTCCCCCTTTTAACGGCCGCGGTGAAGGCATGGAAGGGGATTATTATAACTATGGCGGAGCTGCCTATGCCGAGATCCATTTGCACAATGCCGAATTCCTTCACAATATCGGCCTGCGCGGACAGGGTATGCTCATTACCATGCTGGATGCAGGATTCTATCAATATACGACGCTCAGCGCCTTCGACAGCGGAAGGCTCAACGGGCAATTCCTGAGTGTGTATGATTTTGTGGCAAAGGACAGCAGCGTGATCGAGGATCATCCGCATGGAATGGAATGCCTGTCCACCATCGTGGCCAATCTGCCGGGACAGTTCGTTGGAAAGGCTCCCAAAGCAAGTTTTCATTTGTTCAGGACCGAGGATGCAAATACCGAGTACCCGATCGAGGAACATAACTGGGTCTGCGGAGCCGAAAGGGCAGACAGCGCCGGGGCCGATGTCATTTCATCTTCACTCGGGTATAATCAATTCGATAATTCAGTATTTGACCACACTTATAGTGATATGAATGGCCGGACAACGCTTTCTGCCATCGGGGCAAATCTCGCAGCACGCAAAGGAATCATGGTCTTTAATGCCGCGGGCAATGAAGGCAACAATGCATGGCATTATATCATCACCCCCGCTGATGCCGACAGCATTGTGGCTGTTGGAGCCGTAAATTCCGGGGGCACAGTGGGAAGTTTTTCCAGCTATGGTCCTTCTTCAGACGGCCGGATAAAACCCGAACTGGCTTCTATTGGTGTAAGCGCTGTTATTGAATCGCCATCCAATGTGGTGACTTTCGGCAGCGGTACATCTTTTGCCACACCCAATATGGCAGGTATGAGTACCTGCCTCTGGCAGGCATTTCCGGAATTCAATAATGTTAAGGTCATCCGGGCGATGGAAGCTGCCGCAAGCAAATACACCACGCCGGATAACCGGGTGGGTTATGGCATACCGAATATGAAAACTGCATTTGCCAACCTGCTGGTGGATTTTGCCACTTCATCCGCTTCGGTCAGTAACTGTATTGCTACGGTCAACTGGACCAGCAAGGATATCGGCGCCATGAAATATGAAGTGGAAAGAAAGCTGCCCAACCAGTCATCTTACGTTAAAATAGCAGATAAAGCACCGGCTGCAGGTACCATACTTGCAAAAAACAATTACCAGTTAAAGGATACCATTTTTATTTCACCGGCAGGTACCGTATCCTACCGTATCCGGCAGATCATCGACACGGCAACTGCTACCTTCACCGCTATGTATATTGATACCGCCAATATTACGCTGACCGCTGCCTGTGATACCACGCATCCTCCTCCACCGGTTTACAGGGAACAGGTAAGCCTGCAGCCCAGTTTTGGTTTTTTCAATACTGCCAATCTTGTGGTGGAGACACCTTATGATGTCGCCAACCTTTCCATTGTAGTGTATAATTCCGCTGGTCAGCAGCTATTCAGTATGCAGACCTCAAAAACCACAGGTAAGACAAGCTTTGCCATTGATGTTTCCAACTGGCAGGGCGGCATTTACTATTTTAAGGTGATGAACGGGGATAAAATTCTTGGCATGACAAAATTGCTGAGAGACTAGCGGGTTTTTTGCAATAAAGCTGCAAATAAACTATCCGCTTTTTTATCATAGCCTGTAAGCAATTCTTTTTTTATTAGCTGCAGCCCGCATTTTTCAACCAGGACATCAACTATTTCTTCATTTTCCTTTTTAAACACTGAACAGGTTATGTAGAGGAAATATCCTTTTTTTTGTAACCGGGGAACTACATTCGAAATAATTTTTTTCTGCAGGCTGGCATATTCACTGATCTTTTTTTCATCAAAAAAATATAGCTGTTCGGGTGTCCGGGCCCAGGTGCCGCTGCCCGTACAGGGGGCATCCAGTATGATAATTGAATATTGATGATTGAATATTGAATATTTTTTATGCTCCGATCGGGAAAGATCAAGAACCTGCGCTGTAAAATTCTTTATCCCCGCCTTCTGAAACCTTTTCCTGAGATTGGCCAGTATGCTTTCCCGGATATCTGTGACCGTCAATTCAATGTCACCAAGGATATCCTTTGCCAGGATCGACTTACCGCCGCTGCCTGCACAGCAATCCCACAGCCTCGGTGTATCATTTGGTTGAACAAGCTGCAACAATTCACCCGCCCTCTGAGAATTCAGGTCCTGGATCACGGCTTCCTTGTCTAATTCCAGTATTTGCGCCATGTTAATACTACCGGAAAGGGAAACACAATTGTCTTTTATCATTCCAAATTCCAAACCGGCTGCAGATAATTTCTCCCTGGCTGCCTTTTCATGGCCCGGCCTGATGCGCAGGAAGAGGTTGGGCTGAATGAAGAATGATTGGCAAAGGTTTTTGTGATCGATGCCGGCGGATAATTCATTTCGCCAGGGGAAGACTTCTTCAGCGCTATGATGCAAGCCGGATAATTTTTCATCGATGGATGCATGAATCATGTCATTCCAGCCTTGTTTCAAATCAGTTAAAAGGGGATGGGATTCACGGAAGCATAGAAACAGTCCCGTCAATATTTTTTCATCGATGGAAGATCGCGCATCCATTTTTCCCAGCCGGTAGTAACAATAACAGAGATGACTGATCTCCTTCCTGTCCCTTGAGCCATATTTTTTTCTGGTTGAAAAATATTTCTTAAGAAAGGAAGAAAGGGGTTCTTCCCCGTTAAATTGCCCGATGATCTCTTTTGCTGAACGGAAGTATGAATGATAATGGCCTTGCACCGGCGCAAATTAAAACAATATGTTCCTGTTCATTTTGTCATTTGCCGGAAGCCGGGATGGAACTGTTCCAGTGTTTTGCGCAGGAACTCCCGGTCCAGGTGCGTATAGATCTCCGTGGTGGTGATACTGGCATGGCCCAGCATTTCCTGTACGGCCCGCAGATCGGCCCCGCCTTCGATCAGGTGCGTGGCAAATGAATGACGGAATGTATGGGGTGAAACTGTTTTTTTGATCCCGGCTTTTTGCGCCAGCTCCTTGATCACATAAAAGATCATGACCCTTGAGAGGCGGCTGCCCCGCTTGTTCAGGAATAAAATATCCTCGCTGCCCTTTTTAACGGGCAGGTGCACCCTGACCTGGTTCTTATAAATGGAAACATATTTGATCGCATCCCTGCCAATGGGCACCAGCCTTTCCTTATCTCCCTTACCGATGACACGGATAAAGCCTTCCTGCAGGTAAAGACCAGAGATCTTCAGGTCCATCGCCTCGCTTACCCGCAGGCCGCAACTGTACATGGTCTCCAGGATGGCTTTGTTACGGCTGCCCTCCGGTTTACTGAGATCGAGATGGCCGATCATTTTTTCTATTTCGGAAAAACTTAATGTATCCGGAAGCGTCCTTTTCAGTTTCGGGGTTTCCAAAAGTGTAGTTGGATTTTCCTTCGTGATATTTTCCAGGTTACAGTATTTATAAAACGCCCGGATCCCGGAAATGATCCTTGCCTGTGAACTGGCCGACATACCGAGACGGGAAATATTTTTTACAAAGGCCTGCAGGTTCTTCAGTGTGATCTTCCCCGGAGGAGTTGTGATATGTTGATCTTGCAGGAACAGGGTAAGCAATTCCAGGTCACGCAAATAAGCCTGCACTGAATGGTCTGATAATGATTTTTCCAGCTGTAAATAAGCTTTAAATCCTTTTTTATAAGGTTCCCACATGGATGGTTTGAGGTTATGGATGATAACAATTCACCCTCGCAGTGAAGCTACTTCGGTTCCTGTTTCGAAACGCAAAAATAATGATAACAATAAAGTGAAGTATCAGGGCTCGGGCTTGTAGCCGGTCTCGCCGTCGCGGGTCCTTACTTTTTTCTTGCCGGCATTTTTCTTTTCATAGTTGAGCACCGCCTGCGGTTTTAATTTGGTCTTTGTTTTTGCCGCACCGGTGGTATCGCTGATGGGTTTGTTTTTATCGAATCCGATAGGCCGGATATCGTCGTCATTGGTCATCGAGCCATCATCATTCTGCAGCTTGTTCATGAAATATTTCTCCGACTTCACTACAGTTCCCCATTCCGGATCAAAATATCTCCAGGAACCATGCTTCACAGAAAAGCCGTCATTCTTGACAATAACCCAATCATTGATCTTGTTAGGGTCATGCAGGTCATACACGGCCACGGTATCGAATCCTTTTGCAGGATCAATGGCCCGCCAGCTTTCTTCCCGCTCCAACCCGCCGTTATAGGTAAAATATTTCTGGCGGCCGTCCAGCTTGCCCCAGCGGTAATTCTCTTCGGCAATTTTTACTCCTTCCAGGGAAAAGCGTTTCCACTCTCCGTCTTTCAGGTCATCCAGGTAATACCCTTCCTCTTCATAACCCCTTTCCCCGCGGAGGTCATCTACATGGTTCACCCAGGGTCCTTGTTTATTTCCCTTCTTATCCACCCTGTTCAGGGTATCTCCCTTTACACTGATAATATAGTTTTTCCACTGCGCCTTGCCTGCAACCGAAAGAGCCAATAAAAAAATAAAAACAATCCGCATAGAATAGTACATTTGGAATAACCTGTTGCAATTTACTAACGAAAATCTCAAGCTTTTATGTCATCCCTGTTAAAAATATGTACCGGTTGTAAACTTTTACGGCTACCGTTGCTTTTTTACTTCTCCGCTGCAGGGATTTCCGCATTTTCCCAAATAATGCCCATGCCGGCCGAAGAAAGGCTCAAAGTAATGGATCAACGCAGCACCCTGGAAAAAAGATCGGTCCTGAACGAAATAAAATTCCATAATATCGGCCCATCCATCATGAGCGGGCGGGTGGTGGATATCGATGCCAATCCCGATGACCCCACAGAATTCTACGTAGCCTATGCCAGCGGGGGTTTATGGCATACCACTAATAATGGGCAAAGTTTTACACCGGTCATGGACAGCCTGGATATCATGACCATCGGGGATATTGCAGTGAACTGGAAAACAAGGACCATTTGGGTAGGCACGGGGGAGGTGAACAGCAGCCGCTCTTCCTATGCGGGAATGGGCGTTTACAAATCAAAGGACGATGGAAAACACTGGGAATATCTCGGCCTTCCGGAATCACAGCATATCGGAAAGATCCTGCTTCATCCTACCGATGACAATACTGCGTGGATAGCTGTGTTAGGTCATTTATATTCTCCCAACAAAGAAAGAGGGGTTTATAAAACAACAGACGGGGGCAAGACCTGGAAACAAACCCTGTTTGTGGATGAAAATACAGGTGCTGTGGATATGGATATCAATCCCTCCAATCCGAATGAACTCTATGCTGCCATGTGGTACCGCACAAGACGGGCATGGAAATGGGAAGAAAGCGGTAAGACGGGGGGCATTTTTAAAAGCACGGATGGCGGGGAGACCTGGAAACCCGTTTCAGGTGAAGGTTCTGGGTTCGTACGGGGTGAAAAACTGGGACGCATCGGAATAGCCGTTTACCCGAAGAATCCGCAGATCGTCTATGCCATTATCGATAACAATACTCCCAAACCCGATACGACGAAAAAGAATGATTCACTTTATAAAAAGGAGGATTTCAGGAATCTCACCAAGGAACAGTTTTCACAACTTGATAATAGAAAGCTGGATACCTTCCTGCGGAAAAATTTTTTCCCCAGGAAATACACGGCTGCATCAGTGAAAGATATGGTGGCCGCTGATAAAGTAAAACCTACTGCTGTCTGGGATTATCTCGATACGGATGACGGTTTTCAAAATACGGGCATCATGGGTTGTGAAGTGTACCGCAGTGATGATGCAGGGATGAACTGGAAAAAGGTGAATACAAAACCGATAGGTATTTACAGCACCTATGGATATTATTTCGGAAAGATCTATGTGTCGCCTGTGAATGAGAACAAACTCATCATCACCGGCGTGCAGGTGCAGATGTCGACCGACGGAGGCAAGACCTGGAAGAATATCGACAAGCGCAATGTGCACGGCGACCATCATGCCATCTGGATCGACCCGAAAAGGGACGCTCATATCATCAATGGGAATGACGGCGGCTGCAATATCACTTATGATAACGGGGAGAACTGGTTTTTTGCGAATACGCCTCCTGTAGGCCAATTCTATTCCGTGGTCACGGATGATGATAAACCATATAATGTGTACGGAGGTTTGCAGGATAACAATGTCTGGTACGGCCCATCCAATTATGTGGCCGGCCCCGGCTGGCAGAGTTCCGGAGATTATCCTTACAAGTCATTGGTGGGTGGTGACGGCATGCAGGTACAGGTGGATACGAGGGATAATGCCACCACTTATGCAGGTTCACAGTTTGGGGTGTATTCCAGGCTAAACAGGAAAACAAGGTTGCCATCAGATAGAAGATCGGTCCGGCCGCAGCATGAACTGGGTGAAACACCTCTTCGTTTCAACTGGCAGACCCCAATCCTGCTCAGCAAACATAACCAGGATATTTTTTATATCGGCGCCAACCGTTTATATCGTTCGCTGAATAAAGGAGATACCCTGATCGGTATCAGCAGTGACCTGTCCAATGGGAAAGTGCCAGGGAATGTACCGTATGGCACTATGACCACGCTTGCCGAATCACCGTTAAGATTTGGTTTGATCTATGCTGGTACCGATGATGGAAATATTCAAAGGAGTTATGATGGCGGTTATACCTGGACCAAAGTGAATGTAAGTGTCCCGCTTCCTTCCAAGAAAGGCCTGCCTGCCGGTAGGCAGGGTAAGCCTCCAGTCAATACTGTTCCAAATGGTCTCTGGGTGAGCCGGGTCATCGCTTCAAAATATTCCGAAGGGAGGATTTATGCTACTTTGAGCGGTTACCGTTATGATAATTTCACTCCTTATCTTTTTGTCAGCGAGGATTATGGTGCATCCTGGAAAGCGTTAGGAGCCGATCTGCCAAATGAGCCGCTGAACGTGGTGCGGGAAGACCCGAAGAATGATAGTATCCTCTATGTGGGCAGTGATGGCGGATTATATGTCAGCTTCGACAGGGGCGGCAGTTTCATGAAATGGGATGGCGGTCTTCCGACTTCAGTGCCGGTGCATGATATTGCCATCCAGCAACGGGAAAATGAAATTGTTCTCGGAACCCATGGCAGAAGCCTGTATGTGGCTAAATTGGATGATGTGCAACATATCAAGGCTGATCCGGACTGGATGAAGAAGAAGCCGAAGGAGAAAAAGAAGGAAGAGCGGCAGGATGACAGTGATAATTAGTCCTGAAAGGTTGCCAACTTTTTTGAAAGTTGACAACCTTCATTTAAGATTACTGATTCACTTATTTCCCTGAACCGGGGCTGGTTTTTTCTTTCTTCTCAATATGAATACGAGTGCAAGGATGACCCCCAGCGCTCCACCGCCGATATAATAATACATCGGGTCTATACCCGAAGGTTCTTTATCAAGCCCCTTATCAATATTTGACTGCGTATCAGCGAGGTATTTCTCTATAAAGGGGAATGAAGGATTCATGGTTTTTACTTGCTTGAATTTTTCCAGCGCTTTTTTGAACCTGGATTTATCAAACAAGTCCATGGCCGATTCATAAGCCAGTGAAATATCACTCATCTGCGGTTTCAGGTTGGCCTTATTCACAAATTCATTGACGATGGTGCTGGGCACAACAAAATTCAATCCCTGCACTTCCTGGTTGCGCTGCTGGTCCACGCTCACAAATGTGGCGAGCCCGATCACTTCTCCCTTATCATTCATCACGGGTCCGCCGCTGTTACCATGGGTGATGGCTGCATCGATCTGGATTACTTCCCATCCATCCTTCATATTCTTTTTGGCACTGACCAGGCCTCCTGTGAGCGTAGCTTCCGAAACGGTGGAATCGGAGAGCATGGGATTAAAAGTGGCGACAGCCGGGTATCCTAACACATACACATGGTCGCCCACTTGCATGGCTTTATCGTCACCGATACGGATGGTGGGGAAGGGATGGTCATCCTTCATTTTCAATATGGCCACATCCTTGCCCGGTATGGGATTGCCCTGCATCACAATGGTGGCGGGGATCACTTTTGTAACGATCTTCCCATTATCTCCGGTCACCCCCTGCACCACGGTGAAGCTTTTGCTGATATTGCCAACGTCCATGGTCTGGGAAAAATACCAGGCGTCTGCATCTTCCAGTGCTGTGGATTCTGCGTCTGTCAATTCGCGGCCCATTGACTGTTCAAGGGTCGACTCATCATTTTTTATGATCTCCTGGAAGGCCTGTGTCACAAAGCCTTTCTTGGTATCAGCGTCATTCTCATCCACTACATGGCAGTTGGTGATCACATAGCCGTCGGGGGTAACGATAAAACCAGAGCCCATCATGGTTGTATTCAGTTCTTTGGATACTGTTTCAGTTCCCTTCAGCATGTATTGTGCTATGTGTCCGCAGAAATCAAGGATAAGCCTGTTCCAGAAATTATCCTGACCGATGAGACCCTGCTGGATGGAATCATTGATCTGTATTTTCAGTTGGCCGATGGCGTCCTGGTTAAAAACCGGTTGGATGGCTGATACCGTACCCTGGTAAGTGGCCTGGATCATGACCGTGCCGGGTTTATTCCGCTCAGCGATCTGCTTCGGGTTCAATTGCCCGGATGAGATTAGGCTCCCGAAAAGCGGCGCTAACAACAATATTGATTTCTTCATTGCAGTTATTTTTTATTGAAGTTATAGATCAAACACAAGATAATCAAACAGGCTGGTTTTCCGGGATCCCTCTAAAATACCCGGTTATGATCGTGAAAGAAACCATTCCAGCGCCAGTTCGTATCCCTTCATTCCAAGGCCAACAATACTCCCGGCTGCCTTACCGGATACATGGGACAATTTGCGAAAATCCTCCCTTGCCTGCACATTGGAGATATGCACTTCAATGACCGGGGTTTTAATGGCTGCTACCGCATCGCCGATCGCTACGGAAGTATGAGTATAGCCACCGGGATTAAAAATGATACCGTCGTGATCAAAGCCTACTCTATGCAGTTCATTGATCAGTTCCCCTTCCACATTGCTCTGGAAATAATGAAGATCGACCGTAGGATATCTTTTTTGCAGGGAAGCAAAGAATTCCTCAAATGACATATTCCCGTATATATCGGTTTCTCTTTTACCGAGCAGGTTGAGATTGGGGCCGTTGATGATGGATATCTTCATTACGCGAATTACGCGGATTTACACGAATTGACCCAGCGTTTCTTGCAGATCAGTTCGGATGAGTGTTCATCAGGTGAATAAATTCATCAAACAAATACCTTGAATCATGCGGTCCGGGTGTGGCTTCAGGATGGTATTGTACGGAAAAAGCGGGCTTGTTCTTCAAACGGATCCCTTCAATAGATTGATCGTTGAGATTGACATGGGTAATCTCCACGTGAGCAGCTTTTTTTACAGATTCCGGATCAATGCCGAATCCGTGATTCTGCGTGGTGATCTCACTTTTGCCGGTGACCAGGTTCTTTACAGGATGATTCAATCCACGGTGGCCATGGTGCATCTTGAAAGTGGAAATACCATTGGCAAGGGCCAGCAACTGGTGACCCAGGCAAATACCGAAAAGCGGTTTCCCTTCTTCCAGGATCAGCTTTACTGTTTTTATGGCATAATCCATCGGTGCGGGATCACCCGGGCCGTTGGATAAAAAATACCCGGAAGGATTGAATTTCTTTAATTCATCAAATCCCGTTTTGGCGGGGAATACTTTTATATAAGCGCCCCGGTCGATCATACATTGCAGGATGTTTTGTTTGATACCATAATCCAGGACGGCAATACGGATAGCGGAATGCGGATCACCGGATTCAAAAGGTTCTTTTGCGGAAACTTTGGAGGCTAGCTCCAACCCGTTCATATCCGGAACTTCGTCCAGCTTTTTTTTCAGTGTTTCCATATCCGTTATCTCAGATGAAATGATACAGTTCATGGCGCCCTTGGTACGGATATGTGTCACCAGGGCGCGGGTATCCACACCCCGGATGGAAACGATCTTATTCTCCACCAGGTAATCATGCAGGGATCCGCCTGCCTGTTTACGGGAATACTGTTCTTCCAGGTTTCTGCCGATCAGGCCGTTTATCTTGACGCCCTTGCTTTCCACTTCATTGTCCTTTACGCCATAATTGCCAATATGCGCATTGTTCATGATCAGCACCTGGCCGTAATAACTGGGATCGGTGAAAACCTCCTGGTAACCGGTCATCCCTGTATTGAAACAAATCTCCCCGGTGGTGGTACCGGTGGCGCCGAAGGATCGCCCGTGGGCAATTGTTCCGTCAGCCAGCAATAAAACGGCGGGTAAGGAATGATCAGGCATTTAAATTTTTGGCAAAGAAAATGAAAAATAAAAACCGGCGGCCATGAAGTTTTCACCATTGTTAAAAAGGCCTGGTAAGCGTTTTACCAAGCCGCATGACCCGAAAATGATTTATTGCTTAATGAACTTCTGTACGGCTTTATCACCGTTATTATTAATAACAAGAAAATAATTTCCATTTGGTATCCTGGCCAGGTCAATTGCCCTGGTATATGCGCCGGTATAAGACAAGGTTTCATCTTTTCTGAACACTTGTTGTCCGTTCATCGCAATAATATCGTATTCCGCCTGGCCGCCTGAAGGTGAAACGAATGAAATATTCAAAATATCATGCGCCGGGTTGGGATAGACTGCTGTGATCTGTATGCTGGCTGGTGAAATCCCTGCCCCGAGGCGGATGACATTGGAATAGAGAATCTGCCCCTGTGGAGAAACATGTTTGATCCTGTAATACACCTTCTGCATTCCCGGCCGATGGGTAAAATCATAATGGCTTTGATTCAATATATCATCAATAGTACCTGCGGTAAGAAAATTAATACCATCGGAAGAATATTCAATTTGAAATTCACCGCCGGAACTGGTATTTGCAAAATCCCAGTTCAGTGCAATCGTGCCGGTACCTGTCCATTTACCCCTGAGGTTAAAATTATTCAATGGTAAAACTGACAAAAGGTATTGCGTCCATAATCCTCTCCCATGCGTGGCGGCAACCAGCAGTCCATCCGAAGGACGGTATTTGATCATATCTGTACGAACAGTAGGGAAGGTTGAACTGGCGATCCAGGATGTCGAGGTTCCATTGATGAGTTGTGTGATCCATACACCTGTTTCTGTGGCAATAATGGCCTTGGTATTATCCCCCGGGGCGAACATGCACCAGCGTACCGGCATATCCGGAAGAGCGCCGCCACCAGTACCGTCAATCGCCGTCCAGGAAGTACCTCCATTGCTGCTGACCCAGACATTATTGATCCCATAATTGGAAAAAGAAACCATAAGGTTATTGTCGTCGGTACCCGTTGCAATACAGGATACCGTGGAACTGGCAGGCCAGCCCCCTGAATTCAATACCGTACCCGCAGAACCTGAAGGAGTAGTATTTGCATTATCTACAATACAAACCGCTGGTGTCGCCCCATTTGTACCCAGGTAGATCCTGTTGGCAGTATAAGGAGAAACTGTAACTGCGGTGACTGAATTGCCTCCAAGGCCTGTAATTGCAACAGAAAAAGCAGATGTACCTGTTCTGGGGTCCGTCCATCTTACATAATTTCCGGCAGTATAAGCCCAATAAAGTATAAATGCCGAGTTATCATAATCTGTTGGATTAATGAACTGGCCATTATTATTAAAATTTATCGACGACCAGGTACTCCCGCCATCCGTGCTTCTGCGGTAATTACAATATACATAAGAGCCAAATTGATAAGACGGGTTATTTTGGTCAATATGTACAAAAGCCCCATCACCTCCGGTCACTTCGGTGGTGGAACTTAAACCGCCATTGGTAAATTGATGGCAGCCGTTATCCTGGGCGCCTGCTAAGAAATAATTGGTCGTAGTGGGATGAAAATCGCAGGAATAGAATTGTTTTATTCTAAGGCCCACATTTCTATCCCGGATGGTTGTTCCTCCGTCGCTGCTGAAATGCACTCCTCCATCACATCCGAATAAAATCCTGCCTGATCCGTACATATGAATATAATGATTATCGGCATGTACGTATTGCCCCGATGTGCCTGTCCAATTTGCTATTTTGGTCCAGGTGGCACCTCCATCTGTTGACTTATACGGCTCGAGTCCACCTACAATAACCGTATTGGTATTGGAGGTATCAATATCCACGGCAAGTGCATACCATGCCTGGCCACTGGCCCAGCTTGCCGTCGGTTGTCCTGTTGTTGAGGCCCAATTTGCGCCTCCGTCAGTTGATTTATAAATTGTAGGCACTTGATAAGATCCATCAGAAGGCAGCGCATAAAGTACACTTTTCGCGCAACCGAGTTGAATTCTTACTGCACTTGCGGGGTAACCCGATGTGGGAGAGGTCCAGGTTGCTGATGTAACAGTCGAGGGATTATCCGTAAACCTGTATTCGCAGGTTGTAAAAATGCCGGAGCTGACATGCAGCCTTCCCGTAGTACTGCTTATTTCCATATCACTGAAACGGCTGGAAGCTAATCCACTCGGTGTAATAGTTGTCCATGTAGTGCCGCCATCTGTGCTCCTGAAAACTCCACTCCTTGTAGTCACGTACACATTGCCGGATGCATCACATAGAATTTTCGTACAATAATAGTAATTGGATCCTGTTGTAGCTGCAAGTTGAGTCCAGTTGGCACCGTGATCGGTGCTTTTGAATATACCATTACCCTGTACAGCATCCCCATTAAAAAATGCTTCCCCTGTACAGAAGTACATTGTAGTGGTTACAGCTGGGCTCTGGCAAATCGATGTGATGGCCAGGTTGGCTAGGTTATCATTAATCACGGTCCAGGTGGCCGGGGAAGAAGTGATATTGGTAGTTTTCCATAGTCCTCCGTCAACGCCTCCAATCCAAACAGTATTGCCCGTTGCGTCAGCAAGGTCAACCCATTCTGCCCTTACCCTGCCTGAAGCAACACCACTATTAGCCCGTGTATTCCCATTTGAAGGACCTGTTGCATCACTGTTGGGTCCTCTTTCCGCCCATGTACCATACGAGGAAATTCCCAATACTCCATTAATTTTTGAATCCGTAGTTTGCTGGATGGCTGTAATCAGTCTTTCCCTTGGTACATAACCCAGCGCCGGGTCCTTGGTGGCTTCAAATTCTTGTTTCATAGCAGCCTCGGGATTATCATAACGCTCATCTCCTGATGTATTGAGCGTAAGTTGATTTGTTTTGGAGGAGTTACAACTGAGGATTGCAAAAGGGATCGTTGCCA